>JAILRO010000001.1 GCA_024698145.1 Lachnospiraceae bacterium
CTCCTGCGATTTTCGCTGTTTGTTCTATGAAATCCGAAATGCCATGAACATCTGAACGTTCAAGCCCTAGAAAATATCCATGAATAGCTCCTTTTGCAGCCATAAAAGGGATTCCGAAACTTATTACTTTAAGACAGTTGCCACAGGAATCTGCATTTAAGAATTTAATTGAAATTGTTTCAGAATAAAGATATAAAAATATAGCTGCTAAAAATCCCAGAATACAGTTTATATACAGGCATACTTTTAGAAAAACTCTTGCATTTTTAATATCATTTCTTCCGACATATTCGGAGGTTATGCGTGTGAGTGCCAGTTCGTTGCCAAGCGTTGTCATTGAGAATATTATCATGTAAACAGGAAAAATTAGTTGATATATTCCGAGTTCTTTCGCACCAATTAAATTGCTTAAGAATATTCTATTATAGAATCCCATTAATCTTGTTAAAAGACCGGTAATCGTCAGAATAATAGTTCCTTTTAAGATTGGATTGTTTATGTTTTTTGACAATAATTTGTTCATATATTTCGTCCTGTAAAACCGGCTTAAAACAATATTATGCATGTGGAATTAGATTATTCCTTTTTTTGAAACGGTGAGAATAGAGGTGAAAGGATGACTGATAAACAGATTATTTATATGGATCACGCAGCAACCACATCAACCGGGCCGAAAGTTGTCTCGGCGATGCTTCCGTATTTTACAAAGCAGTACGGGAATCCGTCGAGCATTTATTCAATAGCTCAGAAAAACAGAGCAGTAATTGAAGAATGTAGGATGAATATTGCTAAAAGTTTAAATGCTTCTTCGGGAAATGTATATTTTACAGCAGGAGGTACGGAGGCTGATAACTGGGCGCTAAAGGGTTGTGCATGTATACATGGAAAAGGACATATTATAACTTCAAAAATTGAACATCATGCGATATTGCATACATGTGATTTTCTATGCAAGCATGGGTATGATATTACTTATCTGGATGTTGATGAGAATGGACTGATTAGACCTGATAGGGTTATGACATCAATAAGAAAAGATACGATAATGATTTCTGTAATGTGTGCAAACAATGAGATTGGTGTGATAGAACCGATAAAAGAGATTGGAGAAATTGCTCGGAAAAATAATATTATATTTCATACAGATGCGGTTCAGGCATATGGACAGATTCCCATTGATGTTGATGAGTTAAATATTGATATGCTTTCAGCAAGTGGTCATAAATTGGGTGGACCCAAAGGAATAGGTTTTCTATATATTAGAAAAGGGGTTAATGTTGAAAGTTTTATCCATGGTGGTGCTCAAGAAGGCGGTAATCGGTCAGGTACAGAAAATGTTCCTGCAATTGTAGGGCTTTCCAAAGCGGTTGAAGAATCATTTAAAACAATGGATGAAAGAGCAAAACATGAAATTGAGCTACGAAATTATATGATAGAGAAAATCATGAAGGAAATACCGTATGTAAGACTTAATGGGCACAGAATAAGACGTCTTCCTAATAATGTCAATATGAGTTTTCAGTTTGTTCAGGGAGAGGCGTTACTAGTTATGCTTGATATGGACGGAATATGTGCTTCAGCAGGTTCGGCATGTGCGTCGGGCTCTTCGTCGCCGTCGCATGTGCTACTTGCAATAGGTTTACCTGATGATATTGCTTATGGAGCGGTGAGATTTACGTTGGGTTTTGAGAATACAATAAGTCAGATAGACTATGTTGTGGACTGCCTAAAAAAACACGTAGGTAAATTACGTGAAATGTCCCCTCAATACGAGGATTTTTGCAAGAGGTAACTTATAATTCACTTGACAAATAATGTTGTGTGGTTGACAATGTTATATAAGGGAAAAGGGGTGGTTTATTTGGAGAAGGGTATTGTTATTGTATCTAATCAATATAGTATCGTACTTAAGGTTGTAGAAAAGAAACTTGCCGCACTCGGATATAATGTCATCACGGTTGAAGGTGATGATTTGCAGTCAGAGATAAGTGGAGTGGGGAACGCTTATCTACTGTATCTTCCTGCGGATGTTATGGATAACAGTTCGGCATTTGATGAGATAGTAAGAATTTCGGATGTTCTTTTTAAGAATACAGTTGATATTATTTTAATTGGGGAACAGAAATATCACACTGAATTCATTGAGAAAGTACCGTTTCTTTCGAAGTATCCATGGGTTGATAGACCTCTTGATATGCATACTCTTGTGTCGGCAATAAAACATGAGGATACGCAGGATGATACAAAGAACATTCTTATAGTGGACGATGATCCGTCGTATGCACGAATTGTCAAAGCATGGATAAAAGATTATTATAAGGTTGCCATGATAAATGAAAGCTCCGAAGTGGTTTCATTTCTTGAAAAAAACAAAGTAGATCTAATATTGCTTGACTATGAAATGCCGGTATTTAACGGACCACAGGTGTTTGGAATGATTAAGGAAAACTCGGAACTTTCCGGTATTCCGATTGTATTTTTGACCGGTGTTGATTCGGAAAAAACTCTAAATGAACTTACTGAACTTAATGGGGATGGATATTTCTTTAAGAATACATCAAGAGACAAGCTGCTTGATAAAATTAAAGAACAGTTTTGATATATTATGATGGGGGTATAATGTATTGGACGATAACACTAGTAAGAATGCAAGGGTACATAATTTTGTCCTTTCGATAATTACAGTTGCATGCATAGGGGCAATAGTTGAGAGTCTTTCACAGGGGTGGGAGTTTTGGGCTCCGCCCCTTATTGTAATTGGTCTTATTGCTGCATGGACCGTGCATATGTCTCAGCGCGGAAGTGTGGTTTTTAGAGAGAATTATTATATTATATTCTCTATGCTTGTATCATTTTTTCATGGTGTACATGCAACGAGTTTCTTTGATGTTGTTGTAATATCAACTCTTTTGATGGTTACGATAACTCTTTTCAAACGTAAGGAATTACTTACGTTAATTCTTGTTGAGTTTTCCCTCATAATAATAATGCAGATATATCTTGCATTAAAATCACCTGATTTTGTATTCGATTCACTTAATATTTCGAGAATCATTTTACATATTGTTTCTATGTTTTGTATATACAGAGTACTGTGTGAAGTTGTTAAAAGCATTCATAGGGATAGCGACGAATTAAAGCGTAGGAACAAAGAGAAGGAATATGACAAATTGGAAATGGAGGATTTCCTTGTCAATATTTCGCATGAACTTAGAACACCGGTTAATGTAATTAACGGTCTTTCAACGATTATTCTTAATAAGGAAAGTAGGAAAGATGTTGAATCAATAAGGGATGCAGGACTTCGCCTTTCGAGTCAGATTGAAGATATTCAGGATTACAGCGAAATCCAAAGAGGCGATGTTTTACTTGAGGAGGACAGGTACATGATATTGTCACTCCTTAATGATATTATTGCTGAATATAATATTAAAGAGAATAATAACGGTCTTGAACTTATAGTGGACTTGGATCCGAATGTTCCTACTATGTTAAAAGGTGATTGTAATAAAATCAGAAAGATAATAAGACATTTATTAAGCAATGCGATTAAGTTCACAAAACGTGGTGGTGTATATCTTAAGGTTTCTTGCATAAGGCATGACTACGGACTCAACCTTACTATTGAAGTGACAGATACCGGTATAGGTATGTCAAGAAAAGATATTGATAAGATTTCTGAAGGTATATATCAGATTGATAGAAGAAGAAACAGAAGTACGGGCGGTATCGGACTAGGATTACCTATTGTGTATGGTTTTGTCAGAAAAATGAACGGTTTTGTTTCTATAGACAGCGAAAAGGGTAGAGGAACAACTGTACATGTTAGTATTGCACAGGAGATTATTGAGCCGGCTGCATGTCTATCGGTTAACTCAAAGAACTTTATAAATGCTGTATTTCATGTTATTCCGGGCAAATACAATCTTCCGGAAATCAGAGAGTTTTATAAGAATATGGCAACCAATATTTCGTCGGCGTGTAGAGTTAATCTGTATTTTGCTCCAAGTATCACTGAACTGAAAAAACTATTGGAACGTGGCAATATTACACATATTTTTATGGGTGAGGAGGAATATTTATCGGCGCATGATTTCTTTGACAAGGTTTCTCAAGACAATATTGCAGTTGCGGTATCGGCTCATGATGGATTCACGGTAGGTTCAGACAGCAGGGTAATTGTTATGCCTAAGCCTATCTATGCATATCCGGTTGTTAAGATTCTTAATGGTGACACAAGCATAAAGCAAATGCCGAATGCAAAGGGTGACTCAAAACCTGTGCTTGATGGAATCAAAGTTCTTGTCGTTGATGATGAGCCGATGAATCTTGTTGTAGCGTCCGGAATATTCAAAGAATACAATATGATAGTTGACACAGCAACAAGCGGTAAAGAATCATTGGAAAAATTTTCAAACAACAATTACGACATTATATTTATGGATCATATGATGCCGGAAATGGATGGAGTCGAAGCAATGAAAAGACTCAAAGATATGGCATTGCAACGAATGGAGAATATATGTATTATCGCGCTTACTGCCAATGCGATAAGCGGTGCAAGACAGATGTTTATGCGTGAAGGTTTTGATGGTTTTATAAGTAAACCTATTGATATAGCTGATTTTGAACGTACGATGAACAGGGTACTTCCGAGTATTGCAAAGGGAGGTGACAGAGTATGAAGCTTGATAAAAGGATAAGAGCACTTATTTCAGACTCGTCAAGAAGCCTCAAAGAACGGGTATTTATAGTTCTTACTATTACGGCAACAGTTATTGCAATGTTTGCATTGGTTGGTGATATTGTTTACACTGACAATATTGTTGAAATAATGGTCCTTGTATGCGCGGTCGTTTTCACGCCTATAACAACTATTTGCGGTGTGAAATTTAATAAGGTTGATTTGGCAATAAGAATAATATCTCTTGCATTGACCTTTGTAATCATGCCTGTGACATTTATATTTGGTGGAGGTATTGAAGGCGGCGGTATTCCGTGGCTTGTATTCAGTTATCTTTATATTGGACTTGTTCTTTCGGGTTTTTGGCGTGCAGGAATGTTAATTTTATTAACAATAACGATTATAGTTTTATTTTGTGTTGGTTATTATCATCCGGAATTGTTATATCATCATTCGGGCGCTACTATGTACATAGATTCGGCACTTGCTGTTATTGAGGTGGGTTATGTTGGATTTATCATGACGTGGTTTCAGAATCTTCTTTTCATAGAAGAGAATAAAAGAGCAAGAGAGGAAACGAAAAAGGTTGAAGAACTTAACAAATCACAGAACCGCTTCTTCTCAAGTATGAGCCATGAACTTCGAACACCGATTAATTCGATTCTTGGACTTAATGAGATTATTTTAAGACAACCTGATGCTTCGGAAGAGATTATTAGGGATGCCGGTAATATTCAGGGTGCCGGTAGGATGCTTCTTGCACTTATAAATGATATTTTGGATTTTTCCAAGATTGAAGCCGGCAAAATGGATATTGTGCCGGTCAATTATAATATTGCCTCACTTGTATCTGAGATTGTTAATATGATGTGGATGAGGGTTGAACAGAAAGGTATTGAACTTCTAATTGAGATTGATCCGTCTGTTCCTGTAGAACTTTTTGGTGACGAGGTTCGTATCAAGCAGATCCTCGTTAACCTTCTAAATAACGCAGTCAAATATACCAATCATGGAAGTGTAACACTACATGTTGAGAAAGAAGATATGATTGATGATCAGGTAGTGCTTATGTTTTCGGTAATAGATACCGGTATGGGTATTAAACAAGATGCTATACCATATCTTTTTGATGCTTTCCAAAGAGTTGATGAGGAGAAAAATGCTAGAATAGAGGGTACAGGACTCGGACTTTCTATTGTTAAGCAGCTGGTTGATCTTATGGGCGGTAGAGTTACTGTTAACAGTGTGTATGGTCAGGGCTCGACATTTACAGTAACACTTCGACAAAAAGTTACTAATTCTGATGCGGTTGGAAATATTAATATTACCGAATTAAGTAAGAATGAAAGAACCGGCGTATATGAAGCAGGCTTTACCGCACCGGAAGCAAGAATACTTATTGTTGATGATGATGAAATGAACCTTGAGGTGGAACGCAAACTTCTCAACGGTACAGAGATTAGCATAGATACAGTAAAAAGTGGTGAGGAAGCTCTTGTAAAAACACTTACAGAGCATTACGACGTGATTCTCATGGATCATTTGATGCCGGAAATGGACGGTATAGAATGTCTACAGAGAATAAGAAAACAAGTGGGTGGTCTTAATAACAGACAACCTGTAATTGTTCTTACAGCTAACGCAGGAAGTGAGAATCGCGAATTGTATGTAAGAAGCGGATTTGATGATTATCTTGTCAAACCGGTTTCTGCAAAACAACTTGAGGATAAGTTATTATTACATCTTTCTCAAACAAAGATTGTTACAGCAAAGGGAACAGATATAACAAAACTTTCGGTTAATACGGCAAGAGGATATAACCGAAAACTTCCGGTATTGGTTGTTACCGGAAGCCTGTGTGATTTGCCAAGAAGTGTTCTAAAACAATATCAGATAGATGTTATTCCGTTTATTATTCGTGGTAGCGGGCATATATATTATGACGGAGTTGAAACAGAAACTGATGAGTTATTAAGATATATGAAAGATGGTGTTGTTTTTGATTCTGAACCACCTTCAGTAGAAGAATATGAAAAGTTTTTTGGTGATGAGTTGAAAAAAGCACATAATGTCATATATGTGGCTGTTTCAAGTGCAGTCAGTCGCGATTATGAGAGGGCGTTTGAGGCCGCCAAGTCATATGAAAATGTTAAGGTGTTTGATTCAAAAACCAATTCGAGTGCACTTGGCATGCTCGTTCTTCTTGCGCAGCGTATGTCGGCAAGAGGTTCAACTGTTGATAGAATTATTGAGGAACTGGAAAATGCAAGCGAACGGGTTCATTGTGGCGTTGTGGCAGATGGTTCGTACTTTGTTCATAGAATCGATTCGTTTGGTAAGGGCGTTGAGGATATTATGAGGACGCTTAGCATTTGGCCGTATATAAGATATAAGAATGGTAGATATGCAATTGGCAGACTCAGTATGGGTGAACGTGAGAAATGCTACATGAAGTTTGTCGATTATGCATTGCCACGAATTGCAGATCCTGATCTTGATATTATTTTTGTTGTATATTCTGATCAGTCTGTTTTGGACCTTGCAAAAATAGAAGCTAGAATTAAAAAGAAATTTAAGTTTAAGAATATTATATTCCAAAAAGCTTCGGCAGCACTTGCCCTTAATTGCGGCTCGGGAGCCTTTGGTCTGATGTATTTTGACAAGGGAGAGTATTCGTACAATTTAAGTCCTATGCTTGTCCGAGAAGATGAATACGAAGAAATGCAGGAGGAACCTGCAAAGGTTACAGATGAGCACGAACAATCAAATAACAAGCTTGTCGATGTGGTTAAAGAGGATAGCATCAAAAATGATATTTTGGAAAATGACAGCACAACGCAAAACAAACCGGAATGGTTTAAAGATATTGAAGGATTAGATTACTACAGCGCGATTTTAAATTGTGGTTCGGAAGATTCTTTGAGAACTGTGCTGGAAATATTCCGTGAGTCGCTTGAAGAACGTGTTTGTGAAATCGATAGCTATTATAACGATGGCGATTGGGAGAATTACACAATCAAGGTGCATGCAATGAAAAGTTCTGCAAGACTCATTGGTGCAATAGATTTAGCTAATGAGGCACTGTCACTTGAAAATGCCGGCAAAGAACAGGATATTAATTATATTAAAGAACATCATGTTGTTTTTGTGAATGACTACAGAAGGTTCAAAAAGCCCCTTGATGAAATGTTTGGAGTTGATGATAATTTTGATGCATCTGTTGAAGATGAGTTTATAAGCGAGATTATAGACAGTGTTTATGTGGCTATACGGGAAGGGGCTCAAAGTCAGGATGCTTCCGTTATTGATGCTGTTTTTTCTGAAGTTGAGGAGTATGAGATTCCGGAAATTGATAAAGCAAGATTTGATATCCTGAAAGACTGCTTGAAACGTCAGGCTTTTGATGAAATAATAACCGTTCTTGATAATATAGCCAGATGATAATGAACTTTACACGATAAGGGGATAATTATGGATAATAAGGAAAATAAGGTCAAAAAAATATATGCGGTTTTATTCTCGGTATTGTCTTTAATTAGTATTGCTTATATTATTGTTTCGACAGATACATTTGACAAACATTACAGAGATAATTTAAGGACTTTTTCAGAAGGTTGGATAACTGAATCGGGAGACGTTGTCAATATTGATAATGTAAGAACCAGACAATTTGATGGGACGGTTGTTTTGGAGAAAACGTTACCGGATGATATTACGGATAATGACAGCGTTTGTTTTGAGGCATTTAATGTCAATTATTCATTGTATATTGATGGCGTGAAAAAGTTTTCTTTTAAATCACATGATAATTTAAGTGGTAAAGGTTACGGAAGTTCGTATCAGGAGATAGGTCTTTGTGAAAGCGAGAGAGGGAAAACGGTCAAATTCGTATTTGATGGTGTTTATCCCGAATATGGTGGGGGAAGAATAACCAATGTATATTTATGCCCGGCGTTGGATTATATACATATGATGGTTGTTGACTGTCTTTTTTCAGTATCCTCATCTGCACTTATTTTGTTTATGGGAGTTGTACTTATATTGATATACGCATGTATATCAGATAAGTCGCGCCTGCCTTTTGATATTGCGGCTTTTGGATATGCAACATTTATATTGGGGTTCTGGCTGTTTATAGATACAAAATTTATGCAGATTTTTACAGGGCATATATATTTGTGGCGAGCACTTAACAGAATAGTTATTTTCTTTTTTGGATTTCCATTTATTAAGTTTCTTAATTCACTTACTGCATTAAAACGTGCGATATATGAACGTATAGCATTTTTGCTTTCTGTTATAATAGTTGCGGTTATTGTGTGCCGCAGGTATTTCTTTGGTGTGGATATGATAGAATCTTATCCGCGTGCCCTTGTAGTTTATGTTGTGGCTTTATTTATCTTTGTTAATGTAATTACAATTGACAACACCTTGTATTGCAAGGGCAAGGGAATTGCTGCCAATATGAAATATTTCTTTGTCGGAATAACATTTTTCTTGATGAGTGTATTTACTGATTTTATGGTATATAAAATGAGAATGCACACTAGCAAGGGATACGGAAGAGTAACTAGGGTAGTTACTTTGCTTATTATAATTGTAATGCTTTTCAGAATCATAAGATGGTGGACGAGAAATCAGCAAACTATAGAAAGAGATCTTTTTATAAACAAAACAATGCAATATGCGATATCATCAGATTCACCTGAAAATAGTATCAAATCCATGCTTGAATTCATGGGAGAACAACTTAAGGCAAGAGCAATTCTTGTTTTTGAAGAACATTCCAGCGGAAAGTACAGGGTTACTAACGATTGGTTGGATCATGGCCGTACAAATGAGAAAATTGACTTATTGTATTTACCATATAATGGTTTTGTTGACGAGTTGCATGATACATTTATGGCTAATAACGGCAAACTAATTGTTGATAATGTCGAAAAATACAAGTCTTTCAATCCGACATTATACAACATCTTAAAGACCAATGCTGTGGAAAACTTAGTGGCAAGTCCGTTACTTGCTAATGATAAGCTGGTTGGTTTGTTTGTACTTATAGATGTCCCGAAGGATTTGCTTGAGGATACATCAGAAATTATCGGAATTAATTCTTACTTCCTTGCACAGGTTATTACAAGGCGTGATGAACAGAAACGACTTAAGTTTTACAGCTATAATGATCCTTTGTCTGGAGCTCTTAATAGGCGTGCGTACAAAGAATATATTGAATCGGGACTTGATATGTCGTCCGCTTTCGGTTATCTTGTATGTAAGATAAATGAAGAAAGTGAGATTAATGATTTACAAAGTCTTGAAGCTGGAGATAAGAAGCTTGTTGAAATGGCCGATACGTTGCGAGAGGTTTTTGGCGAAGGACACGTATATTGTGTGGGTAGTTCAGAACTTGTTGCATTTGGTTTCGAGTCCGATGAAACAATCTTTGATAATGATGTCGAGAGGGTCAGAAAGCAGATGTCTCACAAAGAATTGGAAGCATTTATCGGTGCTGTGTATTGTACGTTTGGAACGATGGATATATCAACGGTTATTCATCATGCCAACAAACTTATGCGCAAAGAACAAAAAGAAAAAGCGGGTATTCCGCAATAAAAGAATTGGAGAAATGTTGTGAAGAAGAAAGTTGCCGTAGGTATGTCGGGCGGCGTAGATTCATCGGTGGCGGCATATTTATTAAAAGAACAGGGATATGATGTAATTGGCGTGACAATGCAGATATGGCAGGATGAAGAGACAGAAACCGTTTCTGAAAACGGTGGCTGTTGTGGCCTTTCCGCAGTTGATGATGCAAGACGAGTAGCTGATATGCTTGGAATCCCCCATTATGTTATGAACTTTAAGAGGGAGTTTAATGCTAATGTAATAGAGTATTTTATGAAGGAGTATGCCCTAGGTCGTACTCCTAATCCATGTATTGCCTGTAACAGATATGTTAAGTGGGAAGCATTGCTTACGCGTTGTATGGAGATTGACTGTGATTATATTGCAACCGGTCATTATGCTAAGGTTGTTCATCTTGATAACGGAAGATATGCGATTGCAAAATCAAAGACGGATAAGAAGGATCAGACATATGCTCTTTATAATCTTACACAGGAGCAGCTCTCGCGTACGCTTATGCCTGTTGGAGAATATGAAAAGGAAGAAATCAGAGAAATTGCGAGTAGAATTGGGCTTATAACCGCAAACAAGCCGGACAGTCAGGAGATATGCTTTGTACCTGACAATGACTATGCGGGTTATATAGAAAAGAATTCCGGAAGGCATTTTCCTTGTGGCAATTTTGTTGATATAGACGGCAATGTACTTGGAAGACATAAGGGTATAATCCATTATACAATAGGACAACGAAAAGGACTTAATCTTCCTATGGGTAAGCCTGTTTTTGTTATTGATATAAAACCGGATACTAACGAAGTTGTAATCGGCGATAACGAGGACACATTCCACAAAGAGCTTGTTGCCTCAAAGGTTAATTATATGTCGATTGATAATATTGAAACACCTATAAATATTACTGCTAAAATCAGATATTCACATAAGGGCGCACCGTGTACTGTTAAAAAGACGGCGGATGATGAGGTCCTGTGTACGTTTGATGAACCGGTAAGAGCTATAACTCCGGGACAGGCAGTTGTGTTTTATGATGGTGATGTGGTAGTAGGTGGAGCAACGATAGACCGTGTGATTGTATAGAATGTGAGACGTCTGTACAGTTGACAATTTTTTCATTGTAATTTCACATCGAGTTGATTATAATACATATTGGTTTATGTTGATAACGAAGCATTATTACGCTTTATTTTATTTATAGGAGGAAAACACGATGACAAAAGTTGATATTATTTCAGGTTTTCTGGGCGCCGGCAAGACAACTCTTATCAAGAAGTTGATTGCAGAAGGCTTTAACGGAGAAAAACTCGTACTTATTGAGAATGAATTTGGTGAGATAGGAATTGATGGCGGATTTTTAAAGGATGCCGGAGTACAGATTAATGAAATGAATTCCGGATGTATATGCTGTTCACTTGTTGGTGATTTTGGTAAGGCATTAGAGCAGGTACTTCATGATTATACACCGGACAGAATTATTATAGAGCCTTCCGGAGTTGGAAAACTTTCTGATGTTATGAAGGCTGTTGCCGATCTCCATGAGGCAGATATTGAGATTAATTCCGCTTCGACAGTTGTTGATGCAACAAAATGTAAAATGTATATGAAGAACTTTGGTGAGTTTTTCAATAATCAGGTTGAAAGTGCAGGAACAATTATACTTTCCCGTTCACAGAAACTTGATGAGGACAAGTTAAATGCTGTTGTTACTATGCTCAAAGAGCATAATGATAAAGCTACGGTTATTACAACACCTTGGGATGACATCAATGGAAAGCAGATTGTAGATGCGATGGAAGGTGAAAAGTCGCTTGTAGAGCAGTTGCTTGAAGAAGCAAAGGTATGTCCTACTTGCGGACATGTTCACGAGCATGGTGATGAGTGTGACCACGATCATGACCATCATCACGATCACGATGAACATGACCACGAACATGACCACGACCATGAGCACCATCATGACCATGATGAGCATGAACATCATCACGATCATGAGCATCATCACGACCATGAGCACCATCACGACCACGATGAGCATGATCACGACCATGAACACCATCACAATCATGACCATGCCTGTGGATGCCATGATCACGATCATCACCACGACCATCACCACCATCATGCGGATGATGTATTTACAAGTTGGGGTAAAGAGACAGCCAACAAATATACAAAGGCTGAGATTGAGGATATACTTAAAAAACTTGCTGATTCTGAAGATAGTAAGGAGTATGGTATTATCCTTCGTGCAAAGGGTATGGTTCCAAACAGTGAAGGTGGATGGATATACTTTGATTTGACACCTGAAGAGTTTGAAGTTCGCGACGGACAGCCGGATGTTACAGGTAAGTTATGTGTTATCGGTAGCGAACTTAAGGAAGATAAGATTGCGGAAATCTTCCGTGTATAAATGATTGTAATCGGTATGAAGAAAATATATATGATTGTGAGGAACAAAGATTATGTTTAAGCAGGAAAAGGAAATACCGGTATTTGTTTTTATGGGTTTTCTTGAAGCGGGAAAAACAAGATTTGCAAGTCAGACACTTATAGACAGAGACTTTACTCAAGGCGAGCCTACTCTTTTGATTGCTACTGAAGAAGGAATTGAAGAGTATGATGAGGCAGAACTTAAAAAGAGAAATATTAATCTTGTGTATCTTGAAGAAGAGGATGTCAACACGGAAAAACTGTTGGATCTTCAGGATGAGTATAAGCCCAAACAGGTTATAATAGAGTACAATGGTATGTGGCAATTGCAAAAATTGTTTGATGTACGCGTTCCTAAGGGCTGGACTATAATTCAGGTCATTACACTTGTGGATGCGTCAACATTTACTGTATATAACAATAACATGAAATCTTTGATGGCAGAACATATTCAGAATGCGGACATGGTTGTCTTCAACCGTTGTACGGACGATACAGACATCAATACACTTCGTATGGCTGTAAAGACATTAAACAGACGCTCACAAATTGTATATGAACACGTAAGCGGTAAAGCGCAGATTGATAACGGTGAGATAGAGATTCCGTATGATTTGGATGCGGACGTTGTCGAGATTGAGGATGATGATTTCGGTATATTCTATATTGATGCTTCAGATAATGTAGTTAAGTATATCGATAAGGTTGTGAAGTTCAAGGGACAGGTGTACAAGGCACCGCAATATAAGGGCAAAGCATTTGTTCCGGGCCGTTTCGCAATGACATGCTGTGCGGATGATATAACATTTTTGGGATTTAAATGTGTAAGTATGGAGACACCTAATCTCAATGACAAGGAATGGGTAACTGTCACAGCTAAGATAAAATGTGAGTATTATCCGGAGTTTGAAGGAGATGGACCTGTGCTTTATGCGCAGAAAATTGAGAAAGCGCAAAAGCCGGATGAAGAAGTAGTGTATTTTTAAAAAGGGAGTGATGCTATGGAATGGGATGAGATATTTAGTAAAATTAAAAAGACATCAGTTGATGCTTATGATAAGGCTAAGGATTCAACAAAACGTTTTGCCACTATAAGTGAGCTTAAGGGTAAAATCAGAGGATACAATAACGATAAGAACAAACTCTTTACTCAAATGGGTATGGATGTTTATATCGCAAAAAAGCGCGGAGAAGACATAACTGAACAGACAGAAGAGTTTGTTAAGCAGATTGATACAATCAATGCAAGAATCAAGAAATTAGAAGAGCGTCTTAAGTTGATAGAATCTTCTGATGTGCCCGGTGACGTTGTAGATGATGAAGAATAAGTAAAGTGAGGTAATTATGGCAACAGGGATTATAGGAACAGGTAGCTTTCTGCCACCGACAGTAATTGATAACAATGACCTTGCAAAGCTGGTCAAGACAGATGATGAATGGATTAGAGAACATACCGGAATAGCGTCACGCCACATAGCTACCGACGAAGTGACATCATTTATGGGTGCGCAGGCGGCAATAGAAGCGATTGATAATGCCGGAATCGACCCGAAGGAAATCGATCTTATTGTGTTTGCAACGGTTTCGCCTGAACGTGCCACACCTTCGATGGCGTGTATTGTACAGGATAAGGTTGGCGCAGTAAATGCTACTTGCTTTGATATTAATGCTGCATGTTCAGGTTTTGTATATGCATTGCAGACGGTTGATGCGTATATTCGTGCCGGTTTTGCCAAGACGGCACTTGTTATTGGTGCAGAAACCTTGTCAAAGATGGTTGACTGGAAAGATCGTTCAACATGTATTCTTTTTGCAGATGGTGCAGGTGCGGCCGTTGTTAAGGATACAGAGTACGGAATCATCAGCAGCGTAACAAGAAGTGACGGTTCAATGGGTATGTCACTCAAATGTAAGGATCGTTCGACAAGAAACTTCCTTAACAGAAAGAAGGAAGATAAGCATTATATTCAGATGATTGGTCCTGATATCTTCAAGTTTGCTGTTCGTAAGGTTCCTGCTTGTATAGATGTTCTTTTGGAAAGAGCCAATATGACAAAGGATGATGTTGATTATTTTGTTCTTCACCAGGCAAACTCAAGAATTGTTGCATCGGTATCTAAAAAAATGCAAGTTCCTATTGAGAAGTTCCCTATGAACATAGAATATACCGGTAATACTTCAGGTGCATCTATTCCGATTCTTCTTGATGAGTTAAACAGAGAAGGCAAACTTAAGAAGGGTGACAAGATTGTTCTTTGTGGTTTTGGAGGCGGACTTACATGGGGTGCTCATTTACTTGTGTGGGGATTGGATTCCGACAATGTAAAAGAGGATACTTTTAATGAAGTTGCCGACGAAGAAAAACCAGAAGAGATTGCGGTAGAGACATCAACAGAAGAAACTAAGGAGAACAACATGAAAAAAATTGCTTTTATGTTTCCGGGTCAGGGAGCACAGTATGTAGGAATGGGTAAGGAGTTCTATGATAATAATGCTTCATCAAAAGAAGTGTTTGAAAAGGCTTCAGAAGCTACAGGACTTGATCTCAAACATATTTGTTTCGAGGAAAATGAAGATATCAATATAACAGAGTATACTCAGATTGCTATGCTTACAACTGAGATTGCTATGCTTAAGGCCGTTGAAGAACTTGGTGTTAAGGCTTCTGTTACGGGCGGTTTGTCACTTGGAGAGTATGCTGCACTTGTTGCTTCAGGAGTAATGGATTTTGAAGATTGTGCTAAGGTTGTTAGAAAGCGCGGAATCTACATGCAGGACGAAGTGCCGGTAGGTAAAGGTGGAATGGCCGCAATTATCGCGCTTGATGCAGATAAAATTAATGAGGTTTGCAGCGGCATTGACGGCATAGTTGGAATTGCTAACTATAACTGCCCGGGTCAGATTGCAATATCGGGAGAAAAGGAAGCTGTTGATAAGGCTTGTGAGTTGTTGAAAGAAGCCGGTGCAAAGCGTTGTATTCCGTTAAATGTAAGTGGACCTTTCCATTCACCTATGCTTAAAGGTGCAGGAGATAAACTTGCCGACGAACTTAAGGATGTTGACATTAAGGATATTGCAATTCCTTACGTTACCAATGTTACAGGTGATTTTGTTAAGGATAAGAATGATGTTAAGAAATTACTTGCCAATCAGGTTTCTAATTCAGTTAGATGGATCCAGTGTGTAGAGGCAATGCTTAATGACGGTGTTGATACATTTGTTGAGATTGGACCGGGCAAAACACTTTCTTCATTTGTGAAAAAGATTGCAAAAGAGCATGATAAGGAAGTTACAATTGTTAATGTAGATAAATACGAGGATCTTGACAAAGTAAAAGAAGCTTTATGCTAATACATCATATGAAAAAGGCATTTTAAGGAGGCATTATGTTAGAGGGAAAAGTGGCACTTGTGACAGGTGCAAGTCGTGGAATAGGTAAAGCGTGTGCAATAACTCTTGCAGGATATGGTGCAACTGTTGTTGTTAATTATAACGGTAACAAAGCTAAGGCTGATGAGGTTGTTTCAGAGATAGAGAATGCAGGTGGTAAAGCAATTGTATATCAGTGTGATGTTGCTGATTTTTCTGCTGTTGAAACTATGATGCAGGACGTTGTTAAAGAGTTTGGCAGAGTTGATATTCTTGTTAATAATGCGGGAATCACAAGGGATGGACTTCTTATGAAGATGTCAGAAGAAGATTATGATGCAGTTGTTGATACTAATCTTAAGGGAACATTTAATTGTATCAAACATATTTCAAGACAGATGCTCAAACAAAAGGGTGGTAGAATCATCAACCTTTCAAGTGTTGTTGGCGTGTATGGTAATGGTGGACAGGTTAATTACTCTGCTTCTAAAGCGGGAGTTATTGGTATAACCAAATCGGTTGCCAAGGAACTTGGTTCGAGAGGAATTACCGTAAATGCTGTTGCACCGGGTTTTATTGTAACTGAAATGACAGATGCAATACCTGAAGATGCGAAGAAGGAAATAGCAGACAGAATTGCAATGAAGAGACTTGGTGATGTTAAGGATGTTGCAGAAACGGTAGCATTTCTTGCATCAGATAAGGCGTCGTACGTAACAGGACAAGTTATATGTATTGACGGTGGTATGAGTGTGTGAGGGATGTGAAGATTTTTTACTTCACTTAAGAATAAGAAAAGGCTAGAAAAAAAGGAAAGAGAGATTAAAAACATGAGACGAGTTGTAGTTACAGGTATGGGTGCAATTACACCTATTGGTTTGAGTGTTGATGAGTTTTGGGATGGGGTTAAAGCTTCAAAGGTTGGTATTGGACCTATTACGCAGTTTGATGCTACTGATTTCAAGGCTAAGATTGCTGCCGAAGTTAAGGATTTTGTAGGTAAAGACTACATGGATCCTAAGGCTGCAAAGAGAATGGAGAGATTCTCACAGTTTGCAGTTGCAGCTGCAAAGGAAGCAATCGAGCAGTCAGGACTTGATATGTCCAAAGAAGATCCTTACATGGTTGGTACGGCTGTAGGTTCAGGAACAGGAGCTTTACAGGTTATTGAGCGTAATAAGGAAAGACTTGAGACAAAGGGACCTTCAAGACTTGAGCCGTTGATGATTCCACTTATGATTTCCAATATGGCAGCAGGTAATGTTTCCATTATGTTTGGACTTAAGGGCAAATCAATCAACGTTGTAACAGCATGTGCAACAAGTACTCATAATATAGGTGAGGCTTTCAGAACAATTCAGTACGGTGATGCTGACGTTATGATTGCAGGTGGTACAGAGGCGTGCGTAACACCAATCGGAATTGGTGGATTTAATGCACTTACTGCTCTTAATACCACAGAGGATTGCAGTCGTGCTTCAATTCCTTTTGATAAGGAAAGAGCGGGATTTGTTCTCGGCGAAGGTGCAGGTGTAGTTGTACTTGAAGAATTAGAGCATGCAAAAGCAAGAGGTGCTAAGATCCTTGCAGAGGTTGTTGGATATGGTTCTACATCAGATGCTTACCATATTACTTCACCGGCTGAGGATGGAATGGGAGCAGCTAAGGCAATGATGAATGCAATGAAGGATGCAGATATTTCTCCTTCTGAAGTATCATATATTAATGCACATGGAACTTCTACACATCATAATGATTTGTTTGAGACACGTGCAATCAAGGTTGCCCTTGGAGACGCAGCAGAAAAAGTACCTGTAAGCTCAACAAAGTCAATGGTTGGACATCTTCTTGGCGCCGCAGGCGGTGTAGAGTTTATCGCTTGTGTTAAGTCTATCGAAGATGGCTATATACATGAGAATGTTGGTCTTAAAAATGTAGATGATGATCCTGATTTTACACTTAACTATGTTAAGGATAAAGGAATTAATGCTGATGTTGATGTATGTCTTTCGAATTCTTTGGGATTTGGTGGTCATAACGCAACTCTTGCAGTTCGTAAATATAACGGATAAAATTGCTGTTTAGTTAAGTTTTACGAGCGAAACTTTCTACATGTTTAATGCGTCTCTTATGATTACAGTTCCAACGCAGGCCGCTTTCGCTGCGTATAAGAACGCAGCGGTACTAAACTCACACTTCGTGTTCGTTAAGTGCCGGCGTCTTATGAGCACCTGCTTATGGAAGCTGTAACATCAAGAGACGCCAAATACACTTTTCCAAGTTTCGCATGTACAACATAGAGGGCGGCACGTGACTCGCCTTCGGCTCGTATCAGCTGCTTTGATGCACTTTCCTACATGAAGAAACAGCGTGAGATTATCTGTGTATGAAATATCCTGTGACATCTGAAAGGTACTTAGAGGTTGTTGGTATGCCGTGAGTACCTAAGCGAATGCCTGACATGGATGTCAGGCAAGGCATGTTGAG
The DNA here is from genome assembly GCA_024698145.1 of Lachnospiraceae bacterium. Classification (GTDB taxonomy): domain Bacteria; phylum Bacillota; class Clostridia; order Lachnospirales; family Lachnospiraceae; genus CAG-590. Next base: position 18,605 of record JAILRO010000001.1, read on the forward strand.
ACAGGATGTCGAATCCAT
>JAILRO010000009.1 GCA_024698145.1 Lachnospiraceae bacterium
CCTATGTGAATATGTTAAATGTCGAAATCATCTGTATGAAGTTTTGAAGGTACATTCCTTTAAAATAATCCCTGATAGCTCAATGGTAGAGCACACGGCTGTTAACCGTGGTGTTGTAGGTTCGAGCCCTACTCGGGGAGCTGTCGGGCCCCATGGTCAAGCGGTTAAGACATCGCCCTTTCACGGCGGTAACACGGGTTCGATTCCCGTTGGGGTCACTTGCGCCGATATGGCTCAATTGGCAGAGCAGCTGATTTGTAATCAGCAGGTTGAGGGTTCGAGTCCCCCTATCGGCTTTGCAAATGACATGTAATTCAAAATAGTACTTGACAACATTTGATTGTTATGTTATTATGTCTGACGTTGCATGTTTGATGCACAACTTAATATGGTATTTATACCAAGCATGGATGGATTCCCGAGTGGCCAAAGGGGACAGACTGTAAATCTGCTGCATTTTGCTTCGGTGGTTCGAATCCACCTCCATCCATTTTTCAATTTAATATCGCGGGGTGGAGCAGTCTGGAAGCTCGCCGGGCTCATAACCCGGAGGTCATAGGTTCAAATCCTGTCCCCGCTACTAATTGGTTAATTCCAATACATGCCCAGATAGCTCAGTTGGTAGAGCAGAGGACTGAAAATCCTCGTGTCACTGGTTCGATTCCGGTTCTGGGCACTTTTTAAATTTTGACTATAATAATAAAATGTGTTAGAATCTAGAAAAATAAAAGAAAGGCTCACGTATGTGTGTAAGGTGATAGGATGTTTATAAGATAATTTGATTTGGTTTATGTATATAATTGTGAAGTTGACCTTTTAGGGTCTTTTATGCATGCCGAATTAGATTATCATATTCATTTTGAAGCCTTTTACGTATATTGTGATATGTTTGGTGTGTTTTGAGTCTTCATTTGTATGTGTAATCTGTTTCGGTGTGAAGCAGATTTTTTTTTGATTCGGAGGTGAATTCTATGGCACAAATACAGGTGAGAGATTTGACATTCGCATATGAATGCAGTGCTGATTATGCTTTAGAAAATGTTTCGTTTAATATTGATACAAATTGGAGAACGGGATTAATTGGAAGGAACGGAAAAGGCAAGACAACATTATTAAAGCTTCTCATGGGAAAGTATGATTATGAAGGCAGCATTACAACTAATGTTACGTTTGATTATTTTCCATATAAAGTAGATGAAAATGAACTTTCTAAAACTGCTGAAGAACTGATAGAATATTGGAAGCCACAGGTTGAAATATGGCAGGTTATTATCCAGTTAAATATGATACATATGGATGCGGAATGCTTATATAGGCCATTTTGTTCTTTGAGCTTCGGTGAAAGAACACGAATAATGCTTGCTGTTCTTTTCGCATCGGAGAATGAATTGCTGCTTGTTGATGAGCCGACAAATCATCTTGATATGCATGCAAGAGAATGTGTGAAGGAATACCTTTCTTCCAAAAAAGGATTTATTCTTGTCTCGCATGATAGAGATTTATTGGATTGCGTGTGTGATCATGTCCTTGTGATGAATAGGGAAACTATAGAAGTTCAAGCAGGGAATTTCTCGTCTTGGTGGGTCAATAAGGAACGAAACGATTCTTTTGCCATATCGGAAAATGAGAAACACATGAAGGAAATAAGCAAATTAAAGGTTGCAGCAGACAGAGGAGGAAGATGGGCAGACAAGAGTGAGAATAGCAAGATAGGTTTCGATCCTGTAAAGGAGCATGACAGGAATATATCTACAAGGGCGTATATAGGGGCAAAAACCAAGAAAATGCAGAGCAGGGTAAAATCGTATCAAAAGAGGATGGATCGCGAAATTACCGACAAAGAAGGGTTGCTTAAAGATATAGAAAAAGTGGATGATCTAAAACTAACCCCGCTTAAGTATCATAAAGAGCTGCTGGTTAATGCGTATGATCTATCGCTTCGCTATAAAAGTTCGGAGCATGTTTTATTTGAAAATATGAGATTTTCAATAAAGCATGGTGATAGAGTGGTCTTTACAGGCAAGAACGGTTGTGGAAAATCCAGCATTATTTCGGCAATTATGGAAAGAACGCAAAATGAAATGATAAAAAACAAATTGATTGTAACAGGAACATTAGAGGTTGCGTCAGGTTTGATCATTTCATACGTGAGTCAGGATACATCATTTTTAACCGGTTCTTTAGGTGTATATTGTAAAAAGAAAAACCTGGATGAAAGTCTGCTATATACAGTTCTTCGTAAATTAGATTTTGAACGTGAGCAGTTCAAAAAAGACATGAGTGATTTCTCGGAAGGACAAAAGAAAAAGGTTTTAATTGCTACAAGCCTCATAACACCCGCTCATTTATATATTTGGGATGAGCCACTTAATTACATTGATGTTTTTTCGAGAATGCAGATAGAAAAGCTTATTTTACAATTTCAACCTACAATGATGATTGTCGAGCATGATGTAAGATTTCAAGAAAAAGTAGCTACAAGTAAAGTTTTTTTACAGTAAACTTTTTTGTTTAAAATCAGTAATGTGTGTGTTATATTAGTGCATATATCATGTAGAGGAATAATATGATAAAGGTGGACTATATGGAATTAAATGTTGGACAGGTAATTAAATTAAAAAAACAACATCCTTGCGGCACAAATGCATGGGAGATAATTCGCGTTGGTGCGGATTTCAGGCTGAAATGCACGGGCTGTGATCATCAGGTTATGCTGCCGCGAAAAACGGTAGAGAAGAGCTTCAAGGGATTGATATAATTTTTGAAATAATGTACAAAAAGTGTTTGACTTATATAATTTGACTGTGTTATAATCGATTTCTGTGGTGTATAACACAGTTTTTCCTTGCTCTTTCGAAGAATTTGAAAGGGCCAGAGACCAAAAGGAGGTGCATAAGACATGAACAAATATGAATTAGCGTTAGTTGTCAGTGCAAAAATCGAAGACGACGATAGAACTAAGGCTGTCGAGAAAGCTCAGGAATACATTACTAGATTCGGCGGAACAGTTACTAACGTTGAGGATGCTGGAAAGAAGCGTTTAGCTTATGAGATCCAGAAGATGAAAGAAGGATTCTACTATTTCATCCAATTCGATGCGGAATCTGATGTTCCTGCACAGGTAGAGGCAAAAGTTCGTATTATGGAGCCGGTCATCAGATTTTTATGCGTTAGACAGGACGCGTAGATTATAGGAGGATTCCATATGAACAAAGTAATATTGATGGGACGTTTGACAAGAGATCCTGAAGTTCGTTACTCACAGGGTGAGAACAATCTTGCAATAGCAAGATATACATTGGCAGTTGACCGTAGATTTCAGAGAAATAGTGACCAGAGTGCAGATTTTATATCATGTGTTGCATTTGGCAAGGCAGGAGAATTTGCAGAGAAGTGGTTCAAACAGGGAACCAAGGTTGCAGTCACAGGAAGAATTCAGACGGGAAGCTACACTAACAAAGATGGTGTTAAGGTATATACAACTGAGGTTGTTGTTGAAGAGCAGGAGTTTGCAGAGAGTAAGAATGCTGCAGCTGCTAACGGAGTTCCACAGGATGCTCCACATCCTACACCTAGTGCTGCCAGTGGTGAAGGCTTTATGAGTATTCCGGACGGAATAGAGGATGAACTCCCATTTGAATAAGATTGGAGGAATAGAACATGGCATTTAACAATGAAAAGTCAGATCGTGGCGATGCTCAGATGAAGAGAAGAACTATTCGCAGAAGAAAGAAAGTTTGCGTATTCTGTGCAGATGCTGAGAATGTTATTGACTATAAGGATGTTAATAAATTAAAGAAGTATATCTCTGAGAGAGGTAAGATTCTTCCTAGAAGAATTACCGGTAACTGCGCAAAGCACCAGAGAGCTTTGACAGTTGCAATCAAGAGAGCACGTCATATTGCATTAGTTCCATACGTAGTAGACTAATACAAATTAAGGTTGCCGCTGCATTTATGTAGTGGCAACCGTTATATTGCTTCCTTGGCTCAGTTGGTAGAGCAACGCATTCGTAATGCGTAGGTCGCCGGTTCAAGTCCGGCAGGGAGCTTGAAAAACCAAACCTAATTAGGTTTGGTTTTTTTATATGTATATATGTCGGAATAAAGTTAATTTGAAAAGATGTTGACAAATCAAAAGATGTAGGATAACATTTGTCTGATAAAAAATAATAAGGATATAATGTCTGTGTTATAATAATATAATCGATTTTATATTGCTTGTCAGGAGGGTAAATGTATGAAATTTACGAAAATGCAAGGTATAGGCAATGATTATGTATATGTTAATTGTTTCAAGGAAAAAGTTGATAACGCTTCAGAGCTTGCAATCAAAATAAGTAACAGAAACTTTGGCGTGGGTTCTGATGGTCTTATTTTGATTAAGCCTTCTAAAGTGGCAGACTTTTATATGGAAATGTACAATGCTGACGGTTCACAGTCAGAGATGTGTGGCAACGGTATACGTTGTGTCGGTAAGTATGTTTACGATTACGGATTGACAGATAAGACAAGTGTTTCCGTTGAAACTTTAGCAGGAATTAAGTATCTTGATTTTACAATTGAAGATGGCAAAGTTTCTTTGATAACTGTTAATATGGGAAGTCCTGAACTTGTGCCGGACAAAGTTCCTGTAAATGTTGCTGCTATAAAGGGAGTTGCTAATTCAGAAAAGGCAACTATTACACAGGTTGTGGATAAGACATTGGATGTAGACGGTAAAGATTATAATGTTACATGTGTTTCAATGGGTAACCCTCACTGTATTACATTTGTTGATGATACGAAATCATTTCCACTTGAAGAGGAAGGACCAAAGTTTGAAAATCATGCAGCATTTCCTAATAGAGTAAATGCTGAGTTTATACAGATAATAAGTCGCAATGAGGTTAATATGCGTGTATGGGAGAGGGGTTCGGGAGAAACTCTTGCCTGCGGTACGGGAGCCTGTGCGTCAACGGTAGCATGTATTTTAAATGGTCTTACCGAAGATGAGATTACACTTCATCTGCTTGGCGGCGACCTTAGAGTCCACTGGGACAGGGACGAGAATGTTGTATATATGACCGGTCCTGCTAAGGTCGTGTTTGATGGGGAGATTGATGTTAGATCACTATAAATAAGAGTATACGATTGCTATATCAGTGGGTAGCAGAAGAAAGCATGGGATAGGTAAATGTATATAAATTTTCTGTTTGTACTTGCGATTTTAATTGCGGCACTTATATATTTTTTTATAGAAAGAAAACAAAATAACATGTCAACAAGTGCTGATGATACCAAGATATACTCACGAAAAGAGAAAGGCTTGGTAAAAGGGCTCGAAAGAGAAAAAATTTCTGATAAATATTATGGCGTAGGATATAGTCCCTTTATTGGTAAATATGTATTGTATACTGTAGTTACCTGGGTGGCTTGGTATAATCGGTATTATGAAATATCAGAGGAAGAGTATGAATCTTTTGATTCACAAGAATTAGACGTGCTTGCGAGAAAACTATATGAACAGGGCAATAAGAATGAACGTTTTTTATTTTCAGAAAAGAAAGAGGAAAACAACGAAGAACAATTAAAATTGCTAAAGAAGGCACATTTGCATCAATAATGAGATATGAGAAATAGGAGGATAACAACATGTTCAAGGTAAATGACAACTACTTAAAGCTGCCGGGAAGCTACCTCTTCTCGACAATTGGTAGAAAGGTGAGAGAATATAAGGAGGCAAATCCAGATAAGGATGTTATATCACTTGGAATAGGTGATGTTACCCAGCCCCTTGCACCTGCAATAATTGACAGTCTTCACAAGGCAGTTGATGAGATGGCTGTAAAGGAAACATTTAGAGGTTATGCACCGGATCTTGGTTACGAGTTTTTGAGAAATGCCATTGTGAAAAATGATTTCGAGGCAAGAGGTGCAAAGGTTACTGCTGACGAGATATTTGTCAGTGACGGAGCAAAGAGTGATTCCGGTAACATTCAGGAGATATTCTCGGCAGATAACAAAATAGCAGTTTGCGATCCTGTATATCCTGTTTACGTTGATACTAATGCAATGGCAGGAAGAACAGGCGTGTATAACAAAGATACAGAGCTTTGGAGCGACGTTATATACATGCCATGTAAGGCAGAAAATGGTTTTGCACCAGAGTTTCCTAGTGAAGTTCCTGACATCATTTATCTTTGTTTCCCTAACAATCCGACAGGAGCAACCATAACAAAGGATGCTCTTCAGAAATGGGTTGATTATGCAAATGAGCATAAGGCGGTGATCATTTATGATGCTGCATACGAGGCTTATATAAGCGAGGATAACGTGGCACATACAATCTACGAGTGTGAGGGCGCAAGAACATGTGCAATCGAGCTTAGAAGTTTTTCAAAGAACGCAGGATTTACAGGAACACGTCTTGGTTATACCGTAGTTCCTAAGGATTTGAAGGATGCAGACGGAACAGCTCTTAACGCATTGTGGGCAAGAAGACATGGTACGAAGTTTAACGGTGCTCCTTACATTATCCAGCGTGCAGGTGAGGCAGTATATTCAGAAGAAGGAAAGCGCCAGACTCGCGAGCAGATTGCTTACTATATGAATAATGCAAAGATTATCAAAGAGGGTCTTGCAAGTGCCGGCTATTCGGTATCAGGTGGTGTAAATGCACCATACATTTGGCTTGCTACACCAAACGGAATGACTTCATGGGAGTTCTTTGATCATTTACTTGAAAATGCAAATGTTGTAGGTACACCGGGTTCCGGATTTGGACCTTCGGGTGAAGGATATTTCAGACTGACAGCATTTGGTACATATGAGAATACTGTAGAGGCTCTTGAAAGAATTAAGAGACTGTAGGAGATATCAATAATTAATTGCAGACAATATGTGATATGCAAGTATGCGGCTTTAATTCATACTTGCATATTCATTATGTGAGTGGTACAATTTTTTAGTATGAATAAGGCATTACAACTAATGAAATGTTGCGAAACAGCCGGGAAAGGAAGTAATTGTTATGAGTAAGAACATTGATTGGTCGAATCTTGGATTTGGCTACATTCAAACTGACAAGAGATTTGTATCAAACTTCAAAGATGGCAAGTGGGATGAGGGCGCACTTATAGATGACGCTAACATTACCATGAGCGAGTGTGCATGCGTATTGCAGTATGCACAGACAGTATTTGAAGGATTAAAAGCATATACTACAGAGGATGGACATGTCGTGTGCTTTCGTCCGGACTTGAACGCTGCAAGACTTGTGGAGTCATGTAAGAGACTTGAGATGCCAACATTTCCTGAGGATAAGTTTGTTGAGGCAGTAGTTAAGACTGTTGAGGCTAACATTGATTATGTTCCGCCGTATGGTTCAGGCGCTACTTTATATTTGAGACCATATATGTTTGGTATTAACCCTGTAATCGGAGTTAAGCCTGCTGAAGAGTATCAGTTCCGTATTTTCTGTACTCCTGTAGGTCCTTACTTCAAGGGTGGTGCTAAGCCTATCACAATCAGAGTATCAGATGTTGATAGAGCAGCTCCACACGGAACAGGTGATATCAAGGCGGGTCTTAACTATGCAATGAGTTTACATGCGATCGTTGATGCTCACAATCAGGGTTATGATGAGAATATGTATCTTGATGCAGCAACACGTACTAAGGTTGAGGAGACCGGTGGTGCTAACTTCATTTTCATAAGTGCAGACGGTAAGAAGCTTATTACACCTAAGTCAAACAGTATTCTTCCTTCAATCACACGTCGTTCGCTTATGGTAGTTGCTGAGAAGTATCTTGGTCTTACAGTAGAGCACAGAGAAGTATTCTTTGACGAGCTTAAGGATTTCTCAGAATGTGGACTTTGTGGTACAGCAGCAGTTATCTCGCCGGTTGGTAAGGTAGTAGATCACGGCAAAGAGATTTGCTTCCCTGCAGGTATGGAGGATATGGGTCCTGTTACAAAGAAGCTTTATGACACTCTTACAGGTATTCAGATGGGACGTATTGAAGCACCTGAAGGATGGATTAAGACAATTAAGTAATTAAAAATCATAGTGTGATTAAAGTGCAAATCCTTAGTTGGGTTTGCACTTTTTTTGTAGTAAAACAAAGTGAAAAATGGTATAATGACAATATAGTTTTTGGGGGGAGGTACAAAGGATGAATGAACAACAAATGAATAATCATGCAGCGGAAATGGGCAAAAAGATGAGAAAGATTGGCTTGCAAATGAGCGTGTTAATGGGCGTAACCTTAAGCTTTTTCTTATCATTGGTAGGTAATCTCATGGGAGCCAAACAGTCGGGAAGCTTTTCGATTCCGGGATTTCTCATCAGTTTTGTAATTAGTACCATTGTCAGTCTTTTTATTGGACTGATTGTACCAATGAAGAAGGTAAATGATTCTCTTCACGCAAAGTGCAACCTCAAAGAAGGTGCACTTAGTACCAAATTGGTGGATAGTCTCGTGTCTGACATTATTTACACTCCGATAATGACACTTCTTATGGTATTTTTGGCATACAAGCAGGCTACCGCTCACGGAGCGCAAATGCCATTTTTGCCAATGTTTTTATCATCACTTATTGTGTGTCTTGTTGTTGGATTTATTTTGATTTTTATATTTATGCCGTTGTACATGAATTTCTTACTGAAAAAGAACGGAATGAGTGGAAATTGATTGATATTTTGCATAATAAGTGGTATAATTAACACATAAATTTTGTGCGTGATTCACATAAGGAGGAGTTCAATGGATAATAGGAGACAAGGATTATTTAGCAGCATGAAGACAAAGCTTATTTTCAGTATGGCAGCAATTTGTATTGTTCCTCTTGCAATTGCAGTAATATTAAGTTTTGCAAGTTCGACATCTGTTTCGAAAGATAATGCGCAGGAGCTTAATTTGAAACAGGCAAAGTATGTTGAGAACGTATTTATAAGTACTCTTCAGGCAAACTATCGTGCAATGGAGCAGGTTGCCGGAGCACAATCTACAAGGGATTTTGTTGCGGACCCTACCAATCAGAAGAAACTTGATGTAATGGTTGCACAGCTTCAGAGTGTAGATGCCAGTTTTGGGGACGGTAATTCAACAGTTATAACCGGTACAGACGGTCAGAACATAGCAAGATCTAAGGGTGATTTCACTAATATCAGTGAGAGACCTTATTTCCAGGAGGCTGTGTCAGGCAAGGTTACACTTTCTGATATTTCAGTAAGTAAGACAACTGGTGCAAGAATTATGGTACCGGCAATTCCTATTCTCGGAGATGACGGAAGCAAGGTTATTGGTGTTCTTACACGTAACTACAGTGTTGATTTTCTTCATGAGGCATTGGCAGATCAGGCTTCAGAAGGTCAGAATATTTACATCATCGATAAGAACGGTAAGATGGTTGCTCATTCTTCACAGGAGTTAGCACCGGAAGACGAGGTTGATTTATCAGAGACAGAAGCTTTCAAGAGAGTTACTTCCGGAGAAATAAGCGGAAGTTACATCGAGAAGAATGATGAAGGTAAGTTTGTAACATCCTTCTACAAAGAAGAGTTTTCCGGATGGATTGTTGTTGTTGCATCAGATTACAATGTAATTATGGCAAGTTCAATCAAATCAGCTTTGATTGTGGTAGTGATTGGTGTTATCCTTTCTATAATAGCAATAATTATTGCGGTAAGTATCGGTAACGGAATCCATGGACCGATTAAGGAGATTGACCAGTCTTTGGAATACCTTGCTAATGGACATTTCAGAGATATCTTAAGATACACACACCGTAATGATGAGTTCGGTGATATGATTAATAATACCAATAGTGTTATTGATAAGCTGAGAACTATAGTTGGTTCAATCAGAGGTACAGCGGATGATATCGAGAATGACTCGGCAGACGTTGCTGATTCAGCAAGTCAGATATCACAGACTATGGACGGTATTGCAGATTCAGTATTAGAGATTGCGCAGGGTGCTGTTCAGCAGGCAGATGAGATTCAGCAGGCTTCAGAGAATATTCAGGTTATTTCCGGTAATATCGATGGTGTTACTGAAGATGCAGACGGTCTTGCAAGAACAGCTGAGACGATGCATACAGATTCTAAGAGTTCAGAGAAAGAACTCAGAGACCTTGAGCAGTCATCAGAACAGATGGCAGATGCAATCAGAAGAATTACAGAGGTTATCAGTGCTACAAGCGAAGCAGTTGATAATATTTCTACTAAGGTTTCAGCAATTGATTCAATTGCATCACAGACAAGTCTTCTTGCACTTAACGCTTCTATAGAGGCTGCAAGAGCAGGTGAGGCAGGACGAGGATTTGCAGTAGTTGCGGAAGAGATTGGACATCTTGCTACAGATTCAGCAAGTTCAGCTAACGAGATCAAAGAAGAGATGGCTAAGCTTCTTGCTCAGTCACAGGAAGCGGTTAGAGTTGCAGATGATGTTGCTAATACCAATAAGCGTCAGTATGAGACTATCAGCAACACAGTTGGAAGTATTCAGAATCTTATTGGTGGAATCATGACAACTGTTGATGGTGTAGGTCATATCAATTCCAATGCAGCAGCTTGTAACGAGTCTAAAGTAGTTGTTGTTGATGCGATGACTAACATTTCAGCAATCTCAGAAGAGAATGCAGCAAGTACAGAGCATACATCAGCTTCTATGCAGGAGCTCAATGCTACAGTTGCTACTCTTGCACAGGAAGCGATTACCTTGAAAGAGCATGCTGATGCACTTATCGAAGAGATGGAGTTCTTTGCAAGATAAGATAATATTGAATGAATAATAGTAAGAAACCGGTTGCAGTTTGTAACCGGTTTTTTACGACCGTAAAGAGGAGAGAAAAATGCAACATTATAATTGCCTGATTGTTGATGATGAAGTAGAACTTGCAAAAATGACGTGTGAATATTTTCAGATGTTTGATGTGACTTCGGCATATGTTGATAATGGAGACGATGCAATATCATTTATTGAGGAAAATGATGTTGATCTTGTATTGCTTGATATCAATCTTGGTGATGAATCAGGTTTTGAAGTGTGCCGAAAGATAAGGGAGGATAAGCAGATTCCGATACTGTTTATCAGTGCAAGACAGAGTGATGACGATGTCCTTATTGCTCTTTCAATCGGCGGTGATGATTATGTGAAGAAACCGTATAATCTTTCGGTATTGCTTGCGAAGGTGAAGGTTAATCTAAAGCGGATTGAGAATATGGAGAAAGAAAAGCAGGCGGAGATTGAGAGTGTTAAGCAGAGTATGATTAGCAGTTCTGAAAATGCATTGCAGCTTGAGCCTGCTACGATGTCTGTAATATATGAAGGTAGTAAGATTCCTCTTAAGGCAAAGGAGTACGCGCTGCTTAACTGTCTGTATGAGCATAAAAATACTATCGTTACAAAGGAGACACTGTTTGACGAGGTGTGGGGCGATTCGTTTTTCTCGGATGGAACGCTTAATGTTCATATTAGAAAGTTAAGAGAAAAGTTGGAAAAGAACCCGAATGAACCTAAGCTTATTAAGACAATCTGGGGAACAGGGTATATTCTTGAAGTGTAACAAAATGGATACTTATATTTTTTCTTGGGACGGTAAGAGTTATGAAAATCAGGTGGATTGCTGTAATATACACGGTTGTAATACTTTCTTTATTGAAGTTTATGTTAGGAGCGTTTGGTAAGGATGATTTCACGCGACGAGACATGGTATATTACAACGATATAATTGAACAGATCAAAACAGAATACGATTCCGGAATTTCTGTTGAGGATATTGAGAAGAAATATAATTGCGACATAATACTGAAGGAAGACAAAGACTATACGGCAAAACTTTTTGACTATTGCAGAGATTATGGTCTGGTGATGGATTTTGAAGATGTCGGTAAGGTTTGTTTTGAAGCGGAGAAAAATGTATTTTCTGACGCAAAAGAGAATGCACGGAAGAATATCATATATATCTGGATTGTAATACTCGTAGTGGGATATGTTCTTATGTTTGTGCTTTATTATAATTACATAAGACCGTTTCATGAGCTTCAGCATTTTACTACAGAGATTGCAAAGGGTAATCTTGATATTACGTTGCCAATGCATAAGAAAAATGTATTTGGCGCTTTTACTGAAAGCTTTGATGTGATGCGAGAGGAATTGGCTGCTTCAAGAATACGCGAGGCAGAGGCAGAGAAAAGTAAGAAAGAGCTTGTCGCACAGTTGTCTCATGACATTAAGACACCGGTAGCAACAATAAAGGCAACCTGTGAAGTACTTGAAATGCAGGAGAAGATGCGCTTGGATGAAACGAATCTGCCGGAAAAGGATTTGACAAATATTAACGGGAAACTCGAGAAAATCGGATATATTTCCAATAAGGCAGATACGATTGATGAACTGATAAGCAATATGTTTCAGGCAACGCTTGAGGAATTGGAGGAACTTAATGTTAAGCCGGTAGAAACAGACTCGAGGGTTATAGACGGATTTTTTAAAGAGATTTCTTCTTTTGGAAATATTGTTATCAGCAGTGAGCTACCTGAATGCCTTGTATATATGGACAAACTCAGAATGGAACAGGTTATAGGTAATGTTGTCGGTAACTCTGCAAAGTATGCGGGAACGGATATCGCAGTATCTTACAAAATCAGTGATGCAGGCATTGAAAAAACAACAGGTGATGATGAAGATGCGAAGAATAAAAAAGCAGTACAGACGAAAGAAAGGTATCTGTGCATAACGGTTAGGGATTATGGATCGGGGATTCCAGATGAAGATGTTTACAATGTCACGGAGAAATTTTACCGTGGTCATAATTCTTCCGGCATACAAGGATCGGGACTGGGTCTTTATCTTGCAAAGTATTTTATGGAAAAACAGATGGGTGGTTTTGAGTGTTACAATCACAAAACCCTTGACGGAAAGAATGATGGATTTGTCGTTGAAATGTATCTAAAAATAGTGTGAGAATATGGTTATTTTTATTATTGTAAATACATGATGAATGAGTTATAATCTCTCACATTGTGTGTTTAATGGAGGTAGAAATGAAAGAGCAACAAACAAATGAAACATTTAAACCGTATATTCCGGAAGATAAGATTACACCGGAATTTACAGCAACATCGATAATCATGGGTGTGCTACTTGCAGTAATATTCGGCGCAGCCAATGCTTATCTTGGACTTCGAGTAGGAATGACAGTATCGGCATCAATCCCTGCAGCAGTTATTTCTATGGGAGTTATCAGAGGTTTATTTCGTAAAGATTCCATACTTGAAAGTAATATGGTACAGACAATAGGTTCTGCAGGAGAATCTCTTGCAGCGGGAGCAATTTTTACCATGCCCTGTCTTTTTTTGTGGGCAAAAGAGGGTGTAGCTGATGCTCCAAGTTTGGTAACTATTTCACTTGTTGCGTTATGTGGCGGACTTCTTGGTGTATTATTCATGGTTCCACTTCGTAATGCGTTAATTGTTAAGGAACATGGTATTCTTCCATATCCGGAAGGAACAGCATGTGCGGAGGTTTTACTTGCAGGAGAAGAGAAAGGTGCAAGTGCTAAGACTGTCTTTGTTGGAATGGGATTTGCTGCATTTTTCAAGTTTATTGTTGATGGACTTATGGTGGTGCCGGGTGTAATAACAGCACCTATTAAAGCATTAAAGACTGAGCTCTCTGCAGAAGTATATCCGGCACTTATAGGTGTAGGATATATATGCGGTGCAAAGATTTCTTCATATATGTTTGCAGGTGGATTACTTGGTTGGTTCGTACTTATTCCGGCTATTGTAACATTTGGCGGAGATACGATTCTTTATCCTGGAGCGGATACAATTGCTAATATGTATGCAGCAGGTGGCGCTGGAGCAATCTGGAGTAGCTATATAAGATACATCGGTGCAGGAATGGTTGCGGCGGGTGGTATCATAAGTCTCGTTAAATCTTTGCCACTTATTGTTTCAACATTTGTTGAGGCAGTTAAGGGTATGAAAGGTGGCAATGGTGACGGAACAAAAAGAACAGAACAGGACCTCGATATGAGAGTAGTTGTTGGTGGAGTTATTGCACTTGCAATTCTTATATGGTTACTTCCTCAGATTCCGGTATCATTACTTGGAGCAATTCTTATTGTAGTATTTGGATTCTTCTTTGGTGCGGTATCATCGAGAATGGTTGGACTTGTAGGAAGCAGTAATAATCCTGTTTCCGGAATGGCAATCGCAACACTTCTTTTTGCAACACTTTGCTTAAAGGCTACAGGAGATGTTGGAGCACACGGTATGGTTGGTGCTATTTCAATCGGTTCGATAATCTGTATTGTAGCAGCTATGGCAGGTGATACATCACAGGATCTTAAGACAGGATATATACTCGGTGCTACACCTAAGAAACAGCAGATTGGTGAACTTATCGGTGCTGTGATTTCAGCATTTACAATCGGGTTAGTTCTTATACTTCTCGATTCTTCTTTGGGATTCGGAACTGCGAAACTTGCAGCGCCTCAGGCAACACTTATGAAAATGATAGTAGAGGGTGTTATGGATGGTAATCTTCCATGGTCACTTGTTTTCATGGGTATATTTATTGCAGTTGTAGTTGAGATACTTGGTATTCCTGTTCTTCCGGTTGCAATCGGACTTTATCTTCCGTTAGAGCTTAGTTCAACAATTATGATCGGTGGTATAATCAGATATTTCGCTGACAAGAAGGTAAAAGAATCTGATGCCGGCGCAGGTGTGTTATTCTGTTCAGGAATGATTGCCGGAGAAGGTCTTGTTGGAATAATTCTCGCTATTCTTGCGGCTGCTAAGATTGCTGCAAAGATGGATCTTTCGGGAATTGTAAATACCGGAACAATCGGTGGAATTATTTTGATGGTACTTATGATTTTGGCTGTAGTTAAATATGCTAATACAGACGTTAAAAAAGCAGAAAAAAATTAGTGAAACACAATGATAAATGATATAGTTGATGAACCGGAGAGTGAATAATGAAGTCAAAGAAGAATAATACGTCTCAAAATTATCTTGACTTTGTTCCATGTAGGGTAGAAACCTATAAGTGGGAGCAGGACGAGAAGGGTGATGTAACAATATTTGTTGAGAACAAAGGTGCATTTAACAGAATAGCACAGAAGTTCTTCAAAAAACCTGAGGTGTCACAGATTCATCTCCAGGGAATCGGCAATTATATCTGGCCGCTTATTGATGGCAAGACAAGCATATATAATCTTGGTGTTAAGGTTAAGGAACGCTTCGGTGATGAGGCCGAGCCTTTGTACGAAAGACTTTCGGAATATATCAGTATGCTTGAACAGTATGGATTTGTTACTCTGAAAAAAGAATGGTAGTGACATATGTCACTATCATTTTTTAGGTATGATGACATATGACACTTTCACAATAATACTCTTGGACCTATAATAAACCCATAAGATGACAAAAGAAACATGCCAATAGGCATCTGATAAAAAAGGAGATTTTATTATGAATAAGAAAATTATAGCAATTGTAACAGAACTTGTACCATTGATTTCGGCCATTACCACTTACTCATTAATAGTTGCAGGCCCGAATACAGCACTTGTAAGGGGTATCATTGATGTGACTATGCTCTTTGCATTTTTGGGTTTTGTCTTCTGTATTATAGGAAGAAAACTTGCAAAAGAAGACCGTTTAGTAAGAGTGTTGGGTGTACTTGATTGTATTACACCATTATTGGTAATAGGATTTTATGTTGTTGTAATTTTTGTTTTTGGGCTGTAAAAAATTAGTAAATAATTGTATTGGAAGTCACCAAATCTTTATTATAAAGGCTTGGTGATTTTTATATTTAAGAATCATTTAAGAAATAGAGAAGAATCAGATTAAGACTTCTCTATTTTTTTGTTGTAAGATGCCACTATACACATGAGATATAAGTTAAGTTAAGCGTTTCAACGTGCTTGCACGATTGAACGTTTATCTTAACTTATATCGCAACTGCGAAGCAGGGACTCCACATACAGTCACAAATCATATGCGTAAGCATATGATTTGTGGCGTGTATGCGGAGATGTGTGAATAGTAACAGGCAGAGAAACATAAAAGTTAACGGACACTGTTCCGTATTACAAGGAGGAATATATATGTCAGAAACAATATTAAAAGCAAAAGATCTATCAAAAACATTCTCAAACGAATCGGTGCAACAGCATGTGCTTCGTAACTTAAACCTTGAAATATACAAGGGAGACTTCACGGTTATCATGGGTAACTCGGGTTCCGGTAAGAGTACTCTTTTGTATGCGTTATCCGGCATGGATCGTCCGACACTCGGCAACGTGGTATATGGAGATACAGATATCTCGAAGTATTCAAATGATAAGCTTGCAAAGTTCAGAAGAGACCATTGTGGTTTTGTTTTCCAGCAGAATTATCTTAATGATACAATGAGTGCGCTTGATAATGTAATGGTAAGCGGACTTCTAAAGAACAAGGATAGAAAGGCACTGGCGGCTAAGGCAAAAGAGCTCCTTAATAAGGTGGAGATAACCGAGCAGGATTATAACAAGTTCCCGGCACAGTTATCCGGTGGTGGACAGCAGAGAGTAGCAGTTGTAAGAGGTGTAATAAATGATCCCGAAATTCTTTTTGCAGATGAGCCGACAGGAGCATTAAACTCTGCCAATACCGAGAATGTTCTTAATATTCTTTCAGAACTCAACAACGAAGGTCAGAGCATAGTAATGGTAACTCATACAATCAAGGCGGCTGAACGCGGTAACAGAATCATTTATCTTGCTGATGGCGTAATATCTGACGAGGTTGAACTTGGCGAGTACATGGGTGATTATAAAGATGAGACTAATCCAAATCAGGATAAGGCAATTGAAAGACATAAGAAACTCAAAGACTTCTTACAGGAGATGGGGTGGTAATATGTATAAATTATTTTTCATAGCGAAAAACAATATGAAAAAACAAAAAGGCGATATGATAACATTCTTCATACTTACATTTATCTCTGCTTTACTTATATTCAACTGTGCGTCGGCGCTTGGTGGAATGGGTAAGGTTATGGACGATAGATTTGCCGGTATGAATGGCGCACATCAGCTTCTCTTTGTAGGAAACAGTGACGAGGAAAAGGAATGCGCAGATAAGGCTTTTGAGGAAAATGAGCATATCGTTGATTACGAAGCAACGCCTTGTCTTCAATTGTATGCCGAATATAGGAATAAGAAGGATTCTGAATGGAAACAGTATGAGTTTTTTTCAGAGAGTTTTGAACATGAAAAGAGGATTATGAAGGTGCTTAACATTGATCCTTCAAAGTATTCGGATGACGATATCTTTGTTCCATTTTTCCTTAAAGGAAATTTTGCAATTGGCGATACGCTTCAGATGAAGATAAATGATAAGGTATATGATTTTAATGTTGCAGGATATTCCGAGGATCCGTACTTTGCATCTTCAATGAATATAACAGTATATTATGTGTATATTTCACAGAAGATGACAGATAAGCTTCTTGATGAACAGCCTGACAAGGTCACTGATTCCCTTGTGTATAAGGGAAGAATCGATGAATCAGAACTTGCCCCTACTACGTCAAATGTTATTGAATATATTTATAGCTTCAATGCAAAGACAGATTATTACACAACAGTAGAACTTGAACAGGAGATTACAGACAGTTATAAGAAATATATCACACCGTACAGTGAGAAAAATCCGGAAAAGTCATATCTTAGTTTCCTTGCGGTAAACTGGCAGATGATGAGAGGCGGAGCACAGTTTATTCCAATGATAGCAATGGCGATAATACTCATATTTGCAGTGCTTATACTTACTATTGCAGTAATCATCATGTCATTTAGTATTAAGAACTTTATTCAGCGTAATATGAAAAATACCGGGATTCTTGAGGCTTCCGGATATACTATAAAAGAACTTCGTGCAGCATTATCCGTTCAGATAGTTTTGGTAGCGTTTATCGGTGCGATATTTGGAGTTGTTGTGGCATTATTTACAAGCAAGCAGTTCGGTGAAGTTGTAAGTATGATATTGGGAATTACGTGGAATCAGCCAAGTAACTATGCAGCGGGAGTTGTTACGGTGATAGTTTTGACAGTTTTAATCTTGGCTGTAACAAGATTAGTCAGCAGAGTGTATAAGAAGATTACGGTGCTCGATGCACTTCGCGGTGGGATAAATGCTCACAATTTTAAGAAGAATCATTTTGCATTTGAAAAAACACCACTTCCAATTCCGTTTGTGCTTTCACTTAAAGAAACATTTGGAGAGGTTTCAAAGAATCTCGTGTTGACATTAATAGTGATGATACTTGCAATCTCAACGTTGCTTGGATTTGGAATGATGGAGAACTTCGGTTCGGACCCTGATAGTCTTATGAAGATTATGGGATTTGAAGGTGGAACTATTGGTGTATACGGTGATGAGAGCATAGAGGATGAACTAGAGAAAATGGATGGTGTTGCCAATGTTCTTGCACAAACCGGATTTGAGCCTTCGGTATCACGAGGAGATACGACAAAGAATGTATATACCTATGTGATCAAAGACATGAAAAAGAGAATGAATACCGTTATGATTGACGGTCGATATGCAAAGCATGATAATGAGATAATGGTGACGCCGGGTGTTGCTGATGACTTTGACGTGGAGATAGGTGATGTACTCACGATTACGGTTGGAAACAAAACAGAGGATTATATTATAACCGGAATTGACCAACGTATGGAAAGAATGGGTAGAGATATCAGTATGACATTTGATGGTGCCAAGAAGTTGTTGCCGGCACTACCGAGTATCCAGTACATGATAACAGCAAAAGATGGTGTGACATTTGATGATCTTAATTCTCGAGTTAAAAAGCTTGAAAAGGACGGCAAGATTGAGACGGAAGATATTATAGATATCGAAAAGAATCTTGGTGGAACTTTGGCTACGGTTAATATGGCGATGAAAATGATGTGCCTGATAATAACGATTATAACTGTCCTTGTTGTAATTTTTGTTGAGGCGCTCGTTATCAGAGCTAAGATTGTTAGAGAGTGGAGAACTTATGGAATCAGTAAGGCACTTGGTATGACATCACTTCAGATTATAGCACATATTATGATGTCAAATGTTCCCGGAATTATAGCAGGAACTATACTTGGAGCAATACTTGCACAACCTGCCGGAAGCAAAGTGTGTATCGCTTCATTCTCAATATTCGGAATTAAGCAGGTAGCATTTACAATATCACCGATATGGGATATTATTACAATAATAGGAATCCTTACAGTTGCAATCATTACAGCAGGACTGTTCGGATTAAAGACAAGAGGGTTACAGCCGGTTAATATGATAACGGAGGAGTGAAAAAGTATGATAAAAATGATAATAGAAATGGATGAAAAGAAGATAAACTCTTCAAATGAATATACTTTGGATCGAATATACTCCGCATTGGATCGAATATTTTCTGCTAAAGGTATGGAAAAAAGGATACTGAACGAGGAATAGAGTATCATGGACACGAGTTATCAACTGACTTAGCATGTTTTGGAAAAATTATAGTTTTCGTCAAGAATTATGTTAGAATGAATGCATATTATATTTCAGTAAAATTGACGAGGTGATTTGAGTGCAGATTGTAGATGGAAAGGATTATCTTTCTGAAGTTAAGGATTTAATAATAGAATATTCAAATAGACTTAGCAGAGATCTGTCGTTTCAGAACATAGATGAAGAGCTGCAGGATCCGGCTCATAAATATACAGCACCGGAAGGAGAGATACTTGTTGCAATCGAGAATGAAAAAGTGATGGGGATGGTCGCGTATCACAGGCATTCAAATGAACGGTGTGAGATGAAGCGCTTATATGTTAAGCCGGAGACAAGGGGAATGCATCTCGGGGATTCTCTTGTAGAAGAAATAATAGAACACGCAAGAATTGCAGGATATAAAGAAATGGTTCTTGATACAATTGTGCCTTTAAAAGCGGCAATATCACTATATAAAAAACATGGATTTGAAGAGTGCGAGGCATATTATCATAATCCTATGGATGATGTTATATACATGCGTAAGGCACTTTGAATTCCAGTTTTATAGACCATGACAAATCTCGGAGTTTGTCGGGCTGAAGTTGGCGTGTTATATTGCAAGATAATGTAGATTCCAATGGCTGAATGTTTTGGGCTCATTGGCTACCTAATAACTTGGTTTTTCGATATTCACCCGGAGTCAAACCATAGTGTCTTTTGAAAGTTCTGCAAAAATGATCGAAGCTTTTAAACCCACA
>JAILRO010000047.1 GCA_024698145.1 Lachnospiraceae bacterium
GCAGGTCCTCTTTGACCGCCGGTACTTAGTGAGTACGTAGTACGAACTTAGTACCGTTGCGCTCAAAACGGGCGAAAGCTTGCCTGCGTTGGAACTGCAATCATAAGAGACGCTTAAAAACAATTAGAAGTTTCGCTCGTATAACTTAACTAAACAGCAATTTAGTTACGTCCACAGCACTGCTTATATTTTTTACCGCTTCCACATGGACAAGGATCATTTCTTCCGATTTTAGGTGGCTTTACAACCGTCTTTGACGACTTCTGAATCTTGTAAAGCTCTTTTCTTCTCTCTGCTGTAAGAAGTGGCTCCCACTCCTCTAATGTATAAAGCCATTCTGCATTACAATCAACCATGTTCATATATAACTGCTCAAGGTCAATATCAAGAGAAACCTTTGTATCTTCTTCCATGTTATCGATGTCATTAGGTGTCTTCAAACTATCATTGATACCATCAAGGAAACCTGTGATAAGTTCGATAGTTGTATCATATTTCTCTGCCAATTCCTTAACCGTGCCTTCTACAACCTCATCAGGATTTGAAAGCAACTGCTTGTAAATTCCCTGTTCTACTCCGAAATAATTAAGCCAGAACTGCTTTCCTTCAGGTGTTCTGTCATCAAATGAATACGCGTGATCACGCCAATCTTTAAGTAATGCCATTTCTTTACCATCCTTTTTGTATTTCTTTTATTAAATCAGGCATGTGCCCGATTACTTCCATTAGCTGTAAATGCTTTTTGACAGCAGATTTGATTATAACAAAACCGTTTTAATTTTTCAAGTTAGTAATCCCTTGATTTTCGGTTTCATCAGGCGCTTCTTCAGTCGAAGTATTTCCCTCTCCGTCTCCGCTAACAAGTTTTGTAAACCACATAAACACATAAAGCACCACCGGTACAACAATCATAAGAAACAACACACCGAAAAACATCTTACTTCCGGTAAATGCGCATATTATTGTACCAATTATCAAACCTATAATAACAATAATTGTAAGCAGTGCGGTAATTCTTCTAATCTTTTCCACAAAATACACCTTTCATAATCAAAATAATATAACTATTAAGATTACTCATATTCCTTAAGCATATCAAGCCTTTCCTTAATAGTTGCCTCGTATCCTTCCTCGGAAGGTTCATAGAACACCTCGTCTTTGATTTCATCCGGAAGATACTTTTGCTTGACATAGTGTCCCGGGAAATCATGAGGATACAGATAACCCACATGTCCAAGTTCCTTCGAGCCTTCATAATGAGCATCCCTAAGATATGGTGGAACCAGTCCTGTCTTCTTATCTCTGACTACTCCCTGGGCTGCAAATATTGCATTGGTTATAGAGTTGGACTTAGGCGCTGTAGCAACATAGGTTGCGGCATGAGCAAGAATAAGGTTAGACTCAGGCATTCCAACACGTTCGACCGCCTGAGCACATGCTGTTGCAACAACTATCGCATTAGGATCTGCCATACCGACATCCTCACAGGCACATATCATAATTCGTCTTGCAATGAAGGTAACGCTCTCGCCCGCTTCTAACATCTTTGCCAAATAAAATGTTACCGCTTGCGGATCAGAGCCTCTCATACTCTTAATAAATGCTGATATCGTATCATAATGGTTGTCGCCATCTCTATCATATTGGTATGCACGTCTTTGAATACATTCCTCACAAACATCAAGTGTTATATGTATCTTTCCATCATCAGAGGGCTTGGTTGTTAAAATACCAAGTTCGACTGCATTTATCGCACTTCTTGCATCTCCGTTACTCATATCCGCAAGAAAATTAACAGCATTATCATCAAGCACAGCATTATAAGAACCCATTCCTTTTTCAACATCATAAGCCGCTCTTTTGATGAGTTCCTTAATATCCTCCTGCGATAAAGGTTCAAGTTTAAATATATGAGATCTTGAAAGTAACGCCTTGTTAACCTCAAAATACGGATTCTCTGTTGTTGCGCCGATTAGTATAACCGTTCCGTCCTCAACAAAAGGAAGAAGATAATCCTGCTGCGCTTTGTTGAATCTATGTATCTCGTCAATAAACAATATTGTCTTCTTCTGATACATCGCCATGTTCTGTCCGGCTTCACTTACAACCTGCTCCATATCCTTCTTACCGGATGTTGTTGCATTAAGTGATTTGAATACTGCGCTCGTTGTATTGGCAATAACCATTGCAAGCGTTGTCTTGCCTGTTCCCGGCGGGCCATAAAAAATGAGCGAACTTAATTTGTCCGCTTCAATCATACGATACAACAGTTTATCTTTCCCCATAATATGTTTTTGACCAACAACCTCATCGAGAGTTGTTGGTCTTAATCTCTTTGCTAAAGGGGATTCTTTTTTTAAATTTGTTTCCTTCATATACTCAAACAAATCCACAAAAAAACGCTCCTTTTATATTATTTTTTAGAGAAACCAAACTTATCCATAAGCTTGGAGAACTTATCAACTGCTATTGGTTTACATACATATGCATCATAGTCACTGCATACCTGAATACTATCCAAAGCAACTTCATCCAAAGCACTAATCATAATCACTCTTGCACGTGCTGCTGCCTTGTATTTGCTTTCAGCCTCTCTTATAGCCTCTAGAGTTTTATATCCGTCTAATCTTGTCATCATAATGTCAAGACATATTAAACCAAACGGTTGCTTATCTTCTAATGCTTTGACGGCTTCATCAACAGCTGACATTCCGTTGTCTACCGCTGTAACCTCACCATACTCAGAGAACAATTTCTCCATGAACCTTCTGTTGACAAAATCGTCATCTGCAACTAATACTCTCATTATGCCCTCCATGCCCTGTCATAATTTTATCTAAGACTTGCTTATTCCTTAATCCGAATGACTTCGGCAAACTTTCTAAGCGAAGTTTCAGAAACCTGATCGTGAGACTTGCTCTCATTCTCTAATCTTCGATTAAGCAATGCACGATACATTGTACCCAAAACCATATTGGTAAGCTCTTCCGGTGTGAATGTATCGATAATCTCACCTTCTTCTATAGCCATGGTAAACTCTCGTCTCATAAATGCCATTCGTCCCAAAAGGCACGATGCCATGGCTTCTCTGGTATTGACATTATGCAGAAGTTCCTCGTAGTTCAATACAATAGCAGAGATTTCCTTATAATTCGCATAGTAAATAGACAGTGTCTTGATAAACTCAAGCGCTTTGTCCAAATGCGATATATCTTTCGCTTCAATTGTAGTCATAACACCCTTATCAAACTTGGTAAAGGTCTCTACTACTTCAACCAGCACCTCATCTATACCACCAAAATAGCGATATAATAATGATTCCGACATATTCTCCTTCATTGCTAGCGTCTTTGTGCTCAACGAAGCAAGACCGGCCTCACTGATTATTTCAATTGCTGAAGCGATTATCCTGTCTTTTCTGTTAATAAAGTTATTGTTCATATGAAACCCCCATATCGTATGTATAACACCCCACCTGCTATACAATGACAATTCTATGTTAAAATTCGACATTTGTCAACCTAATGTGGGTTTATTATATTAGTTTTTACATAGGAGCTATAATAAGACGATCCATCATTCTGTCAAAATAGTATATAGAATCGGAAAGTAAATCAATTAATCCTACCGAAGATTTGTTACCTTCTGACAAAAGAGTGTGTAAAAAAACAGGATCTAAACCCTCATATTCCGGCACAAGCATAACTTCATGAACACTTGAAGGCAAAACATACACATTGGCATTTTTTACTTTTGCAAAATTGGATATGACGTTGTCATATAGCATACACGTTGCGCCATAGGCCTTGTCAGTATTAGTGAGTATGTACATATTAACATCCTGCGTTACATCTCCGAGAATATTGGAAATATCTCCACCAAAGCCATGCATTTTTTCACGGTAAAGATCTGTAATCATGTCTGTTATAGACATAATATTCCATGGATATTTCTGCATTGTATTAAATAGCGCCTTCTCATATATCTCTTCTACACCGACTCCCCATTTATCAAATTCCTTATTGGTTATAAGTGCGCTTGCAATACCCACCTCGTTAACATCAAATATATATCTGAAAGTTATAGCAACATCCAGATATCTTTTGTGAGGACAGCTCTTTAATAAATCCTTGTTCATCTCATAATTGACGACTCTTACAACGAGATTACTCCCAATATTTTTATAATCGCTAATATCCACATATTCGATATTGTTGTTATTCATCTCCTCTTTGTAGCGATGAATTATATCCTCCATAATCAATTCAAGAGGCTTGCCCATCTCATAACTGTCATAGTATGGTTTTAGATAAATGTTGGGACTGATATTCTCATTTTCCTTGTGAATGCAAACAGCATCAAGAACGATACCATTGTTTTTTACAACCTTTTGAATTTTAAGAGAACATTTACTTATAAAATCATCAGCCTCCGTCTCTGATAATTTCATATGTTCTGCCTCATAATCCCTATAAACCTCCAAAAGATTCTCTTCAATATACTCTAAAAATTCATTGTAATTCATAACTCATATCTCCTTTAACTCATAATAAAAAGAAATATGTAGTTAGGACAAAATGTGAAAATGTGCAAGAGATTGCCTGAAAAATATAGAAAAAAAGAAATCCTTTATTGCACAAAGTCATAATAAAGGATTTCTTTAAATTCGTCAAGAATAATTATCTATAAACTTTTCCAAAAACTCAACAAGCGTCTTCATCTGCTCATCGGTTCCGATTGTAATTCGTAAATAATTATCAATTCTTGGTTTGTTAAAATATCTCACGTAAATATGATTTTCTTTTGCAGCCTCAAAAATAGCCTTGGCAGGCACGCTCTTATGTGATGCAAATACAAAGTTTGTATGAGTTTCAGGATAAGAAAAACCAAGTCTTGTAAGTTCTTTACAAAACCACTCTCTTGTATTCTTAACCTTTTGTATCATCTCCTTGAAATACGCATCATCACGAACACTCTCAACACCAAGTACAATCGATGAATAATTCATAGTATATGAGTTAAATGAGAATTTAACCGCGTTTAATGCCTTGATAAGTTCCGGATTACCCATTGCATATCCTATTCTCATACCCGCCATAGAACGTGATTTTGAGAATGTACGAACCACGAGCAAGTTATCATATTCATCAATCAATGAAAGTGCACTTTCCGGTGCATAGTCAACATACGCCTCGTCAACTATTACAACAACATCTCTGTTATTATCAAGTATCTCTCTAACCTTATCGATTGGAAGATATACACATGTAGGCGCATTAGGATTAGGGAATACAACTCCTCCGTTAGCTTCCTTATAATCCTCCGGCTTAATATTAAAACCATCATCAAGTGCTTTTGTAACATATGGTATTCTGTAAAGATCAGCCCATACATCATAAAAACTGTAAGTTATATCAGGGAAAAATATTGGTTTCTCCGAATTGAAAAATGTAAGGAAAGCCATAGCAAGAACATCATCGGAACCAACACCGACAAATACCTGATCATTGTTAAGGCCGTGATATTTTGCAAGTTCCTCAACGAGTGCCGAAACCTCCGGATCCGGATATATTCTTAATTTCTCAAGGTCTAACTTGGCATTTAAAACCTTATCAGACGGTGGGTACGGATTCTCATTTGTGTTAAGTTTGATAACATTAGCATCCTTTGGCTGTTCGCCCGGAACATAAGGTTCAACTGTTCTTACGTTCTTCATCCATTCTTTCATAACTGTCAAAACTCCTTCTTACTTACGAAGCCTCCTGCATCTTGGCAAGCTTTGCTGCCTGGTCGGCTGCTGTCAAACTATCAATAATCTCATCAAGGTCGCCATCCATAACTGAATCAAGCTTATGAAGTGTGAGTTTGATTCTATGGTCTGTAACACGTCCCTGCGGGAAGTTATAAGTTCTAATCTTCTCTGAACGGTCTCCCGTTCCTACCTGACTCTTTCTAAGTTCTGCCTCGGCATCATGAGCCTTTTGAAGCTCCATATCATAAAGTTTTGCACGAAGTACCTTAAGTGCTTTATCTTTATTCTTCAACTGGCTCTTCTCATCCTGGCATGAAATAACGATTCCTGTAGGAATATGTGTAAGACGAACTGCCGAATCTGTTGTGTTGACACACTGACCACCGTTACCGGAAGCTCTAAACACATCAAACTTACAATCATTTAAATCTAATTCAAAATCTACTTCTTCAGCCTCCGGCATAATTGCAACCGTCATGGTCGAAGTATGAATTCTTCCGCCGGACTCTGTCTCCGGAACTCTTTGTACTCGATGAACGCCACTCTCATACTTAAGTCTTGAGAATGCGCCTTTACCGTTAATCATAAATGAACACTCTTTGAAACCACCGATACCGTTCTCATTAAGACTTATAAGCTCGGTCTTCCAATGCATCTTATCTGCATATTTCTGATACATACGAAATACCTCTGCCGCAAAAAGTGCCGACTCGTCTCCACCTGCTCCTGCACGAAGCTCAACGATAACATTCTTATCATCATTAGGATCCTTTGGAAGAAGAAGTATCTTTAACTCCTGCTCTATAACACCAACTCGCTCTTTGGCATCATTTAACTCTTCCTTGGCAAGTTCGCGCATCTCTTCGTCTTTTTCTTCCTCAAGCATAGCAAGACTGTCTTCAATAGCCTGCTTTGCCGCAAGATACTCTTTGTATTTATCAGCAATAGGGGCAAGTTCACTCTGCTCCTTCATAAGTGCAGTATATCTTTCCTGATTGTTAAGAACGTCCTGATCACTCAACTGCTCTAATACCGACTCGTAGCGAGCCAGCAAATCTTCTAATTTGTCAAACATTGTTATAACTCCTTCTATAATCAGTCATTATTGTCACATATTAATACATCAATGCGCTACAAATGACCATATACAACTCTGTCTTTGCCAGCATAATCCTTATGAACTTCTACATCCTTAAACCCGTGCTGTATCATCATTTCAGATAAGGCTTTTCCCTGATTATAACCTATCTCAAACATAAGGGTTCCGCCTGCGTTCATGTGATTGGATGCATTACTTACAATAACCTTGTAGATATCAAGACCGTCTGATCCGCCGTCAAGCGCAAGTCTCGGTTCAAAGTCCTTAACCTCCGGCATAAGTGTATCCACAACTGCGCTTTCAATATACGGTGGATTACATACAATCATATCATACTTATCCGTAAGTCCTTCAAAAAGATTGCCGTTATTAACAACAGCATTCACATTGTACTTATCAAGATTCTTTCTGCACACATCAAGTGCAGCATCTGATATGTCACTAAGGAAAAGATTGATATTGTCCTTATATAACTTAAGCGATATGCCTATGCAACCACTGCCACAACAAAGGTCAAGTACATTGATATCTCCACTATACTTCTTGCCAATCAAATCATCTGCAAGTTCAACCAAAATCTCCGTATCACTACGTGGGATTAATACATTCTCATTAACAAAAAATGTGTAATCCATAAAATGAGCATAGCCGAGTATATATTGAAGCGGATAATGTTCACAACGTCTTGCAATCAAGTCTTTGTATTCTTTGTCCTTATCCTCCGCAACAGTCTCGTCAGCATTAGTAAGCATATACATATAGTTGACTCCAAGCACATTTTCAAGCAAAACCTTTCGCTCGTACTTGGCATATTCATTACCGCTTTGTTCAAGCATCTCTTTTCCATAATCAAGAAGCTCTTGTATCGTTGACATCTAGAATCCCTCTAAATCTTCCTCGTCATCAAACTCGTATTTTACTCCGGGTGTTTCAAGTCCCTGCGCTTCATTAACTGCATCAACATATTCCTGACCGAAAATAACAGCTTCAACAGCAATTATCGCAACCTGAATCATTTCCTCATCAGGCTCTCTTGTAGTAAGTTTCTGAATCCACATTCCCGGAACGCTTAATACATTGAAAAATGCATTGTCATGTCTTCCTGCAAGACGAATAATCTCATAGGAAATACCGGCAACAACCGGAATGAGCAATAATCTTAACAAGAAACGAAGCCACATCTCTTCTGCTGTGATGAACATAAACACAATAATACTTACAATCATAACGATGAACATGAAGCTTGTTCCGCAGCGCTTGTGATATCGCTTATACTGCTTAACATTATCAGGATTTAATTCTTTCCCTGCTTCGTAACAATTGATTGTCTTATGCTCCGCCCCATGATACATGAACAGTCTTTTGATATCTTGCATCTGTGAAATCAAAACAACATACAATATAAATATTAATAATCTGATTACACCCTCTATAAGCGAAACCACATAGTGATTATCCACATATTTTGAGAAAAACTCGGCAATAGCCGCCGGAAGCAAAACAAAAAGTC
The DNA here is from genome assembly GCA_024698145.1 of Lachnospiraceae bacterium. Lineage (GTDB taxonomy): Bacteria > Bacillota > Clostridia > Lachnospirales > Lachnospiraceae > CAG-590. The sequence goes on from JAILRO010000047.1 coordinate 8,362, forward strand.
CTATTGCAAGAATTACGGAAAAACATACCGTAAATCCTATAAGCACACTTTCGGCTTTATCCTTGAATATATCCTTAAATAACTTGTCAGCCTTACTTTCTTCCTCTTCTTCCTCAAAAAATGATGAAGAATATGATAATGTTTTCGTTCCGAGAGTAAGCGCCTCAAGAAAATTAACAATTCCTCTGAAAAATGGAAGCTTGAAAAAGGCATGCTTATCGCCAAAAGACTTATACTCATTAAGTTTAACACATATTTTCTTATCCGGAAGTCGTACGGCTGTAGCATAACCGTTAGGGCCTTTCATCATTACGCCCTCAAGAACTGCCTGACCTCCGAGTGTTCCCTTTGGTAAACGATTTTCCATATATTATATACCTCATAAGATATTTTACAAAAACAAAAGGGTTGAGATTATATTCAATCCCAACCCATAATCGTTACTAGTCCGCCTTGTTAACGCCGTACTTACGATTGAACTTATCAATACGACCACGTGCCTGAGCTGATTTCTGCTGACCTGTGTAGAAAGAATGGCACTTTGAGCAAATCTCAACGTGAATCTCTTCCTTTGTAGATCCTGTAACAAACTCATTACCGCAGTTGCAAACTACCTTTGCCTGATAATAATCTGGATGAATTCCTTCCTTCATTGTATAACACCTCTCTAATAATATTGGCAGATTCCAACCCGCCTGGTTAATTAAAATTCCGCAAAGATTAACACTCTGCGTAAAACAACTTCTGTATTCTAGCATATAAAATGTAAGAATGCAAGCATTTTTTAATCAAATGACGCAACTCTCTTAAACTCTTCAACAGTTGTTATTCCCTGCTCCATCAAATCTATACAACTCTGACGCAAGGTCTTCATTCCCTGCTTCTCTATCGCATAGTCTTTGATATCTTCCGTTGTAGCACCTGATGATATCATATTCCTCATTTCCTTATCAACGATAAGAATCTCATGAATTGCAGTTCTTCCGCTATATCCCGTGTTATTACAATGGTTACAACCACACGCAACCTTAACACGCGGAATATCTCTTCCGATGAACTGTCTGTCTTCCTCTGACAATGTTCCTTCTTTGCAGCAATACGTACAAACCTTTCGGACAAGTCGCTGTGCAATGATACCATCCAAAGCACTTGAAACCATATACGGTTCAATACCCATATCCACAAGACGAATAACCGATGAGGCCGCGTCATTGGTATGCAGTGTTGAAAGAACAAGATGTCCTGTAATAGCCGCTCTTATTGATATTGATGCTGTCTCTTTATCACGCGTCTCACCAACCATTATGATATCCGGGTCCTGACGAAGCAAAGCTCTAAGTCCTACATCAAACGTAAGTCCCGCTACCGGATGCACCTGCATCTGATTAAGCTTCGGAAGATTCTTCTCGACAGGATCTTCAATCGTAGAAATGTTAACCGGACGATTGGATAGCTCCGCCAACATCATATAAAGCGTCGTTGACTTACCCGAACCGGTCGGACCTGTAAGATAAATGATTCCGTTAAGCGAACCGAGCATTGTCTGAACCTTCTTATAGTCCTCTGCATTCATGCCGAAAGTGCCCGGATTATCGATTGCTGAATTATTAGCAAGAAGTCGTAGAACCGCCTTCTCACCAAACGAAGTAGGTATAATGGAAACACGGACATTGACAATCTGATCTCTGATTTTTACTCTGAAATGTCCATCCTGTGGCACTCGACGTTCAGCAATATCTAACTCGCCCATAATCTTGATTCTGGCAATAAGCGACGCATGAATATTCTTCTGTAACGTAACATACTCAACCATAGCGCCATCAATACGCATACGAACCATCGTATTCTTTTCAAAAGGCTCGATATGAATATCCGATACATTATCAGCATATGCCTTATCCAACAAACTGTTAACAAGATTGATAATAGGTGTATCATCTGTACCGTCCGAGGTATCGATTAACATTTCGTCGACGCCACTGTCATCTGTATTCTTATTAGCAACAGTTACAGCTTCTTTAGCTGCAATCTCGGCATAGTAATAATGAATAGCATTCTTAAGAGGCTCTGCTTCTGAAATATAAAGGTCGATTGTCTTACCGGTTGTCTGACGGATATCCTCTATTCCGTAGAGGTCAAGGGGATCATTTACAACGAGCTGCAAATGATCGTTATCAAGTCCGATAGGAAGCATGACATAATTCTCTGCCAGTTGTTCAGGTATAAGATCTACTGCCTCAATATCCACCTTTGTATTGGAAATATCTATAACTTCTATATTCAGTTTTTCTGCCATGGCACCTAGCATCTGTCTTTCTGTAACAAGACCTAATGTTATAAGAATTGAACCTATACGTTCGCCCTTATGCTCCTTCTGATATGCCAATGCCTCTTTCAACTGACTGTCTGTAATGTACCCCATCTCAATAAGAGTATCTCCAAGACGAAGTTTTCTGATTGCGTTATTATCAAGTGTTGCCGTCGCCGGACGCTCTTCTGCTGGTGCAATAGGCTGTTGAGTGGAAACCGCAGAGGCCAATGATGCAGTTTTATTATCCATATCACTTATTCTTAATTTCATAATATCACTCCGCCCCTTCAATCAATTCTTCGTAATCACTTCCGTCATACATAAACATATCAAAACTTACAACAAGTCTCGCTCCGACTCCATCTTCAGTTTTAACAAGTTCGCCATTAACATACTGATACGGCAACGTCGTCATATCAGACCATTCATATGCTGTAACATTGATTGACTTGTCATTAATAAGTTCATCTAACAATAATTGAGCCTTGTCTTTGTCCCCATACACATCAAGAACAAGCGACGTCGCATACACACCTGATGATGATGTATCCTCAAGTTTGTACATGCCTGTATCATCATTAATAGATGCAAGTGTCTCTATATTAAGTAATGCCTCTGTAGTAGCCGTTGCATTCTCTGTTGTCGCCGAAGTCGTTGTCTGACTTTCCGTTGTTGTAGTATTATCGATTGTAGCATCACTTACGCTTTGCTCTAATACCTTCTGATGCTCCTGCCATACCTGTGAATTAACATACGCAGATAATATTGCCGGACTGTCTCCTCTTCTGATACTGAGATTAACAACCTTTAATCCGCGACCGAGAGCTTTGCTCGTAATCATTTTATCAACATCAGCAGGTACCATAGTCTCATAGTATCTCGATGACAATTCATCAACTTTCTTTTTGGCCGTTGTCTCAAATTCCTTAATCATATCAAGATGATATATCTTCATTTTGATTGAATCATGGATAACCTGAGCATCTTCAATATTGGTATTAAGTGTTTTAATCTTTCGATTAATCGGTCTTATTCCAATAATATAAAACAGCGCGATAATAACTATAATACCAAGACCATATAATAATTTCTTATCTCTTGCCGTAATTCCTGAAGTCATCTATGTCACCTCCCCGCATTCTCAGAAAGGGTACACTCCAAATTGGCAACCCATTGTCCGGAACTGTTAATCTCTGAATATCCCATATAGTTAACATCATAAAAGCACTCTTGCGAGTCAAGTCTGTCTATAAATGTGTTGATATTATCTACATCTGTAAACCTCGCTGTAATTCCAACAGTTCCCGTACTTGAATTGTAACTGTCAACACTTACCTCTCCAAGTCCCGAAACCGCACTTTCTATTACTTTGTTAATATATGACGTAGGTAACGGATAACTGTCTAAGTTCTTGTCAAACAATCTAAGACCATTCACATGTCCGCTGTAACTTTCCACAAGTAACGATGATCTGTCATATTCCTGCGAATCGGCAACATTTGCCGGATTATTGTTATAATCATTAAGTTCTTTTAAAGTATTCTTCTTGCCGGTATATACGAAAACCCTGGACAATGTTATTATGAGCATTATCGCAAAAACAATCGCGTAAGGAATGCTTAATTTGATTATTCGTTCTTTCTCTTCCTCATTAACCGCATCACCTTTGCCGTACATTTTCATAAGATTCTGGTGATCGTTAAGCTGCATAAATCCGGCGGTAGGATAGAAAAGATCATTGAGACTGTCAGTCTTGTTCTTAAAGCTTACGCCCTTTGCCGTGTCCATATTATATACCGACATATCTTCGGACATATTCATTGCTATTGTTCTCTTAACATTACCGGCATCCTCTGCCGTCATTCCTGCAAGATATACATTGGATATCGCTTCTTCTACCTTCTCTGACTTGGAAAACTGCTCAATCTGACTTATAGTGTTGGTAAGTTCGCCTGCAAACTCCAATGTGCCGGGATTGTTAAATGTTCTTGTTGTAGTTGAATAAAAATACTCTCCACCAACAAAATATATAGCAGTTACAGTCATACCGTCACGAAGCATAACAACCGAGTTATTGACCGATGTAAACTTCAATCGCTTAAGAAAATTGACCGCAACACCGATTCCGCTGTTAATCTCTTTAATTTCTATTCCAGCACGTTCAAACACCGAAACATAATTGGCAACAAAGTCAACATCAGCTATCTCTGTGCACACCTTCATTATTTTCTTCTTCTGGTCTTTGCCCATTACGTAGAATCCAAGCAGTCTTTTTCTCTCACCGCTTCGTTCTTCAAACTCTCGTTGCAAATAAGAGTTTGCCTTACCACGTGACATAATAGGCATATCCAAAACTCTAACCGATATTTGTGGCGTATTAATAACGAGACGTATACCTTTTTTAGGAAGTTTGTATTTGTTCCAAAGCGAAACAAGAGTATATTCAAGTCCATCAGGATCCGTTATTACACCATTTAGGAAACAGCCTTCCGGCATACTTCCCGAATACACATGACTGACGGTTACATTCTTGCCACTATTTGAACCGCTTAATACTTCAACATCTGTATTAGACAAATAAACTGTTACACTCATATCAATTCCTCCTTATTTGCTGCCAATCTGTTGATATGACTGGTATATAGGAACAATTACGGATATCATTATGAAGCCGACAATCGTTGCCATTACAACAATCATAACCGGCTCAAGATAAGCAACCATCTGACCTATAGCACGTTCAGATTCAAACTCCATATCGTCCGCAATTGAATTAAGCATTGTGTCAAGCGAGCCTGCTTCTTCACCAACTTTGATAGACGACTCTAGTTTTCTTACAAATCCATCTACCTTACCGACAGCCGAACTTAATGCTTCGCCCGAAGTTGTATCGGCAATAACCGTTTTGAACTGCTTCTCTATATACAGATTACCTATCGTCTTACTTGCTATATCAAGACAGGTAATTATCGGTATGCCGGATGAGTACAAAGAACTTAATGTTCTTGCAAATCTCGCGGTATATATTACTTTGAAGAGTTTACCAAACTTTGGTAAATGAACCTTCGCCATATCTAAAACATAGCAGACAGCGGGTATCTTTTTGAGGAAATAAAATACAAGGAATACAACAACAACCGCTATTATTATTGCTAACCAATATTTCACAACAAAATCGCTTATTGCAAGCATTATTCTTGTAGTAAGCGGAAGTACCGGCATTGATGCAAACAACGAATCAAACTGTGGCATTACAAATCCGAAGATTATTGCAACGACTAAAACAATAAGACAACTTAATATCTTTGGATATGTCATTGCACTCTTCACCTTGGCATTGAGCCTGTCTTCCTTACTGTACTGCTCTGAAACTCTAAGCGCCGTATCATCTAAACCACCACTCGATTCAGCTGCACGGAACATGTTAATTATAAGTTGAGGAAAAACCCCGACCATAGATTCCATAGCAACCGAAAGTGGTACGCCTTGCATAACTTCTCTTGTAACATCTTTATACACTTTTCGCTCATAAGGTGTTATGGCTTCATCTTCAGACAACATCTGAAGTGCTCTCACAAGTGGGATTCCCGCTCTCATAAGAGTACCAATCTGCCTTGCATATTCCGCCAAAGACTTAGCCTTAAGTGGCTTATAGTGAGCAATCTTTGTAAGATCCTTGGCATCAATAAGCATAAGGTCTTTCTTTTTAAGATGTTCATGCAAATCCTGCTCGTCACCGGCCTGCATAATTCCTGTAACCGTTACACCTTCTGCATTCTGTGCTTTATATTTGTAATTGGGCATAGCAACGTCCCCCCGTAATAATAATCATTATCCATGTAATATAGCAGCAAGCTTTAAGTATCCCCAAAGCATATTAGCACCGCATATAAGCGCCATCATATATCCTATGCAAAGATAAGGACCAAATGCAAAATGAGCCTTCTTATCTATCTTTTTTGTACTAAGTTTAATAATAGCATACAAACCGCCAAGCAAAAGACCGATGAAAAAACCAACTATCGCAAGTTTCCATCCAAGCATCAGTCCTGCAGCAAAACTTAATTTGACATCTCCACCGCCAAACCCTCCTTTGACGATAAGAGTTATAACAAACATCGGAACACTTATAACAAGTGCACCTATCAAATGCTCTATAATACCAACATCACGCATGGTTATAAGCGATAAAACTGAAACAACCAATGTTGATATCACAAAAATGTTTGGGATCTCCATAGTCTTATGATCAACCATAACAACAAGATCCAATAAGCAAACAAACAATATTGCAGTTACAACATACGCAAAGTTCTCTAAGTTAAAATGCACTATGCTGTCTATCGGTTCAGACAATATAAACCCGGAAGAAATACCACAACCATCTCCAAACCGTAGAAACACAAACACAAGAACAAATCCACCTATAAGTTCATTAACAAAATCATATAATGACAACTTTTCCCCACAATATCTGCATTTCCCTTTAAGAAAAAGATATGAAAAAACCGGAAAAGCTTCTAAAGGTTTTAGTTCTGTACCGCAACTGTCACATGTAAAATCCTCATTAAAAATCTTTTTCTTTTCAATGTAACGATACCTGATGACATTCATAAACGAAAATAACGCCGTACCGACAAACCATATTAAAATGCAAACCAAAATATCTACAAATAATGTCATAATCAATCACTCATATTCCAAAAGTTTTAAAGTATAATATCCGTCCCAAATTGCAGTTCCATCTTCTTTTTGCTTAAATATAACAATATATTTGTCCTTCTGATACGTAAATGCTGCAGGTTCGTTATTACTGCTATCCCATGCCTGCAAGACAATATTGCCATCAGCATCTGCCATATCAAGTATTGTTTCTTCGAGACCTTCAGCCATACCATTTCTTGATGCCGGCTGATACAAAACTCCACCGAGTCCGTACTGTTCAACAGCTTTCATCTTCATGGCAATTCTTATATCTTTTGCTTCGCGCATAGTACGTCTGACTCCCGAGTTAATTGAAAACCAGAAAAAACAAACACAGAAAATAACAGCCACAACTACCGCCGCTGTTATAACCCATTTCACAGTTGTTCCTCTGTAATCTTCAAAACTGCTATTCGCAGACCTATTGCCATTAACAAACATATTATTCCCCCACAAGATATATCTATTATATGCTCCTAACAGCTATCATATAATACAGAATTACCCTTCTCTGCAACGAAACAGAGAAGGGCATATATGTACTTAATATACTTAAATATCAACCTCCACTTGACGGAGCTGTAATATTCATATTGTCCGCATCCCATGTTCCCGAACCATCTGTCTTCATGGAAACAGTAACTGTGCTGCCATCCTGTGATTTGAATGTAAGACCTGTAATATAGGATACTGTATAATACTTATGCTTATCAGTTGCTGCTCCAACTGAAGCTGCTGTATCAAGGTAAACAATAGTTGCAGCTGAAACCTCTGTTGGACTAACAAGCTTGTTAACTGCATTAGCACCATCAGAACCTGTAGCAAGCGATGTAATATGCTCCTTTCCCGCTGCATACTGTTCGTCATTGACTGCCTGAAGAGCAGTAAATATAGAACGTGCTTCCTCTAAATACTTAGTATTACGAGCTCTATCGATGTATCCCAAAAGTGCAGGAACAAGCAACGCTGCAAGTATTGCAAGAATAACAAGTACAACGATAAGCTCAACAAGTGTAAAACCTTTCTGATTCTTCTTGAATGAATCTAATCTCCTTTTCATAACGACTCCTCCTTCTCACCTTATAAAAAACTCAAATTAACTATAGTTAATTATACCATTGATTTGACATTGTGTAAATTGCCTTACGCACTCTTTTCAGTATATATATCGGAAAAATATTCCTATTAATTAACCTTTTATTTCGCAAAATGAGCTTTCAAATACTTTGTGAGATCTTCTCTTGTTGTCGACTTAAGAATGTAGCCCGCCGGTTTTAATGCCATTACTCGTTCTATACTTTCTCTTGTTCCTACTCCGGTCAGGAATATAACCGGAATACCGGCTGTTTCCGGCTCACTTTTTAACATTTCAAGTATCTGTGGCCCATCAACTACCGGCATCTCATAATCGAGAAGTATAAGATCGACTTTGTTCTTCATAAGGAATGTAATTGCCTGCATTCCCGCCGTAACAATGCTCATCTGATACATATCCTTAAGCCATGTTCTTACCATCTTCGCATAAGCCGGATCATCGTCAACTATCAATATTCTTTTGAGACTATTTGACGATGAGGAGTCGTCATGTGAAGATGTTTTGCGTTCAGATGCATTCTTTATAGCCGTTACTAATGTATCCGTCTCAATAGGTCTGTTAAGCCAAATATATTCCCTAAGTACCGGTATAGCACTTATGCAATCATCATGTATTGTCTTTTCACCGATTACTATCATATTCTGTCCCTTTTCTCTGATGTAATCAGTAATCTTACTCGTATCGCGCACTTTCGTATAGTCCCCTAATATATCATCAGCCAGATACAGAATAAACACATTCGTATTGTCACAATGAGGTCTTATTTCTGCAGGATTATTGCCTGTAGTGGCAACAGCATATCCTAATTCCTTTAAGTTATTCTCAATTCCTCTTACAACAACACTGTGCTGATATGAAACCAATACTATCTTCATATTATTATCCATGTAGTAAATCCTCCACTTTTAACTAATTATATTATGCTCATAACAAACTTGCAATGCCGTCAAAATCGAAATTATCCGAAGCTTCCACTATCGCCTCATAACGCTCTTTCTCATCATCCGGTATTTTGTAACCGGATAATTCATCCAAAACATCTTCTATGCTTGCATTATCGCAATCCATAGCATATCCTTTGATTTTCTCATATGCATCAGCAAGCATTTCGTTACTTATCAGTGAAAGTCCCTCATCACGACCTCTTTGTTCAACAAGCAATGGTTTGAGTAACTCTCCAACATTACGTGCTCTTGTAAGCAGTATTTCCAGCTCAGCATTTAAAGTGTCAATATCATTTGCCTTGCCGGCATTCTCAAGTTTCTGTGCCAGTTCTCCAATATCTAATGCTCCTATTATCCTTGATGTACTCTTAAGCGCATGTATCTTAATAGTCGCATTCTTAATGTCCCCAGCCCGCATCAGACCTTCTATCTCATCAGTATATTCATCCGACATCTTTGCATACACCTTCATTGTTTCAATATATGCAGCAACATTTCCATTATTCGTGATACCGGTATCGACATCTATCTCGGAAATATTCTTAACAAACTCCGGAAGCTCGTTGTCGTCATTATCTGATACTTCATACACCTCATCATCAATGTCCGAACGGATAATCTTTTCTTCCGAAATATACATAATAAGCATATCTTCAAGTTTGGAAGGTTCTATCGGTTTTGTAAGATAATCATCAAAACCTTCTGAAATGTATTCCTCTCTTGCGCCCGATATTGCATTGGCAGTAAGACAAATTACCGGAGTATTTATATTCGGGTTACCTCTTTGTGCCTTCATTTCGCGAAGCGTTTCTATTCCATCTTTTTCCGGCATCATATGGTCAAGGAAAATGATATCATACTTCTTATCATATGCAAAAGAAAGACCTTCGTCACCACTTAAAGCCATATCTATTCTAACTTTTGTCTGATTAAGAAGACTCGAAAATACCATTAGATTCATCTGGTTATCATCAACAACCAAAACATCAGCACTAGGTGCAGTGAACTTTTCTTTGTATCTTCTATGTCCCTTTAATGAGTCTTTGTACGAAGTCTCATAATCTCCAAGAGGTTCCCATTTAACTACACGTTGTTTCAGAGTAAAATAGAATCTTGAGCCCAATCCGTAAACACTTTCAACCTTAAGTGAAGAACCCATCATCTCAAGAAGAGTCTTTGTTATATTCATTCCAAGTCCGGTACCTTCAACATGACGGTTCCTGTCTTCTTCAATTCGTTCGAATTCAGAGAACAATTTCTCCATATCATCAGGCTTGATTCCTATACCGGTATCCTTGACATACACATTAAGATATACACTATTTTCGTCCTGCTCATCTCTTTCGTAAGACATTCCAAAAACAATGCTGCCTTTTTCGGTATACTTAACCGCGTTAGAAAGTATATTGGTTATTATCTGCTTGATTCTGACCTCATCACCATGCAAAGACTTCGGAATATCTTTATCAAAATCGAGCGAAAGAACCAATCCTTTTTCATCAGCCCTGGTCTGTATCATATTGACAAGATCATTTATTACTGATGACATATCGTAATCCACCGGAAAAATCTCCATCTTACCTGCTTCAATCTTGGAAAAATCAAGAATATCATTAACCAGTCCAAGCAATGTATTACCTGCTGTTCTTATGCTTTGTGAATATGCTATTACATTATTATCCTCACATTCACGAAGTATCATTTCATTCATTCCAAGAACTGCATTAATCGGTGTTCTTATCTCATGAGACATATTTGATAGAAATGATGATTTCGCTTCACTTGCAGCAATAGCCCTTTGAGACATATCAATAAGTGCATCACGCTGTTTTCTCTCGAAATCAATATTTTCCACAAGCCATATCACATGACTTAAGCTTCCATCATCAGCCCTTTCCGAAACTACGAATCTTCCTTTTCTCCACTCGCCCGAGTTACTCTTAAACTCAAGAGTGATTGTTAACTCATCCTTAAGTCTTTCTTCTAACGTATCAAAATCAATAAACTTAAGTATCTCATCCTTAAACGCAGGCGCAGACATTTCTATCATTGCATTATTCAACATTTCTTTCGCATTATTATTACTGTCTCCGATGATTTCCTTGATGCCTTCATAAGACATCCTTATCTCGAAAAATGTATCATTTTTAATATCAATATCATGTGCCGAATAATAAATGTTGGCAATAGACGATAATTCACCATTAAGTCGCTCTAGCGTTTCATGGCTGCTATTAAGTTCTCCGGCTTTTTCAATAAGACTTCTATAATATCCCGTTATCATTTTACACAGAACGTACCCTGCAAAAATCATAACTGCCATCTCAATGGTAAGACCGCCGATTCGACTTGCAAAATATGCAAAAGGCGTATCAATATCATTACGTCGCTCTGCAAACCACGGTGCAAGTTCCCATGTTGAGAACACCATAAATCCGTAGTTGATTATTACCGTTATTGTATATAACTTAAAATCACAAAATTGCAAACTTAACAAAGGTATAAGGAACCAGTTAATATATATGGATAAATGAGCCCTGTTCATAACTACAAGCAGTATATCTATTGCTATAAGCGCAATTATACTTGTAAGCAAAGAAGTTGCATATTTTTTAAGAAGAATCTTGTGCATAACTGTAAGTATAAGCATGAATACAGAAACAAACGCTGCTGTAAAATAATTAACGTCCACAAAAACCTTAAACCTTACAGCAACGGCAATCATTGGGCCTGCAAGCACACATACACGCATGACAACATTCAACTGCTCATTTATTCTTTTGCGATTTTCATTAAGGAAATCATCATAATCCGTGCTATTTTTAATTAAATACCTAACCCCCATACTCTTCCTCCTTAGAAGCCTGTCACAAGATACATACCTTCTCCCATTATTTCAAAGACTTTCATAAAACAATCTTTTGTTCTAACGAAAAATAAAATCTCGACCCCAAACCATAAGCACTTTCAACCTTAAGTGATGCCCCCATCATTTCAAGCAAACTTTTGGTTATGCTCATTCCGAGACCTACTCCTTCAACACCACGATTCTTGTCAATATCAACACGTTCAAAATCACCAAATAAACGTTCCATATCCTCAGGTTTGATACCGATTCCCGAATCTTTTACCGATACATTAAGAAGTATTGTTTCATCTGTAACCTTTTCATATCCTACAGATAAAACTACGCCTCCTTTTTCGGTATATTTAATTGCGTTTGTAACAAGATTATTAATAATCTGTTTGACACGCATTTCGTCTCCGATTAAATTGTCCGGTATATTCCTATCGAAATCTACGGTAAGGGCAAGTCCTTTTTCTTCAGCTCTTGCTTTCTCCATTCTTACAATATCATCAAGCATTGCGTGCACATTATAATCAACCGGAACGATTTCTAATTTTCCTGTCTCTATTCTTGAAAAATCAAGAACCTCATCAACAAGACCAAGAAGCGAGTTGCCGGCTTTCTTGATATTTTCTACATATGGAATGACATTATTATCGTCACACTCTCTAAGAACCATCTCGTTCATTCCGATTATCGTATTGATAGGTGTTCTTAATTCATGAGACATATTGGAAAGGAATGACGATTTGGCCTTATTTGCGGCGATTGCACGTTCCGACATGTCAATAAGTCTGTCACGTTCTTTTTTCTCATTGTCAATATCCTCAGCAAGCCACATAACTCTTTCAAGATGTCCTTCATCATCACGCGTTGATGCAATAAATCTTGCTCTTCTCCACAACTTGCTTTTGTTCATATATTCAATTGCAATTGTATCTGTATTTTTCATTCTTTCATCTAATGTTGACAAATCTATAAACTTAAGAACATCATCAACACTTGAATCATCACATACATTTTTCATTACCAGATTGACAGTCTCTTGTGCATGATCCCTAGTTTTACCTACAATATCGCTGACGATCTTACTGTCTGATTTTAACTCTACAAATGTATCCGTAGCTACATCAAGCTCATATGCCGTCATATAAATATTAGCTATAGTTGAAATTTGCGAGTTAAGAACACTTATGGTTTCTCGCGTTTTATCACCTTTTCGTTTTGCAGCATCTATATCTTCCTTCAGGTAAGAAACCTTATCACTTAAAGACTCAACCATCAATCTTCGTCTGTTAGTTCTTGTAAGAATTATTGTAATTACCGCTATAACAGCAAAAACCGTCAAATGTGTAATTAAAAGCATCGTCTTAATTGAGCCGAATGCATCCGAAGAATCTCTAACAGATATACACTTCCATCCGTTTCTGATTTCAGCAACGTAGACAATATAATGAATCTTATCGTAGTTAAGTTCAAAACTGTCCTCTTTCGAATCAACTATTTTTTTCCATATCAAAGCACCTAATGTTTTATCTTCATCTACGTAACTCTTACCGACCTCATTAATATCCGAATGTGCAACGACACAGCCATCGTCATCAATAATCATCTCAATATCAGTGCCTTTTGAGCTCACCGCATCCTCTGTAATCTTTTGAACCTGATCAAGAGATACATCAACAGAAATAACACTTTCTCCGTCACAAAGAGTCTTTCCGATTGCAAGCATTACATTACCCGATTGAACATCAACATACGGGTCTAATATCGTGATGTTGCCGGGGTCAGACATCGCCTTGGTGTACCATGGTCTATCTGTAGCAACATAATCATCCGGCGGAACCCAATTCGTTCCGCTAAAGAATCTACCGTTAATATAACCATATAATCCTGTAGAATTCTCCAAAACAGCACTCTTAATAGCCGTTGACTGATCTACAAGATAAGTCTGAATCTTTTCATCCGAAGCATTTTCGCTAATCATTCCGTCAAGCGCGTACGCTGTCAATTTGATTGAATCTATATTGGTTATAAGGTAATCGTTAAATCCCTCTGCATCCTTCTTAGCTGTCAATTCTCCTTCTTTGATGATATTATCCTTTTTTTCGTCATGCAACATTCGATAATATATGAAAATAATACTGACAAAAAATATAACAACCAATACCGATAAAACAATATTCCTGATATTATCTTTAGTCCATTTTTCAGTCTTCGCCATAATAAAGTCTCCTCTTTTTATTACTCATCATCCCCTACGACTTCAAAAGAATAATCAACGTCGGTGCAATCCGAATATATTGTTTTCTTCCAATTATCCATAATTCTTCCAACTACACTGGTAACGTCCCTGTCTTCCGGTTCAGGAAGAATCAGATAATAACAATCTGTATTGTCTTTCATAACAACATCATTTTTACGAAGACTCTTCTTAAGCACCTCGCCAAACGCTACCATAACATCATCTTTATCAATACCTTCATCTGTTGATATTGAAAATACAAGTCTTGTAAACGTAGTCCTATGGCGAAGTGCAAATCTCTTCATAAATTGGTATATAGATATAAATGAATCCTGACCAACAACCATTGCCTTTTCAAGTTTGCCGCGTTCATCACAAAGAATTGTCATTCTATCAAGTGCTTTCTTTGCCGAAATCACCTCTGAATTATCATTTTGAGTCTCCTCACTGTATATTCTATAACCATGCTTTCCATTCTGTTTAACGCGAAACAGGGCTTTATCTGCAAGTTTGAATAACCTATCATAATCGCCTTCATTTGATACAGATATTGCACCTATCGATACTCCAATAGGAACATTAAAGTCTTTGCCGGTAAGTTTCACGCATTCTTCAATTATTCTTGCATTCATCTTTGAAGTAAAAGCCGACATACTTTCTTTGTTTCTCTCTTGTTTTGTCAGCACAAGAAACTCATCTCCACCTATTCTGCAGAAAACATCATCATTATCGCAGTATTCCTTCACCAGACGTGTAAAACTCTTTAGAAACTCATCACCGACATCATGACCGTAAATATCATTGATTGGTTTAAAATTATCAAGATCCAATACCATAAGAGAACCCTTACTCTTACTACACAGTTCTTCCATATTAGAATCCACATAAGCTTTGTTGTAAAAACCTGTAAGACTATCCGTCATAGCTTCCTCTGTAAGATTCTCTATAGCCTTTCTGCTTGATATAATATTACGTATTCTGGTTACAAGAATATCCTTATTGACAGGTTTTCTAACAAAATCAGAAGCACCTATCTTAAGACCTTTCATCTCTATTTCACTGTCATCATCACCCGTCAAAAATATAACAGGAACATGACCGCGTCCTTCACTATCTTCGAATTCCCGTATTTTTTTGAAGGTTTCAAAACCATCCATTTCCGGCATCATAACATCAAGAAGAATCAGGTCAGGATTATTCTTCTTCATAAACACAAGCAATTCTCTTCCCGAGCGAACAGAGCTTACATTCATATCCTCACCACCGAGAAGATTGTTAATATTTTTCAAAACGATAACATCATCATCTACTACAACAATCCAATTTTTTCTCATACGCCTAATCCATCCCCTTCATAACAGCTTTTACCGCTTCTCTTTGTATATCGGAATCAAACGACAACATAGGTACAACGTCTTTATTCTTAATCTTTCTGTCAACATAATTATTTGTAAGTTTTACAATCATCGGTGCCTGAAAAAGCAAACCAATAAGGTTTGGAATCATCATCAATCCATTAAATGTATCACTGATATCCCATGCCAAATTAGACTCCATCACAGCACCAAAAATTATAAGTATAATAAAAAAAACACGATAAACCTTAGACCATGTAACACCGAAAATATATTCTGTGGTTTTTGTGCCGTAATAAGACCATCCCATCACAGTTGTAAACGCAAAAAGAGTAATTGCAAAAACAACAAACCACTCTCCCGGTTTTCCAAGACTCGAACCGAAAGCCTTAGCAACCAATGTTGCATCGTTAATTCCTTCTATAACCATTCCGGTATTCAGATCAATCATGCCTGAACTTAATACTACCACAGCTGTCATTGTACAAATTTTCAATCTTAACAAATCCACCCACTCTATGTGTAAATCCATATACTATAAAAAGACCAAGTCCGATTCCGCCGGAGCTTCTGTTTCTCTTCTTATTAACCTGATACATCCCCTCTGCAACAGAATCCATCGCTTTTTTGCTCATACCTATACCTGTGTCTGTCATTTCAATACACAGATTAACTCCATAGTCAGTGTTCTCCGAATACATCTTTACATATATTCCGCCACGCTTTGTAAACTTAACGGCATTCTCAAGAAGATGTCTGAATATCTTGTGAAGCTTCTTGATATCACCTCTCATCTTCGTTGGAACAGAAGGATCAAGATCGACAACAAGTTCAAGCTCATTATTATTATCCAAACGACGGAAACCGGCCACCACGTCATTTATCAAAGATGTGCTTATATAATTCTCTTCTTCCAACAGCATTTTCTTTCTCTTACATTCTGTGTAATCCTGAATATCCTCAATCTGATAAGCAAGTCTTATTCCCGCTTCTTTGATGGAATACGCTTCATCACCTGCATTTCTTTTTATAAGAAGATCCGACATACCGTTAACAACATTAACGGGTGTACGAAGTTCGTGAGATATATTGGAAAGAAAATCCTCCATATCGGTATCGTTGGTATCGATGCGTTCGTCTTTCCATTTGTTTGCCTCTTCAATATCCAAACGGTCTCCGATTAACTTAACACACGAAAAATATATCAGCAAAACAATGACGATATGTAAAACAATTCTCGATACATTAAGTGAATCAAATTTAAAGTTATCTCCGTTAAGAACAAACAGGAACTGAATGACCAGTATAACAGCATACTCGATCAAAATAAGATTCATCATATATACACGATCAAAAAATGAATACGCTATCATAACAAGAATCACTACAAGTGAAACGTCAAAAACGACTGGTCACATGCACTCCATGAAAGAATATGACCAGCATCGAATATATCAGATAATACACCCATCTAATCCTATAATCAGTTGTTTCAGAAAGATTGAGTACCCATAGTGAGATAGCGCCTATAATAATAAGCGGAGGAACCCAGAACTCCCACTTAAAAATTATACTCTCAATAGTTAAACTTATGCAGGATAAAGAAACTAACAATATAATAAATGACTCATTTTTCCTTTGTTCCATAAAAACCTCTCATCAATAAGTGTACCGTAAAAATGTACAATAATAAGTATTATTTTACTACATTTTCAACAAAATGTCACGTAAACCTTCATTCAATTTATAAAAAAGATACCCGGCAAGCTATACAACCTGCCCGGTATCAAAAATGCCCCAAAATACTACTGTTATAATAAGACGTCAAACCTAATAAACGTCACTGTACAATGTCCTTCCGTTCTCATAATACACCTTGTTAAGAATGTTAACCCTTCTGGTCTTCTTATACACTTCACCCTCGGTATTATTGACTTTGACAGTAACATCAACATAGTCCACATACTGTTTGCCTTCTGCGTTTGCAGCACCCGGTTTTACAGAAAATTCAAGAGAAATCGTATAATCCTGATACACCTGCTTGGCAAGTTTCTCCTGTGCATGCCATACGACCTTATCAGTACTTAATGCCGCATAGTTACCGGAAACATCTGCCGAGGAACCGGTTATAATTCTATCCATATACAGATTCTTATACTGATTAAGATTCTTTTCAGGATATCTTCCATAGTAACGCATTGTTAAATAGTCTTTATCGATATCATCTATCTCTGATTTCTTAATAGACTTATCGTCTATCATTGCACAGTTGCATCCATTTGTATCAATCTGGACAACATTAGCTCCATCATTGAGATTAGACGCAACATATTCAAGAGTCGAGCCCTTATACTCTCCCGCTGCCGGGCTTACAGCAATAAGATTGCCGACAGCATTTTTCTCGCGAATCTTGATATATCCGTTATAATCAGAACTTTGCATTGTTCTTATATCGTCCTTTATCTCTGACAACACCATATCTGCGACCGAATATGCGCTCATCGTCTGTCGCTCGTGATAATAGAAAATGACAGCATGGGAAATACACATTGTAGCGGTTGTCAGAAAAACAGCCAACAATGCAAATGTTATAATAAGCTCCACCATTGTGACGCCTCTGTTATGCATTTTCTTTCCCTTCTTCTTATTCATATACTTAAAGCCTCCGTTCAATCTCCCGTTGAAAAAATGTACAGGCTCCTTACTCCCTGTGCAGTATTATCCGTCGTCTCCTCATATCCCGCTACTGTTTCCTTAAACATTACTTTTGCGGTACTTACCGAAAAATCATAAGAGGCTCCCGGATTACTTGCATCCTTGAAATTATATACGACCGTTCCTGACGAACCCAAGTCATAGTCAGACACATCTTTAAACTTGTCTGTTACCGCCTTTTGGAACAGTTCATTGCTCCTGTCCGTATCAGTCGCTTCCATCATAAGATTAGAGGCAAATCTGATACAACCATATAATATGGACATAACAATTACCAAGATTACAAAAGCAACCAATATTTCAACCATTGTCATACCCCTGTTATGTTTTCCTTTCATCAAAACCACCTCTTTACATCAATAATACTCACAGAATACATACTTATACTTACCCGACATCGCATCTTTCGTATAGTTGTATTTTGTCGTACATACAGCCATTACCTTATTATCATCAATTACCGAGACTTTGATTATCAGATTACCCGGTGATTTTTTCTTATCAAGCGATATTGTAATGTCTCCGTAAGAACCCGTCGGTGCTGATGCACTTAACACCTCATCCGTCTTCGTGTCGTCTGTCATAAGGGCATCAATATGAGAAATTAATTCATCCGTCGAATACGAATCCTTATTCTCTAACCTCTTTCTAATCACATCAGAAAAAGATACCGCCTGCTGTTGGTATAGTTCATCTATGCCCTCATCATTAATTGTGGCAAAAACCTGATATGCAACCATTATAAGCGTCAATGCCAATATCATAACAACCGTCATCACAAGCACAACAACTATCATCGCCGCACCGCGGTTTCTACTCATATTAAGTTGTTGTTTCTTACAGGTATTCATGATATTTGCCTCCCATTTCACACAGATCATGTAGTAGCGTATTCTTCATAGCCTACATTCAATCAGAATTATCTTTTATATCAAGGTATTGATACTCTACTTGTTCCTCTTACAAACGGGTAACCTTCTTTAGCATCATAGAAAGCTCTCTCTAAGAAATATTTCTCATTGCCTACGCCGTTTGTATAATCAATCGTAACACCGGCTGTCGTCTTGTATGTATCAAACAAAGCCTTGGTAAGTTCTAATTCCTCATACACAAATCCATCTGTGCATCCCGCAGCAGAACCTTCAGCACACGCTCCTGCATACCATATACACACATTAAGATTAGTATATTTTGAAAGATCAACTGACGCATCAACATTTAATGTGACGTTTATCTCTTTCGCCTGGTTAACTGTAAGCTTAATATATTGGTCAGGTGTCATTCTTGTAAGAATCACTTCCTGATCAAAGCCATCTATAGGGGTTACAGGTGTTCCTGTTAAAGCCACACAGAAGCACTGCTCACATACTGGTTTGTAACCTGCATTTGTTTTAAATGAAACCTTGCCACTAAAGGTCACATTATTTCCCGAAATGCCGGCAGAAGCGTTCTCTACTTTAACGTTACGCATTTCGTTAGGTACTGCCTGTGTATAACTTGGCATATAAACCTTCTTGGTTATCATCTCACTTACAAAATCCGCTTCTCCACCGGTTCCCTTAATTACAGCATATGCTTTAAGAGTTGATAATTTTCCTCCGGTTGTCTGGTTCCTTCCACGAAGCACGCTGTACGGAATCGTAATTGCATACTTGGTAGTCCTAGGATACGACGTTCCACCATTAAGTTTGATATTCTCAATTGTACAACCTTCAAGAGTAACCACTATTTCGGCATTCTCATCATAATCTTCAGGATTATCAAGTCTTACAAACTGTCCCTCGTCTCCGAGAAGCAATATTGAAAGTTCCGGTTTTTTGAGACTTTCAGATACTTTAACCAATACAGGTTCGGTATAAGCAGTATCATCTGTCATATTCTTATCTTTAACTCTGACAAGTGCAACATAATTGTGATTATCCCAATCATACGTCTTGTTACCTATCGGTCTGACAAGATAAGAATCTTTCATCTCTACAACATCCGAAACAAATGGCGTCGCACCCTGAAGTGATGCTACCGTCGGTGTATCAGACTTTGAAACCTCATAAATCTTGACATCAACGTCACATACATTTGACTTGTCATAGAAATCTTTATCAATATTCCAGCTTATTACCTTAACATCACCATCCGAAACCTTAATAAATGATCCATCGTCAAACGCCTTAAGTCCGGATATTGTATCTTCCAACTCCCTATAGAGTACATACTTGTCGTAATCATTGGTTTTGTCCGTCAATGTCTGATATCTCTTATCTGCAAGCGGTGTAACGTAATAGTATTTCACATCCGTTCCACTCTTATCAATAAGGACACCCTTCTCTCTTGCATCAACATAATTGTCCTTGTCAGTATCATAAGCAAGCGCCTTTGCCTCTTCCTCTGTGATTTCAAAATACTGACGTACAAATCCATTCTTGTCGGCATTGCTGTAGGCACACTTTGAATACCAAACCGCAAAATGGAAGTCATGATAGCCACTTACATCATCAATAGTTTCCGTCACAAACTTCTCTGTTTTGTATCCTGTGTTAACATTACCGCTATCCATCTTAATATCGTCACTTAACAAAAGTGTTACCTGCTGGTCCTTATCATCAAGAGCATAAATCTCATATCTGTAATACTGATCTATGTCTCCATGCGAGTTGTATCTTATTCTACCCTTAAATGTTAACTTATTATTACCATCAAGAGCAAAACAACCATCAGAAGTAACGTTATTAGAATCCTTATAGGTATCGCAATCCACAGCAAGATTAACTTTTGTATTACCCGAAAGATTAGTCTGTAATACAATATTGCTGTTACTTAACGAACCCGTTGCAGAATCATAGAAACCATCTGCAATAGCCTTATAAGTATATTTTGCCGAACCACTGTTAACCTTACATGCATAAGGAAGTACATTACCCACCTTATCCGTGCTGTTAACATCTATCGTGTACTTATTATTTATTCTAATCCCAGCTCCGGTTCCTTCATAATCTTCACGATTAAGAAGTCGTGCATACCACAAAGGCTCTCTGCCCATACATACAAGTTCAATATGCGGTGTGTTAAGTTTAACCGAATGGAAATAATATGTTGGCTTTGAAGCATCAACCGATACATCCGTTATAAATCCTGTACTACGTGTTTTGTGCTCTGCCCATTTACGGTTAGTTTCGACGTAATTATATACATCGCCCTGACCTGAAGCAGCATACCAGCAGTCAATTCCAAACGATTCGTATTTCGTAAGATCTGCACCGCTTTGTGAGGAATAGTATCCTATCTCAACAGGTACGCTCTCTCCAACATTTACCGCATATTCATCCATTGCGATAGTTTCATGCCATGTAATATCGTTATTCTCCGCATCTTTGCCCTTAACCACGCCATAGAGTTCAACTCTGAAAACCTGTGGAACATTAGGTGTTATATCCGTGTTGTTCCATTTATCAAAATACGTATAACTTAAAGTTCCACTGTATGTCGGTTTGTCACTGTCTAAATGACTTTCCTTCGCCTGTAATTCGTATGCCATATTCTTGGCTGTCGCATTCTTAGGTATATAAACCATCATGCTGTTAACATCGGCCTCCAAACAGCCCTCTGCCTTTGCATAACAGTATATAATCTCACCCTCTTTGCCGAGAGCAATATCTGTAGCCGGCACCGCATTTTGCATAATCTTATCTTCGTAAGTAGCATCATCGGTAAATACTATATTATCCTTTGTAAGTTTAACTGTCTTGGAAATGGTCGTTGTATTGTCCTTATAGATATACACACCCACTTCAAAATCAGCGTTGTTAACAAAGTCTTTGAAATCATCCGGATTAAGAAGATGCAACATCCATTTATCAGAATAAGATACAATCTCAAACTTAGGCTGTGGAAGCTTCGGCTCTAATGCAATATAACTCTTAATGCTTTCAGTATCCATAATCTCGCTGTAATAGTCATCAGCATTTGCTTTCTTCGAAGCTCTTGCATCCCTTACGCGAACAACCGCATAGTACTTATTACCGGACGTCATAACATAATCATCAGGCACATTGAATAGTATTGTGGTTCCATAAGCCTTAGTATTCTCTGTACGCACACGATTGTTGCTCTCATACTCACCAAGCTTATCTTTGTCAAATGTCTCACTAATTGGAAGTTCAACATACCTTATTTCAACATCAAACTCTGTTGCCGTAGGAACATCGCTACCATCCGGAACAACTTCCCAGGACACACTGTATTTGCCCGATGTTTTGCTCTTTGTAACATCGACGTTCTTGATCTTATCCGGTGTTTCATCCTGCTCGGCAATTCTCTTATCAATATATTTAATAAAATCACTGTCAAGTTTGAAATAATCAAGATCATACTCATCTGCCACCGGTGTTCTTGAACTATCAAGCTTATCATCAAGGTTTGCACCATTGTGATGATTTACCGCTATTGTCTTATAAGACTCATATTTCTTAGCTCTATCAAGATAGAAATGATTGAGTAACTTATTACTGTAAGGAGTAGCATTCTTATCCTCGGAAAACTTGTGCATTACCGGATATTTGAATACCCCATCAACAGTACTTATGTAGAAATCATCACCAACTATCCACGCATTTTTCTTGTTAAGCTTTGTAACATCATATCCATCCGGTTCCTTGACAATTGCATACTTTCCATCATCATATGTAACAGTTATCAATCTGCTCGACTTAATATGTTTGCTAATCTTATCAACCTTATCAATGTATTTCTTGGAACTAATCTTTTCAGGTGATACAGGCTCTGCATTAGCTATAAATGCATCAACTAACGAAGCAACACCCTTGATGTCTGTTGACACATTATTATTAACTCTTGCACGGAAACCGTCCGAACCGATAAGACCTGCCAGGTTACTGTATTGGAACGAATACTCATCCATGTAGTAATTATCGCCATATACCCTGTAAGGCTCTTCATTAAGTTCATACGAATCAGTTTTATAGTAAGCTATAGCTCCGCCTCTAAATGTATAATTACCGGAAGATTCATCATATCCCTGCATACGAACACTGAAGCAGTTCTTAACTGCTGTATATCCGATTTTGGGTGCACCTGCAGCGTATGGATCTCTACCTGAAAGAATTCCTCCATTCTTACCTGTATAGTATTCGTTAGTTTTTGCTCCCTGTGCACTTATTATATTTGAAGAATAATTACGACATTTATCTATGTTGACAAATATACTGTTAACAGTCTGTTTAACCTGGTTGCCTTCATTAGCATAACATCCGATTGTACCAAGTATTCCGGCACTCTTTGAATGCGCATATACACTCGCATTGTGACCGTTAATACAGTCCTTGATATTAACAACATAGAGCTTCATTATCTCCGGAGCTGAAATCTCACCTACAATTCCTCCGACATCATTAGCTGTATCATTACCGTATCGGCTTACAATCTTATTAGTGTAACTGTCAAATCCAAGTGCCGGCATTCCGACAACACCCTGGTTAACACAATGATATACATCATTGGTCTGACCTGACTTAAGTTCTGTATAATGAGACACAATTCCTCCGGCAGTACCACTGAATCCACCACCGTAGTTATTGGTATAACCGGCCATTAATTTTCCGTAATTGTAGCAATATCCGACATTTCCACCGTTACCCTTAACACGGCATATCACACCACCAACATTGTTACCAAAATAATTAACAACAGTTCCCACGTTAACACATTTCTCGATTGTCCAACCCGGATTGGTTAAGTTGTTCTGTGTTCCGACAACGCCGCCTACATAATAGAAATTATGATTGTAATTCTTGTTATGCACCTGTCCATGATCATTCATTACCGAGTCATCATCCGGTATAAATGATAGTTCCGTTCTTACATATGCAAAATTGATATTATGATTAAATTGTTTGCCATCAGAAGCATTCTCGCCCACAACACCGCCGGTTGCGATGTATTTTACCTTTGGAAGATAATTCTCAACAACCCATCTTCCGCTTGCACAGTTCTTAATAGTACCCGTAGAGGCATTGTAACCCGCAATACCACCGATACAGCCGACACCTTTGTTCATCGTAAGAATGAAATCATTATCGCTTATATCGTATTCACTCTTTGACAAAGCATTCTTGTAATTATCCTTATCATCAGGAATATATCCGCACAATTTCTTAACGTCAGCTTTGAACCGTCCTGTCTTATCATTGATAACCAGCTTGTTAAGTTTCTTCTGTGCTGCCATAACTTTGTCTGTGTCATCAAGTGATACATCTGACAAAGAATCCATTATCTGTCCTGCAAGCTGCATATCATCTTTGTCATCTATTACAGCAAACGTATTATCCTTTTCATAGAAATCCTTATCTGTATATCCACTATTCTTAACGGTACCCTTGTTAACTGCGGCAATACCGCCTGCCATACCGTTAACAACCTTGATACTACTCTGACGAACACGCTCTGATTTGTTATTGCTCAAACATGTTATGTAACATTTATCCACTGTTGAACCAACATTGTTAATAGCGCAGATTCCACCAACATAAGAACACTTTGTAATTTTAGTATTCTCATCTGCACTTTCAAGGAAACTTCCTGTTCCTATAACATCAAATGTAGCTCCTACAATATAGCATGACTCTATCTTGCCGTTGTTCATGCCGTTACCGTTTCTTGCAACAATACCTCCCACTGACATATCGGCAAAACTTCTTACTTTCTTGGTTATATCACCACCAAAGTAACATTTTCTAACTTCGCCTAAGTTCTCACCGACAACGCCACCTACCGTATTGGCCTGCCCTTTATCAACAAAATCAAATGTTACGGTAACATTCTTAACAACCGCTTTGTTGGTACCTACTGCACCACCGATAACAAGCTTTGTTTTATTGGAACTGTAATTAAGATACTTGCCGGCTCTTCCTTTGTTGACAACACCATCATTCTCTCCGACAAGGAAGCCGAAAGTTTCCATATCATTACCGGTTATCTTAACGCAATCATCATTGCCTACCGAATTCGATACTGCACACAAACAATCGTATAAAACTGCATCCTCATGATTAACTGCTGTTATCGAACCTGCAACCGACATATTCCCGGAAATCTTAGGAATTAAAGTTTCACCGTTATCTACAACACGTTCCAGACTGCATTTATCAACGTATCCATGATTCTCCGCAACTATACCTGCGGATACACCGGCAGACGCTTTAGGACTACCATAAGAAGTACATGAAGCTATTCTACTGTACTTACAGTTGACACCAACGATTCCTCCGACATAATCTTCACCTTTCGTATCTCCGTAATTGACACAGTTAATAAGACAAAGATATGCATTTCCATCAGGAACGTTGTTGTCCCCGTCTTTGTCATGTCCGTTATATTCATCGGCAGCGGGAACATCCATATAAATATTACCCGCAATACCACCTGTAAATGTAGTGCCTTCTACTTTTGCTTTGTTAACAACCGAATAAGTATTATTACTGTCTCCTATTCCCGGATGAGTAGAAGCAGCATCATATTGTCGGTATACGTAACCAAACACACCACCAACACCATACGAATAGTAATCGATGTTAGTCTTGTTATTGGTATCTGCTGTATCAGAGTACAACTGCTTTCTGAGAGTCTTATCATTTGCCGACGGAGCGTCTTTGTAATTATTATCATCACCCTCTACGCTTCCTTTGACATTACCTTCTACATACAGTTTGTCAAATGTAGCGTCCTCGCCAAGAAATACCGTGCCTGCAACCATGCCGACTCCGGATGCATAGCGTTGGTTAACACCTGCACTTCCGGGACCAAGCTTATTCTCCTTTTCCTCGCCGCTGTCATCAAGATTACAGAAAACATCCGCCTCTATCGCACTATCTTTATCAAACGAAACCTCTGCAATTCCGCCTTCACTTCTACCACATAAGATTCCTGCCGCCTGAACAGCGTCCGAATATATCGATACATCCGGATTATTGCCTGTTATATTTTTGTAATTCTTTCCGGACAAAACTTTGCTTTGCGCCTTAACAAACGAGATTCCCTTAATCGAGCCCTTGTTAATACCAATCATACCATTAACAAAGGATTGGTTAACCGGTGACGCATCATATTCTCCCAACGCATTGCGCACGTATCTAACACTACTGTCGTTGCCTATTACAAGATTACTGATTTTCTTTCCATTCGATTCAAGCGCACAATCCTTGCCAAGTGATGGAATCATCGGAAATCCTGTAATAGTTGTGTCAAGACTGTCATAGGCCATTCCTGCTGCAGGATTTGAATTAAGACTTGAATAAATGATTCCGTCTGCCCAATCAAGATTATCGATTATCTTATATGTGTGTACCAGACCATTAACATCACTATACTGTTCTGTATATCTTATATTGGATAAATGTCTTATTTTAGCAACTTCGTATGTATCAGCCGGCACACTGTCATCACTTGTTGCAAAAAGCGAATTTTCCACATTTGAATCAAGCGAACCTCCGGTCGCATACTCAACAACAGCATCTTTAGGTTCTACCGATACGTTGGCATATATATCCATAGGACTGACGCCAATAAGCCTTGTAATACTGTAGCTTACCTTATCAGTTCTTCCGTTAACGTCTATTTCATCCATCAATGCATACGACTGCGAAGTATTAACAGCATCAAGCGTCAATGCTAATTCATTCACTTCTTCTCCATGTGCATCTGTTCCCGAATTATAAGACATAACAAATGCATATTTGCCGAGTTTGACACCATTTTCATCAAAAACATCTGTCTCTATACGCTTTGGAGTATTGACAGGAACATCACTAACCATGCTTCTGTCAACTGCAAAGGAACAAAGCTTATCTCCTGTTTTATTATGAAGTTCAATATTAAAACTCGTATCTATGTCATTATTAACAGAAGTACTGTTCATCGTAAGATACAGTTTTTCTTCGTTGTGAAGCTGCAAACTCTTGACTTTTAACTCTTTCATGTCATTAAGTTTAACAACATTGACCTGATCGGAATTATAATATCCCACCGTATATTTCTCACGGTAGGCCGCCTGTCTGTGGGCATCATTTATAGTAAACATACCTCTTTCCACACTCTCCGCATCAGAGTATTGGAGCGAAGTTTCCCAGCCGCTGTAGAAAGCAGAATATACCTTCTTGGCAGTAATATCAAACTCTACAACAATGGAACCATTTAACTGTTCCTTATCACTAATATATGTTTCGAGTATATCGTACAAAAAGTTTGAAGACGTTCCGTATGCGCCCTTCTTAACAGTAAGATATCCATACTTATGCTCAATACCTTCGTTATCTATCTTGGTAGTAATCCCGTATGCTGTCTTGCTAAGACCAGACTCACCGGATTGAGCAAAATGTCCTCCATAGGTATCCATTGACTTCTCAATCTGATTCATATACTCATCAAGAACACCTCTGCTTTCAGCAGCAGATAGTGCCGACTGTGCAGCCATATATACGGTTCTTGCTTTTTCTTCACTGCTTATGTATTCATAATGCTCTATCCAACCGGTTATTCCCCAGATAGCTGCACTCATCATAATTCCAATAATAACCAAAACCGCTATCATCTCAACAAGTGTAAAACCGGTATTTATCTTCTTACGATTCATAATATTACCACCCCAAATACTTTAAATTCGCAAAAATAACATAATCATCTGTATTTTATATCGGTTAATTAACTATAAAAATATATATGCAAAAAAGCCAGATATATATTATATATATCCGACTTTATTGTACATCTTATAATTAGATTGTGCAACAATACCCTGTTGGAATCATATTCCATATTAATATATTGTCATTTTCTAAGTAAAGAACGTTTCATTAATTCGATAAACTCGTTATTATCCTTAGTTCTTACGAACAGTTTGAGAATCTCTTCAATTCGTTCTTCCGCCCTGTTGCCGTTAAATTCCCTAGACATTGCATTGACTATTTCCTTCTCGACAGGAGTAAGTAAAAGGTCATCACGTCTTGTACCCGATTTTGCTATATCTATTGCCGGGAATATTCTCCTTTCGGATAGTCTTCTATCAAGAACGAGTTCCATGTTACCGGTACCCTTAAACTCCTCAAATACAACATCATCCATCTTTGAACCTGTTTCAACAAGAGCAGTTGCAAGCACCGTAAGAGATCCGCCCTCTCTCATATTTCGTGCAGCACCAAAGAACTTCTTAGGCATGTGCAGCGCAGCGGGATCCAAACCACCAGTAAGTGTACGACCACTCGGTGGAACAGTAAGGTTATATGCTCTTGCAAGTCTTGTAATAGAATCAAGAAGAATAACAACATCCTCCTTGTGCTCGACAAGACGTTTTGCTCTCTCTAATACCATTTCCGCAACACGTTTGTGATGTTCCGGAAGTTCATCAAAGGTTGAATATATTACTTCTACATTAGGACCTTCTATAGTTTCTCTTATGTCAGTAACCTCCTCCGGTCTTTCATCGATAAGCAAAACT
This sequence comes from Lachnospiraceae bacterium, assembly GCA_024698145.1. GTDB lineage: Bacteria > Bacillota > Clostridia > Lachnospirales > Lachnospiraceae > CAG-590. Next base: position 37,081 of record JAILRO010000047.1, read on the forward strand.
ATAAGATGCATGTCTCTGTATTTTCTGCTAATACTTACTGCAATCTGTTTGAGCAAAGTAGTCTTACCTGCCTTTGGTGGAGCAACAATCATACCACGTTGTCCTTTACCAATCGGTGCAAGCAAGTCCATTATTCTCATAGATACTGTTTTGGAATGCTCATTTTCAAGTTTTATTCTTTCATCCGGGAAAATTGGTGTAAGGTCTTCAAAGTTCTTTCTGCTCATAGCCTCCTCAACAGAATACCCGTTAATTGTTTTTATATATAGGAGAGCCGCAAACTTCTCACGTTCTGTCTTAACCTTCTGATTACCAATAATAATATCACCGGTTTTTAAGTTAAACTTCTTAATCTGTGCAGGCGAAACGTATATATCGTTGTCACCGGGAAGATAATTCTCACATCTGATAAAGCCAAATCCATCAGGCATAACTTCCAATATACCATTGGCTTCTTTGCCACTATCAAGTTCAGAAACCGATTGTTTGTCTGCTGTATTATCAGATTGTGCATTGTCCGATTGTGTTTTCTCGATTGTACGTGATTCTTCCTGCTCTTTTCTTCCGGCCTTCTGATGTCCCTTTACGGCATTTAACAAGTCAACAAGCTCGTTCTTCTTCATGCCTGAAATGCCTTTTATACCGAGCTCTTTCGCCGAATTCTTAAGCTCTGTAAGTGTCATTTCTTCATAACTCATACACAGAGTCCCCTTTCTATTCTATGTTTTGATATATATAGTGAAAAATTAGAAAATAACTGATGGATTCGAAAATAAATGATACTCATAATCTTTGTTATGAATAAAAGAAAAGACAGCATATGCACTCCTTACAAATGCTGTCTATCTTTTTCTAGTGTCTTAAGCCAAGACTCTCAACAAGAGTTCTATATCTGTTGATATCAACCTTCTTTAAGTATGCAAGCATGTTCCTTCTCTGACCTACTAACTTAAGAAGACCTCTCTTTGAATGATGATCCTTTGGATGTGACTTAAAATGCTCCTGAAGGTCAAGGATTCTTGCTGTCAAAAGCGCAATCTGAACCTCCGGTGAACCTGTGTCGTTAGCACCTCTACCGTACTTCTCAACGATCTCTTTTTTCTGCTCTGCTGTTACCATAGCATTACCTCCTATAATATAAATCTAATCGCCAACTACCCGGACTAAGGTCGGAGTTTCCTATGTCTGAGTAATGGTTAATACTTTGGTATAATAACATAGCACCTATAATTTGTAAACATTTTTTTGTATCATTGCGCAAAAATTGATTATATGCTATCATTTATTGTCACAAACAGTATTACAAGGAGATAAATTCATGGCAGGTTCAACATTCGGAACAATTTTTCGTGTTACAACATGGGGAGAGTCACATGGAAAAGCTTTGGGTGTCGTTATAGACGGCTGTCCCGCGGGATTAGAGCTTTCAGAAAGCGATATAACGCCATATATGAATCGTAGGAAACCCGGGCAATCAAGATTTGCCACACCTCGAAAGGAAGACGATTCTGTCGAGATTCTTTCAGGCGTATTTGAGGGCAAAACAACAGGAACTCCTATATCGATGATTGTTTACAATACATCACAGAAGTCTCACGATTACAGTGAGATTGCAACTTACTATAGACCCGGACACGCAGATTTCACCTTTGATGAAAAATACGGTTTCAGGGATTACAGAGGTGGCGGTCGTTCATCAGGAAGAGAAACTGCTGCAAGAGTTGCCGCAGGTGCTGTTGCTTGCAAGATTCTGAAACAACTTAATATAACCGTATCGGCTTACACTGCTTCTATCGGTGATATTAGTATTGACTATGACAAATTTGACGAAGACGAAATATTCAACAATAGTCTATATATGCCTGACAAAGAGGCTGCTGCACTTGCAAGTGAATATCTTCAGAACGTTTCAAAAGATGGTGATTCCGCAGGTGGAATTATAGAATGCGTTGTAAATGGTACTCCGGCTGGACTGGGGGATCCGGTATTTGACAAGCTTGATGCAAATCTTGCAAAAGCAATCACATCAATCGGTGCAGTTAAAGGCTTTGAAGTTGGAGATGGTTTCAAAGTCGCCCACTCAAACGCTTCTGCTAACAACGATGCGTTTGTCTTAAGCGATACCGGAAAGATTGTCAAATCAACCAATCATGCAGGCGGAATACTTGGCGGAATAAGCGACGGTGATACCATTATACTAAGAGCAGGTTTTAAGCCAACCCCTTCAATTACAAAGGAACAACAGACAGTCAACAAAGATAATGAAGAAATCAATATATCCGTAAAAGGAAGACATGATCCGATTATCGTACCAAGAGCTGTTGTAGTTGTTGAAGCTATGACCGCCATCACCGTGTTAGATTCACTTCTCATGAATATGACATCTCGACTTGATAACATCATAAAGTTTTACAAGTAATACAAAATAACTGCTACCGTTATATTGGGTAGCAGTTATTTTTGTATAAACAATATGTCATAATAATATACATTATCAATCATATAAGAACCAAGTCCTACACAGTTAATATCCTCTCTGTTCAACACACCTATGAAATTATTATCAAGCTTGATATGTCCCGTCAACATATCAATACTATAATCCGGTTGGCCTCCATACGAAAACTCATAACCCTTCTCGCATTTTATTCCACAATCCTGAATCAATCTTTTGACATCACCATCGTCTGCAAAACCATTAACCAAAGATGACGCCCTAAGGACTGCGCATGCTGATACTTTGGTATCTAGGGATATTTCTGAAAGTCCATGCTCTTTCCTGTAATCATTAATATAGACAAATACCGGATAAAGCATTGTAGCATTCTCATCAATACTTCCATCTGAATTGAAGATATATGTAGTATCATCAATTGTCATGATAGTATCATGAACTCTCGCACCATTCTCATCGAAATAATACCTGTATCCATTGATGGTTTCAAATCCTATTACTACTCTTCCCTTTTCACCACCGTAGAACCAGTCATCACCGTTTTTGTACCAGCCGACTACATACTCTGCATTCGTATTAAAATAATACTTAACACCTTCATAATCTACGAGGCCGGTCTTAATTCTTCCGTCATCTTCCGTAATGAAAAAAACATCTTCTGTGTCAATTACACCTATCTGTATTACACCATTCTCGTCAGCGTAATAATATGCATCTTTGTCTTCTACATAAAACTTTCCGGTCTTAAGATATCCATCTTCGTCAAAATAGTACAAACATTCATCAATATCAGTAAAACCAATCGAATATTCGCCATCCTCATTGGTATAACGTCGTCCATTCTCGTCCTCGTCCCAATACGCACGAACCGAATTATTAATACTGAAGAATATTCCTATGACTGCAATGAATACAACCGAAAAAATAATCAATACTCTTTTATTCATAATCCTACCTATATGTTAGCCCTAGGATGCGTCTTGTTGTAAACTTCCTTAAGCTTTGTATTAGCATTAGCCTTAGCATAAATCTGTGTCGTAGAAATATCAGAATGTCCAAGCATTTCCTGAACAGACTTAAGATCAGCTCCATTGTTAACAAGATGCATTGCAAATGAATGTCTTATAGTATGAGGAGTTATGTCTTTCTTAATTCCTGCTTTTCCCGAATAATACTTAATAATCTTCCAAAAACCTTGTCTTGTCATAGGCGCACCCTGACAATTTGTAAACAAATACTCCTGCTCCTGGGTGCATAATGCACCTCTGGCATCCTTAATGTATTTCTCCAATGCGAGCTTGGTTTCCTTTGTAAAAGGTATAACTCTGTCCTTGTTACCGTCTTTGCATTCAATATAATCTAACGACAAATTGACATCTGTAATTTTGAGCGTGATAAGCTCTGAAACTCTTATACCTGTTGCATAAAGCAATTCTAACATTGCCTTATCTCTAATATCTTTGGGTGTTGTTCCTCCCGGTTGTTCAAGCAAAAGACTTACTTCATCCATGGTAAGAATAACAGGAAGTTTCTTCTCGATTTTGGGCGGTTTTAATACCTCACTCGGATCTTCAGTAATAACACCCTGCTTAGCCAAAAAAATAAAAAAGGCCTTGATAGATGCTATGTTTCTTGACACAGTTGCTGATGACATACCCTGCTTCTCAATCTGCAAAACATACGAATTCAAATTAGTTCCTGTAATTTGATTAACGTCATCTATACCGATGGCTGATAAGTAATTATACAGCTTTTTCAAGTCTCTTCGGTATGATGCAACGGTATTCGCACTTGCTCGTTTCACATTCGTTAAGTAGTCAACGAACTGGTCAATCTTTTGTAACATTTCAAGTCCCCTTAAATAAAAAATAACATACTCACATTATAAATGCTAATTTACATAAAATCAAACATTATTTTTTCACAAATATCTTGTATTTACTGTATTTTCAACGTTTTATACAATTAGTGGTGTTAACATAATCAACTCACACTACATATTGAAAAAAATAATTTAAAAAAATTATGTAAATATAGTTCCAATCCTACTCCTAAAGCCAATAAAACAATAATTACAAATGTTTTAAATAATAAAAACAACTTGTTAACATTATTACAATTACATGTATTCTCCCGCACAAAAAATACTCCAAAAAGATATATACACCAAAAATACGATAATAAAAATGGCAAAAACAAAACAAAATTGATACCTATTCCCTTCAAGAAATATAAAACAAAAAAATGAGAGTATAGGAACCCATAAGCCGTTCCAAAAAAGCCACAAAATAATATTGCCGAGAAATAATACGATATTACACAGGCTATAAATACAAATAAGCATATTTGAACCAAGCGTTCTTTTACTATATACAAAATATAATTATGGGAAATATTTGACATAAGACTATTATCAAAATAAGCGAAAAAATCGTTGTGACAAACAACATATATCAGGACACCGAAAAGCATGCCGACAAACAATGGTAAAAAAGTAACTAATTTTATATTGTTATCATCTTTTTGCAAATAAATCACCCCTGATAACAATATATGAGTCATGAATAAATAATATATCCTGATAAAAAAGAAAGAGTCCGAAATATAATTTCGGACTCAGAACTCGCATCGATCAAGTCTATTTTGCGTAATCCGTTACACGTGATTCTCTGATAATATTAACCTTAATCTGACCCGGATACTTAAGCTCATCTTCAATTCGCTTAGAAATATCTCTAGCCATGAGAACCATGTCGGCATCACTCACCTGCTCAGGAACTACCATAATACGAATCTCTCTACCTGCCTGAATTGCAAAAGATTTATCAACGCCCTTAAAGTCGTTGGCAATGTCCTCTAACTGTTTTAATCGTGTTGTATAAGTCTCTAATGTCTCACGTCTTGCACCCGGTCTTGCAGCTGAAATAGCATCTGCAGCCTGTACAATACATGCAATAAGTGACTCAGGTTCCACATCTCCATGATGTGCCTCAACAGCATTAATGATAAGCGGTGTCTCTTTATATTTTCTACAAAGATCTACACCAATCTGTACATGAGATCCTTCCATCTCGTGGTCAACAGATTTACCAATGTCGTGAAGAAGTCCTGCTCGTTTGGCCAAACGGACATCCTCTCCAACTTCTGCTGCAAGTAAACCACACAACAAAGATACTTCCATAGAATGCTTTAACGCATTCTGTCCGTAACTTGTTCTGTACTTCATCTTACCAAGTAAGCGCACAAGCTCCGGATGAATTCCCTGAACACCAACTTCAAATGTGGCATTCTCTCCTTCTTCCTTCATAGTCTGCTCGACTTCTTTCTGCGCCTTCTCGACCATTTCTTCAATTCTTGCCGGATGAATTCTTCCATCAAGAATTAATTTTTCAAGAGCAATTCTCGCAACTTCACGTCTTACCGTATCAAAACTTGATAAGATAACCGCTTCCGGAGTATCATCAATAATAAGATCTACTCCTGTCATTGTTTCAAGAGTACGAATGTTTCTACCCTCTCTACCAATAATACGTCCCTTCATCTCGTCATTAGGTAACTGTACCAATGAGATTGTGGACTCTGCGACATGATCAACTGCACATTTCTGTATAGCTGTCACTACATACTCTTTAGCCTTCTTTCCGGCTTCTTCCTTGGCTCTGTTCTCCATCTCTTTGATAAGAACAGCTGTTTCATGTTTTACATCTTCTTCAACAGTTTTTAATAAATATTCTTTTGCTTGTTCAGAGGTTAATCCAGAGATTCTCTCCAGTTCCTGTAGTTTCTTTGATTCAAGCTCTTCAACTTTTGCTTTCTGCTTTTCCAAAGATGATTCTCTAGATGCAAGGCTTGCTTCTTTCTTCTCTATCGCTTCTGTCTTACGATCAAGATTCTCCTCACGGGAAAGTAATCTCTTTTCCATTCGCTGAACCTCGTTGCGACGATCTTTAATTTCTTTATCAAGATCATTCTTGGTCTTGATTGAATCTTCCTTAGCTTCTAGGAGAATCTCCTTCTTCTTGGCTTCAGCATTTTTAACGGCTTCATCTATAATCTCTCTCGATCTGTCCATTGCATCACGGTTCTTCTTCTCAACAACATTCTTACGATATGCGTTGCAAATAACCCATGTGACAACAACAGCTACGATTAAAATAATAGCAAAAGCAATCAAATAGCTTGGTTCCACAGGAGCACCTCCTTATTTAATTATAGTGTACTTTACATAAGCACACTAATAAAGTGTATCTTTTTTTGTACATAATGTCAAGTAAAAGAATAATATTATTGGCATTTTATCAAATTTTCACTATTCCTGTTCAGCAACTTCATCCTTTTTGATGAGTCCGGCTGCCTCACGAACCTTAACTTCTATTTCTTTGGTAATTTCCGGATTATCTTCAAGATATACTTTCGTATTCTCTCTACCCTGTCCTATCTTCTCTCCGTTATATGAGAACCACGCACCGGATTTGTTGATAATATCCATCTTAACAGCAAGATCAAGAATATCTCCAACCTTAGATATACCCTTACCAAACATAATATCAAACTCTGCCTCTCTAAAAGGTGGCGCAACCTTATTCTTAACAATCTTAACTCTTGTTCTGTTACCAATAACTTCACCGTTCTGCTTCAACGTCTCGATTCTTCTAACATCAAGTCTAACAGAAGAATAGAACTTAAGCGCACGACCACCTGTAGTTGTCTCAGGGTTACCAAACATTACACCAACCTTCTCACGAAGCTGATTGATAAATATTACAACACAATTAGATCTGCTTATAACAGCAGTAAGTTTCCTAAGTGCCTGTGACATAAGTCTTGCCTGAAGCCCTACATGAGAATCTCCCATCTCGCCATCTATCTCGGCCTTAGGAACAAGAGCTGCTACCGAATCGACAATTATAACGTCAACCGCACCGGAACGAACCATTGTCTCTGTAATCTCTAACGCCTGCTCTCCGTTATCAGGCTGCGAAATATATAAATTATTAATATCAACACCTATATTGCCGGCATATACAGGATCAAGTGCATGCTCTGCATCGATAAATCCTGCGATACCACCCTGCTTCTGAACTTCTGCAACTATATGAAGTGCAACTGTTGTCTTACCACTCGACTCCGGACCATAAACTTCTATAATTCTTCCCTTAGGAACTCCGCCTATTCCAAGTGCAAGATCAAGACTTAAAGAACCTGTAGGAATTGCTTCAACATTCATGCTTGCTGCTGAATCACCAAGCTTCATAACCGTACCTTTACCAAACTGTTTCTCAATATTAGCAAGTGCTGCATCAAGTGCTCTCATCTTATCTTCATTACCAGCCATTAAATCATACCTCCTGAACATCTGTTCGTTTTTTTATTATACTAATATAAAATATTTCTTTTGTCAACAAAAAATCGAATGTATTTTCGATTTTTAAATAACTAATTATAAAATTCAATATAAATAAGGGAAAAAATAAGATACATTCCAGACATGCTTTAATTTATCATACTTCCACAAACTTGTAAAGAAAAACAATATATATTATAATCTTCATTAATAAAACGACGAAAAGAGAGAACTATAATGAAGCATGTAGGTATCATTGCCGAATACAATCCCTTTCATAACGGTCACTTTTACCAGATTTCTAAGGTAAAAGCTATGTTTCCCGACAAGAAAATAATCGTATGTATGAGTGGTGATTATGTTCAACGTGGTGAACCTGCACTCATTTCCAAAACCATACGATGCGATATGGCACTTCATGGCGGATGCGACGTCGTCCTTTCTTTCCCGCCAATGTTTTCATCTGCTTCATCGGAACATTTTGCCGCAGCAGGTGTCCTTATGCTGGCAAAAACCGGCGTAATAGACACCCTTTGTTTTGGTGCTGAATGCGACGACTTAACAACATTAAGTACTATTGCAGACATTTTTGTAAATGAGCCAATCTCCTTCAAGGAAGCCTTGAAAAAAGGGATCTCAAACGGGCTCTCATTTCCAAAAGCACGTGCAAATGCCTTAAAAGAATGTTATCCGGACTGTGACTATGAAAGTATCATTAATCAACCCAATAATATTTTGGCAATAGAATATATCAAAACAATCAAACGTTATTCCCTTCCGATTACACCGGTGGTTATCAAACGATCAAGCTCAAATTACAATGATTTATCGCTTAACGACTCTATTTGTTCAGCATCGGCACTTAGAAATGCCACAGCAAAAGACAATGATTTTAATGTATGGAAAGAGCATATTCCCGAGGCCTCATACAATGTTCTTGAAAAATATCCTTACTTCAAGCCACTGTTTTTCTCTGATATGTACGCGCTTTTGCAGTATCGAATTATAAGCGAGAAGAAAAACCTCAACCAATATCATGAGTGTAGTGAATTTGTAGCTAACCAATTGGATAAGCTTTCGTATCTTCCTACATCTTTCAATGAACTTATCGATAGTTTGACAGGCAAGCACATTACCGAATCCAGACTTCGAAGAATAATGCTTAACATTTTACTTATGCGAACAAACGAGAAAATAAAACCTTTGATTGACAAGGAATACGTTCCATATATAAGAATCTTGGGATTTAACGAAGAAAGTGCATTTATTCTTAAAGAAATGAAAGAACATACAGAACTTCCAATAATCAATAAAACAGCCAATGCTTCCGCTGTCTTATCGGAACATGCACACGAAGCATTCCTGCAAGACGTTTACGAAAGTTCGCTGTACAGACAAATCTTTCATAACAAATACGGCATTCTTATTCCGTCAGAATACGAGCAGTCTGTAATAATTCATCGCAAATAACCATAATATTTATAAAACCGTTTTTCCGGTTATTTTATGAAACGATTATTTTTCTTCTGCTCTCTTATTGTCTTGTTACTTATTTTTCACGACAATGTGATTTCCGGCGCAGCAGACGGTCTTATGCTATGGTATCGCGTCATAATACCGACTCTCCTACCATTTATTCTAATAACAAATGCCATGTCGGAAAGTCATTCTTACGATGTTCTGACTTCGTATAATCCCAAAACCTATTGCATCACAGCAATACTTATCGGTAATCTGTGTGGATATCCAATCGGCGCGAAAATACTTAATGATTTTGTTCACGATAAGAAAATCCCCAACTCTGTATCATTATCAATGCTTTCTGTTTCCAGTCAGGCAAGCCCCATGTTTCTTATTGGTTACGTTTACAACAGAGTGCTTGAAAAAACAATACCTCTTTTCTCATTCCTTATACTGATATACCTTCCAACAATTCTCTTTTCAGCAATAAAGATAAGAAAAATAAAACAAAACAGCTATACCATTCTTACACCAAAAACAAACAAAAGCTCCAACAACTATCAGAAAAGTTTTCTTAATTCCGTACGAATAATCGTTGTTATCGGTGTCTATATAATGATTTTTTCAATTATTTTACGTATCATTCTAACGCATACCAAGTACTTATACCTTAAATGTTGCCTTTCTTTTTTGGAAATCACAACCGGACTTAACCTTATTAAATCGTTAAAGATTAATACTTCTTTAAAACTGCCATTAATAATGAGCCTGTCATCTTTCGGTGGTCTATGCACCGCATTCCAGATAAAAAGTGTATTGACTTACGAAAAGCCAACAATAAAAAAATACCTGCTTGATAAATTATTATTATCAGCAGGTACTTTCTTACTTACTTGTCTATATCATATTTTCTTTTCCATTGTGTAATCATCAATAGTTCCTACAGATTTGGCCGGTTTTGCAGGTTGCTCACCGTTTCCTGATGCTTTGTCCTCTACAACAGGTCGTCCCATTCTCGGACCTCTTTTCACATTCCCCTCCATAGGTGGAACTTCTCTATCCTGAATACCGTTTGCCTTGATTGAAGCCTTATCAACCTTGTTAGCCTGTGCAACCTCTAAAGTCTTTGCAACCGTTTCCTGTGCTGTCTGTGGTGTATGAACTACCGGGTTACGTCTTCTAACAACTTTCTTAACCTTCTTTTCAGAAGCCTCCTGCTCATTAACAGGTGTTGCCTCTTTTGCTGCCTGTGCCGGTGCTACATTGTTAGGCACTGTTGCCTCAAGAGGGATATCATTAGGAACAACATCAACTCCTGTAGCTACAAGATCAGGAACATTTATTTCAGGCTTCTCCTTAGCAGGTGCCTCCTCCGGTCTTACCGGCTTGTCTTCCTTGCCACCCACAGCCTGCTTAACCTTATCCATCATGCTCTGCTTTGCCTTTGGTGAAGGTGGAACCGCCTTACCGTTAGCTGCTGTTTTCATCTGAGGAGCTCTTGTTACACTTGCAGGGTCGCCTGTAAATGCTACTATCTGTCCCTGAATCTCTTCAACATTGGAATTAGCTATCATAAGATCATTCTGAAGTGTAGAAAGCAAATTCTCATAGTTGGCACGTTCTGCATTAGCAGTAGCCTCAATGTAATTCTTAAGCCCCATCATTATGTCATTTGTATACTGCATAGCACCAAGTCGAAGCTCATTTGCTTCTGCTGTAGCATTTGCCAAAATCTCATTAGCCTGTACTCTTGCCATTTCAACAGTCTCATACGCCTGCTGGTTAGCCTGATGCATAATCTCCGTCTCTGATATCATCTGATTGGCACGTGTTGTTGCCTCTGCCATAATTCCATCTGCAGTATTTCTCGCATCCATAAGAATTGCTTCTTTGTTACGCATAATCTTCTTACATCTGTCTATCTCTGCAGGTATTTTAACCTTAAGATCTCCAAACAACTCATCAAACTCGTCTCTTGGAACAACTACTTTATTGGAAGACAATGCTGTTGTTTTACAGCTGTTCATAAAATCCTCAATCTCATTCATTACATCTTCAATACTTTTTCTTGCCAATGTTTCTTCCTCCATTCATAAAATTAATATTAGTAGTTATTATTGAACTTTTCCTTAAGCATTTCTGCCACGTGCTTCGGAACAAAATCAGTTACATCTGTACCATAACTTGCATACTCTCTTACAATACTTGAACTTAAATATGCATACTCTATACTAGTTGTCAAAAAGACGGTATCTATCGTATCACAACTAACCTTACGATTACTTTGAGCAATCTGTAGTTCATAATCAAAATCTGTAATAGCACGCAATCCTCTTACTATAACCGAGATATCATGTGCTTTCATATAATCTATAAGCAAACCGTCAAATGTGATAACCGAAACGTTAGGAATATCACTAACGGCCTTTTCCAGCATTTCTTTTCTTTCCTCTACTGTAAACAAAGGATGCTTTGCGTTGTTGGAAAGTATTCCCACAACAACTTCTTCAAACATAGACGATGAACGTTTGATTACATCTAAATGTCCGAATGTAACCGGATCAAAACTTCCGGGATATATAGCTATACTCAAAGCCCTGTCCTCATTTCTGTATATAATTACGCCTTTTCAAGAAAAACGTGTTTGTTTGTCTTATATGTTTTCTCCTTGAGAAACCTAAAGCCTCTGTAGTCTTCTTCAGAAAAATCCGTCTTAATATCAGCTTCTATTATAATCAATGCTTTCTCCTCAAGCACCTCACTAAATGAAGGAAGCAATAATATCTCTTTCTCCAACCCTGTGTTGTATGGTGGATCCATAAATACTACAGAAAACTTCTCTTTACATGCAAGTTTTTCAATTGCAGAAACTGCACTACAACACATCAACGACGACTTGTCAGTAAAATGTGTAGTCTCCAAGTTCTGTCTGATAATATCACACGCTTCCTTGTTCTTCTCTACAAAAACCGCATGCGACGCACCACGACTTAACGCCTCAATTCCTATACCGCCGCTTCCGCTAAACAAATCTAAGAATGACACATCATACAGTTCCTGCCAAATCATATTAAATAATGTCTCTTTAATACGGTCTGTAGTCGGTCTTGTATCCATGCCCTTCGGCGCTTTAAGTTGTAAACTTTTTGCTGTTCCCGCGATAACTCTCATAAAAAAACTCCTCTATTATTGTAGTAGAAAAACAGGAATTGTCAAGGACTTATTATACATCTACAACGAAATACCAACATCATCCGTTTCCGGCAATATAATGTCATAATTTTCCTTTATTGCATAATCCACAGCATCATTTGCCATTTTAAGAATGTCCGCATTATTATAAATGTCGCCTAACTCAAATAACACTTCTCCACTCTGTCTGACGCCAAAGAAATCACCCGGACCTCTAAGCTTCAAATCCTCATTTGCAATATGAAATCCGTCGTTGGATTTGTTAAGTATTTCCAATCTGTCTTTCGCCTGCTTACTGTCACTGCCACATAAGAAAATACAATACGACTGTGCATCGCCTCGTCCAACTCTTCCTCTCAACTGATGAAGCTGAGCCAAACCGTATTTCTCCGCATTTTCTATCATCATTACTGTCGCATTGGGATTATCTATCCCAACCTCTATTACAGTTGTTGACACAAGTATATCCGTTTTCTTTTCCGCAAAGTCAGCCATTATCATGTTCTTCTCTTCTGCTGACATTTTTCCGTGCATATATACAACCTTTGCCGTATCGCCAAAGTATTCTTCTAACTGGCCGGCGTAATCGATAACATTCTCTGCCTCAACATTCTCACTTGCCTCGATCATAGGACAAATAATATATATCTGATGTCCCATTGCAATCTGCTTTGCCATAAACTTGTAAGCCGTAGGCCTGTAATTTGGTCCGACAACGCAGTTCTTAATTGGTTTTCTGTTAGCCGGCATATCTTTCATTACGGAAATGTCAAGATCACCATACATAATTATGGCAAGCGTTCGTGGAATCGGTGTCGCACTCATTACGATTACATGAGGCTCTTCACCCTTTTGTGCAAGAACTGTTCTTTGTCTGACTCCGAATCTGTGCTGTTCATCGGTAATAACAAGTGCAAGATTATTGTATACTACTTTATCCTGAATAAGCGCATGAGTACCTACTACTACATCAATCTCACCTGCAGCAAGCAATTCATATATCCTTCTCTTCTCCGAAAGTTTTGTTGAACCTACAAGTAGTGCGACCTTGATATTATGCTTTTCAAAATCTTTACACAACGTCGCATAGTGCTGCGTTGCAAGTACTTCTGTCGGTGCCATAAATGCTGCCTGATAACCACATCCCACAACTGATAAAATTGCAATCTCTGCCACCGCAGTTTTACCCGAACCTACATCTCCCTGAATAAGTCGATTCATTACTGTATCACCGGATATATCCTGCCATATGTTATCAACTGCTTCCAGCTGTCCTTTGGTAAGTTCAAAAGGCAGGTTACCAATAAATTCTTTTGCAAGTGAGAACTCATTTACAACATATCTGTTTTGCGATTTTATTGTTTTCTCACGTATTCTTCTCATTCTGGCAATAAAGAAAAAGAACTCATCAAATATAATTCTTTTTCTGCATACCATTACCGCATCCATACTTTCCGGAAAATGCAGACCTCTTATAGCTTCCTTACGTGGCATAAGCTCGTATTTTTTAAGTATCTGCTCCGGCAATGATTCCTTCATGTCATCCAGCAAAGGAAATGCACTTTTAACGGCCTTTGTAACGGTCTTATTGCTAAGTCCTTCTGTAAGCGGATATATCGGCCATAGTGTACTTGTAAGCATTTCATATTGCTGCTTTGTATAATATTCCGGATGCTCCATCGAAAGTTGTCCATTTCTTGACGATATTGTTCCTACAAACACATAAGTCTGTCCAATATGAAATACATTTTTCAAAAAAGGAGAATTAAACCAGACAAGCTTAACACTTCCGGTAAAATCTTTGACGACACATGTAACAAGAGTAAGTTTTCTTATCTTTCTCACATCTACATAAGACTGCACAACTGCCTCGATGGCAACTCTGCTTCCAATAACCGCATCCTTAATATCAACCGGCTCGTCGTAACTCAAATATCCCCTAGGAACAAGAGCAAGTACATCTTCTATTGTATTAACTTTGATTTTTGAAAACAAATCAGCCGTTTTAGGTCCAACACCCTTAAGCGTTTTTACGGGATCATTTAAAGTCATCTCATTCTCCAAATATCATCATATACACAAGAAATCGAGCAGAAAAACTGCCCGATTCTTATAATCACTCAATAATTAAATATTACTCAACCGATAAAATGTAATAGTAGATTGGCTGACCGCCGTAGTTAAACTCTACATCACAGTCCTCGTAAGTTTCCTCAACATAATCAAGGAATTCCTTTGCATCTTCTTCTTTGACTTCAGCACCATAGTATATGCTAATAAGTTCTGAGTCATCATCAATCATTGTTGCAAGAAGTTCCTTTGTTGTTTCAAAAAGATCAGTGGAAACAGCCTGGATGCCGTTATCGTCTATTCCCATTATATCTCCTGCATTGATACTCTTTCCATCTATGCTCGTATCTCTTACAGCATATGTAACCTGACCGGTCTTGACATTGCCCATGTCTTCAGTCATTTTAGCAAGGTTATCTTCTCCGCTTGCTGATGCATCAAATGCAATCATAGCAGCAACACCTTGAGGCGCTGTCTTTGAAGGAACTACGATTATTTCTTTATCCTCTGTCAAATCTCTTGCCTGATTAGCAGCAAGAATAATATTCTTATTATTAGGAAGGATATAAATCGTCTTTGCATTAACGCTGTCGATGGCATTAAGCATATCCTCGGTACTTGGGTTCATTGTCTGACCACCTTCAATTAAATGGTCAACTCCCAGGTCTTTGAATATATCATTCATTCCCTGTCCAACAGATACAGCGATAAAACCATATTCTTTCTGCTTTTCAGGTTCTTTGTTCTTATCTTCTTTCTTCTCATCATTTGACCAGCTTACATTCTGTCCGGCTATCTCAACTGTTTCTAACTTCTGATTCGAAGTTGCAACACCTGCTGCAGCCTTTTCAGCTTCAGTTATAACCTTCTCGCGATGTTCCTCACGCATGTTATCAACCTTCATGCTGGTAAGCTGTCCATACTCTAACGCCTTTTCAAATGCCTGACCCGGATGATTGGTATGCACATGCACCTTACAAATCGTGTCATCTGCAACAACTACAAGAGAATCACCTATAGAAAGAAGGAACTCTTTAAACTTCTCTTCTGTCTTTTTAGGAAAATCCTTCTCTAATATAATGATAAACTCTGTACAATATCCATATTTGATATGTGATGTATCAATTGAGTTTCTGTCAATTCCAACTGAATTGGTAAGACGAAGTCCTGAGGCATCAGGTGCAGGTCTGCTTGATGAAGCACCTGAAAGTTCACCTTCATATCCATTAGAAAAATCATAGGTTACCTTACCCGTGAGTGCATCAAATGCACCCTCAAGAATTGTCATAAGACCTTCTCCACCGGAATCCACAACTCCCGCCTCTTTAAGAACTGGTAACATATCCGGAGTCTTATTAAGCACCTCTCTACCATATTCAAGAACACCTGTTGCAAACTCAAGCGGTGATTTCTTTGTCTTCGAAAGTTCAGTTGCCTTATCAGAAAGTCCTTTTGCAACCGTGAGGATTGTACCCTCTTTCGGCTTCATAACGGCCTTATATGCAGTTGCAACTGCTTTCTCAAATGCCTGTGCAACATCTTCTATTGTAATCTCTTCCTTACCCTCAAGTCCTTTGCAAAGACCTCTTATAAGCTGTGAAAGAATAACACCCGAGTTACCTCTGGCTCCTCTTAAAGAACCGGTCGACATTGCCTTAGTCACATTGGCAAATGTAGGATCTTTGATGGCTGCAACTTCTTTGGCAGCGGAAGTGATTGTAAGAGTCATATTAGTTCCGGTGTCTCCATCAGGAACCGGAAATACATTAAGTTCATTAATATACTCTTTTTTGTTTTCAATACTTTTGGCACCCGCAAGGAACGCATACTGCAATCCTTTAGCGTCAAGACTAAGCTTCTGACTCATAATTCCTCCTAATCAATAACACGAACACCTTCGACATACACATTGATATTCTCAACCTGCATTCCGGTGAACTCTTCTACTTTATAACGTACTGTGGACATAAGATTCTCTGCGACTGTAGAAATACTTACACCATAAGCCACTATAATATGAAAGTCAATTGCTATTGCATTATTGTCACCGATTGTAACATTAACACCCTTTGAAACACTGTCACCACGAAGAAGTTTTACAAGACCATCCTTCATATTGACCGTAGCCATACCTACGATACCAAAACATTCAATTGCAGAAAGTCCAGCGAATTGTGCTATAACTTCACTCTCAATTACAACATCGCCATTGCCTGTTTCAAGTTCGATTTTCATACAATCCCTCCTATCAAATATCTTGTTTTTTCCTTATATATTATATAGATTGCTAACCAATATCTCGCGTACATAATAATACCATTATGGCACATCTTACGCAAGTATAAATCAAAAATTGCTATTTTTTAAAATTAATGCTTGCATTTAAGAATAAGTTCTGTTAGAATTGACGTGTTGCGAACCGCTATGGTTAATATTGTCAAGGAGGTGTTATACATGGCAAAGTGTGCAGTATGCGATAAGGCAGCTCATTTCGGAATCAAGGTGAGTCATTCTCATAGAAGATCTAACAAGATGTGGAAGTCAAACATTAAGAAGGTTAAAGCTAACGTTAATGGTACTCCTAAGAGAATCTACGTTTGTACTTCATGTTTACGTTCCGGCAAGATTGAAAGAGCTTAATTACTAGGTTAATGATACACGGAATTAATTGGCACATATTTATGTGCCAATTTTTTTGCGCATTTAACACTTACAAAACAAAAGGTACGCTATAATTAAAGAAACCAACAGTACTAAAAAGTTCCAAAAACCTTTCAATATAAAATCTGCAATCATCCCTATACTAAACCAAAAAAAGGCAAAACCCCATACTCTCTTCATTACACACCTAAAAAAAAACAATGCTATAAAAAAGTATATTCGGGTCTTGCCAAAAAAGTTCTTAATTATTTTCAAGAATCTCGTCTACTGCATTATCAATCTCTTCCGAATTAAGATCCTCACCATCTTTTTTCTTAAATCTGTCCATTAAATCAGGTACCATGTCAATAAGTTTTGTTATCGTATCCTGGTTCTTAACATTAACAAGTCTGATCTGATCTCCTCTTATAACCAATACAGCGCTCGCAGACATCTTACCGCCCATACCGCCGGCTCCGTTATTCTTATGCTCTCCTGTAAATGCTCCGGCAGCAACACCAAAGGAAACATCAACAAGCGGAACAAGAATCGTATCTCCCAGATGCTGTGGTTCTCCGACAACCGTTTTGGTTGTTAAAAATTTATCCATACCCTGAAATAAAGAACTAACCGTCGTGTTTAAATCATTTGCCATTTTCATAGCCCTCCTACGCTTCTATAATAGTTTGTACTTTCTTTGTCACTTTTATAAGATTTTTATTGAAAAATACTTTTAATCCAATTTTCACTATTGAACCCAAACGTATTTTGCCGTTCCCTTTGAGTATTCCGTCAAAACATTGCTTTTCAAAATCCGGATTGATATCAAGAAACTCATCATATAAAGGAAGTAGTAACGAAGCTCCTCCGAGAATCTCTCCGGTAAGTGCCGGATCATCCATTCCAAAATGAATCCTGCCTTCAAGGTGCTTCGGCTTGATTGCCTTTAACAATTCTTTTACATATCTGATAGTGTCCTTTTTGGCCACCTCAAATCTCTTACTGTTATACACCCTAAGAAGTTCTTCTCTTTTCTTATTAATCTTAGCAAGCTTTGATTTGATTTCTTTGAGTTTTTCAACAATACCGTCAAACTTTTCTTTTATTTTCTCAAACAAGCTCTTCTTTTTTTCTGCCTTAACTTGCCCTGCGTCATCAAGCGAGTCGTTTTTGGTGTTTATTTCATCACTCGTATCTTCTGTTTTATCTGTTTGCAAATATGTATCTACACTGTCATCATTATTAACAATCATAGGCAAATCTTCCGAGACACTTTCAGAATAGTTCTCCTCTTCTGAATCATTTGATCCCAACTTTCTGCCAAGCCATGAAAGCTTTGCACCGGTGTTAGTCATTATAACGCCACCCAAAAGTCTTACCGTGTATTCCAGTTTGTCCTGCCTATATTTAACAAAAACTTTCAAGGCTACAGGTGCATATCTGACAACCGCTTCCGCATCGGGCTTTTCAAAGTACTCTCCCGAGAACCTATATCTTATGGGAACAAACAGCAGCAACGACAATATGAAAATGATAAGCGCAAGGATTACAAGAAGAATAATCCCAATAACCTTTAATACTGTCAGTATCATATGCTCTCCTTAAAATAATCCGCAACGGGAATGTTACCGTTGCTACATCCGACATCTTTGACTATTCGTTCAACAAGGGAATACGCATCCTCACGGCTTTTGGCAATACCAACGACACAAACCTCTTGTTGTATCTTTCTGTAAACCGGTTGCAGCAATTCAGGATACCAGTATATTTCCAATAGTCCTTCTTCGACAAGCGGTAAAGTTATAAGAAATATTCCCAGTTTGATTTTGCCCTTTTGTACCTGTTTGCAAATACTTTTTATCTTTCTTTCAGATAAACCGTCCGTATATAAATTGTCATGAAATCTATATGTCACGCTTTCACCCGCTTTTATTCTTCTTCCATCATTTCATCAAGAATTTTGGCGCATGCCATAAGCTCGCTATCATTACCGCAAGCTGTTATACTATGCTCGATATAATCTTTTGTTTCCTGCATAGAATTAAAGAGCACCGGCATATTTGAGAAAACAGCACCCATCACAGCTCTGTTAACATCCTTTGTGTGCTCTGCAAAAAATGCGGTAAACTCATTAACAAGTTCATCTCTCTTTTTGTTAATGTACTCCACATCACTTGCACTCAAATCAAGACTTTCTTTATCAAGATCAATGAATAAACTGTTACCCATAAGTTTTGATATCATAGAAAGATTATTGAATATCTTCTCTGCCATCATCCATGATATTTCATCGGTCTTTTCAAGAGCATCCGGAAGAATGCTTTCAAATTGTAAAATATCCTCACCTAATATCTCCTGACGACCTTCTATTACATAAAACTCATCATCTACTTCAGAAAGAATATCCGACTCTGATATAAATGCACCGTGGAGACTTTTTATCATATTTTCACAAGACTTGATACTATCCTGCTCATTGTGCTGGTAACCAATTGAAAGCAATACGCTGTACAACGCATTCACAATCTCCATTGCAAGAAGGTGGTTACTTACCAATTCCGTCAAACGGCTTGTAGTCATTCCAAACTGTTCCATCACGGAACCGAATGTATCTGCCTCCATTTTCTTATAATCAGTTGTCTCTAACAAATTAATCAATTTGTAGATTTCCGGATACAACGTCTCGTACTCCGCCGGCTTCTTGAGAAGTGCAGTCGAGCGAAGCATGTCCACAAAATCATCAACAGCCTCTACATCCGAACCAATATAAATGTTAAGCGTAGCATTAAGATAATCAAAGAACTTGCTTTTGGTCATTCGAACCGGAAGCTGCGCCGTAACCATCTGAATCTTGCTGTTAATAACCATTTTATCATTATCGCTGAACAAATACTTAAATACTCGTTCACACAAGTCATTGGCATCAACCTCATAATTGTCACCGGTAATACCATACTCTATACGATTAAGAATATACTCATATATCTGAAGTGCGTCCGTATATGCGGTAAGCACAAACATTCTGTCTGTAAGCTTCTTTCTGATATCATGAAGTTTGCCAATTGCTTCAGATACATCTTCGCTTTTGTTGATAAGTGTTACAAATATTATAGAATGAACATCTTCAAGTAATGAAAGTAATGCCTCATCCTCATGTATCACTCCACCCTCATCCACAACTTCTTTCATTGTGTAATAATTGAGTGTAAGTCTTATCATATTGTATTCATACACAGCATTCATATACGAATTGCCGTATATAGGTAAGTTTGTCTCTATATCCTTATTCTTCGAAATATTCTTAATTGCGCTTCTTTCTTCTGATTTCATTGTTAACTCTCATTTCTTATTTTTTGTGTTCATGTGTAAATAAATGATTCTGGCAATACTCATAGTTGCCCTTACATCTTGAACAGTAACGGAACTCAAGCGTCGGATCGTCCTCCTCTGTTTGTCCGCATATTGCACATTTATGTCTTGTAAGCAGCTGTGTCTGCCTTACCTCCTGCTTATAACGTCTCTTTCTTTTCTTATGTGCCGGCGTCACACGACCTTTACCCTTAAGCATCGCATAGAAAATAATGAAATTAAGCACAGACATAATAACCGTGACCATTCCGGTATAATATCGCATCAGGCCAAACCTTATTATCTCCACCAATAAATATGCTATATCAAGATAGCCGAGCCATTTTACCTTAATCGGAATTATAAAGTACAAAAGCACCTGCATATTCGGAAAAAGAAATGCATATGCCAAAAACATACTCATGCAAAGATAATATGTCGATGCACCATACAAACCATATTCAATATACAAACCGGCAAGTTCAGACTGACCTGTCAAAACCATAAACGCATATGTGAGCATTATACCGATATCCGTGAAAATGATTCCGGAAAGAATATACACTGTATATCTGAAATCTCCCATTACATTTTCAAGAGTTCGTCCCACATAAAAATAAAACATCAATGTAATTATTACAAAAATACTTACCGAAGACGGTGGGATAACCACCCATGTTATAAGACGATATACCTGTCCATGCATTACCTTTGAAGGATCTAACGATATAAGCATCAATGAATCAGGTGCAAATATCTCGAGCAGATATCCTATCGCAAAACATGTCACAAGTATTAACGTAAGATTCGGAATAGAAAACTTTCCAAACTTTCTTTCTAATTTCGTCATAAAATCCATTGCAAAATCATTCCTTTATAATTATTCTTCAATAATGCCCGTATCATCAAGAGCTTCCTGCGTATCTTCAGTGTTCTCATCAGAAGCTTCACCTGCTTCTTCTGTCGCGGTCTCTTCCGTAGGCGTTTCCGCATCCTGCGAACTTGCCTCCGTGCTTTCCGTTGTAACCTGTGGTTCGAGTACTTCCGGAACGATTCTTATTTCGTAAGAATCTCCTTCAAACTTATCTTCATAGTATTCCTTATAGCACAATATATACTCCGCTCTGTCGGGAACTGTGAAAAGAATGGATTTCTTAATAGTTTCACCCTGCTTCAAGGTAAACACATTATCCATAAAATCATTCGAGCCAAGCTCGCTGTTTCCGTAACCGGTTACAATAGTCTTGTCCTCTTTTTCGCTGTAATCAAGAGTAAAATCCGTAATACTCATAGGAAGATCTTTATCGTAAGTATTGGTAATCTCAAGAGTTACAACAAGATATGTCTTGCCATCTCCCGCCATATAAAGACCGTCCTGAAACTGGTAGGTTCCGCATTTTTGGGATTGGGTAACCGTACAATCAAAGAATACGGTGCTTACCTTGTCTCCAGCCTGCGCCTCAACAAGCCCACCGTAGCTTCTACCATCCTCAGCCTTCTGGGAACCGTTTTTGTCTACGCGATTCCCACATCCTGTCATCGTTACACACACTAGAATTGCAACAATCAAGCATGCGCATGTCTTTTTTATTATTGTATTCATGAATTAACAACTCCATTCAAATATTGAATCATTCCGGGACCTAATGCACTTGTCGGCCTTGCAATAAATCCATGTTTTTCATAGAATTGCTCTCTGCCTTTGGCACACATGAGTCCAAACATCATTTCCGTGCCTGGTTCAGTTATGCTTTTCACATATTCCGTAAGAGCTTTTAATACCATTGAACCTACACCGCGTCCCTGATAATCAGGTAAAACAATCAAATCCTGAACATAGCATATAACCGCACCATCACCTACGACTCTACCCATGCCGATTAATCTGCCATCTTCATATGCACCCATTAGGTAAAGGCTGTTTTTAAGTGCCGCTGATGCCTGCGTCTTTGATAATTGTTTCCAATTCACAGCACTTCTTATAGAAAGATACTCATCAAGAGTAATCTTATTAGCAATATATTCTATCATCGTTACAATCTGACCGAAACATCCTTGCTGCTTAAGTAGTTCTTCAACTCGTTTATCTCGAGTTCCTTGTAATGAAACAGGGAAGCTGCAAGGGCTGCATCTGCTTTTCCTTTCGTAAGGGCTTCATAAAAATGTTCCATGGTTCCGGCTCCGCCTGACGCGATAACCGGTATTGAAACTGCTTCACTTACTTGTCTCGTAAGTTCAACATCATAACCCGCCTTCGTGCCATCGCAATCCATACTCGTAAGTAATATCTCTCCTGCTCCAAGTTTTTCCGCCTCAATCGCCCATGAAACTGCATCTAACCCCACATCAATTCGTCCGCCATGCTTGTACACATTCCAGCCCGAACCATCATTTCTTCTCTTTGCATCTATTGCTACAACCACACACTGACTTCCAAACTTGTCAGCCGCATCGCTTATCAACTGTGGATTATCAATAGCTGCTGAATTAACAGATATCTTATCTGCCCCTTCTCTAAGTATCGCTTTAAAATCTTCAACGGTTCTGATTCCACCGCCAACAGTAAAAGGAATAAAAACCGTTTCTGCAACTCGTCTTACCATATCAATAACAATATTTCTGGCATCAGAAGAAGCAGTTATATCAAGAAATACAAGTTCGTCCGCGCCTGCTTTGTCATACGCCTTCGCAACCTCTACCGGATCACCGGCATCTCTTAAATTAACAAAATTAACTCCTTTGACAACCCTGCCGCCGGTTACATCAAGACAAGGTATGATTCTTTTTGTATGCATTATTCTATCCTCCAAAAATCAAGGCTTTGTAGTCAAGCTTATTATAAGTCAATAAAGTTCTTAAGTATTGCAAGTCCAACCTCGCCACTTTTTTCCGGATGAAACTGACAAGCGAACACATTGTCTTTCTCAACACTGGCATGAATGTGTGTTGAATACTCGGTAGTCGCAGCCACCTCGTTCTCATTATCAGCCTTCAAATAATAGGAATGAACAAAATATACATAAGAGTTCTGAGGTATACCTTTAAATAACTTTGCTCCCTCACTTATATTTAAAGAATTCCAACCCATGTGCGGTATCTTAAGTTCCGGTGCATCCGGAATCCTCAAAATCTTACCTTTTAAAACTCCAAGGCCTTCAACACCCGGTGCTTCGTCACTACTTTCATAAAGCAGTTGCAATCCAAGACATATTCCAAGAAATGGTATCTTTTTATCAACAATTTCATATATCACTTCATCAAGCTTATAATCCTTAAGTTTACCCATAGCATCTCCAAAACTTCCAACACCCGGAAGAATTACCTTATTGCTATGTAATATTGTTTCTCTGTCTCTTGTTATAACTGCTTCCTGTCCAAGATACTGCAATGCCTTTTCAACACTTTTGATGTTGCCTGCATCATAATCTAAAATTGAAATCATATTGTGTCACCTTACTCTTCCGAAAATCCTTCTGTATAACTGTCTATCGTCTTCATGTATTCGTAATCGTCGAGTTCATTAATCGCAATGGCCTGTTCCAAAGTAATTCCATATTGATTCTGTAGCGCAGTCTGTATCTGCGCAAATGAATAATCCAAATCACTTACAATATCCAACTCCTGCGCTTCATCATAATTGTCATAATACTTTTGAACACCGCGAAGAAGTGAATCAAGAGCCTTCCTTTGTCTTCCAAGAGAAATATTATTCTCATATGATTCATACAAACGTTCAACATACATTACTGTGTAAATACGTTCCTTGAGCTCTTTATCCTTCTCTTTGACCTCTACACCTTTGATCTCGTCATAAGCCTTATGATACTTCTGCTTTGCAAAGTAATTAGCAGCATGCTGTATTGCAAGCTTATAATTAAAATCTACAGATGATAGATATACAAATGCCGCGCCACCCAAGAACAACGAAAAAACAAATATAACCATAGGCTTATTAAGTTTCTTCTCCGGTTCAGCATTGGCAGCCTCAGCTTCAAGCGCCGCCTTCTTCTTTGCCTTCTTCTCAGCTTTTATACGCTTTTTATCTGCATCCGCTCTTTTCTTATCAGCATCTTTTTTGCTCTTGGCTTCTTTATTCTTTTCTGCCTTAGCAGCTTTTTTCTCTTTTGCCGCTTCTTTCGCAGCAGCTTTTGCAGCTTTTTTGGCTTCCTTTGCTTTGATTTCTTCTTCTGTCGGGAAATCATCTTCATCAGGCTCACCAAAAAGAATCTCCATAAAACTTCTCTTTTTCTTTTTTGGCTTACCGTCTTCCGGAAGTTCTGTAATGTCGTCCATTCCATCTACTAGCGATGTATCGACGCCATCTGTCGAAGATGCAACACTTGGCTGTTCATCTAATTCAAGCAGTGAGAGCAAATCATCATCAAGTGGCTCCAAATCCTCACCACCGGAAGTTGCATCGCTGTTGGAATCACTACCCTCTGTATCAGGTTCTTCCGCCAAAAGATCATCAAGAGAGAACTCCTCAAGCGGATCAAGTTCTTCTGTTGCACTGCTTTCTTCCGCAGTATCTTCCTGATTCTCACCAGACTCTTCTAATGCTGCCTCTAACATATCCTCCAGAGATGCTTCCTGTTCCTCTTCAGGAGCAGCATCACTTTCTTCCGTTTTGTTCTCTTCATCTTTGTTCTCATCGGAGCCGTCCTTGTCAACAGGAATAGAATCCTCTTCCAAAAGACTATCCAAAAATGAATCAGCATCAAAACTGTCTTCATTCAAATCAGCATTATCTCTCAATTCTTCCTGTATCTCGCTGCTTGATTCCTCACTGGCGTTATCGCCGGCATCACTCTCATCAGCCGAACCAATAATCGCTTCCAAATCCTCAAGATCCTGCTCTGTAGAATCTCCTGAACTTTCTGATGAATCTTCGCCGTCATCACTTTCTTTCTTTGATGATCCTTCCGACATGAAATCGGGAATTGACAAATCCCCCTCAAAATCTTTGAGAAGTTCGTCTATATCCTCATCAGAAACATCACCGCTCAACTTGGTAACATCAAGATCATCGAAATCAATATCCGAGAAATCCATATCACCGATATCCAAATCAGCCAGATTGTCTAACTTATCAAGTTCGTCAATCTGATCCTCAGAAAATGTTAAATCTATATCCGGCATTCCACCGAGAGCATCATTCTCAAGATCAAGATCAAATGCCTCATCACGAGACATAGCTTGCCCGTCTTGAAACTTCTTCTTCTCGTTGGTTATCTGTTCGTCCAATTCGTTTTCTATGTTGTAATCGATATCATTATCCAGAGAAAATTCATTCAATAGATTGTCAAGATAATTCTCGTCCATCATTACACCTCATTTATCAACTTAATACACAAACAAAGTTATTCTACCATATCTTTCGGATTTTAACAAGGAACTTCCATTATTAAAGAAAGATTTTGGGGAATTGATTTTTTTACGAAAATTTATTATAATAAGAGCATCATCTAGGAGGAGGATATATATATGAAATCAACATTATATGTTGAATATCAGGAGAAACAGTTATCTGAAAAGGATTTGATCGCAAACGCAAAGAAACTCTGGACTTCAGAAGGAAAGAAGGCTTCTGAGCTTTCTTCATTAGATCTTTACGTAAAGCCTGAAGAAAGTACTGTTTACTGTGTATTCAACGAAGACATCACAAGCTCTTATAGCTTAGATTAATCAGTATTGGTATAACAACCACAAAAGGACTGCCCAAGGCAGTCCTTTTCGTGTATAATCAATTATTATATTTCTTCATCATACGGCTTTCTTCCGTTAATGATAAGGTCATCAATAGTCGCTACCAACTGACCAATCTCCGGCTTGGAAATCTGTGCATCAGCACCAAGTTTCTCACCTTTACGCTTCATATCATCATTGATAAGTGATGAGAAAATGACAATCGGAAGGTGTAACAATGCTTCATCGTTACGCACCAGCCTAATCAATCTATGACCATCCATCTGAGGCATCTCAATATCTGTAATGATACATTTGACACCGTAATCAACACCGTTATTCTTCTTAAGTTCTCTAAGCTTATCCCATGCTTCCTCACCATTTGAACAAACATTAATATTAACATATCCGGCCTGTGTAAGAGCATCTGTAACAAGTTTTTGAAGCATCGGTGAATCCTCTGCAAATATAATAGGTGAATTGTTACGTTCTCTTTCACCAAGCTTTGCAACCTCTGACATCTTAAGACTTGTCTCCGGACATATCTCCTCAACAATACGCTCAAAATCAAGTACTATAATAAGATTCTCAAGCTTCTTTATGATACCTGTTGCAATACCTACTCCCGGAGCGTTAACCGTATTATCCGGCTTAACAATATCACTCCATGATACACGATGTATGCCCAATACCTGATCAACCTCAAACGCAATATTCAAGTTGTTGAAGTTGGTAATTATAAGCATCTGACCTTTTTGGCCTACTTCCCCAAAACCTAATGCTCTACCCAAATTAATTACAGTAATAATCGTATCTCTTGGCATAAAAATACCTTCAATACATGGGTGTGAATTAGGAATCGGTGTAATGTCTGTCATTGAAAGAATCTCTCTTACCTTAGCAACATTAATCCCGTAATGGTTACCGTTAATGGTAAACTCAAGAACTTCCAGCTCATTTGTTCCACTTTCCAGCAAAATATTTGTGTCCATAAATCAAGAACCCCCTTATTATAGTATCGTGATAATATTTTCTTGGTTATTATAGTTGACCTTCAAATCCATAGATTGAAGCTTACTCTTCATGTCTTCCGATATTTGAAATACAAGAACACCCTCTTGAGTCTCCCCATTAGACAAGGTTGTCTGCATTGTACCAAGATCATTAAGTAGTATCGTCAACATAGGCTTTGCAGCATTCTTGCTGTTACAAACAAGTTTGTAATCAACATCCTTATCAAGTAATGAAACATTGATATCATCCTGCGTCCCATTAGATACATCAAACCGCAAAACCAATAATTGGTAACCTTCTGCGGCATCAAGCGATAAAAACTGTCCTTCTTCATCAGTAGCCGGATAATGATCAGTCACCACGTAATCTTTGTATGTGATTGACACCCCTTCAACACCCAAAATCTGTGCAATATCGGAAACCCCTGCCGATACCTCTTCGGATGTTTGTTCGTCGACTACACCATCTTCATCAGAACCGTCTATATTGCTATCAACAAAATTATCTTCCTGCGTGTCAGCTTCTGTTGTCGCTTCCGTATCTCCAAGATTTTCTTCCGGTAACGCCTCTGTAGTCTGAGGTTCATTCATCTCATCCTCCAGCGCTTCCTCTTCCATCTCGGTTTCAATCTTATCTCCTTCAGACAACTTGTCATTGTAATTAGGATTATACTTAAGCAACATCTCTCCGGCATACTCGGCAATTAATCTTGTTTCATTCTCCGTAAGATCTATAACCTCTGTGCATCCGGTAAGCATTAAGCATGCAAGGAACAGTAAAACCAAAGGTAAAAATCTTTTAAGCATACCCTTCCCTCTAATCTGATTATAATATTAGATGTTGACATTATACCACGAATTCAAAGATTCTTCAACATTTTTCGGTAATACAATTTTGTTTCGATTTTTCCAATTCAAAATAAAAAACGACTCCGTTATCAACATTATAAACACCATAATCTCTGCCGTGAAGCTTCATTGTAGCCGCTACAATCGAGAGTCCGATACCACTTCCTCCATACTCTCGTGTTCTTGCTTTATCAACCTTGTAGAACTTTATCCAAATCTTAGAAATCTCATCCTCCGGAATATTATCCCCCTCATTGAACACATTGATTCTGATAACGTCCTCTTTCTCCTCTATTCCGACTTTGACGTGTCCGTTTTCCGGTGCATAGTGAATTGCATTGGTAAGATAGTTCGAATAAACCTCTTCTATCATAAACTCATCTCCCCATACGCAAACTGCATTTTCGTATAGGAAATCTAAATTAATATTCTTCTGTTGCAACAAAATATCAGAGGACTGATTAATGTTACTCATAAGCTCAACTATATCAAAGCGCTCAAGAGTTATCTTATCTGTACCAAACTCAAGTTCATTAAGAGCCATCAACTTCTTAACCATCATGTTCATGCGGTCAGCCTCATCCATGATAACCTCGCAATAGAAGTCTCTGCTTTCAGGATCATCAGAAATATTCTCCTTAAGTCCTTCCGCATATCCCTGAATAAGGGCAATAGGAGTCTTTAGTTCATGCGAAACATGAGAAAGAAACTCTTTTCTCATTTCATCAATTTGATTCTTTTTCTCAATATCCTTCGCTAATTTGACATTGGCGGTTTTAAGTTCCGATATTGTAGCTTCTAACTCTTTTGACATAGAGTTTATGCTGTTTCCAAGTTCGCCAATCTCATCCTGTGAATTGGTTGTAACCCTCGTATCAAAATCAAGTTGCGACATTTTCTTGGCAGCAACTGCCATTTCATGAATGGGTTTCACATAATAATTGCTTGCCACAAACATTGCAATGCAACCAATAATAATTGAAAAAACACCAACATACGAATAAAGTGCAAGCGTTATCTTAACGTTATCATCAAGTCTCGCTCCCGAAGAACGCAAAGCAATCAGACTGCCATCATCCAAGACACCGGTCAAATCATAAAACTCTCCATTCATTGTGGAATCGTAATTTTTCGTAAATTGATATCTTCCCTTGTTACCGTCAATTAGCAACTCACTAAGTCCGAGCTCATCCTGTCCCTGTAAAAGAGATGCTAGTGATTGCATGCTCTCAAGCATTTTGTTCTCTTCATTAATATTGGTGTATCTTGTACCATCACTCACATCAAGGATAAATACGGAAATATCACCTCGTGACATTATCGTATTGAGTAAGTCCGTCGTCTGTTGTCTGTCTTTTCTTTCTGTCGAAAAAACAACATTTACATCATCATAAATACCAATCATTCTCTGTTTTAATCGTCCTACAAAGAAATGTCTGATACTAAGCCACGTAATCGCTACCGAACCGAATATGGTAAGCGCCATAAGCACCATCAAAAGCATTGTAAGTTTAAATCTTAATGAATGTTTGATTTTCTTTTTCATACTATTCCTCTTCTACAGAAAACTTATATCCCATTCCCCATATGGTTTTGATGTAATCTCCACACTCACCTAATTTGCTGCGAAGCTTTTTGACATGCGTGTCAATCGTTCTTGCATCGCCAAAATAATCATAGTTCCACACATTATTGAGAATCTTTTCTCTTGAAAGTGCCACACCTTGATTAACAACAAAATAATTAAGAAGTTCAAACTCCTTGTAACTTAAGTCAACAAACTTGCCACAAACCTTAACCGTATGGGCTGATATATCCATTTCAATATCACCCGCAGTCAAACATTCTTCTTTTGCAATTCCTGATGTTCTTCTAAGTATCGCATCAACTCTTGCAACAAGTATTTTAGGACTGAACGGCTTTGAAATATATTCATCAACACCAAGTTCAAAGCCTAAAAGTTCGTCACTCTCATCCCCCTTTGCAGTAAGCATTATGATTG
The DNA here is from genome assembly GCA_024698145.1 of Lachnospiraceae bacterium. Classification (GTDB taxonomy): domain Bacteria; phylum Bacillota; class Clostridia; order Lachnospirales; family Lachnospiraceae; genus CAG-590. Next base: position 67,140 of record JAILRO010000047.1, read on the forward strand.
GAACATTAGAAAGCGCTCTAATCTCCTTACAGACCTGCCAGCCATCCATTTTAGGCATCATTACGTCCAATATAATCAAGGCGATATCTTTGTCTTCAACAAACATATCAACGGCCTGCTCGCCGTCTGCCGCCTCTAAAACAATATAATCTTTTTTTACAAGAAAGTCTCTGACAAGTTTTCTCATTCTACTCTCATCATCGACTACAAGTATTTTTATACGATTCATCATACACCTCCAAATAAACGAAAAATAAATCAGGGGACAAGATTAATCCATGTCCCCTTAATATAGCACTTATTTATGGTAAAAATGTGTCTATTCTTTGATATTAAGTTCTTTTTCTTTCTCTTTTACGGCAGCCTCTCTGGCTTCTAACTCCTCCGCCCAACCGGAATACTTATTAAGGAGCTTATTCTCCGTATTAACGTAATGCACATCCGGGTTAACAAATGCAATAACAAACATACCTACAATCATTACAACAAGCGCAATAATAACTATAGCCATTTTCTTGCGACTCAACATTAAGTTGTTAACCTTTTCTTCTAACGCTTCTCTCTTGATATCTTCAAAGATAGTTTTGGACGATTTTGTAGAAAATGTTATTGGCGGCAATTCTTCTTCTGCATATCCGAAGTCATTGATAAGATGGGTTCTTAACTCATGCAGAAAATTGACACCAACAAGTGTCTTGAACATATCCCTTTCTATCAACTTACTGTAAAGAGAAAAAGATGCATTCGCATCTGTCAAGGGTGTCTTCTGTTTGATAATTTCAATATTCTTTTGTTCTTTGGCTGCTAACTCGGCATCAGCCTTATTAGAAAAAACAAAGCCGTCAACAACAAATGAATTCTCTTCCATAAGACATCTTCCTTCATTACTTAATAAAAATGGAGCTGGGGGGAATCGAACCCCCGTCCGAAAACTCTTCCATCATGGCATCTCCCATTACAGTCGATTTACAGACATTCCCTCAACCAATTGCCAACCGACAGGCTATCAGTCTTGGTAGCTTCATAATTCTTTTGATGTGTCAAAGCTTTCACAACAAAGTTCCCCGCTGTTTTGATGCCTTATCCTAAGCCACGAGCTAACTTAGGTAAGACAGCTGCCATTAGGCAGCGTACGCTAACTTATTGTCTGCGTTTATATTTAATTCCGAGTTTTTAGATGGTCCCGGACCATCAATGGCTTCCATGATTTCTAAATCCCCGTCGAAACCAGTACAACCCCTTAGATTGACTGATTTGAAACTTATGTTTCATTATATATATCGTAACCACTTTACAAAATGTAAAGTGGTTGATATCAAAACAATTATTTTTCTGACGCTGCTTCTGTATCTGCCTCTGTAGTATCTTCAGAAGTCTCTTCTGAAGTAGCCTCTGCTTCTGAAGTATCCTCACTTGATTCCTCTGATGACTCTTCAGACGTATCATCTGCAGCTGCCTGCTTTGCAGCATCTATCAACTTAACTGTAGTAAGTTCTTCACTGTGATTCTCTTCAATATAGTCACCTACAAACGACTGTAATGTTGAATCACCTACGAACTTAGGTATCTTTCTGTATATATTGATTCCGAGTGGCACACCGATAATTACACCGATAACAATTGCTGCTGTAACACATTTTGCTGCAATTCTTGCTTTTCTCTTCTTCTCGAGTGCTTTTCTGTTTTTCTTTTCGTACTTTCTTCTGTCAACTTTCTCCTGACTCATAATTGCCTCCTGATTATTTCAAAGTCTAGTATAGAATACCACATTTCAATCAAAAATGAAATACTAATTTTACTAATTATCGGTTGTTCATCAACCTTTCACATTTCGTATTTTAAACTCTTTTTCTGCTTCGCGCTTCATATCCTTCTTGGCTATATCCTTGCGCTTATCATAGAGTTTCTTACCTCTTGCAAGACCTATTTCAACCTTAACAAGACTGTCTTTAAAATACACGCGAAGCGGAACAATGGTATAACCTTTCATCTTGGCCTGTCCCATAATTTTGTTGATCTCATATTTGTGAAGCAACAGTTTTCGCGGTCTTAAAGGATCTTTGTTAAATATATTACCCTTTTCATACGGCGAAATATGCATCTGACGAATTATAACCTCTCCGTTTTCAACCGCAACAAATGCTTCCTTTATGCTACACTGTCCCATTCGAAGAGACTTCACTTCTGTTCCGGCAAGCGAAATCCCAGCCTCAAACTTCTCGTCTATAAAATAATCAAAATATGCTTTTTTGTTGTTAGCAATCAATCGTTCACCTTTTTGCTTCGGCATTTTCTCACCTCTTATTCCACATATAGTTCAAAATCTATTGTCCTTAGCTGTTTATCAACTCTCACAGCCTGCACCACAACCTTCTGTCCGATTCTGTAAGTCGTACCTGTCTGCTTTCCGACAATAATCATATTGTGTTCATCGTACAGATAAAAATCATCCGGAATGGATGCCATACGAACCAGACCTTCAACCGTATTAGGCAATTCCACAAAGAAACCATAATCCGTAACACCTGAAATGATTCCTTCAAAAACCTCACCCAAATGCTTCGTCATATATTGAACTTTCTTTAATTTTTCAACTTCCCTTTCAGTCTCTTGCGCAATTCTTTCTCTTCTGGAATTGTCAAAAGAAACCTCCGGCAAAAGGTTATTATAATGCATTATTCGTTTGTCCGTCAATTCACCGTGAAGATTCTCTTTGATAATCCTATGAATCTGCAAATCCGGATAACGCCTTATAGGCGATGTAAAATGACAATAGTACTTTGCAGCAAGTCCAAAATGTCCTGAACACTCTGTTGAATACTTTGCACGCTGCATACTTCTTAAAGTCATTCTGCTTATAAAGCCTTCTTCCTCTGTTCCCTCTATTTTTTTGAGCAATTTCTGTATTTCTTTCGGATAAATCTTTTCGCTATTAAACTTCAAATTATACCCAAAACCACTTATTACCTTAACAAGCTTCTCGTACTTTTCTTTGTCAGGTTCTTCATGAACACGAAACTCAAAAGGAAGCTCCTGCCAGTAAAAGTCCTCGGCAACGGTTTCATTTGCAAGAAGCATAAAATCCTCAATTATCATATGCGCAAGATTTCTCTGTCTTACACCAATTTCAATCGGCACACCGTCATCTGACAAAGTAATGCTTGCTTCCGGAAAATCAAAATCTATCGAGCCTCTCTTCATTCTCTTTTCCCTGATTAACCCTGACAGAGAAAGCATATTCTCAAACATCTCAATATAATCATCATATTCCGGCTCTTCCTCTATAGTCTCCGGATTGATGTCGCAATCTTTAATCGCACCGGATTTTACCAGAAGTTCGTAAACCTTATCATACGTCATACGCTTATCAACGCGAATAACCGTTTCCGCAATCTTATGCCCTGTAACATTACCTTCTTTGTCGACATCCATAATACATGAAAGCGCAAATCTGTCACAACCGGCATTTAATGAACATATGCCGTTAGAAAGCTTATGTGGAAGCATTGGAATAACACGGTCAGCCAGATACACACTCGTACCACGCTTTAATGCTTCCCTATCAAGTGCCGAATATTCCTTAACATAGTGCGATACATCCGCGATATGCACGCCAAGCGTATATCCGTCACTTTTCTTTTCTATAGAAACCGCATCATCAAGGTCTTTTGCATCTGCACCATCGATAGTTACCATCTTAACATTCCTAAGATCAAGTCGGTTATCGCATCCACTTACATCAATCTCATCAGGCACGGCTGCAACTTCATTCATAACCTCTTGTGAGAACTCGACATCCAATCCGTATGCTCTTATAATCGAGAGAATATCTACACCGGGATCATTTACATGACCAAGCACCTCAATAATTTCTCCCTCCGGCTTATGATTCTTATCGCCGTAATTGGTTATCTTTGCAACAACCTTGTGTCCTGTTACCGCATCCATCGATTTTCTTTTTGGAATGTAAATGTCTTCCCCAAGTTTTCTGTCATCGGCAACGACAAAACCAAAGTTCTTTCGTTTTTGAAAATATCCAACAACATAAGAATTGGCGCGTTCTACTATATTAACAACCTCCGCCTCTTTTCTCTTGCCATAGGACGAAACAAGCGGTTTTATAACAACTTTGTCTCCATTCATTGCACCTTTTGAAAAACGAGCGGATATGTAATAATCATCCTTCTCGCCCTCAACGGCAACAAATCCAAAGCCTTTTTGATTTCCTGTGTAGGTACCGATAAATGTGTGACCTGACGTCGACTCGTATTTGCCTCGCTTTGACAAAAACACTTTTCCCTCATCAACAAGTTCCTTAAGCATCTGCCTAAACTCATCCCTGTTTTCCTTCGGCACCTGCAACAAAAAAGCAAGTTCCTTCTGCTTTAACGGCTTGTAGTGCTTGTCATTTATCAATTGTAATATTTTATTTTTGTTCTTTTCGTAATCTGACATAATCCTTCACCAATATAAACTTCCCACATCTTATGCGTAACAAAAAAATAGCTGCTACATAGTATGTAGCAGCAGTCATTATCTATTAGTTCAATACCTTAGAACTTATAAGCAATGCAATTCCCAAGAATAAAATAACAAGAATCGTTGTAGCTAAAACAAGATATGCTTCCTTGGAACGACCTTTGTTCTTGCTCCAGTAAGTATCACCTGCTGCAGCTCCACCGGCCAAACTACCCAATCCGTTATCCTTAGACTCCTGAGCTAATACTATTATAGTTATTATTACACATATTATCATAAACACAATTGTTAATGCTGTTTTCATTACAAACTTTCCTCCTTATCTCAAAACTCACTATTCCGTATGATACCACAATAAAATCATATTGGCAAGGACAAATTTATTTTCCTTAAGTTGAGTTTTCAAGATTCATAATTATTGTTTGTTAGTTGCCGCCTTATAATCATTTCTGATCATATCTTTAAGCTTCAGTGATAACTTCTTAATAGTAGGCGATATATTCTTATTGGCTATAATTGGGTATATGTATTTGGCAGCCTCTTTGTACTTACCCTTTCTGTAGGCAAGATATGAAAGAAGGTACTCGACAGTAGTCTCCTCCATTCCACAAATTGGATAATCCTCACTTGTATTAGCCATAGAAAAACCTTCGTAAGCGTTATCAAGGCACTCATCTTCATCAGCCTCTAACTGCTTCTTTTGCTCCTCGGTAAGCGACTCACCCTCTGACTCAAGTTTTCCTCTGATTACCCATGCAAGTTTCAAACAAGTGTAGGCTTTCTTACTATTCTTAGCCTGTGTTACAACATCGCAAAGCAAAGCCATCTTATATCTGACAATCGCTTCATCATAACTGTACACCAACCCGTCAGTTTCAAGTCCCACGAATTGAGGTGTAATCTTGTCCTGAACCTTGACCACCTGCATAGTATCAATATCATTAAATGATGTAGCAAGGGAAGCATATCCGCATATAGGGCAAACAAGCGCCTCATACTTAATAGGATCAATACCCTCGTATTTGGGTCTTAAATCAATCCCCTGTCCGAGCGGTCTCATTTTAGATGCAAAAATTGCAGGTGCATCAAAATCAAGCCCGCAACACGGACACTCAATATTCTTCTCATAGAGATAGTCTTCTTCTTCAGGGATTTTCTCTTTCTCTTCAAAATCTTCTATCTCTTCGGTCTCGTCAACCATTTCAAGATCCTTCTTTTTGAACACTTCGATATCGTCTTCGTTTTCAAAACCAAGAGAACTCAAATCCGAAAATAAACCCATAGCCAATACCCCACAATCGCAAAAAGTTTCCGGGTTACAATAAACTTATCTTACAATAAGGCTCTTTCCTGTCATTTCAGCAGGCTGCTCCATTCCCATTATATCTAAAAGAGTAGGAACTATATCTGCAAGACATCCGCCTTCTCTAAGCTTAACATCGTCATAATTAACGAGTATAAATGGTACCGGATTAGTTGTATGAGCTGTGTGTGGCTCACCGGTCTCATAATCAATCATCTTCTCTGCATTACCGTGGTCTGCACAGATGAACATTACGCCGCCAACTTCTTTGACAGCCTCAACAGCGCTTCCAACACACTGATCGACTCTCTCAACAGCCTTGACAGCAGCATCAATAACGCCTGTGTGTCCAACCATATCCGGGTTAGCAAAGTTGATTACGATAACATCATACTTGTCACTTTTAATTGCAGCATTTAACTTCTCAGAAACCTCGGGTGCGCTCATCTCAGGCTGAAGATCGTAAGTTGCTACTGCAGGTGACTTAACAAGTATTCTCTCCTCGTTCTCATTAGGATCCTCAATACCGCCATTGAAGAAGAATGTAACGTGAGCATACTTCTCTGTCTCTGCAAGACGAAGCTGTGTCTTGCCATTCTTTGCAAGATACTCACCAAATGTATTAACAATCGACTGCTTCTTAAATGCAACAAGCTTATTAGGAATAGTCTCATCATAATCCTTGAAACATACATATGTAAGAGGCACGCGACCATTCTTCCTCTCAAATCCTGTAAACTCATCATCACAGAAAGCTCTTGTAATCTCTCTTGCACGGTCAGGACGGAAGTTGAAGAAAATAACTGAATCATTAGCTTCAACAACTGAAACCGGCTTACCGTTCTCTGTAATAACAGTAGGAAGAACGAACTCATCTGTTACATCGTTAGCATATGACTCTTCCATTGCCTTAACAGGATCTTCAGCCATAACACCCTCACCGTAAACAAGTGAAGCGTATGCCTTCTCTACTCTATCCCATCTGTTATCTCTGTCCATTGCATAGTATCTTCCTGAAAGGGAAGCAACTTTACCGACACCGATTTCTTCAGTCTTCTTGATAAGCTCTACAAGATAATCTTTTCCTGATGCAGGAGGTGTATCTCTTCCGTCAAAGAACGGATGAATGAATACTTTCTCCAAGCCCTGCTTCTTACAAAGCTCAAGAATTCCGTATAAGTGTGTATTGTGGCTGTGTACACCACCATCTGATAAAAGTCCCCATAAATGAAGGCTTGTATTATTCTTCTTACAATTGTTGATTGCTTCAAGCATAGCCTCGTTCTCGAAGAAATCACCATCTTCGATAGCCTTGGTAATTGAAGTAAGATCCTGATAAATGATACGACCTGCGCCCATATTCATATGTCCTACCTCTGAGTTACCCATCTGTCCGTCTGGAAGACCTACAGCAAGACCTGAAGCATTACCCTTAACAAAAGGGCACTCCTTCATAAGTTTGTCCATAACAGGAGTATTAGCCATTGCAATGGCATTACCCTCAGTCTTATCATTTAATCCATAACCATCAAGTATCATTAAAACAACCGGTTTCATATTATCTCTCCTTATCCTATATTATTCTATAAATCATAGACTTTGTGATGAAGAAAACGCTTCATGTGCTCTATACATCTCTCATTGAGTTCTAAAAGCACGAGTTCTTTCTTATCATTGTTTTCTATAATAACCGCAACACTTTTTGCATCCGCCTGTTTAGAGGTGTAATTATATTGTTTTGCAAACTTTTCTCCGGATATTCTATTAGAATCCGAAGGACAAATATAATTAATCTGTGATGCATCAAACTGTTTCTTAAGCGCACGCCTGCTTGCAGCGTATATTGCCGACACTTCAACGCTTCCGTTGGTTATCGTATATTCGTACTCGACATTCTTTTCCTTACTGAAGAAAACGATAAGTGCAATACCACCTGCAATGAGCAATATTCCCACCAGATCAAAAAGCAATGCTACAACGCCTAATACGATACATAAAATGCCACCAAACACGCCAACATAAAAGTTTGCCTCAGCCTTTGATTTCACGGCATATTCAACGTAATCATCTTTTAACATCGTGTTCGTCCTTTCAACATTTACAAATAATTACTTATGCTAAATACTCATCAATAGCAGCAGCAGCCTTCTTACCGGCACCCATTGCAAGAATAACTGTAGCAGCACCTGTAACGGCATCTCCACCGGCATATACGCCCGGCTTAGAAGTTGCACCGACCTCATCAGCTTTGATACCGCCAAATGATTCCGTATCAAGACCTTCTGTTGTGTCTTTGATAAGCGGATTAGGTGATGTACCGATTGACATTATCATACAATCACACTCTATATCAGTAAACTGACCTCCCAATGCAACAGGTCTTCTTCTTCCTGATTCATCAGGCTCTGAAAGTTCCATCTTCTGACAATGGATAGACTTAACCCATCCATCCTCACCAACAACCTCTAAAGGATTGGTAAGTAGTTCGAACTTAATTCCCTCTTCCATTGCATGCTCAACTTCCTCTGCACGTGCAGGAAGCTCTTCCATAGAACGACGATATACGATTGTAACGTCAGAACCAAGACGCTTAGCACATCTTGCAGCATCCATAGCAACGTTACCACCACCGACAACAACTGTCTTTTGTGGACGCTTAATAGGAGTTGAAGAATCCTCCTTATATGCTTTCATAAGATTAATTCTTGTAAGGAACTCATTTGCTGAATATACACCATTTAAGTTCTCGCCGGGAATTCTCATAAATCTAGGAAGTCCGGCACCTGAACCAATAAATACAGACTCGAAACCGTAATCCTTCATAAGCTCATCTATTGAAATAGTCTTACCAATAACTACGTTAGTCTCAATCTTAACTCCAAGTTCCTTAAGTCCGTCAACTTCCTTCTGAACAATTGCTTTAGGAAGACGGAACTCAGGAATACCATACGCAAGAACACCACCTGCAACATGCAATGCCTCAAATACAGTAACTTCATAACCCTTCTTAGCAAGATCACTTGCACATGCAAGACCTGAAGGACCTGAACCGATAACTGCTACTTTATGTCCATTAGACTCAGGCTTTTTAGCAGCCTCTTTGCAGTTAGCATTATGATAATCTGCAACAAAACGCTCAAGACGTCCGATTGCAACAGGCTCTCCCTTGATTCCTCTGACACATTTTGACTCACACTGTGTCTCCTGTGGACATACACGACCACAAACAGCAGGAAGCGAACTGCTCTCATTTATAACCTGATAAGCACCTTCAAAATCGCCCTCTGCAACCTTTGCTATAAACTCAGGTATGTTAATCTGAACAGGACATCCTGTAACACATGGTTTGTTCTTACAGTTAAGACAACGTCCTGCCTCGTCTATTGCCATCTCTTTTGTATAACCGAGAGTTACCTCGTCAAAGTTTTTATTTCTAACATCCGGTTCCTGTGCAGGCATCGGATTCTTATTCATGCTCATATTAGGCATCTTTGTTGTTCCTCCTTGTTATCCTTTTATTAACGGTTGATTATCCCTGCTTTAACAGGTTACATGTTTCTTCACGTGCTTTCTGCTCAAACGGCTTATATACGGCACCTCTTGACATTGCCTCATCAAAATCAACGAGGAAACCATCAAAATCAGGTCCATCAACACACGCAAACTTTGTTTCTCCTCCAACCGTAAGACGACAACCACCGCACATTCCGGTTCCGTCAACCATAATCGGATTCATACTAACAACTGTTTTAACATCATATTTCTTTGTTGTTGCAACAACAAACTTCATCATAATAAGCGGTCCGATTGCTATAACTTCATCAAACTCTTCACCTGACTTGAGCAATTCGTCAAGGGGTGTTGTAACAAGTCCCTTTTCACCCGCCGAACCATCATCTGTCATCAATATGTATTTTGAACTAACTGCTTCAAACTCATCTTTAAGGATAATCAAATCCTCACTTCTGAAACCTACAATTGAAGTAACTTCAGCTCCCTGCTCGTGAAGTGCCTTTGCTACCGGATATGCGATTGCACAACCAACACCACCACCAACAACAGCAACCTTCTTAAGTCCTTCTATCTCTGTTGCTTTACCGAGCGGACCTACAAAATCATGAATGAAATCGCCCTCATTTAATGAGTTTAAAATCTCTGTTCCTGCGCCGACAATCTGGAATATTATGTCAACTGTTCCCTTCTCACGATCATAACCTGCAATCGTAAGTGGAATACGCTCGCTGTCTTCCTTTGCGCGGAATATTATGAACTGTCCTGCCTTTGCCTTTTTAGCAACCAAAGGTGCTTCTACGGACATAAATGTTACCGTAGGATTAAGTTCCTTCTTCTTAACAATTTTGTACATATTGATACCTCTTTCTTAATTAAAATCCAGCGCACAATGCGTCAAACAGAATACATTATAACTTCTTTCTGTTAATATGAAAAGTCTTTTTTTTATCATGTTCCGAAATAAGAAAAATGCATATAGTCTTTTCTGTTGCCCCAGAAGCCTCTTGAAAAACCATATCTGTTCATAATTCTAACAAAATCGCACTCCAAAGGAATTGAATAAGCACTCTTTTTCGGCTTCCAGAAACTGCCCGACATTACCTTCTTGCCATCAATCATATAATTCTCGTTAGGATTAACATCTATAGCAAGACCGTACATATGCTCACCGGTTCTATACGAATAGCAACCAATGTCGTGAATTACCTGTTTCTCTTCACTTTCATATACTTCTTTGAAAATCTGTTTTACTGTAGGTGCAAGGTTCTTATTCACGGTAAGGTATTTGACTCTTGTAATTTTCTTTCCTTTTCTTCCGTTCTTAAAATCCCACACCTTAATCTTGATTGTTTTCATCTGACGTCTTGCTTTCGCCTCTGTCTTAAAGTTCTTATTCCTCTTTTTTTCGGAACCGAAAGCTCTTTTCGTCTTTTGAAAATAATCTTCCGAAGCATAAGCATAATAATCCATAGCGATATTCTTAACATCTGATGAAAAACTCATAACCCTTTTACCATCAATTGTCTTATATGCATATACTCTGTAATAATATGTAACACCATTTGTAAGTTTCTTGTAAGAAGCATTAAGTGTTGTAGCAGTAAAATCAGATATTTGCGTATATAACTGCTCATTACTTGTATCCGGCCATAACACATTGCCATTTTCATCAATATCCGTAAGAAGACATACTACATAACCTTCTGCTCCATCAACCGGTGACCAACTGATTGTCGAGCCGTTCTTCCCCTTCCGTTTACCGGATGTGATAACCGGACCTGCACCCGGATATAACACTTCTATTTCTTTTGCATTAAGTATTGTTTTCTCATCTGTTGTATAACCATACTCATCTTTTGCATATGTAAATGCAGAAACTTTGTAATAGTATGTTGTGTATGGTGACAACACACTACTATCAGAATAAGTAGTCAAATTATTATCATACGAGTAATCATCATAGTAATAACGATATGTGGAATAACTTGTTTTACTGCAAGTTCCTACATTCTCGTACGGACCGGATTTTGCTGATGCTCTTTCTATTATGTATCCGTCAAATTCAAAACCGGCTTCATTAGTCATTTTAAGTCTTACCATATGGTCACTTGTAAAATCATATTCAAGTGTAAAATCATTTTGTGCATATGCCTTTATTGGCATGAGTATCATCAAAAGTGCAAACACCAAAAAGGGCAATAATAATCTTTTGTACATACAACGTCTCCTTTGTGATAAAATCTTCATTATCAAACAACAACACTAAATTTTATGATAACACATAAATGAGTTATTCTCAACGCAAAATATAACGATATCTTCACAACAAAAAAACAGCCGGCATAAAAGCCGGCTGCAAAATTTACATATAGCAGTAAAAATTATTTGTTGTAGTTAACAATCTGACCGAAGTCTGCCTTAAGAGAAGCTCCTCCTACAAGACCACCATCGATGTCAGGTTTTGCAAGAAGCTCTGCAGCATTACCTGCATTCATAGATCCACCGTACTGGATACGTACTGCATCAGCTGTTGCAGCATCATATATTTCAGCGATACAATCACGGATTCCCTTACATACTTCCTGTGCCTGATCAGATGTTGCAGTCTTACCTGTACCGATTGCCCAGATTGGCTCGTAAGCGATAACAAGCTTCTTAACATCATCAGCTGCCACACCATCAAGGTCTGACTTAATCTGAAGACGAATCCAATCCATAGTAACACCCATCTCTCTCTGCTCTAAAGACTCGCCACAGCAAAGAATTGGTGTAAGACCGGCTTCGATTGCCTTCTTAACCTTCTTATTAAGAAGAACATCATCCTCCTTAAAGTAATCACGACGCTCAGAATGACCGATGATAACATACTTAACACCTGCATCAACAAGCATTGCAGCAGATACCTCTCCGGTATAAGCTCCGCTCTCTTCGAAGTACATGTTCTCTGCACCAATCTCAACATTAGTTCCCTTAACTGCCTCAACAACAGGAACGATATCTACAGCAGGTACGCAATATACTACATCTACTTCATCATTAGCAACTAAAGGTTTCAACTCTTCAACAAGCTTAACAGCCTCTGAAGGAGTCTTGTTCATTTTCCAGTTTCCTGCAATAATTTTCTTTCTTGCCATCTCTAATCTCCATTCATTTTTTAATGTATCCATAATTACGAAGTTCTTTTCACATGCATGTTTTATAGTTCCAACGCAGACACGTTCTCACTCGATTATTCACGTAGCGGTACTAAGTTCATGCTTCGCATTCACTAAGTACCGACGTTCATAAACGGTCTGCTTATGGACTCTACAAAACATGCATATACAAAATGAACTTCGCAATTATTACTTTCACAAATAAATTATAGGTTAATCAATATAATTATCGATTATTAGCCGCAGCAACACCCGGAAGTTCCTTACCCTCTAAGAACTCAAGTGAAGCTCCACCACCTGTTGAAATGTGGCTCATCTTGTCACCGAATCCAAGCTGGTTACAAGCTGCTGCTGAATCACCACCACCGATGATTGTTGTAGCATCTGTATCAGCCAATGCCTGAGCTACAGCGATTGTACCTGCAGCAAGTGTAGGGTTCTCAAATACTCCCATAGGTCCGTTCCAAACAACAGTCTTAGCTGTCTTAGCTGCATCTGCGAAGAGCTCTCTTGTCTTCTCACCGATATCAAGACCTTCCATATCAGCAGGAATTGAATCTGAAGGTACTGTTGAAACTTCGATAGGTCCATCGATTGGATCAGGGAATCCCTTAGCAATAACTGTATCGATAGGAAGAAGAAGCTTCTTACCAAGTTTATCAGCCTTATCAAGCATCTCCTTACAGTAGTCAAGCTTTGTATCATCTACAAGTGAAAGTCCAACTTCTTTACCCTGAGCCTTTAAGAATGTGTAAGCCATACCACCACCGATGATAAGAGTGTCACACTTCTCAAGAAGGTTAGAGATAACGTTTAACTTGTCAGCAACCTTAGCACCACCAAGGATTGCAACGAAAGGACGAACAGGATTCTCTACGGCATTACCGAGGAAGTCGATCTCCTTCTGCATAAGGTATCCAACTACAGCTGTGTCAACAAGTGAAGCAACACCTACGTTTGAGCAGTGAGCTCTGTGAGCTGTACCGAATGCATCGTTAACGAACACATCACAAAGAGAAGCAAGATCCTTTGAGAAAGCCTCTCCGTTCTTTGTCTCTTCTGCACGGAAACGTGTATTCTCAAGTAAGATTACATCTCCGTCATTCATAGCCTCTACAGCAGCCTTTGCGTTAGGACCAACAACCTCAGGATCAGCAGCAAACTTAACATCCTGACCAAGGAGCTCTGAAAGTCTCTTAGCTACAGGAGCAAGTGTCTTAGTCTGCTTGTCCTCTTCTGTCTTAACCTTTCCAAGGTGTGAGCAAAGGATAACCTTACCACCATCAGCGATAAGCTTCTTGATTGTAGGAAGTGCAGCTACAAGACGATTCTCATCTGTAATCTGACCATCCTTTAAAGGTACGTTGAAATCACAACGGCAAAGTACTCTCTTGCCTTTTACGTTGATATCATCTACTGATTTCTTGTTTAATGACATTATAAAATCCTCCTATTAAATAAATGTTTTAAATGAAACAAAAGAAGGTCCGGTCCAATAAGACCGGACCCCCGTTAGGTCAAGTTATTAACTAAAGTTAAAATCAACCAAGCTCAGCGAAGTACTTAATTGTACGAACCATCTGAGATGTGTATGAGTTCTCGTTATCATACCAAGAAACTACCTGTACCTCATAGAGATCATCAGCGATCTGGCTAACCATTGTCTGAGTTGCATCGAACAATGAACCAAATCTCATACCGATAACGTCTGAAGATACGATAGGATCCTCATTGTATCCGAATGACTCGCTTGCAGCAGCCTTCATTGCAGCATTGATTCCGTCAGCTGTAACACCAGCCTTCTTAACAACTGCTGTAAGGATTGTTGTAGAACCTGTAGGAACAGGAACACGCTGTGCAGAACCGATTAACTTACCATTCAACTCAGGGATAACAAGACCGATAGCCTTAGCAGCACCTGTTGAGTTAGGAACGATGTTAGCAGCACCTGCACGTGCACGACGAAGGTCACCCTTTCTGTGAGGACCATCAAGGATCATCTGGTCACCTGTGTAAGCATGGATTGTGCTCATGATACCACTCTGGATAGGAGCGTACTTGTTAAGAGCATCTGCCATAGGTGCAAGACAGTTTGTTGTACATGAAGCTGCAGAGATAATCTTATCATCTGTTGTCAATGTCTTCTCGTTAACTGAGAATACGATAGTCTTAAGATCGTTACCAGCTGGAGCTGAGATAACTACCTTCTTAGCACCTGCATCGATATGAGCCTGTGACTTATCCTTTGAGCAGTAGAAACCTGTACACTCAAGTACAACGTCTACATCAAGCTCGCCCCAAGGACAGTTCTTAGCGTCTGCCTCTGCGTAGATCTTAAGTGTCTTACCGTCAACTGTAATTGTATTAGCATCGTCATCTGCTGAAACTGTGTGAGCACCCTCACCGATCTTTCCGCAATATCCGCCCTGAGCTGTATCATACTTGAGCAAATGTGCAAGCATAGAAGGCTTTGTTAAATCGTTGATTGCAACTACCTCATAACCTGCTGCGTCAAACATCTGACGAAATGCAAGACGTCCGATACGTCCGAATCCATTAATCGCTACTTTTACTGCCATAGTAAAAATCCTCCTAATAATGTAAATTTCTTTTGTGGTGCCCTCTGTTTTGACACCCATGCCCCTATCATACATTTTTTGATATTAAAATTCAAGAGGAAATTAACAATTTATGGACGTTATTTTCCTCGTATGGTAAAATAGCCATATAATAACGTATTTATAAGGAAGGAAGGGCATTATATGATTACGGCAGACTTACACGTCCACTCATCATTTTCATCAGATTCTAATGAATCTCCCGTATCTATAATAGAAGAATGTATCAAAAAGGGCTTTTCTTATGTATATTTCACCGATCATCACGATATGGATTTCCCCGTAAGTCCTGAAAATCCGGATATGGACTTTCAGCTTGATTTTGATTCGTACATAAAAACTCTTACCAAACTCAAAGAAGAATACAGGGATAAAATCGAAGTATTATTCGGTGTCGAGCAGGGAATCTGTCCTGACGTTGCGCCCAGGATATCAGAATTATCCAACAGTTATCCTTTTGATTTTATAATAGGTTCATCACATCTTACATGCCTGTCGGTAACAAAAGGTGACCCTTACTACCCAACTTATTATGAAGGCATGACATTTGTTGAAGCTTACAGAAAGTATTTCGAATCAGAGGTGACAAATGTACGCACAACTGACGGCTTTGATGTGTATGGTCATCTTGATTACGCAGTACGCTACTGTCCCGACCAATCTTTTGTATATAACTTTGATGATTACAGAGATATCTTTGAAGTGTTATTAAAGGAACTGATTTCGCGTGGTAAAGGTATCGAGATTAATACCGCCGGCATCACGAAAATCGGATATCCTCACCCTCACATCGAAGCACTTAAATTATACAAGGAATTAGGTGGCGAGATAATCACCATAGGAAGCGACGCTCACGTCAAAGAAAACATCGGCTATGGCTTTGATAAGGCCGAAGATATATTGAAATCATTAGGCTATAACTACTACACGATATTTAAGAACAGAAAACCGGAGTTTTTACCACTCTAGACTAACAATATGGAGGAGTTACAATGAAAGAACAGTTATACACCATACCCGTCAATGAGGTTTTTGAAAGCGATTGCGAATGTCCTTTGTGCAAAATGAAGGAGCAGCTTGAAAGAAATGCCATCGAATACACACTAGGTCCCAGTTATATGGAAGACGACAATCGTGCAATGACCGACGAGGCAGGCTTTTGCGAGAAACATATCCAAGCACTTTACGGCGAGAAAAACCGCCTGGGACTTGCACTTATATTAAGTACTCACATGCAAAAGATCAACAAAGACCTTAAAGCCATGACGGATAAGTCTGCGCCTACAGCAACTTCTCTTTTCAAGAAAAAAGAGACCACGCCAATCGGTTCTTATGTGGACAAATTAAAAAACCATTGTTTCATATGCGAGCGCATTAATGACACATTTGACAGATATGTAGATACTATATTCCATTTATACAAAAAAGACCCTGCCTTTGCAGGCAAGGTCCGTAATTCAAAAGGTTTCTGCACTTATCACTTTGCTCTTTTATATGATAAAGCACCTGACTTTCTATCAAAAGAAGCACTTGATAATTTCATTGCAGACATCAAAAACGTATATTTCTCAAACATGGAACGTATGCAGGAAGATATCGAATGGTTCATTAACAAGTTCGATTATCGTTACCAGAACGAGCCTTGGAAAAACTCCAAAGACGCTCTTCCTCGTGCCATATTGAAAACTCACAGCACAATCACTCCGGACTCAAAGGAATGATTACTTGTTTGGCTTATATGAACTCTTAAGCGACACTATTCTGTTAAACACAAGGTTGTCCTCTGTGGAATCCTTCATGTCTGTACAGAAGAAGCCGTTTCTCAAGAACTGGAAGCGTTCACCCTTCTTGGTACCTGCAAATGCAGCCTCTAACTTACAATTCTTAAGTTCCTTAAGAGAATCAGGATTGAGATTGGAGTAGTCTTCATTCAAGACCTCCTCTCCTTCCTTGATGAGGTTCTCATATAATCTTACAGTTGCATCTACACAAGTTGCAGCATCTACCCAATGGATAGTTCCCTTAACCTTGCGTCCCTCAAAACCTGAACCCGACTTGGTCGCAGGATCATAAGTACAATGAACCTCAACAACTTTGCCGTCAGCATCCTTAACAAAATCAGTACAAGTTACAAAATATGCATTCTTAAGTCTTACTTCATTGCCCGGGAACAATCTGAAATACTTTTTAGGTGGTTCCTCCATGAAGTCATCTCTTTCTATATATAACTCTTTGCTAAATGATACCTGTCTGCTTCCAAGCTCCTCATTCTCCTGATTGTTCTCAACCTCAAGAAGTTCAGACTCTCCTTCCGGATAGTTATCAATTACAAGCTTGATAGGATCAAGTACTGCCATCATACGAGGAGCTTTCATCTTAAGATCCTCTCTTATACAATACTCAAGCATAGCCATATCTGAAACAGAATTAGCTTTAGATATACCGGAAAGTTCGATAAACATACGGATTGCTTCAGGTGTTACACCCTTTCTTCTAAGTGCACTTATTGAGACAAGTCTTGGATCATCCCATCCGTCAACAACGCCATCCTCAACAAGCTTCTTGATATATCTTTTTCCTGTAATAACATTTTGAAGATAAAGCTTTGCAAACTCAATCTGCTTTGGCGGGAACTCAAACTCAAGTTCCTTAACAACCCAGTCATACAAAGGTCTGTGATCCTCAAACTCAAGTGTACATATAGAATGTGTCACACCTTCAACCGCATCCTCGATAGGATGTGCAAAATCATACATCGGATAAATGCACCATTTATCTCCTGTTCTGTGATGACTCATTCTTGCAATTCTGTATATAACAGGGTCACGCATATTCATGTTAGGTGACGCCATATCAATCTTGGCACGAAGCACTTTGGTGCCGTCAGCGAACTCGCCGTTTTTCATTCTCTCAAAAAGATCAAGGTTCTCCTCGACACTTCTGTTTCTGTAAGGACTCTCCTTACCCGGCTCCTTAAGTGTTCCTCTATACTCTCTTATCTCATCGGCTGTAAGATCACATACATATGCCTTACCCTTCTTGATAAGCTTGATTGCACCTTCATACATTGCATCAAAATAATCAGATGCATAATATATCTTATCGCCAAAATCAGCGCCCAACCACTTAACATCCTCAAGAATAGAGTCAACGAACTCTGATTTCTCCTTGGTTGGATTGGTATCATCAAATCTTAAATTAAATGTTCCCTTGTATTCTTCTGCTAATCCCGAATTAAGAATTATTGACTTAGCATGTCCGATATGAAGATATCCATTAGGTTCAGGTGGGAATCTTGTCACGATTTCTTTGTATTTCCCCTCTGACAAATCCTTATCAATAATCTGCTCGATAAAGTTTCTCGATACTACTTCTTCGTTATTATCTGTAGTGTTTTTTTCTATTTCACTCATCATTCATTCTCCTTTTTTCTATAAAATTCTAAAAAAAAAGAAAGCTAGCGACGGGAATCGAACCCGTGACCTCCTCACTACCAATGAGGTGCGCTACCGACTGTGCCACGCCAGCTTGTCTTTGCGACTTGTCTATAATATCAAAATAAGCCTTGTTTGTAAAGAATATTTTTCAATTATATTTATTTTTCTGTGACGGGATAAAATGTCTTTAATTTATCCCTAATTCTCGATATTGCATTATCGATTGACTTGGTCGGTTTATCAAGTTTTTTTGCAATATCATTGTACGAAAGACCATCAAGATATAACGGCAAAACCGTCTGCTCCATTTTGCTTAATTTCGACGATAAAAGTTCATTTACTCTAAGGATATTCTCACGGCTAAGAATTATGTGTTCCGGGTCAGTACTTCTGTCCGCCTCGAGATTCTCAATAAGCTCTATATCACTTTCCCCGGTAGAAGCATAGAGTGAAATGTAGCTGTTAAGTGGGCTGTGCTTTTCTCTGTTTGAAGCTTTGATTGCGGTATATATCTGTCTCTTGATACAAAGCTGCGCAAATGTGAAAAAAGACGCATTGTTATCAGGCTTGTAACTTTGTATAGCCTTAAACAAACCTATCATTCCTTCTTGTGTAAGGTCTTCTGTATCAGCACCTATTAAGAAAAGCGTTCTCGTTGATTTCATAACGAGTGGCGAGTATTTCTTAATAAGATATTCCGTTGCTTCTTCATCACCGTTTCTTATTTCATCTATTAACTGTTCATCCGTTAAGATATCATAGTTTGAAGTCATAATTAGTTTTCCTTTACTCAACAGGTGTTGCGTCTATAGGTATCTCCTCTGTTGGTGCTTGCGTTGTTTCTTCTGTTACCGGAGCCTCCGTTGGGGCTTCTGTTGGTGCCTCTGTAGCCGGAGCTTGTGTATCCGGTGCTTGAGTATCCGGTGCTTGAGTTGTCTCTTCTTTCTGCTCTTCTGTAGCTTTTTTATCCTTTTTCTTCTTTTTCGAAGAGTCTTCATTTACCTTCTTGGTAATATCCTCAATACTCTCCTCAAGCTGTTGTTGCTCTGTCGTCTGAGTTGTTTTATCAGCCTTTTTCTCTGTGCTCTCTTCTTTCTTAAAAAAGCTTTCTGCTGTTGTTGCCTCTGTTCTCTTTTCTTTCTTACTTGTACCACCGACACTGTTAGCTATTATTGTTATGAATCCCAAAAGCAAACATGCTATGGCAATAACAAATAAAATCATAAGAATGGTCTTAAGCATATCTCTTGGTGGAATACTGTTATCAACTGAAGCGCTGTTTTCCAAATCAATACCCTTCAGTTCTTTCTTTTCTTCCTTTTGATTACCCTTTTTGTTTTCCTTTTTCATATATATCAAGTCCTTAAAATTGTATTCTATTTCACGTTAAGTCTCTGCCTTACAATCTCGTAGGCCAAAACTCCCGCTGCCACGGAAGCATTCAACGAATCGATATCGCCCTTCATCGGAATTGAAGCTATGTAATCACACTTCTCCTTCACGAGTCGGCTTACTCCGTTGCCTTCGTTACCGATAACAAGTCCGATTGGTCCGGTAAGATTGTGTCTATACATAACATCGCCATCCATATCCGCACAGACAAACCATATTCCTTCGTCCTTAAGTTCCTCGATTGTCTTCGCTATATTGGTAACCTTCGCAACAGGTGTATAGTTAATAGCTCCGGCAGATGCTTTGACAACTGTAGCCGTAAGACCTGCCGCACGACGCTTTGGAATAATAACACCATGCGCTCCGCACAGGTTAGCGGTACGGATTATCGCTCCAAGATTATGCGGATCTTCTATCTCATCAAGCACAAAGATAAATGGTGGCTCATCCTTGTCTTTTGCAGCCTGCAATATATCTGACACTTCTGCGTAGTCATACGCTGCTGCCTGTGCAATGACACCCTGATGCTTGCCGGTCTCCGACATTTGATCAAGTCTCTCCTTTGTTACATAATTAACAATCGTGTCCTGCTTTCTGGCAAGTGTCTTGATGGTATTAACCGCTCCGTCATGACAACCATCTAACACATAAAGCTTATCTATTGTTTTGCCGGAACGAAATGCTTCCGTTACGGCATTTCTGCCCTCTATTGTATATTCCTCGTATCGCACAACATCACCTCATGTTATTTCTTTTCTAAAACCTCAAGTCCCATCTGCACTACATCAACAAGTCTTTTGTAGTCCTCTTTCAAATACAGATATCCAAGCACTGCTTCAAAAGCCGTTGCATTTCTATACTCGCTTCGGGTAGCATTTTTTGCCTTGGAATTAAAGTTAGCATTACGTCCACGCTTGTATATTGCATGTTCTTCTTCCGTAAGACTGTCTCTGATTCCTTTCATCATCTTGGCCTGTGCACCTGCACTTACGATTGACGTAACTTTCTTGTGATACTTCTCAACCTGTTTGTTGGATTTTGAAACAACCATACTTCTTATCATCAAATCAAAAATAGCATCACCTATATATGCAAGGGCAAGCGGAGAATAACTCCCCGGTTTCTTCTGCTCAATATTAAATGTATCCTTGAAATACTTTAAAAAGTCTACACTCTCTTCCATTTTACGCCTTCTCTTGTATCTTCTAACACAATTCCTTCAGCAGCTAACATATCTCTGATTTCATCAGCTCTTGCAAAGTTTTTGTCTTTTCTTGCCTGCTGTCTTTCATTGATAAGCGCTTCTATCTCATCATCAAGTTTTTCTTTCTTAACTTCGGTTATAATACCAAGGATATCGCAAAGCTTCTTAACCATATCAAGAGAAGCTTTAACCAAATCACTGCTGTTATCTCCGCTTACATTAGAGTTGGTGTATTTAACCAATTCAAATATTGCCGAGATTGCATCTGCTGTATTAAGGTCATCCTCCATAGCATCATCAAACTTCTTCTCGAAGTCAGATAATCCTTCTTTTATCTTAAGTTCCTCTGCAGTAAGTTCGGCATCTTTCGCATTCTGTGCTGCTTCCTCAAGTCTGTTAACTGCAGTTAATATTCTCTCAAGTGATGCCTTAGCCGACTCTACAAGCTGGTCAGAGAAATTAAGCGGACTTCTGTAATGAGCAGAAAGGATGAAGAAACGTATTACCTGCAAAGGATATTTCTCACCAATCTCTCTTATTGTAAAGAAATTACCAAGCGACTTTGACATCTTCTCTCCGTCTATACGAAGGAAACCATTATGCATCCAGTATCTTGCAAACTCTACATCATTAGCAGCCTCCGACTGCGCAATCTCATTCTCATGATGTGGGAATATAAGATCCTCTCCACCTGCATGTATATCAATAATATCACCAATATATTTCTTACTCATAACCGAGCACTCAAGATGCCAGCCCGGTCTTCCCTCACCCCAAGGTGATGGCCATGAAGGCTCGCCCTCTTTCTTAGGTTTCCAAAGAACGAAATCAAGGAAATCCTCTTTCTCATCTTCACCGGATACCTTAAGTGCATGTTTCTCATCTCTGTGTCCTGCCTCAAGGTCATCAATATTCTTCTTGGAAAGCTTACCGTAATCCTTAAAGCTTCTTGTTCTAAAATATACGGTACCATTTACTTCGTATGCATGACCTTTATCTATAAGTACCTTAATCATTTCAATCATATCCGGAATCTCTTCCGTTGCCTTTGGATGTGTTGTAGCCTCCATAACATTAAGGTCTTTCATGTCTTTCTTAACTTCAGCGATAAAACGCTCGGAAATCTCTGACGAAGGCACACCTTCTTCGTTGGCACGTTTGATTATCTTGTCATCAACATCTGTAAAGTTGGATACATAGTTAACATCATAACCCTTATAGAGAAGGTAACGTCTTAATGTGTCAAAAACAATCATCGGACGTGCGTTACCAATATGAATGTAGTCATAAACTGTAGGTCCACACACGTATATACCGACCTTTCCGTCATTAATCGGAACGAAGTCCTGTTTTGTTCTCGTCAAAGTGTTATAGATTTTCATTTACTATTATCCTCCAAATTGTTCTTAATAATATCTTCTATTTCGTATTCATCCGTTAGTTTTCGGACAACCTTTGCAACCCGCACAATTAACGCCTTGCGCCATCGGGTCGTAATTGTAATTCTCAACCGTCTCAAGCAGACATATCGCCTGCGAACTGATTCCCTCTCCGCTTCCGGTAAATCCAAGTCCTTCCTCGGTTGTTGCCTTGATATTAACCTGATTCTCCGAAAGAGAAAGCGCCTCGGCAATCGTTGTTACCATATCAGGAATAAAATCCTTAAGCTTTGGTCTCTGTGCGATAACCGTTGCATCTATATTACTGATAATAAACATTTTCTCATCAAGAAGCTTCTTGACATGTCTAAGAAGTTCTATGCTATCCGCACCTTTATACTTTTCGTCCGTATCCGGAAAATGTCGTCCTATATCACCAAGTGCAGCAGCTCCAAGTAACGCATCCATAATGGCATGCGTAAGCACATCCGCATCCGAATGACCGAGAAGTCCCTTCTCATAAGGAACATTAACGCCTCCAAGTATAAGCTTTCTGCCCTCAACCAATTTGTGGACATCGTATCCCATTCCTACTCTCATATAAACCTCCTGCAAACAAAAGCACAGTCAATATTATGTAAACAACCTTGTTTATGATCTGTAATCTCCGTTAATCTTAACGTAATCATACGTAAGATCACAGCCCCATGCTGTAGCCTTTGCATCGCCGTCATTTAATGTTATGTTAACCATTATCTCGTCTTCAGAAAGTACTTCCTTCGCAAATTCCTCTGAAAAATCAACACCGTATCCGCCACGACATACTTCCAAAGTTCCTTTAGCCGATACCATATCAACGTCTATTTTCTCAATTACAACATCACAATCAGCATATCCGATTGCACACG
Source organism: Lachnospiraceae bacterium (assembly GCA_024698145.1). Taxonomy (GTDB): domain Bacteria; phylum Bacillota; class Clostridia; order Lachnospirales; family Lachnospiraceae; genus CAG-590. The sequence goes on from JAILRO010000047.1 coordinate 90,528, forward strand.
CAATACGTCCCCAGTTAGCATCCTCTCCGAATATTGCACATTTAAATAACGAAGAAGCAACAACGCTCTTTGCAACAGTAATTGCAGTATCCAAATCCTTTGCCTTATCTACTGTACACTCGATAAGCTTGGTTGCACCCTCGCCATCCTTTGCAAGCATTCTTGTGAGATTCATCATTACAATATATAATGCCTGTTTAAATGTTTCATAGCCGGAGTCCTCGGCAACAATTTCTGCATTACCGGAAAGTCCGTTAGCCATTACGCATACCATATCGTTAGTGGATGTATCACCATCAATCGAGAGACAGTTGTATGTAATCTTTGTCACTTCAGAAAGAGCCTTCTGCATAAGTTCTGCATTTATCGCCACGTCAGAAGTTATGAAGTTAAGTGTAGTTGCCATGTTCGGATGAATCATTCCACTACCTTTTGCCATGCCTCCAAGTGTACATTTTGTTCCATTAATATCAAATGTTACAGCAACCTCCTTAGGCACTGTGTCTGTTGTCATTATAGCATTAACAACCTTGGCATTTCCCTCATAAGAAAGGCCGTCTGCAAGCTCATTAATATGATCACTTATAGGTTTTATAGGAAGCGGAATACCAATTACTCCGGTTGAAGCAACAAC
>JAILRO010000017.1 GCA_024698145.1 Lachnospiraceae bacterium
ATAAGCAGGTCCTCTTTGACCGCCGGTACTTAGTGAGTACGTAGTACGAACTTAGTACCGTTGCGCTCAAAACGGGCGAAAGCTTGCCTGCGTTGGAACTGCAATCATAAGAGACGCCTTAAAACAATTAGAAGTTTCGCTCGTGTAACTTAACTAAACAGCAATTTTATATTACGGAAATTTCCGGAATAACTTCTTCGAGTACATCAAGAAGTATGCGCACCGTATCAAGCGATGTAAACATTGTAACTCCGTTTCGTACCGCGCACTGTCTGATAGCTACACCGTCTTCATAGTGGATACCGGAAAGAATAGCACGTGTATTAATTATGTAACTTACGTATCCGGCCTGAATAGAACGGATAACCTCGTCACTACCATCACTCAACTTACCGCGAAGTCTTGTTCTTATTCCATTATTCTTAAGGAAGGTTGCAGTTCCAACGGTTGCCTCAATATTGAAGCCCAATTTGTAGAAACGACGCACAAGTGGAAGTGCCTCCTCCTTGTCCTCATCAGCAAGGGTAACCATAACGGTACCGTAATCCTTCATCTTGATTCCTGATGCCTGAAGTGCCTTATATAATGCACGTTTTAATTTTCTGTCATAACCGATAGCCTCACCGGTCGATTTCATTTCCGGTGAAAGATAAGCATCCATACCATTTAATTTCTCAAATGAGAATGCAGGTGCCTTAACGTACCAGAACTGCTTTGGTGCAGGTACAAGATTGGTTATTCCCTGCTCCTTAAGGCTTATACCAAGCATAGCCTTGGTTGCGATATCAACGAGTGAAAATCCGGTTGACTTTGAAAGGAATGGTACGCTTCTTGAAGCTCTCGGATTAACCTCGATAATATATACATTATCATCTTTATCTACGATAAACTGTATGTTGAAAAGACCCACTATTCCTACTCCAAGTCCTATCTTGGTAGTGTATTCAAGGATAGTGTCTTTAACCTTATCTGATATTGAAAATGGTGGATAAACGCTTGTACTGTCTCCCGAATGTACACCGGTACGCTCAACAAGTTCCATAATTCCCGGAAGGAATACTTCCTTACCGTCGCATATAGCATCTATCTCTACTTCTTTACCGACAACGTACTTATCAACAAGTACCGGCTTATCAACATCAACTTCAACAGCATTCTTCAAGTAATGTCTTAACATTTCTTCATTTGCAACGATTTCCATTGCACGTCCGCCAAGTACAAATGAAGGTCTAACAAGTACAGGATATCCAATCTTAGCCGCCACTTTCACGCCGCTCTCGATATCTGTAACAGCTTCACCTGTAGGATGCGGAATACCAAGTGATCTGATAACGTTCTCAAATGCATCTCTGTCCTCTGCCTTAAATATTGCCTCACAATCCGTACCGATTATCTTAATACCACGCTCTGAAAGAGGTCCTGCAAGATTAACTGCAGTCTGCCCACCAAGAGAAGCGATTACACCTTCCGGCTTTTCAAGGTCGATTATATTCATGATATCTTCAACTGTAAGTGGCTCGAAATAAAGCTTATCAGCTGTTGTATAATCCGTAGAAACCGTTTCCGGATTATTATTGATAACAATAGCCTCGTATCCAAGTTCATGTATAGTCTTAACCGCATGAACAGTCGAATAATCAAACTCTACACCCTGTCCGATTCTGATAGGACCGGAACCCAACACGATTATCTTCTTTTTGTCGGATACTATAGACTCGTTTTCTTCTTCATATGTTGAATAGAAATACGGAACATAACTGTCAAACTCGCTTGCACATGTATCTATCATCTTATAGACAGGCTTAATATCCAACTCCTTACGGCGTTTCCAGATATCATCTTCAGTCACACCAAGCAACTCGGCAATATACGAATCTGAAAATCCCATACGTTTTGCCTCATAAAGAGTTTCGTATGATAGATTTGCAATTTTACCCTCAGTATTTTGAGCATCGCCATCATCCAACTTATCCTTAACGCTTTCAAGTTTCTTTTCGAAATCAACAATATTCTTAATCTTATCAAGGAAGAACATATCTATTTTCGTTGTGTTATATATTACAGAAAGATCGACTCCCAACCATATCAACTGTGCAAGTGCATAGATTCTGTCATCAGTTCCATCCTCTATATATTTAAGCAACTTCTCAATAGCTTCCTTTTTGTTCTCCGGTTCAGGTTTGTCTGAAAGCGTCTTAACATCAAACTTCTCAAGATGAATATGATTCTTGCCATCCTCTAACGAGCGGATTGCCTTTAACATACTCTCTTCAAGCGTACGGCCAACGCTCATTACTTCACCGGTAGCCTTCATCTGTGTCGAAAGCACATTGGATGCCAATGTAAACTTATCAAACGGGAATCTAGGCATCTTTGTTACTACATAATCAAGTGCAGGCTCAAAACAAGCCGGTGTATTGGCAAGTTCAATCTCCTCAAGATTCATTCCAACTGCTATCTTGGCTGAAACTCTTGCTATCGGATATCCGCTTGCTTTTGATGCAAGTGCCGATGAACGTGACACTCTAGGATTAACCTCAATTACGTAATAATCAAATGATTCCGGGTCAAGTGCGAACTGACAGTTACAACCACCCTTTACACCAAGTGCTCTGATAATCTTGAGTGCACTGTCACGAAGCATATGATATTCTTTATTTGTAAGTGTCTGGCTAGGTGCTACAACTATAGAATCTCCTGTATGTATACCTACAGGATCAAGGTTCTCCATGTTACATACAACTATAGCTGTATCATTAGCGTCTCTGATTACTTCGTACTCAATTTCCTTGTAACCTTTGATACTCTTTTCAACCAATACCTGATGCACAGGTGAAAGCGCAAGCGCATTGGTCATCATTTCACGCATTTCCTCTTCGTTATATGCAAAACCGCCACCAGTTCCACCAAGTGTAAATGCAGGTCGAAGTATTACAGGATAACCAATCTTTTTGGCAGCCTCCAAACCTTCTTCTACTGTATATGTAATCTCAGAAGGAACAACCGGTTCTCCTATTCTCTCACAGAGTTCCTTGAACTGTTCACGATCTTCTGCACATCTTATACTTGCAGCATCTGTTCCCAAAAGTTCGATTTCACATTCATTTAAAACACCCTTATCATTCAACTGCATAGCAAGGTTAAGTCCGGTCTGTCCACCGATTCCGGGCACAATGGCATCCGGTCTTTCATAACGGCAGATTCTTGCCACGAACTCAAGTGTCAACGGCTCCATATAAACCTTGTCCGCAACCATTGTATCCGTCATAATTGTAGCCGGATTGGAATTGGCAAGTACTACTTCGTAACCTTCTTCTTTTAATGCGAGACAAGCCTGAGTTCCTGCATAGTCAAACTCGGCAGCCTGTCCTATAACGATAGGTCCTGAACCTATAACAAGTATCTTATTTATATCTGTACGCTTCGGCATTTTTTATATCCTCCATATATTTAGACAAACTTTTAATTATAATTGCTTAGCTCTTTTCGCAATTCGAAGCCGCAATCTCGAAATCGCTCCGCGCTTTCTCGCATTTAGCTCTTTTCGCAATTCGAAGCCGCAATCTCGAAATCGCTCCGCGCTTTCTCAATTTGGCTTCTCGCCAAATAATTTTAAGTTGAATTGCCCTATCGAATGCAAGCATTCGAAGAGCATTTTAACTTAAAATTGCTTGGCTTCGAATTGCTTAATGTTCTCTATGAACCTATCAAAAAGATATGTGGAGTCCTGAGGTCCGGGTGCGCTTTCCGGATGGTACTGTACAGAGAACACTTTGTCCTCATCACATGTAAGTCCCTCAACCGTATTGTCAAGCAGGTTAATGTGCGACACCGAAAGACCGGTTCCTTCTAACGATTTCTCGTCTACTGCGTAGCTGTGATTCTGGCTTGTAATCTCAACTTTGCCCGTTCTGATATCTTTAACCGGGTGGTTACCGCCTCTGTGACCAAACTTAAGCTTGTATGTTTTCGCACCATAAGAAAGTGCAATCAATTGATGTCCTAAACAGATTCCAAAAAGTGGAGCCTTGCCACGTATGTTCTTAAGCGTTTCGATTACCTCGCCCACGTCTTCCGGATCTCCGGGACCGTTTGATATAAATACGCCGTCCGGTTTCATGGCTAGTATCTCATCACTACTCGTATTGTAAGGAACAACCGTAACGTTACAACCATGACGATTGAACTCTCTTACAATGTTCATTTTCATTCCGCAATCAATTGCAACTATGTTATATATTGGGTTTGAAGTTCTCGCATACCATTTCTTCTTGCAACTGCATCTTGCAACCTGGTCATGCGGAAGTTCTGTCTTCTTGAGAATATCAAGACCTTCTTCAAGTGTTGTGTCTGCATTGGTGATAAGGACCTTTCTGGAACCGATATCCCTTATGCTTCGTACAAGCTTCCTCGTATCAACACCGTACACTCCGGGAACATTACCGTCTTCAAGAAGTTCTGACAGGGTTCTTGTAAATCGGAAATTAGAAGGGAAATCATTAACTTCCCTAACAATCAGACCACCGAGATTGAGCAGTTTACTTTCAAAATCCTCATCGGTAATTCCGTAATTACCTATAAGCGGATATGACATAACTATCGCCTGATCTGTGTATGACGGATCGGAAACAATCTCCTGATACCCCGCCATTGAAGTATTGAATACTATCTCACATATAGCATCGCGCTCGGCGCCGAAGCCATACCCTAAGTACTCACTTCCGTCTTCCAAAATCAATTTTCTGTCCATGATATTCCTCCTAAAATATATAAAAATGGGTGCTTCGAGTACGGACCTCGAAACACCCTTGCTTCTCATATGTTATCTCTATTGAATTAACCGCAATAACAAATCCGGTCTGTCACTTAAAACAATATGAAAGTTCCGCCTTTGGAACACTATGTATAGTATATAGGTTTGCGCAAAAAAGTCAAGAAATAATTATCCCAAATGCATCACATTTAGCAACAAAATCCAGCTCATGCCATAATAGGTTACAACTGCCACCAAGTCATTGACTGTTGTGATAAGCGGACCCGATGCAACCGCAGGGTCAACCTTGATCCTTTTAAAGAACAATGGGATAAGAGTTCCAACCGCACTTGATATCAGCATAGCCACAATAAGCGACACACCGATACATCCAGAAACAGAAAATGCAAACAAAGCAGCCTTCTTCTTAATTATCATTATATACAGTCCAACAAATACAAAGGAAATAACACCGAGCAGTAATCCGTTCGACAAGCCGACGCGCATTTCCTTTGTCACAAGTTGACCTTTCTGTTTAAATGTAAGATTCTCATCCATAAGTACTCGAATCGTCACAGCAAGCGACTGTGTTCCAACGTTACCTGCCATATCAAGTATAAGCGACTGAAAAGCAATAATAAGTGTAAGTTGAGATATAACTTTTTCAAATACTCCTACAACACTGGATACCAACATTCCAAGGCACAAAAGAGTAATTAACCATGGAAGACGTTTCTTCATACTTTCCAATAGTGGCTCATTCAAATCCTCTTCCGCAGTAAGACCGGCAAGCATGGCGTAGTCCTCACCCATCTCATCATCGACAACCTCGATAATGTTCTGTGCTGTAATTACACCAAGCATTTTGTTGGAATTATCAAGTACCGGAATAATGCTCTCCGAATAATCCTTCAACTTCTCAATACAGTCATCTATCTGCTCATTGGCATATACATACGGGAATGATGTTGCAATGAGGCTTTCAAGTGAAACGGAACTTCTTGCAATTATAAGTTCTTTTAAATCAATCGCTCCATAGAATTCACTGTTTTCATCTTCTACAAATATGGTTGTAATATTATCATTTTCCTCTGCTTGTCTGACAAGCTCGCTCATAGCCTGTTTGATAGTAAGGTTCTCACGTATCACAATGTAATTGGTAGTCATCCTACTACCGATTTCATCCTCGTCAAACGAATCAATCAATCGAATCTCATTACGAACCTCAGGCTCTAACGCATCTATAATAAGACTTCTCTTTTCCTTTGGAAGTTCTTTAAGAACTTTTGATGCCGTATCCGTCTCTAACTCCGATACAACTCTTGAAGCCTTACGCACATCCATTTCGTCAAGAAATGTTCCCGCTTCATCTTCATCCATATACTCAAAGATTGAAGCAAGCATTTCCACATCACATACACGGTAGAACTTTTTCCTTTCGGAAACCGTCAGCGTCGGAATAACCTGCGCAATATCATTCTCATGGTAATCCTCCAACTTATTAAGCATTACCTTCGGCGAATCGTTGCTCCTAATTATCGCAACAACCTCCGATTCATAATCCGGCTTTTCCGCAACGAGATTTTCTTCATTTAAGGTTGTGTTCATTTCTTCTGTCATTACTATCTTCCTGCCTTCATCTCCGTCTTATGTTTGTACATTCTCTCATCAGCGACACGATATACTATCTCAACTATATCGCCCTTGTCTGCTATTGATGTAACATGTTCATCATCACTCATACAATATCCGTATGCAAAACTTATTGGAAGCGGTTTTCTGTTCTCATTAACCTCTTCGCACTTTTTGTTGATGCTTTCTACCGCATCTTTAACCATTGCCTCATCTGCCGCAGGAATGATGACCGTGAACTCGTCACCACCCATTCTTCCAACCGTGTAAGTATCATTTATACACGCATTCTATTCTTCATAAAATGCATATAAATGTTAAATCTAAGCATATCAAGGATAGCCAGCACAATCAATATAATAAGTCCAATCATCATATGCTTATGAGTGTTGTTCTTGCGAAAATAAATGATAACAAAACAATAGTTATACATAATGTAATAATTGCAATATTTACAATAAGATAAAAACTGTTATCTACAAGATAGTTGTGAAGCTGCACTCTTGAATTGTTAATGTAACCATATCCTAACATCCTGCTGTCGGGATTTCCTTTTTCATACACAAGTTCATCGTCATAATATACCTTAACCGCAGAATGATCTAAATAAAGAGTAAGCACCGCATCTTCAACATAGGAATCAGGCATTATAAAAGAATACGTGACGTGATTGCCTTTCTTAATAGACGGGAATTGACATGTGGAAATATCCACATTATCATACTCTTTCCCATTAAACGTCACATCATATTCACCTGTAACGGTAACCGAATCATCCTCATATCTACTTATCCTCATTGTCTCAAAGAAAGATATAAAAACAAGTATTGATAAAACTACCATTATGAAACCAACTATTCTGTTAATAAGTTTTTTTCTTATTCTCAGTCATAGATAACCCTCACATATTTGGACATTTACCATTATACCTTAAAAATCTCACATTGCCAAATAGAATATCTTTTTTAGACAAAATAAAACACCACCCGGAAACTGTTGTCTCCGGATAGTGTTTGACGTACATTTATTCAAATTACGAATGTTACACTTCAAGCGCAGCTGCAACGAATTGCTTAAAGATTGGATGTGGACGGTTAGGTCTTGACTTAAACTCAGGGTGGAACTGAACTCCGAGATAGAACGGATGATTAGCGACTTCCACAGTCTCAACCAAATGACCATCCGGTGAAAGCCCTGATATCGTAAGGCCTTTCTCTGTAAGCACTTCTCTGTAGTCATTGTTAAACTCGTATCTATGTCTGTGACGCTCATTTATATCAAGTGTTCCATAGCATTTCTCCATAAGAGTACCCTCTTTGATATGACATGGATAACTTCCAAGTCGAAGTGTACCTCCCTTATCAATGCTATCTGACTGTCCGGGCATGAAATCGATAACCTTTGTGTCACTCGCATCATGGAATTCACCGGAACATGCATCTGTAAGACCGGCTACATTTCTCGCATACTCGATAACTGCAATCTGCATTCCAAGACATATACCAAAATACGGAATGTTATTGGTTCTGGCATAATTAGCCGCAAGAATCATTCCTTCGATTCCTCTGTCACCAAAACCTCCAGGAACAATAATTCCCTTCATGTCTTTGAGACGCTCTTCTATATTGCTCTCATTTAACTCTTCCGAGTCAATCCACTCGATATTAACATGTGCATTGAGGGCAAAACCTGAATGGTTAAGTGCCTCTGCAACCGAAAGATAAGCATCGTGAAGCTGCACATACTTACCTACAAGTCCTATTGTTACGTCCTTATTTCTGCTTGCAATGTTAGTAACAAGATTCTTCCACTCTGTAAGGTCCGGTGCCGGAGCATCTATTTTAAGTTCACGGCATACAACCTCGGATAAATGTGCATCCTCAAGCATAAGTGGTGCCTGATACAAATTAGGCAATGTTCTGTTCTCGATTACACAATCCTCTTTGACGTTACAGAACATGGAAATCTTCTTAAAAATAGACTCCTCAAGCGGTTCATCACATCTAAGAACAATGATGTCAGGATTTACACCCATACCACGAAGTTCTTTTACCGAATGCTGTGTAGGCTTTGACTTATGTTCATCCGAACCATGAAGATAAGGCACCAATGTCACATGAATAAAAAGACTGTTCTCTTTTCCAACTTCAAGTGATATCTGTCTTACCGCCTCAATGAAAGGCTGTGACTCGATGTCACCTATCGTTCCACCTATCTCTGTTATTACAATATCTGCATCGGTCTCATTGCCAACTCTATATACAAACTCCTTAATCTCGTTGGTTATATGAGGAATAACCTGTACTGTAGAGCCGAGATATTCTCCACGACGCTCTTTATTAAGAACGTTCCAATAAACCTTACCTGAAGTAAGGTTGGAATACTTATTAAGATCTTCATCGATAAATCTCTCATAGTGTCCAAGATCAAGGTCTGTCTCTGCTCCGTCCTCCGTAACATACACCTCTCCGTGCTGGTATGGGCTCATAGTTCCCGGGTCAACATTTATATATGGATCTAATTTCTGCGCTGCAACTTTAAGACCACGAGCCTTAAGCAAACGTCCCAAAGAAGCTGCGGTAATTCCTTTTCCAAGTCCTGATACAACACCACCGGTTACAAAAATGTACTTTGTCATAAAATCCTCCTTATTCTTTATCATAAATTTGCTGTTTACGTGCATTTTAACGTTCCGATAAGCGACGTTCAAAACGGTTCTTGCTGACATTCTCCGGTACAGCTGTCGGATAATCTCCGGTAAAACATGCTGTACAAATGCCGTCGTAACCGGTAAGTTCCGGCAGACTTTCAACAGGAAGATATCCGAGCGTATCAGCACCTATAAGTTTTGCAATCTCATCAACACTATGATGACATGCAATAAGATTCTCTTTAGAATCTATATCTGTTCCGTAGTAGCATGGATTGGTAAACGGTGGCGACGAAATCATCATGTGTATTTCCTTTGCACCCGCATCTTTTAAGAGTTTTACAATACGACCACTCGTCGTACCTCTTACTATAGAATCATCAACAAGTACTACTTTCTTACCTGCCACGGTTTCTTTGATTGGATTAAGCTTAATTCTCACCTGGTCGTTTCTTTCATTCTGTGTTGGTGAAATAAATGTTCTTCCAATATATTTATTCTTAATAAATCCAATTCCGTAAGGGATACCCGATTCTCTAGAATATCCAAGCGCTGCATCAAGTCCCGAATCAGGAACACCAACAACAACATCTGCATCAACTTTGTATTCTCTTGCGAGAATTCGTCCTGCTCTTATTCTTGCCTCGTGAACAGACACACCATCTATCTCCGAATCCGGTCTTGCAAAATAAATGTACTCAAAAATACATGTCTTTTTCTGCTTTGTATCACAGTAATCCGTATAACTTTGCACACCGTCATTAGAAAAAACAATAAGTTCTCCCGGTTTGACATCACTAATAAACTCTGCACCCATCGCTTCCAATGCGCAGCTTTCAGATGCAGCAACATATCGTCCGTCCTCACATTTACCATAACAAAGTGGTCTGAAACCATGAGGATCTCTTGCAATAATTAATTTGGTTGCCGACATTACAACTATAGAATACGCACCCTCGAGATATTTCATTGTAGATAAAACAGCCTGTTCTATCGATGGTGCTTTTAGTCGTTCTCTTGTAACTATATACGCAATAATCTCCGTATCGGATGTGGAATGGAATATTGCACCGGAAAGTTCCAATTCATTTCTCAAACTGTAGGCATTGCTTATGTTTCCGTTATGTGCGAGTGCCATCTTACCCTTCTGATGATTTACTTCCATAGGCTGACAGTTATTTCTGTTATTGCCTCCGGTCGTTCCATATCTGACATGTCCAACAGCAATCTTACCATTAGGAAGTTTGGCAAGTTCTTCTGAATCAAATACCGTACTCACCTGTCCGATATCCTTGTGTGAAAAGAACAGACCATCATCGTTAACGACTATTCCGCAACTCTCCTGTCCTCTGTGCTGCAGAGCATACAATCCGTAATACACATCATTTGCCACAGCATATTCCTTAGGTGCAAACACACCTATAATACCACATTCTTCATGAAGATTATTCATTGTTAATTCCTTTCTTTTCCCCATAAAAAGAGGGGCTTCGAGTATGGACCTCGAAACCCCCTTGTTTCTAAAACACAATATTTGCCATAAAAAAAATTAAAGTTCCACCATTGGAACACACATCTAGTATATAACTTTTTTTGTAAATGTCAATGAGAAAATTTATTTTATCCCCAATACGGAATAAACAGCTGATAGATAACCGCCACACCAAGCGAAAGCACCATTTCAAGAGCAAACTCCTTGGGCTTTCTATACAGTATTACCACTCCTATTATCCATGTTAATACCTCAGGCGCATGCGTAACATAGAAGCCCTGTGTTATAAGAAAGGCCTGTGAGAAAAGCACGCCCAAAATCACTGCCGATATGATAATTGATATAATTCCCTCACCTTTTGCGTACCAGCATATGACAGCCATAATAGGTGAAAGACACGCAACCACCACCCATATCAACATATACGTTACAGGTAAAAAATGAAGTACGCAATTACAATACACATAATATCCGGCAATCATACCTGTAAAAAACAGGAAGCAATTAATTGCGGCATGAAGCGGTCTCTTCGCATACACCGATAATATCGTTCCGATAAGAATCCATATTGCAAAACGCCCAAAATAATTGCTTATATCCAATCTTTCCAAAATGCCCGACAGATTACCAAGCATTCCCTCATCAAGCATTTTCTGGACAACGCCTATTGTAATACCCGCCAATACTATTCCAAAACAGATCAAGAATCTGAATCTGTTCAAACTGTTCTTTTGTGGTTCTCTTATACTGTCTAAACTCATTGATATCCCCTATATTTCAACTCTTCTTAATCTCAATTATTTTATTACTTTAAGTAGATTCTATAATAATCCCTCCAAAAAAATCAATATATTTTTGCATTTCAACTCTTCTTAATCTCGATTATTTTATCACTTTAAGTAGATTCATTTTCTCTTCCACATTTATCCCACAATATCATGCTGAAATCTGGATAAATGTTCAAACGGAAGAATCTGTCTTCCTCGAAACAACCCACAGCCATCATTTATCAGTTGATTATTAAAAGCTTTGAACATATTAACATTAATAGCTGACAAATCCAGTTCCTGTAACTGAATAAGTCTCTCATAAGCTTCATCAAACACCTTACACTCACCCGGTGCAATTATGTCTCTTTTTCTTCTGTTCTCTTCCTGAGACTTTTCATATCCAAAATGATTAGCCTCGCCAATCTCTGCACGGTCGTCCATATCTTTGGTTCTTAGTTGAACCTCCGTATAACATCTCGCAAGATTATCATACAACGTTATGTGTAATGACTGATAACCTGAAGAGCGCGGACTTTTAACGTAATCTCTGTAATACGGACGATTATTCTCTGACAATTCGACAGAATCAAAATCTACCAAATATCCGGAAAGTTCCGGTGTAAACCCTCTTTCCTCCAAAAACTCCGGCAGTATATTGGCAATCTCATATAAATACTTCATCTCCATCTCTTCCCCAGATTCTCCAACCGGAATATGACAGGCAGGTAGCGAAATAACTATACGATACGCTATAAGATCCCGGAAATAATTGAGATTATTCTTAACTTCCGATTCAGAAGGATAGTTTCCGTTCTTCTCATAATAGTCATATATATATTCCAATATATAGGCGTTGAACTTCTCCTCTGCACGAATAAGAGATTTGATTCTGCCCTTAAATGTGAATGCAAGAAACGGATACTTCTGCGTCATATAAAGATAAAACTCTTTAATCCTTTGAGACTGCGATGTCAAAAAGTCCGAGTGTTCCAAAAGTTCTATTATCTGAATAAGAAAATTGCTGTGAGCAAGGTCAACGGAATTATGCATTTTTATTGCTTCATTTTTCAAGTCTTTTGAATACTGCAGTAATATCTTTAGCACAGTATCACCCGAGTACAGGTAATCATTTAATGTAATCATACATTCACCCAAACCTTTTTTGATTAATTCTAATTTTTTCACAAACACCTCAACATGTAATTAAAAGGTGTTCATTTGCCACATCATTATAAACTTCGCATTCTCTATCACTGACATCATACACATGCACGATATCAGCAAGTATTGTTCCCTGTTCAAAATCAGAAATAATATCCTTAGTGTTTTCCAATTTGTCCGGACAAAAATGAATTGTTTTTTCATTGTCAAATACTGCTGTATATAAAATCTCTGCCTCAACAAGGTCTTGGAAAATATGGCTTCCGTAAGACAGTTCCGGATTGTATCCTGCCTTACTCTCTTCCGCCTCGCATATTATCTCATAGGCACTTATATCGGAAAATGCTGTCGGCACTCCAAGTTCCGGCGATGTTGTTCCTACACGTCCCGGCACAATAAGCATCATGTGTTTGTTCATATCTCTGTAATGCCAGTTAATCTTACCTATAAGTTTGGCAACAAGATCCTTGTCTTTATACGGCATATTATAATATTTTACAGGATCAACATAGACTATTATATCAAGTCTTGAGGCCTTCGACATTCCCATTGACGAACCTTTACTCTCAAGAAGTATCCTTTCAGTCGGAATATTCAAAGGAATAACAGTTCCCGACTTACCCTTTTGAACCTGCAACGGCCTGCACTGCAAAAGATCAACTGAATACTCACCGTTTTCGGAAACATTTATGGTAAACTCCGTATCTATCGGATACTCGTATTCATCCTGTATGCACCGAAGCATTCTTTTCATCTGATCCATAAGTGTCGCATTTGCCACAAGTCCTTTACAGGAAATAAACTTCACCTCTCGTTTTCTTCCCATCTCTCTAAGTCTTGACTCCGCATCATAATCATGTTCTAACAGTATTTTATCAAGGTACTTTGGTATATCAGGTTCTATATCTTCAAGCGTAAGCTTTTTCATTATCTTGGCAGACATATCAATAACCTCCGCCTTTCCTTGAGAAAACTTATGCTTATCAGCCGAAGATGAATAAGAAGTCTTTTCCGGTCTATCCAGATTAACTATTCGAGGATATGAACCTTCCGTTCTGTCAACTGCTGAAGTTCCAAGGCCCATAACAAGTCTTAACATTCCCGCTTTCGGATCAGTGTCCTTCATTATTCTGTACGGACTGTAAGAATAACCTACACCCGCTGCACAAGGCATATAAGCAGAACCATAATACGAACCCGAAACCCTTTGTATGAGAAGAGCCATCTGTTCATCTCGCTTATCCAAACCTCTCCTCTTGCGGTAATCAAGTGCCGACAAACTCATAGAACTTGCATATACTATTTTGATAGCATTCTCAAACTCACTTATTCTCTCTTCTAGACTGCCTCTGTTTACACAAAAAACAGATTCGTATTTCCCGGCAAAAGCATTGCCAAAACCATCCTCCAAAATACTGCTTGAGCGAATTATATATGGATCCTGACCGTAATATTCTATGATTCTTACAAATTGCTCGCGCATCTCGTTTGAAAAAGAACCACTCATAAGTCTATCCGCAAAATCTCCGGCAAGATCAAAATAACCTTCATCCGTTCTCTGCATAATTCTCATATCCCACAAGTTATTGTCAACAATATATGTATAATACAAATCTGACCCTACATAAAATGAGTCATGAGGCTCCAGCACATCATTAATATCAGGTTCTTTATTTCTTATTATTGCTCTTGCAAGCAACATACCGCACGCCTTACCGCCTATCATTCCTGTTCCGACCATGTGGTCTCTCACGGCAAAATAATCCTCCGGAGTAAAATGCTTCTTAACCATTTCTCGCATCTTTGAATCTCTAGTCATCATAATGTCGCACATTTTGGAACACTCCGACATAATATCCATACCATTATCATTCATAAGTTTTGCTTTGGTAAAGAATTGATCCCACGAATCAGAATACTGCTCATCCGCGGAACGTTGAGCCATACCCAGTGCCTGATAAAACCTGCTTGACCTAACACCGTCCAATATAGGTGCGAACTCTCCACTTCGCGGATCATATGTATGCGGAAGGAACATTTTATCGGAGTTTCTGTTCCATACCTTTTCAGGACGCACATAAATGTTTCTTTTATCTGAATATACATCGAAAAAAAGCTGAGTAGTATTGAAAATTTTATTGATTGCCTGTACAGAATGCTTTCCTCTTATTATCGGAAAGAAAGCAACCGTATCCAGCACAAATAGAAATGGACATGTAACGCGAAAGAAATTGCCCATCATAAGATCTGTAGCCCATGCGGCCTGAAGTTCAGAAAGACAGTCGAACACATAGAATGCATCCCGTCCTTCTGCTTCGATCGCATTATGTATATCTACGGTAAATGTTTCAAATCTGTGAGATAGGGGAACCTCTATGGTTTTGATTTCCGGGCATTCCTCAATAAGAGGCTCATGCCCGGCAAACCTAAAATATATGATATTCCGCTTATCCTCAATGGCTTGTCTGATATAGGGTTCCATGAACAATTTAAACTCTGACAAATCAGACACACGCCACACAACATTATCACCAAGTCGTATGTTGTCAATTGCTTCGTCAAACTTTGGAATACCGCTTTTTATTCTGTCAAATGCAGCCATATAACCCCTCCTTCATTCCACAACACCTTGCCAAAATCCGGATAAATAATAAAATTACAGATTTGTATATCCCATCAAATCAAGATCAACCTCTCTTGCACAGGCTCTACCTTCGGCAATAGCCCATACAACAAGCGACTGTCCACGATGCATATCGCCTACTGCATATACATTTTTCTTGGATGTTGCAAACTTACCTGAATCAGTTTTGACATTGGTACGACCATCAAGTTCTACAGCGAAATTATCGGTAACGTACTTCTCACTACCCAAGAATCCTGCCGCAATAAGTACAAGCTGACACGGAAGTTCTTTTTCACTACCCTCAACAGGAACCATATTCATACGACCTGTCTTCTTATCTTTTTCAGCTTTAAGAGACACTATTATGACACTCTTTAAGTTGCCCTTTGAATCTTTCACAAACTCCTTAACTGTTGTCTGATATATTCTAGGGTCATGTCCGAATTTCCATATAGCTTCTTCCTGACCGTAATCCGTCTTACCGACTCTTGGCCACTCCGGCCATGGGTTAGATTCCAATCTCTCATCCGGTGCTTTTGGCATCATCTCAAGCTGTGTTACAGACTTTGCTCCAAGACGGATACTTGTTCCAACACAGTCATTTCCTGTATCTCCGCCACCGATAACGATTACATCCTTACCTTCGCAAAGTTTGTAAGGAACCTTGGCAAAGTCACTGTCAAGCAGTGTCTTTGTTACTTCCGACAGGAAATCAACCGCGAATCTTATACCTTTGGCATCACGTCCTTCAGCCTTGATATCTCTTGGATTAGATGCACCACATGCAAGAATCACACTGTCATATTCCTTTTCCAAATCCTTAGCTGTTACATCTTTACCAACATTAACACCGGTCAAAAACTTTATTCCGGCTTCTTCCATAAGAGAAACGCGTCTGTCTATAACTTGCTTATCAAGTTTCATATTAGGTATTCCGTAACGAAGAAGACCACCAACACGGTCATTTCTTTCATATACGGTTACTTCATGACCTCTTCTGTTCAGTAACTGCGCAGCTGCAAGTCCCGAAGGACCACTTCCAATAACCGCAACCTTCTTACCTGTTCTAACTTTAGGCGCTTCCTCTTTAACAAGATCATGCGAGAATGCATACTCTATTACCGCACGCTCATTTTCCTTAGTCGCAACCGCTTCCTGATGAAGTCCGCATGTACATGCCGCCTCACAAAGTGCAGGACATACTCTTGATGTAAACTCCGGAAAACTATGTGTTATCGATAATCTCTTATATGCTTCGCCCAAATTGCCTCTATACACCAAGTCATTTACTTCCGGCACAAGATTATGTAACGGACAACCTGATGCCATGCCGGCAATCATAACACCCGCCTGACAAAACGGAACACCACAATCCATACATCTTGCTGCCTGCAGACACTGTTCGTGTTTTGGAAGTTGACCATGGAACTCCTCAAAATTCTTGACACGATCCTTCTCTGCCACTACCGGACCGTTGACTCTATCATATTCCATGAAACCTGTACTTTTTCCCATATCTCATTCTCCTTTTTATATAACTTAAAAATTGCTGTTTAGTTACATTTTACAAGCGAAACTTCTAATTGTTTTTAAGCGTCTCTTATGATTACAGTTCCATCGCAGGCCGCTTTCGCTGCGTATAAGAACGCAACGGTACTAAACTCACACTCCGTGTTCGTTAAG
>JAILRO010000018.1 GCA_024698145.1 Lachnospiraceae bacterium
CGGATTCTTTTCTGAATGTTAATAAGTGCCATATGAGAAAGTCCTGTGTTTTGGGTATTATCGCATTTTTCGATTCTTTCCTTAAGACTATTAAGTTTTCCCGCACTTAGTCCACATCCGTTATCTTTTACATATATCCTGATGTCATCATCAATTTTGGCATACACATCAATCTGTCCTGTTCTGTCAGAAAGTCCATGTACTATCGCATTTTCAACAATCGGCTGCAAGAGCATCCTCGGAATCATTATATCCTCGTATTCATCTTCCATATCGGCATTAAATGTGAATTTGTCCGGATATCTCGTCTGCATAATTGCAGCATATTGTTCTAATACGTAGAACTCTTCCATAAGCGAAATGTCCTCTTCACCTGCGTTAGCATAACGAAGAAGACGTGATAATTCTTCACAAGTTGCAGCCGCTTCATTCTTATTGCCTTTATTAATAAGTGCTCTGACTGCATTTAATGTATTAACGGTAAAATGAGCGTTGATCTGTTTTTTTAGAAGCAGACTTAATGTTTTTTCATTTTCAAGTTCTATATCTTTTACCCTTACCTGAAGAATAACCTTGTTAAGGTGTCTGATAAATATCGATACAATCAACAAAAAAACGATTATTGTTGCAGGTATAGCTATTACAAAGTATCTTGATATCTTCTGCGAAAGCTCTTTATCACTATATACTATAAGAGAAAATCCGGTAAATCCAATAATCTTTTCTTTGTAAAATACACTTTCATTTTTGATATCATTTAATTCGCTATAACTTATATCTCTGTTAGAGCATAAAATCTCATCTTTTCCGATAAGAATCATGCCGACATATTCCATATCATTATAATCATTAAATATCTTTTCAAGCTCCGTTCTTTCCATGAACAGAACAACATATCCTTTGTTTTCTCCCCCATCTTCTACAGGCTCAACACTTCCAAGATATGTCATACCGTTTGACGATACTGAAATTGTCTTAGTTTCTCCATCAACAATCATATTATAGACCTTGTCCAAAACTGTATTGGACATTTTACCCTTGAGTCTGTAATATAATCCATCACGACGAAAAACTACGGCATTATCAATCGGGGTCTGGTTACCGATTATAATCCGGCTTTTCTCTGTTGCATCTGCACCGGCGTTATAAAAGTCCATAGTATTCTTCTGCTGTACCATGTTCCTTATTCCTTCGTAATGGGCAAGTGAATAAGCAGTATCATCTATTATCAGAATCTCATCCTCAATACGAGATATAATTGCGTCAGATGTTGTCTTAGTCTGCTCAGTCATATTAAGACGAATAACATTAATTGTAAGGAAATAGAAAACACACCAAAGAAGCACCAGACCAATTCCAAGTGCAATCAGATATAGTATTGATTTTCTGCTTATATTTATCCTTTTATTATTCATACAAATGACCGTCCATATTAATAATCAGTGCTTTTCCAATAAATTCGATAAAAATCCGTCAATATAATCTCTGTTCTCAATAATATAATCCTGGTCGGGTGTTAAAAGTCTTATATCCTCAAGCGCAACAGGATTGCCGTCATTCAAATCTTTTCTTGCCGACCATGTTCCGATAGTCTGAAACGGTTTATAGCCTTCACCCTGCCCGTCACTTCCGCCCAACATGTATCTAATAAATAATTTGGCAGTATTAACGTTTTTCGAGCCTTTTGCAATCATAACAGCATATGATATTTTTGCCCCGGAAAACGGTTCCAAATCATACTGCGGTTTCAAATTATAACCAATCTCATTAAAACGTAGTTTGCTTGAAACCATAATTCCAAAATCATATTCTGTCTCGTCCGCGCCTAACGCTTCAACAACCTCATCACTACTGTTTGAAAAAACAGCATTGTCAAAAAGTAAGCTCATGAAATACTCTGAAGCTTTATTATCAACCGGAATTTCAAGCTCACTCCCTGCATATTCTTTGTATGCTTCCTCTAAAACATCGGAAGAATCAAGAATTGCAGCACAAAGTGCATATGTTGAAAATGAACGCAGCGGACTTGGCATTATAATTTTGCCCTTGTATTTTTCCTCTGTAAGCTCCCATACATTACTTATCGGGCTTTTTTCATATTTTGTGCCGTTATAAAACATAAGCTCTGCTTCATCAAGAAATGTAATCATGTCTGTGACATGTCCGTCTTTCATATTTTCCTTAATGTCATTCGGAATATAAGGATACACCTTGCCTTTATCAAGTAATTCCGACTTAAATGTACCACTATTGTCATTACATATAACAACATCTGCATCATACTTTTCTGTATCAACACTTTCTGCAACCGCCTTAATCAGTTCAGGACTTCTCAAATCCCTTATTTCAACATGAAGACCCGGATATTCTTTTTCGAATGATTCCTTGACCTGAGTAGCTCTCGTGGAAACAGTATAAACAATAAGGATATCCTCCTTAAGAGCATTTTCATATAACTCATTTTCATCATCATCCCCTGAAAGATCGGCAGACTCAAGCCATTTATCTGCATTTGCATTATCATTTATTCTGCATCCGCTTATATATATACTTATCAGCAATATCGTTATAACCATTGCAAAAATCCTGCCAATTCTTATCATCATTTATATCCGCATCTCCTTTCACGAATTTATCAGTCATTTCATCAACATAATTATTGATTTCCGTAATAATACCATTATCAGATGTTTCTTTGGGAAAACCGCTCTCATATCGCATTTTTGCCCGGGCATCAATATATTCCGTATCTGAATTGACGCCGTTCCATGTTACTCCGATTAAATATTTGTCAGGAACATTCATAGGTCCGATTCCGCAAAGATGTTTATTTTGCCTTGTATTCCATATGTAATTCTTTGTAACAATTGTTGCCTTTTCACCGTATATGCCAACATCCCATTCTTTTGCATATTCCCAATCAACACCTTCCTCTCCGTACCTTGCAATCAATGACGCCTCTTCACTCATCATAGTATCAAGCACAAGCTTAACATCATCATATTTATCTGTTTTGTAATTAATAACAGCCCCTATTGCAGGTTCGTATTCTCTGTACAGCGCAAAGCTTTTTCCGTCAGGTCCTGTTAGCGGTGGCAGATGAATGTATTTCGCCATTATTTCAGGATTTTCCTGATAAATAACATCCGCAATGGAATCGGTTGTAAATGCACCAACAAGATTATTAGGACTGTTTACAAGCTCACATAACTGCGACTTATCAACATCCGCATATTCAATGAGTTTTTCATTATATAGTTTATTACAGAAAGAAAGTCCTTCTCGAAAAGAATTATCTACGCATGCGGTAAATACTTTGTCATTATCCATGTAACAATATGAATTATAAGGGTCAGTATATATAAATGAATTAAGTATATATAAACAGGAATTAAACTCATATTCATCAACACTCCCGACTAATGGCAGCTCATCATTTATTCCATTACCGTTAGGGTCCGATTTTTCAAATGCCAAAAGCACCCGATATAATTCATCGGTGTTTTTGGGGACATCAAGATTAAGCTTTGTAAGCCAGTCCTTGTTAATCCACATAACCTGCCCACATCCGCTGCTCTTATAAAGGCCCTTGCATGTATATATAAGTGCTGCCTCATCATACGCATCAGGATTACTGACAAAATCAGAAACAGCCTTTTCATCAGCCTGAAAATCACCGCCGAAAAAAACAGCATCAACATCCAAATCAGACGAGCGCAGATTATTTAAATATTCATTGCTTCTTGTGCTTCGAATAATCGTCACATCAATATCAATACCGGTCTTTTCCTCTAACCATTTAATATAATAATTTGTTTCATAGTCCTGAACATTATCGGAATAAGGAATTGCAATATTAATATGACTGCGCTCTTTATTCTTTGCGCAGCCTGTAATTGCAACAGATATGATTAATAGAAATATAAAATATTGAAGACTTTTCATAAGCAGTCACCCTGTCAATCATGGTTTTCTTTTGGCGAATAACCATAATAGGCTTTAAATACTTTGTAGAAATGATAGTATTCTTTATATCCGAGATTAATTGCAATCTCCTTTAACAAAAGTGTTTTGTCGGATAACATCTCTTTTGCTTTTTTCATTCTTATGTCGGTTATGTACTTTGACAAGGATGTATTTAAATGTTTAGAAAACAGATTGCAGATGTATGTGCGCGAAAAACCAAAATTATCTGCAAGCATATCAAGCGTAATCTTCTCATTATAATGCCAATTGACATAGTCAAGAAGTTCGTTGAAATTAGGATTATCCGTCATATCAGATGTTTTTATTATATTTTCATCTGAATTATTAAAGTCATCGGATATTGTATTACTGTATGGATGTTTCAAAGAAAGCTTTGCCATTAATCTTTCCAGAACAATAGAAATATCATCAATATTGACCGGCTTCAATATATAATCGAAGCCGGACTGTTTGAAAAATGATCTTACATTGTCAAAACTGTCATAAGCACTAATCATGACAAACTCGCAATCTGTACCGGATTTCCTTATTTCCTTAATCAATTCATTACCGTCCATAACGGGCATTTTAAGGTCAACAAAAACCACATCAGGCACAAGTTCCCTGATTTTAGAAACAGCATTGACCGGATTAGTTTCTTTTCCAATTACTTCAAAGCCATTATCTACCCAGGGAATTGTCTCGATTAGTTCATCTAATATTAATGTATCATCGTCAACAAGAAAAACTGTGTACATATATTAACTCATTTCCAATCTGACAAAAAACGTTATATTAAAACCGGTTAATTACTCTATCATTTAACCCAGCTGATTCTTAGCGACTTCGTAAGCCTTAGAAATAGCATCATTAATTCCTGCAGGATTCTTACCGCCGGCCTGTGCCATGTTAGGACGACCACCGCCGCCACCACCTACAAGTGGTGCAATCTCTTTGATAAGGTTTCCTGCATGTGCACCTGCCTTAACTGCAGCATCTGTTGCCATAGCGATTAAATTAACCTTGTCTCCGTTTGCTGAAGCGATGACTACAATACCTTCTGAAACTTTTTCTTTCAACTGGTCACCCAAATCACGAAGACCGTTCATGTCAACACCTTCAACTGCTGTTGCAATTACGTTGAAATCACCAACAGAAACCATATCAGATGTTACATCTCCAAGTGATTCATTAGCAAGCTTCGCCTTTAATGATTCGTTCTCTGATGAAAGATCTTTAACCTGTGCAAGTGTATGACCAAGCTTATCTACAAGTTGATCTGGTGTAGTCTTAAGAAGTTCTGAAGCCTTGGCAAGCTTCTCCTCAAGACCCTTGTAATAATTAAGTACTCCCTTACCGGTAAGTGCCTCGATACGACGCACACCTGAAGCAATACCGGATTCAGAAACTATCTTAAATAAAGATATTGAGCTTGTATTTTTAACATGTGTACCACCACAGAACTCGATTGAATAATCATCCATGTTAACAACGCGAACTGTATCACCGTATTTCTCGCCAAAGAGTGCCATTGCACCGGTCTTCTTTGCCTCTTCAATCGGCATTTCTTTGATATTAACATTAAGACCTTCTGCAATCTTCTCATTAACAATCACCTCTACCTTAGCGATTTCTTCATCAGTCATTGCAGAAAAATGAGAGAAGTCAAAACGAAGTCTGTCAGGTGTAACAAGTGAACCCTTCTGCTCTACATGATTACCAAGCACAGTCTTTAATGCCTTCTGAAGAAGATGTGTAGCACTGTGGTTCTTACATGTGTCGGCGCGTCCAAGTGTATCGATTGAAAGTGATACTGTATCACCAACTTTGAACATTCCCTTTGTAACTGTTCCAACGTGTCCGTATTTGCCACCCTTTAATTTGATTGTATCCTTAACAACAAACTCTGAATCACCGGAAGTAATTACACCTGTATCACCCTGCTGTCCACCCATTGTTGCATAGAAAGGTGTCTTTTCAACAAACAATGTTGCGTCATCACCGGCAACAATTGCATCAACTACTGAATCTGTTGTAAGTACTGTAATCTTTGAATCAAATGTATCATTATCGTATCCAACAAACTCTGTTGTAATTGTAGGATCAATATCATCATATACGGTTGCATCAGCACCCATATAATTAGTGGTCTTTCTTGCATTTCTTGCCTTGGTACGCTGCTCTTCCATACATGCTTTAAAACCTTCTTCATCAATAGAATATCCCTTTTCTTCAAGGATTTCTTTTGTAAGGTCAACAGGGAATCCATAAGTATCATAAAGCTTGAATACTTCTGCACCCTCAAGCTCTTTTACACCCTTGTCTGACATTTCTTTCTCAAGGTCAGCAAGTATAGCAAGTCCCTGATCGATAGTCTTGTTAAATGCTTCCTCTTCGATTGAAAGATTGCGGAATATGAACTCCTTCTTCTCTTCAAGTTCAGGATATCCGTCTTTTGAACCTTCAATAACAGTCTCTGAAAGTTTTGCAAGGAATGAGCCATCGATTCCAAGAAGTCTTCCGTGTCTGGAAGCACGACGAATGAGACGACGAAGAACATATCCTCTACCCTCGTTAGATGGCATAATACCATCAGAAATCATAAATGTTGCTGAACGGATATGGTCTGTAATCAAACGAATTGAAACATCCTTCTTCTCATCTGTATGATATGTTGCTTTGGCAAACTCACATACCTTGTTACGAAGTGCTTCGATTGTATCAACATCGAAAATAGAATCAACGTCCTGAACAACTGATGCAAGACGCTCAAGTCCCATACCTGTATCGATATTCTTATTCTCAAGTTCTGTATAATTACCCTTACCGTCATTATCAAACTGTGTGAATACGTTGTTCCAAATCTCCATATATCTGTCGCAGTCACAACCTACAGTACAATCAGGCTTGCCACAACCATACTTCTCGCCTCTGTCATAATATATCTCTGAACAAGGACCGCAAGGACCTGAACCATGCTCCCAGAAGTTATCCTCTTTACCAAATCTAAAGATTCTCTCCTTAGGGATACCAATCATTTCATGCCAAAGGTCAAATGCCTCGTCGTCATCCTGATATACAGATGGATATAATCTGTCAGGATCCATTTCAAGAACCTCTGTAAGGAACTCCCACGACCAAGAAATAGCTTCCTTCTTGAAATAATCTCCAAAAGAGAAATTACCAAGCATTTCAAAGAATGTACCATGTCTTGCTGTCTTACCAACATTTTCAATATCACCTGTACGGATACACTTCTGGCATGTAGTTACTCTTCTTCTAGGCGGAATCTCCTGTCCGGTAAAGTAAGGCTTAAGTGGTGCCATACCAGCATTGATAAGCAAAAGAGAGTTATCATTCTGTGGAACAAGTGAAAAGCTGTTCATCTTAAGATGATCCTTGCTCTCAAAAAACTCTAAGTACATTTTTCTTAATTCGTTAAGTCCGTATTTCTTCACAACATTTTCCTCGCTTATTATTAATTATATTCACAAAAAAACATTATAATCTGAACTATTATAATTCAAATTATAATGTTTTGCAATTGCTATTTCCAATCAGTTATAAATTGATGATTATTCAGCTGATTCGTCGGCACTTGCAGTTTCTGCAGCAGCCGCAGCTTCTGCTGCTTTTTTCTTCTTTGCGGCATTAGCCCCACACATAATACCTGCAAAAGCAATAAGTCCAAGTGCTATAAACTTAATAAGATATGTCAAAAATTCGCTTAATAATACCATAACCCCGTCTCCTTTATTTTTTAAATAAACAAATCATCAAATGTATATATTTATTTTACAACATTATTATTATTTGTCAAATCATAATATCTTTAAAAACATCCTACCAATCAATTCCTACAGATATTTCTTCTCATACTCGTCAAGAGGAATCGGTTTGCTGTAATAATAACCTTGAATGACGTCACAGCCAAGCGTACGAAGCTCGTCAATTTGTGTTTTGATTTCCGCACCTTCTGCCAAACACATAAAATTAAGCTCTTTTGCAAGAATTATAATGTGCTTGATAACGGTTATGTCCTTATCATTCTCTTTCTCCAAACCAATTTTATCAACAAAACTCTTGTCGATTTTGAGTGTATCAAGCGGCATTTCCGTAAGAAGCGATAACGACGAATAACCGGTACCGAAATCATCCATAGAGATAAGAAAACCTCTATTTCTCAAATCCTGTAAAATACCAAGCATGTGCTCTTTGTATTCGTAAGTAGCACTTTCCGTTAATTCAAAATCTATAAGCTCATGACTTACGTTATAAGAATCAACTATCTCTGTCAAATGATTGACGATATTTTTGTCATACATACGATTACGTGACAAGTTGACAGATATCGGATATAACGGTTTGCCTTCTTTTTTCCATTTATCAAGTGCGGCACAAACCTTGTTAAGTACTATATCGTCTACCTTGCCTATCGAACCGTCCTTTTCAAAAAACGGAATAAAACGGTCAGGCGGTAAAAATTCCTTGTTTTTGTAATTCCACCTTATAAGTGCCTCGGCACCCTTAATAGTTTCTTGCTTAATATCAAACTTCGGCTGAAGATATACAAGGAACTCATCATTGTCAATAGCTGTATCAACATAAGCCTTAATATATTTGCTCCACAGTATATCATCATGCATTTTATCTGTATAAATGATAATATCAGTTTTATTGGAATTAGTGCCTAAAGATTGCGCCATTTTGCCCGCATCTGCAACACGGTTACCCAAAAGCATAGACCTTTGCATCGGAACAACGCCGCATCTGTAGTATATCGTATAATTATCATCAACCTCAAGATGAGATAATTTATTAAAGAAACCCTCTAATTGACTTATCATTTCATCTTCCGGCATATCCTTTATCATCATCGCAAAGTTATCATTGTGACATCTTGCACTGGCATAGACGAAATCAGCCTCATTCATTGCTTTTACAATGTTGATAAGAACATTATTAGCGGCTATATGACCGTAAACTTCGTTAATGACTTTGAACTCCTTGATGTCGAAATGAACGAAAGCATAATCATCAATTCCATAATTCATCGGCATTTCCAAAAATGCAACGAGATGATTCCAATTATAATGATTAGTAATAGGATCAAAGAATGACTGTCTGTATAAAGATGCCTTTTCCATTGAATCCGCATCATCATTTATTATGTGTATAGTATTGTCCACATCTACTGCAGCTTCAAAATGAATTATATTTCTCTTATTGTTGCTAAATGCAGCTATTACATGACAATCTTTCTTAACCGACAAATCGCTATGTATTCTATGCGCGTCATCGCTTTTTATCAAATCATCCAATATAGACTGTATTGTTTGTTTGCCAAGAGTTATTTCTTTGTCAATTTCAATCGAATAAAAAATGGATGCATCAAGTATTATTGATTTTAAATTATCCGGATACTTTATTCTGTCGTCATCAACTCTATATTCTATTCCTATAACTTCCTTATCCAGGGAATCTATATAGAATAATCCGGGATGATCATAAGTGCCGAATGCATTTGTATATTTCCCGATTGCGTCACTTATCTCTCCATTATAAAATCTATCAACATCATCTTTGTCTGCTTCGATATAAAACAGTAATCTTTTCGGTTTGTAGAGTTGATTTAATTTTTTAATATCCATACAAATCACATCCTTGATGAAAACAAAACAATTCTAATGACGGTTATCAAGCTCCTTGGTAATATCTTCCCATGTAACTCCACGTTCTACCATGAGCACCATGCAGTGATATAAGAAATCAGAAATCTCGTATTTGATTTCCTCTGCATCAGGATTCTTTGCAGCAATAACAATCTCTGTACACTCTTCGCCAACCTTCTTAAGAATCTTATCAATTCCTTTATCAAAGAGGTAATTCGTGTAAGAACCTTCTTTTGGATTGTTCTTACGATCAACTATCGTATTATATACTTCATTTAATACGGTAAGTGGATTGTTATTGTTATATTCTTTCTTTGCAAGAGATGTAAAGAAACAACTCTGGTTTCCGGTGTGACATGCAGCACCAACCTGAGAAACCTTTGCAAGAATAGTATCATTATCACAGTCAACAAGAAGTTCCTTGACAAACTGGTAATGACCACTCTGCTCGCCCTTGACCCAAAGTTTTTGACGAGATCTTGAATAGTAAGTCATCTTTCCTGTTTCAAGCGTCTTCTGATAAGACTCTTCGTTCATATATGCCATCATAAGTACTTCGCATGTTTTATAATCCTGAACAACACAAGGAATAAGACCGTCTGAATTTAATTTGAATTCGCTAAATGGAATATTGCTTTCAAATGTATTAACATTAATACCTGCCTGCTTCATTGCCCATTTCCACTTCATGCAGTCAATCTTCTCATTACCTGTATAAAGAATCATGGATGCATTTGTGTTCTTAATAAGCTCAACAGCAACATTCTCATCTGTATTATCAGTGCTTATCATAACCGGGATATCAAGTACATCTATAATATCCTTGATAAGTCTCTCGTTCTTGGTAGCTTCGTCTGTAATCCAGATATGACCGGCTCCCATCTTCTGACATTTAACAGCGTATTCCTTAACATGAGAGTCTGAAAGTGTTATAGCAACACCTATCTTATCACTTCCAAATCTGTCAGACATTTCCTTGACAAACTCAACATTTTCCTTAGCTGCATCTCCAATATATACAAGTTCAGAACCTGCATAAAGCATTTTCTTAACTTCTTCCAAGCGTTTAACTCCACCATACGAAACAAGCGGAACCTCAGCTTTGCTTGCAATAGATTTAATGTTATCAATGTTTGGTTCAGTTTTGTGTTCTTCAGCGCTCATATCCATAAATGCAACTTCATCAGCGCCTTCGTTTGAATAAGTGTATGCTCTAATTGCATAATCCAATCCCAAACCTATAACCAAAAGACCGATATCTTCTGAAACATTAACCTTTGTAACAATTTTTACGTAACTCATAACATCCTCCTGTATTTTACAATGTACCTTTTGTGGAAAGCACAGCATCCTTCATTCTTGGATCGATTTGTGTAGCTTCATCAAGAGCCTTTGCAAATGCCTTAAATGCTGCTTCGATTAAATGATGATTGTTAGTTCCGCTAACCTGTTTGATGTGCAGGTTCATGCCTGAAGCGTACGCCACTGCATAGAAAAACTCTTTAACCATCTCAGTATCAAAGTAACCCACCTTATCCACCGTAAAATCCATATCAAAGGAAAGATATGGTCTTCCGGACAAATCAATTGCACACATCACAAGAGTTTCATCCATAGGAAGAAGACGTTGTCCATAACGCTTTATTCCCTTCTTGTCCCCAATTGCCTTCTTAATTGCTTCTCCAAGAACAATTCCTGTATCTTCAATCGTATGATGAGAATCAACATACAAATCCCCTTTAACTACAGCCTTCAAGTCAAAGAAACCATGTCTGGCAAAAGAATTAAGCATATGGTCAAAGAAACCTATGCCGGTATCAATTTTAGTTTGACCTGAACCATCAACATGTAATTCAAGCTTAATGTCTGTTTCGTTTGTTTTACGTTCAATATAAGCTATTCTTCCTGCCATACTCTATCTCCTTTACTCAAATCTTACTTTAATCGAATTAGCATGAGCCGTCAACTGCTCACTTGTAGCAAAATCAATTATATCCTTATGGATTGGTTCTAGCGCTTCCTTTGAATAATAGATAACACTGCTCTTTTTGATAAAATCATCAACAGAAAGCGGTGAAAAGAACTTCGCAGTTCCGTTAGTCGGAAGCACATGGTTAGGTCCCGCAAAATAATCACCAAGCGGTTCAGAACTATATGGCCCAATAAATATAGCTCCGGCATTTCTAACCTTCATCATAAGCTCGAACGGATTGCGTGTAACAATCTCAAGATGTTCTGAAGCGATATCATTTACAGCTTCTACTGCCTCGTTCATATTGTCACAAACAAGTATATATCCATAATTATCAAGTGATTTTTGTATTATTTCTTTTCTGGATAATACTTTTGTGAATTTATCCACTTCCTCTGAAACCTTCTTAGCAAAATCTTCAGAATCGGTTACGAGAATTGATGAAGCAAGTTCGTCGTGTTCTGCCTGTGAAAGAAGATCTGCAGCAATAAAACGTGGATTAGCACTGTCATCTGCAAGAACCATAATTTCTGACGGACCTGCAATCGAATCAATGCTTACATATCCATATACTGCACGTTTTGCAAGCGCAACAAAAATGTTACCGGGACCAACAATCTTGTCAACCTTTGGAACTGATTCTGTACCAAATGCAAGGGATGCAACTGCCTGTGCACCACCGGCTTTGTATATCTCATCAACTCCGGCTTCTTTTGCAGCAACAAGTGTTGTCGGATATACTTTTCCCTCTGCATTACAAGGGGTTGTCATTACAATATGATTAACTCCCGCAACCTTTGCAGGAACAATATTCATTAATACTGACGAAGGGTAAACGGCTTTTCCTCCCGGAACATACACACCGACATAGTTAAGAGGTGTAACCTTCTGTCCAAGCATTGTACCGTTCTCTTTCGTTGTAAACCATGAATTCTGTTTCTGTAACTCATGAAATTCTCTAATATTAACAAGCGCTTTTCTGATAACCTCTACAAGATGTGGATCAACCTCTTTGTAAGCCGCTTCAATCTCTGCATCAGTTACCTTGATGTTGCCAGCATTTATATCAGCCTTATCGAACTTCTTTGTATATTCGAAGAGTGCTTTATCTCCATTCTCTCTTACATTATCAACAATCTCCTGTACTGTGTCCTGATATTCTGTGTAGTTATTAGGACTACGCTTTAAAAGATCATTTAAAAGATTCTTTTTTGATTCTGCTGTTAATTTTACGATTCTCATTTTCTTGTTCCTTTCTTATGCAAAAGATTTTAACCCTCGTACAATAAAGCCTTCAACTCTCTTACTATCTTGAGTATTCTTTCCTGTTCCATCTTGAAACTTACCTTGTTAACTACCATACGGCATGACAACGGGCAAATCTCTTCAAGGACAGTAAGTCCGTTTTCCTTAAGTGTTGTACCGGTCTCAACGATATCAACGATAACATCAGAAAGATTAACGATTGGTGCAAGTTCAACAGAACCGTTAAGCTTAACAATCTCTACAGTCTGATTCTTCTTTGTTTTGAAATAGTCAGTTGCAATATTCGGATATTTACTTGCAACACGGATAATCTCGTTCTTTGAAAGCACTTCTCTTGCAGACTCAGGACCACAGACACACATTCTACACTTTCCAAAACCAAGATCAAGCACTTCATAAATGTTGTCTCTCTGTTCTTCTAAAATTGTATCCGCACCGACAACACCTATATCAGCCGCACCGTACTCAACATAAGTAGGTACATCTCCTGCTTTTGCAAGGAAAAATCTAAGTTTTAATTCTTCATTAACAAATATAAGTTTTCTTGTGTCAGGATCTTTCATCTCTTCGCAGGTAATACCTATCTGTTCAAGATATGAAAGTGTTTTCTTTGCAAGTCTGCCCTTAGCAAGAGCGAAAGTTAAATATCTCATTTCTTTTCCTCATTTCTATGTTATCAAACTATTGATGCTCTGATAAGCAAATTATTTAATATCGGATATTTTTGCAGTTTCAACCTTATCGGATATTAAGTCATATACATCAACAGTTTCATCAGATGTCAAATAGAACATTCCCGAAAAATGATTCTTCTTGCCAAAGTCAGCATAATCGGCAATCTCTTTCTTCTTCGACTTACGAATAAGCTCAATCTTGTGCTCTGATTTTCTCATATATCCCGCAAGCTCAATTGCAGCTTTTTGTTGTTCTATATCATACAGAATTATACTTCCGGCATTATCAATCTCAACCTCAATCTTCTGACGGTTAAGTGCCATCATAAGATCGTCAATATAAAATGCAAATCCTATAGCAGGTGCATCCTTACCGTATTTGAGAAGTAAGTTATTATAACGTCCGCCTTTGACAACCGCATCACCGGTTCCGTAAGTATAACCTCTAAATACTATTCCTGTATAATACTCATATCTTGAAAGCAATGCAAAATCAAAGCAGACATATTTCTCATAACCCAAATAAGAAAGCGCCTTATACACCTTAGACAATCTTTCGATTGCATTAATTGACATCTCGTTAGTAACTAATTCTTTGGCAGTCTCTAACATATCATATCCACCAAACAACTGGTCAAATGAAAGCAATGTTTTTTTGACATTTTCAGGCATATTCATATCTTTAATCAAAGATTCCAAAGCAAAGAAATTACGGTTGTATATGCATTTTCTTATTTCGTCCTCATCTTCAGTAGAAAGACCGGCTTCACATATAATGCCTTTGAAAAACTCAACCTCACCAATCTCAATCTGGAACTCTGTAAGTCCTGATGCTTTGAAACAATCAATTGCAGTTGCGATAACTTCTGCATCTGCAGCGGAAGTATCATCATTAATAAGCTCGCAACCTATCTGGGTAATCTCATTTAACTTACCCTGATGACCTCTTGTGTTAAAGAAAGTCTTACCTTGATAGCAGAGACGAATAGGAAAAACTTCGTCATTATAATATTTTGCAACACATCTTGCTACACCCGGTGTAATATCCGGTCGAAGAACCAATGTATTATTCTCTCTATCGAAGAACTTATACATCTCGTTTGATGTCGCCGAGCCCTTATCCTGATTGAATATATCAAAGAATTCAAAAGTCGGTGTCTCTATATCGCTGTAGCTATGAAGGGATAAAACATGATGCAATTTGTCAAGCACCTTAATCTTCTTTTTGCATTCGTCATCATAAATGTCCCTTACTCCCTCCGGAGTGTGCAGTAAATTTCTCATTATTACGTCTCCTAATTCATCTTATTATTCAGCGCTCTTGTATTTCTCAATGTGCTTTCTAATCAATTCTTCATCATTAAAATAATTAATTCTCATTGCGTCCTTAACATCAGAAAGTGTCTTTGCAGCCACCTCTCTTGCAGCCTCACTACCCTTACGAAGTACTTCGTACACATACGCAATATCTTTCTCATACTCGTGACGTCTCTGTCTGATTGGTTCTAATTCTTCATCTAATACATTGATAAGGAACTTTTTAACCTTAACATCACCAAGTCCACCACGTTTGTAATGATCTTTTAGTTCATCAAGATTCTTATATTCCGGTAAATATCTCTCAAACTGTTCATCTTTGCAGAATGCATCAAGATATGTAAATACCATGTTACCTTCTACCTGTCCCGGATCAGAAACCTGAATATGATTCGGGTCTGTGTACATTTTGCGCATAACAGCATTCTTAACTGTCTCTGCGTCATCAGCAAGATAAATGCAGTTGCCAAGTGACTTACTCATCTTGGCCTTACCGTCAATGCCCGGAAGACGCATACATGCCTTGTTGTCTGGAAGAAGAATCTCCGGATCTGTCAAAGCCTCGCCATATACCGAATTAAACTTATGAACAATCTCCTTACACTGCTCAAGCATCGGCATCTGATCCTCGCCAACCGGTACAGTTGTTGCCTGGAAAGCTGTAATATCAGCAGCCTGGCTAATTGGATATGTGAAGAATCCTACCGGAATACTTGCCTCGAAATTACGCATCTGTATCTCGGACTTAACCGTCGGATTTCTCTGTAATCTTGATACTGTAACAAGATTCATATAATAAAATGAAAGCTCTGTAAGTTCAGGAATCTGTGACTGAATAAGAATTGTTGACTTTTCAGGGTCGATTCCGCATGCAAGATAATCAAGTGCAACCTCAATTATGTTCTCACGAATCTTATCCGGATTATCCGCATTATCCGTAAGTGCCTGTGCATCCGCTATCATAATAAAAACCTTGTCATATTCTCCGGAATTCTGTAATTCTACACGTCTTCTAAGTGAACCTACATAATGTCCTATGTGTAATCTTCCTGTCGGTCTGTCTCCGGTAAGTATTATCTTTCCCATTTTTGTTAATCTCCTATATTAATACTAAATTATATATTTATTCTGTAACGTTTTCCTCGTTAAGAATTTCAACACCTTCAATATCATCTATTCTAAGA
This sequence comes from Lachnospiraceae bacterium, assembly GCA_024698145.1. Classification (GTDB taxonomy): domain Bacteria; phylum Bacillota; class Clostridia; order Lachnospirales; family Lachnospiraceae; genus CAG-590. Next base: position 16,052 of record JAILRO010000018.1, read on the forward strand.
AGCATCGTTATGACATTTCCCTTCTTTTCAGCGTATTCAATCTTTAACCAATCCTCGTCAGCTTCAAGTATTTTACACTCAATCTCATTATTAGATATAAGCTCTAAACCTGCATCTGATTTGACAATACATTTCTTTCCAACTAAGTCATTTATCAATTTTGACATAACATTTTCTCCTTTTATATTATTAGAAACCGTTTTGTTGAGTTTTTTTACTTTTGATTCTAACTGCCGTACCTGCCTCGGCAACCCCATATAGCAAAGCACCATGACAAATGCAAATAATCCAAAGTACTCCATACGTAGCCTCCTCATAATCTCATGCTTACTCAAAATAATAGTATATATCAATAACGAAGCAGTTTCAAGGGTAAATAACAATGAAATCCATACATTACGTGATAAATTCTATAATAACAAATAATGGCGCTCATGTTTTACACGAACGCCATTGTGTTTATTTCGTTATCTTCTGCTTCTTTCCATTGATTCCTACGCCCTTAAGAATCTTTCTGTAACTCTTAAGTTTTTTCTTAGAAACTTTGACTTTGGCTTTTTTGTGAATACCCTTAAATGCATTCTCTTCGATGGTTGGTATTAAATCTCTTCTCTCTCCGCTTACATGGTATAATTTTGCTTCGTACATACAGTCTATTCCTTATTGCTTGTCTTTTTTTCTTTCAACAAGATCCGTATTAAGAGGTTCAAGATAATGAACTAACGCACCACCTTGGGATTTGATAAAATATTTCGAATCTAGCTCGTTATACTTAAAGTTCTTGGCATGACCGTCGCGTTCAATTCTATCGTAATATTCCTTAAGAACTTTAAAAGGCAAGTAATAACTTTCATTCCTTGCAGAAAAGAATACAATCAGAAAACTTACGCCTCCCTGCGCTTCAAACTTCTCCATAAATCTCATCTGATGCTCATGAATATTGGCCATTTGAAATGTATCGGTGTGACATTCTTTTGCATCAAAACATATCGGAATCCCCTGCACAACACCAATATAATCCACAGTCGAATCTTTATCAAAATACGCAAGGGTTATATGATGACTTTCCTTATCTATCTCAACCGGGGTTATCGGGGTCGGAATCTTTTGTACAAGAGCAAGCCCCTTCTCCACATATATATCATTTGTCATATTGATAAGGTCTTCTAACGTCGAACCACGAAGACCTCTCGAATTCCATGTTGCCATAACATTCTCCCTTACAAAATTGCTGTTTAGTTACATTTTACAAGCGAAACTTCTAATTGTTTTTAAGCGTCTCTTATGATTACAGTTCCATCGCAGGCCGCTTTCGCTGCGTATAAGAACGCAACGGTACTAAACTCACACTCCGTGTTCGTTAAG
>JAILRO010000019.1 GCA_024698145.1 Lachnospiraceae bacterium
ACACTGATTTAGGCCTGGAACCACTTAACAAATTAGGCAAGTTGATATCTCTTCGCGATATAAAAAACCATATTCCACTGGGTGTTGTAATCAAGGTGGTCCATGAGTTTAATATAGAGCAGTATCGTTAGAATAAAAAAACGAACGCTTGCGCGTTCGTCTTATGCCGGTGATGGGTCGCACGACGTCCGGTGGACGTCGGCTTTGCGACTGACCGAGCGGTATTCCCATACCGCGAGACTTGAACCCATGGGTCCAAGTTCATCCCAAACAAAAAAAGTCAGGTATAACCTGACTTTTTAGTGCCGGTGATGGGACTTGAACCCATACGATGTTGCCATCAACAGATTTTGAGTCTGCCTCGTCTGCCAATTCCGACACACCGGCTTTTATTGTATTGACTGTCTTTCCAGTCAACGAAAACCATTATATTATGAAGTGACTGTATTGTCAACCATAAATTAAATTACTTCTCAACCTTTTGGGCAACAACTGCGAATCTTCCATCTTTAACATGGTACGCACATGTCGAAAGGGTAACAAGTTTGTCGCCATACTTAACATCAACCCCCGTATCGATTATTGATAACTTCTTAATGTTCTCCACGTAATCATTAAACTCACTTTCATCACCTGCATTTACAAAACGGTAATACTTAAATTCGTCTGAATCCTCCGGATATATCTGCGAATAAAATGCAGCCACAACTTCGTATGTTCCCTCGCCGTATATGGTATCGAAATCAAAAGTCTTATGCGACTCATAGAAATCTTTGTCCTCATACTTCATTATATCATGGAACATTTTGCCTGAGTTCATATTATGACCGTATATGATTATATTATCGGTAGCGGGATATACCATGCAGCTTCCGTCAATAAAAGGAAGCCCTGCCGACGAATATTCCTCATCAAAATCAAGGTGTATATAGTGTTGTCCCAATTCGTCATCATCAGGTGTGAACATAACCGGATAATCAATATTGGTGTCCTTTATCTTAATCCATCCGACAAAATCATGGTTTGCACCGTAAAGCACTTCAAACTTACGTTGTACAAATGTTCCGTCAACCGCAACCATGTTATTCTGGGTTTCCGGCTGTTTGACCTCTTCCGTAGTATTATCCTCACTCGATAAAGGCTCATCAGCATTGTCACTACTTTCAGAACTGATGACCACAGGTTCCTCTTCAATCATGTCACGTAACTTATCAATATTCTTTTCACTTTTTCCGCTTGAATAATAATAGTATGTCAGATAACCGCCGCAACCTGCGGCAATCATAAGACATACTATCATTAAAACGCTCATTATCTTCTTTTTCATAATGATTCCTTCTTAATAAACTTAGAAGTATTTCTTTGAGCCCCACAAATTACTGTGCTTAAGGTCCTGATATTCACTATATGCCTGCTCAAGAATCTGTTTCTCGTTCGGGAATTTCAAAAGATGATATGCTTCATGATACTTATAATATCCCGAATCCATAAAATATTCTTCTCTTTGGGGTTTGCTGTAATAACTGTCAGCCATCATCAGATACCAATGTACATCCTTGTTAACAACATCATATGCCGTATTAAATGTGTAATTACTCTTGTTGACATATTTGATTATTTGCGCACTGACACCTGTTTCTTCTTTGACTTCACGAAGTGCTGTCTCTTTGTACTCTTCGCCTTCTTCTACCGTTCCCTTCGGCAATACCCAGCCTTCATACTTATTCCTGTAATTCTTATAAAGTAACAACACTTTACCTCTGAAAATTACCACACCACCACAGCTTACTGCTTCTATCATTGTCCTTCCTCCATTTTCTAATATTGAAGCTGTATTAAAATCAACAATTGGTGTGTTGCTTTAATTAGTTAAATTATAGCAAGTAATATGTCAAAACACAAGGTAAAGTTATTTTTTTATACCAAAACAAAGGTTATTGCTTATAATACTCGTCAAACATTTTTCTTGCAATTGCCGAAGCTTTAACACCATTTACATCCGACTCTTCAACAACAATGCTTACACAAACTTCTGGATTATCAATATCAGAAAATCCCACAAACCATGAAAAATCATGATCTCCATCCGCATACTCTGCTGTTCCCGTTTTGCCGGCAGCTTTATATTCGGCACCTGCAAAATAATCTGCCGCTGTACCATCAGTAACAACTTTTCGCATATATTTTGTAAGCGTCTCGGCTTCATCTGATGTAAGCAATGTATCATATGAAGACGGCGAGAACTTCTTCACTCTCTTACCCTTATAATTCTCAACACTATCAATCATGTACGGTTTCATCATGAGTCCACCATTGGCAATAGATGCAACAATCATTGCATTGTGAAGAGGCGTCACAAGAGTGTCACCCTGTCCAAATGCAGTCTGCGGAACATAACCCGAGTTAGAATCTTTATCAAGATAAAAACGGCTTGTGGCGCTAGCTCCGGTATATGGCAAGTCCTTGTTATACAAAAAGCTCTCTAACATATCCTTCCACTTACCTAGATTAAGTTGCGTACCGATATCCGCATATGCCTTGTTACACGAGTTTGCCAAAGCATCCGACAAATCCTGATCCCCATGAAGCTTATTGCCGTAACAATGCACCGTCACGCTATTAAAAACCTGCTCATCACTACTGCAGTTGTAATGATATTTTTTGAATTTGAGCGGGTGTTGTCTCATGAATGCCAACGTTGTAAGTATTTTAAATGTTGACCCGGGCGGATAAAGTCCCTGTGTCGCACGATTAAGTAAAACCGAACTTGTACTGTCCTCGCTGTTAGCTTCCTCCCATACTGCATCTATATCATTAGGGTCAAAGTCAGGTTTTGAAACCATAGCCAGTATTTTACCGGTATCAGGCGCCATCATAACAACTGCGCCATCAGCATCACCAAGTGCATCATACGCTGTCTTTTGCAAATCGTAATCTATTGTTGAAACCACTGTATCACCCGGATTTTGTTCATCACGCAAAGTGTGGAATACTTTCTCTGCCGTACCGGCATGACTTTCCAACAAATAATAATTACCTACAAGTTCTATTCCTGCTTTGGTGTATTTGGAAAAACCTGCTGCATGTGCAAACAAATCACCGTAAGGATAATAACGCTCGTCACCGTTATTGGTAGCTATAACTTTGCCATCTTTCGTTACAATATCACCACGAACCACGTCCGCCGCAAACGAATCCAAACGTGAATTGGCAGCATTTGCAATAACCTCATCCTTATCAACTATCATAAAATGAAGAATATATGCGATAAGTGCAATGATAAGGGCACCAAAAAGATACGCAACTGCAATAATAGGACGATTAAGTCTGTTATTGACCTGCTCTATCTTATCCTCTCTTGCCTGAAACTCCGCCTGACTCATATTCTGCTTGTTCTTCATACTTGATTCTTTCTTCTTCAACTTTCTTTGCCTCTTTATTCTCTATGGTGCTTATTCCCTGTAGTATCGAAAACATTATAAGTGAACTCAACACCGAACTACCACCGTAACTTACAAGTGGAATTGTAACTCCTGTTGACGGGATAAACTTTGTAACACCGCCAATAGACAAAAACGTCTGGAAAATGTAGCAAATGGAAAAACCAAGTGCCATTGTTTTGTAAAATCTATGTCTTACTTTCATTGCTATTCCGGTAAAGCAAAGGAAACAACTGAAGCATACGAGTATAAGCATCAAAGCAAATATCACTCCAAACTCCTCTGATATTGCCGAGAAAATAAAATCACTTTCACTAACCGGCACGACATCCGGCGAACCTTTTGTAAGACCGCTTCCAAAATATCCGCCACTTCCAATTGCAAAGAGCGACTGAGTTATCTGATAACCTGTACCGCTAATATCCGACCACGGATCACGCCAAGCTGATACACGAACAAAAACATGGTTAAATAATTTGTCCTTAAAAAGTAAAAATGCCATACCCGCCGCTGCAAGACCTCCTGCGTTAAACAGTAGGAAATAACGGAACTTCTCGGTACCTGTATAAATCATAAATACAAATACGACAAAGAATATCAACGCTCCACCAAGGTCCTTCTCAAGCACAAGAACTGCCATGTGAATACCTGAAAGCACTGCCGTAATCATAACCTGTTTAAAATCGCGTTTCTTGGAAAGCATGCTGGCAATAAAGAAAACGAATAAAATCTTTACAAACTCCGATGGCTGAATACTAATACCCGCAATCGAAATCCAGTTGACAGAACCATACTTCTCAACACCGATTACAAACACCGAGCAAAGTCCGATAATACCCATTATTCCATATACAACACCGTATTTGCGCAGATTCTTATATTTGTCCATAATATACGGAATTACAGACACAAGCAAAAGTGATGCTGTTGCAATAACAAACTGTTTTCTTGCCAACGAAAAATTAAGCCTGGTCAGCATTATATAGCCTATCAATAACAAAAAACACATATTATTGGTAATTATTCTGTTCGAATACGTATACACACAATGGTACAGATACAGGTATAGCGTTGCTACAATTGTCTGCAAACCATAGAACGCAATAATCGGCGTCATATCCTCCTGACTTTGGATAGAAAAAGTCAGATATGCCAGAAAATGAATGAGAAACACATAAACAATCTGCTTATTAAGCTGCATGTTTTTGGTTTCCTCATCCGTTTTTCGAAATACGGTATAGCACGAAACTCCGTAAAAAATCATCAATAATAGAATTATATATTTTGAAAGATTAATAATTATATTAGCCATTTATAAAACGCCCCGCTTGTAATGTCCTCTCGTAAGTTCTCCGTCATATTTGCATTGACCAAGGAAACTGTCTATGACAGCACTCATTTCCTGCTGCGATTCAATCGTAAAATGAAGCCGCTTGCTACCACTATAATTATTCATGAACGCATCATCAACATCATAAAGCACCGTCGGTGCCTCGTTGTATATAACGTTGTAGCAATATTTGCAAACTGTTCTTGTACGGAAAGTCTTATTCTTTCTGTCTTTGAGTATAAATGAATGCCCGTCTTTTGAAGGCTTGCATCCGTCTGCAATATCCTTCATGCATGTCGCCATAACCATCAAAGGCTGATAACCGTAAACAACCATTTCACTATCCGGCAAATGCAACGATTCTAATTGCTGCCTGTTAAGCTCAACAGGCAATGTCACTACGCAATCCGGACATGCTTTCTTTATAAAGTCATAAGCCCCGGAATTCATCGTATATACATTGTAGTCGGTAATAATTCTGCCCGCATAACCAATTGATTTGAGATATGATATTTCATCATAAGACCTGACTACAAGGCTTTGACATTCCTTTATCGGAAGCTCATTCAGCTCAACAATCGCACTCTTCCTTAAAATATAAGGCAACGCATAAATATATTCCGGGTGCTCACCCATGAGCTTTATTATAACTTCTTTACTAAAAAACTGCAAATCAACACAAATCTTAACCTTATCCCCGTACTTTTTTGCAGTATCTAACTGTTGATAATCAGATACCATGACAGTGCAAGAAGAAGCATTTTTCACTTCACAACCAAAGTCATTAACAGCTGCATCTATTTCACTTACAGTATCACGTTTGTATGAATCAACTATTCTGTCCTTCAAGGCCTTAAGTGCATCTCTTCTGAGATTTTTCAACTCTTTTAACGGATAAAAAGCCATGTCAGATATTTCAATATCCAAATTGGAAAAAACAAACTCACTATCTCCTGTTTTGCCAACCTTATCGCGTACCATATCGACACTTATAGGCGCTTTTGATGCAGTTTCTACAATTCCACCTTCATGCGTGATACTGTATTCGTTCTCATTAATAACAGCCCTCACATCTATGCGGGCAGAATCATTTTCATTGAGATAGACTTTGCCTTCAACATCAATCTTTCTCTTGCCCTCTCCATAGGCTGTCAATTCTTCATCCAGGTTTTTATCAAGCATTCGATAAAGAATCATATCTGTTCGAATATTCCTAGAACCAGGCGTGTTTAATTTGATACTCTCACCCTTACCTGCTTCAACATTAGAAGTAAGTGTAATGTCTGTCTTGCCAATCGTGAAAATATCGCCCTTATTAACTCGGTCTGATAGCTTAATTGTAATTACATTCTTATTGATTCCGGTAATCTTGCCAACCGTCATACCCATATGTCCGGGTGTAAAAAACGAAAGCATGTCTCGACCATTCTTTCTTTCATAATAACCGTCAGTGAAACCACCACGATTAAACACGGCCGCCATGCGTTTCTTATAGAAATCCTTCTTGCTGTTATCATTTTTATCGAATAAGTCATCAACGCATTTTCGATAGCTTTCAACACAAGCAGCAACGTATTGAGGATTTTTCATTCTTCCTTCAATCTTAAATGAATCCACGCCGGCTTCAACAAGCTTCTTTATGTAGTCAACACCACACAAATCCTTCATACTAAGAACATAATCTCCGCCAACGTCAACAGACTTTCCGTTTTCATTCATCAGCTTATACGGAAGTCTGCAACTTCCTGCACAGCGGCCACGATTACCACTCCTGCCACCAAAATATGAGCTCATAAAGCATTGACCCGAATAACATATGCATAGTGCCCCCTGGACAAAAACCTCAACCTCAGGGCATCCATTACCGTCCTTAAGTCCCTTTAACTCATCAAGAGAAAGTTCCCTCGCCGGAACAATCCGGGTAACTCCGTAATCCTTCAACAATCCGTAAGCATAATCAGACGTAATTGTCATTTGGGTAGAAGCATGTATAGGCAATTTAGGGAATTGCTCATGAATAAATGATATAACTCCGATATCCTGGACTATCACCGCATCAAGTCCGGCAATATACAAAGGATTAAGATAAAAATAAAGTTCTTTTATTTCGTCATCACGAAATAAGGTGTTAACCGTCAGATAGACCTTAACACCATATAAATGCGCATATTCAATAGCTTCAAGTAATTCTTCATCACTAAAATTTCCGGCATAGGCTCTTGCTCCGAAACGCTGTCCACCAAGATAAATGGCGTCAGCGCCTGCATTTATCGCAGAAACCAATGCATCAAATGAGCCTGCCGGTGCGAGAATTTCCGGTTTGTTCATAATTATACTTCCCTTGTTTTCTCCGCCTCTAACTGAATTATCTTTCTTTGCAATGCGTTAACCTGCTCCTTGTACTCCTCAACAAGTCGCATAGAAGATTCGTATTTGATTTGTGTCTCTATTACTTCATGTCTCAAATCATATATCTGTTTTTCTTTTTCATCATCTTCTGCCGCAAGCTGTCCGGAATGATTCTTTACCTTGAAATAGTCATCAGCAATGTTAATCGCAAGAAGAATATTCTGATATTCAGGACTTAATCTACGGAAACCATCACTTGCCTTGCACTCCGAAATTTTAGAGTTCATATAATTGGCAACCTCCTGAAGATAATCAGTATCCTCATATCCGCTCAAGTTATATATTCTTCCATTGATTACAACAGGTATATCATTTTTGTTAGCCATGTCATTCTCCCTTCTAAATATCTAATTCTATTCACTTATCGGTTCAAAGCCAAAATGTCTATATGCAAGTTCAGTCGCAACCCTGCCTCGCGGCGTACGTGACAACAGCCCGTTCTTGATAAGATATGGTTCATAAACATCTTCTATTGTGCCGGCATCCTCACCAATTGCTGCAGCAAGTGTATCAAGGCCAACCGGCTTGCCTGAGAATTTCTCTATTATAGTAAGTATAATATTCCTATCTACCTGATCAAGACCAAAGGAATCAACCTCTAATCTATCTAGTGCGTTCTTTGCAATATCTTGTGTAATATTACCATCCGCAGTAACCTGGGCGAAATCTCTTACCCTCTTAAGCAAACGGTTCGCAAGTCTTGGTGTTCCTCTTGAACGTCTCGCAATCTCTAGCGCTCCATGCTCATCGATATCAATACCAATAATTGATGCAGAACGCGTAACAATTTCCGCAAGTTCTTCATTAGAATAAAACTCAAGTCTATTCACAACACCGAAACGATCTCGAAGTGGTGCCGAAAGCATACCTGCCCTTGTGGTTGCACCAACCAATGTAAACTTTGGCAAATCAAGTCTAATGCTTCTTGCAGCCTGTCCTTTGCCTATAACTATATCAATAGCATAATCTTCCATAGCGGGATAAAGAATCTCTTCTACCTGTCGATTAAGCCTGTGTATTTCATCAATGAATAGCACATCATTCTCGTTCAAATTATTAAGTATTGCAGCAAGTTCACCCTGTTTCTCAATCGCCGGTCCCGAGGTAATCTTTAAGTTACTTCCCATCTCATTGGCGATTATAGATGCAAGCGTTGTTTTACCAAGTCCCGGTGGTCCGTAAAACAAAACATGATCAAGATTCTCACCACGCTGTTTTGCTGCTTCTATAAATATCTTAAGATTATCTTTTGTCTTCTTCTGTCCCACATAGTCTTCCAGAGTTTCCGGTCTTAAACTATTCTCAATCTTGACGTCCTCCGGAAGAATCTGTGTGCTAATCATTCTTTCTTCCATATTTCACCTGAATCTATATATTCTTAAGTGCTTCCTTAAGAAGCTTTCCTGAATCCATATCTGCCGCACCGGCAACCTTGCTGATTGCCCGCCTTGCATCAGAATCCGAAATACCAAGTGCCACCATAGCAAGCACTGTATCCGCAAGCACACTGCTGTCAGCAACTTCCTCCGATGAGCCTGCACCTTCAAGAGACATTGCCTCATCAAAATCAAGCTTGTCCTTAAGTTCAAGTACTATTCTGCTTGCAACTTTCGGACCAACACCGTTAGCACGTGTGATAGACTTGGTATCCCCTGTCATTACCGCAATCATAAACTCCTTAACAGAAAGTTCCGAAAGTATCGAAAGCGCAGCTTTGGGACCAATTCCGCTTATGCTGATTAACTTCTTGAAAAGTTCAATCTCCTCATATGTTGCAAATCCATAAAGCGTCATTTCATCTTCTCTTACATAAAGGTGTGTATGAAATGTTGCCTCAACTCCATTATCAATATCAACAATGCTTTTTGAAGAAGTAAACACTCTGTATCCTATTCCGTTATTCTCCAAAATAACATAATCTTTATATATTCCGGTAACTATACCTCTTATATATCCAATCATAAACAATCCTCCGACGGCAGAGTGCACAATGTTGCAAAAAGCCACACTCAACACTGATTTTATATTATAGCACAAGTTTAAAAAATATGCTATTATATAGGCACAAAAATAACGTACGAGGATAACATCAATGAAAACCATCAAATATACATATGATTACAGCGATTATAATACATTATCCGGTTGTCTTACGCAAGCCGGCAAAGATAACGACTTATGCTTTTTCGACATAGAAACAACTGGTCTTTCCGCAAACAATTCCACACTTTACTTAATCGGTGTTTTAGTTTGCGAAAATGATTCCGTTAATTTAACGCAATGGTTTAATGACGACGGCTACAGCGAAGAGGAAATCATAAACTCCTTCTGTGATTTTTGTAGCAACCATAATCGTTTGATACATTTCAACGGCAACACCTTCGACATTCCATATCTTAAGGAAAAATGCAAAAAACACGGTATAAATGATGAATCATTTACAACCCTTACACAACTTGATATATATAAGGAAATACGTTCTTATAAGAAAATATTTTCTTTAGACAGCATGCGCCAGGTAGCAATTGAAGAATATCTTGGTATTGCAAGAGATGATACTTATTCCGGAAAAGAACTAATCAATATATATCAGCGTTATATAGCTCGCCCTGATGAAGAAAAAGAAAAACTGTTATTACTTCATAACCATGATGATTTACTTGGAATGCTGAAGTTCTGCGATATATTAAACTACAAAGCTTTCTTCAAGAATCCGCACATAATGCCGGATTTGTTCGAAAGAAAAATCGAAAAAAATAAACTCGTGTTAGACTTTGTTTTAGAGGATACATTCGCACTTCCAAAAAGACTTTTATACACATCAACAGAGGGAATATTTGTAAATGCTTGCGGTACTTCTGCTCATTTGGAAATTCCGATACTTAACGAAGCGCTCAAACACTACTTTGTTGACTACAAAAACTACTATTACCTTCCAAAAGAGGACATGGCTCTTCACAAAAGCGTTGCCACTTACGTCGAATCTGAAAATCGTGTAAAGGCTACGAAAGAAAACTGTTATGTTAAAAAAGAAGCGCGATTTGTTGTTTGCCCTGAACAAAACATTGACGCAATATTCAAAAAAGACATCAAGGATAAAATGTCTTACTGCATAGTTAATAGTATATTATCAGCGGATATCAATAAACTAAATATCTATGTTTCTTCAATACTCAAACTGATAATAAAATAATTACGACTGCAAAAAAGCGGTGGTAAATACCACCGCTTTTGTCATCATACTTTCTCATAGAAAAATGAATCTATTGCCGAAAAACCAATCTCTTTAGCATGAACAATCTGTTCTGTATTACCGATGAACAAAATACCCTTGTTCGAAAGAGTTGTGTGAAACTTCTTATATACCTCGTCTTTTGCCTCATCTGTAAAGTATATAACTACATTACGACATACTATCATATGCATACCTGACGGATATCTGTCCTTAAGAAGATTATGCTTCTTGAAAGTAACACACTTCTTAATATCATTGTTAATCTGATATCCTTTATCAACTTGTGTAAAATGTTTGGTAAGCAACTCCTTTGGAAGTCTCTCAACACTTTTAGCGGAATAATAACCTTCCTTTGCAAAAGCAAGTACATCATCATCAATATCTGTCGCAGTTATATTGATGCTACTAAGCGGAAACTTCTTTGCAAGAATCATAGCAATCGTATATGGTTCATCACCGGTCGAACAAGCTGCACTCCATATATTAAGTCTTCTTCCGAAGTTCTTCTCCATATAAGGAATCATATCTTTCTCAAACAACTGCCACTGAGCCGGATTACGATAAAACTCAGATACATTAATAGTCAAATAACTGATAAAAGACTTGAGAAGTTCAGGATCTGTTTTCATAGCAAGGTAAAAACTCTGAAAATCTTTATGTCCCTTTCTTGCAATCAATGACTCAATGCGTCGTTTCATCTGTCTTTCTTTGTACAAATTAAGATCAATATCTGTTAATTTATAGACATCAGCCTTGAAGTTCTCATAATCATATGCCATATTAGTCCCCTCCCAACATGTATCTTTTTAATAAAAAACCCCATCCTAAAAGATGGGGTTTTTTAATTATAATTACTCCTCTGCAGCAGTCTCTTCAGCAGGTGCCTCTTCTGCAGTCTCCTCTGCAGCAGGCTCATCCGGAAGTAAAGCTTTGATACTTAAGCTAATCTTCTTCTCCTCGATCTTGCAATCAACAACCTTAACTTCAACTTCCTGTCCAACAGAAAGAACGCTAGAAGGCTTCTCGATATGCTCTCTTGCAATCTGAGATACATGAAGCAATGCATCAACACCAGGCTCCAACTCAACAAATGCGCCGAAGTCTGTCATTCTTGCAACACGTCCTGTTACAACGTTACCAACTGCATACTTCTCACCAGCATTTAACCAAGGATTTGAATCCTCAAACTTAAGCGAAAGAGCAATCTTCTCGCCCTGAATATCCTTAATTAATGTCTTAACAGTATCGCCAACCTTGAACAACTTCTTAGGATTCTCAACTCTGCCCCAAGACATCTCTGAAATGTGAAGAAGTCCGTCTGCTCCACCGAGATCGATGAACGCACCAAAATCAGTCACATTCTTAACTGTTCCCTCTACTGTGTCGCCAACATTGATTCTTGCGAACAACTCTTCTTTGGCAGCTTTCTTCTCAGCCTCAACCAATATCTTACGGTTACCGATAATTCTTCTCTTTCTAGGGTTGAACTCGGTAAGCTTAAACTCAATCTCTTGATCCTTATACTTTGTAAGGTCTTTCTCAAATGTATCAGAAACAAGACTTGCAGGAATAAATACTCTTGCTTCTCCAACAGTAACACCTAAACCACCGTCAACAACAGAAGTTACAACACCCTTAAGAATCTCTTCGTTGTTGAATGCTTCCTCTAACTGCTCGTTTGCCTTCTCTGCAGCAACTCTCTTAACAGAAAGAAGAACCTGTCCGTCACCGTCGTTAGTCTTAATAACCTTAGCCTCGATAACGTCATCTACATGTACCTTGTCCTTAAGTGATACATTAGGATCGTTAGAAAACTCATTCTTTGTAATAATTCCGTCTGCCTTGTAATTGATGTTAAGAATAATCTCATCATCCTTAACGTCAATAACTGTTCCTTTCACAATCTTTCCCGGGCTGATTCTGCTTTCTTCAGCCAGGCTTTCTTCAAACATCTTTCCAAAATCATCTGCCATGCTACCATGAACCTCCTTAATAATTTGATTAGGGGTAGACGCCCCTGCTGTAATACCTACCCTATCAACGGATTCAAAAGCAGCCAAATCCAAGTCAACGAGTGTCTGAATATAGTAAGTATTTGCGCATTCTTTTTTGCTTATGTCGTATAGTTTCTGAGTATTGGAACTGCTCTTTCCACCTATTACGATCATAGCATCCACCTGCTTCGCAATGGAAGCCGCTTCTTTCTGCCGCTCCGCTGTTGCATTGCAAATAGTATTATAAACGGTTATATTATAACCTTTTTTATCAAATATTTCAACTATCTTATTGAAATTATTGTGATTAAATGTTGTTTGAGCAACGATAGATAAATCACAATCATTGTCTAGAGAAAACTTTTCGGCCTCTTCAACAGTTTCCAAAACTATTGGATCATTATTACACCAGCCGCATATTCCCTGCACTTCAGGGTGTTTTCTACTTCCTATTATGACAATCTGTCGTCCTTCCCTGCTATCTTTATCGACAATATTATGAATTTTCTTAACAAAAGGACACGTTGCATCAACCAATTCAAGATTTTTCTCATTAATTATGTCATAAATACTTCTCTCAACACCATGTGAACGTATTACAACTGTTCCTTTTTCGGTATTCTTCAATTCATCAATATCATTGATAACATTTATTCCTCTTGATTCCAGATCCTTAACAACTTCTTCGTTGTGAATTATAGGACCATATGTATATACATTTTCTTTTCCAGCCTGCTCATACGCGGTGTCCACTGCACGTTTGACGCCAAAGCAAAAACCGGCTGTCTTTGCAAGAATAACTTCCATTATATTTTCCTCATAAAAACGTTCAATCAGACGTGAATTTTACAATTATAATGTGTAATATATATGAATTAGTTTGCCTTGGCATGAGACATTATCTTATCTACAACCTCGTCAATAGTCATGTCCGAACTGTCAACAAGTATTGCATCATCTGCCTGCTTAAGTGGTGCTATATCGCGTGTCATATCGCGTTCATCACGCTCAATAATATCCGCTTTGATTTTCTCAAAGTCCGCCGACTCACCCTTCTCTGTGAGTTCCTTATAACGACGATTTGCACGTTCATCTGCTGAGGCTGTAAGATAAATTTTTGTTTCAGCATTAGGCAATACATTAGTTCCAATGTCTCGTCCATCCATTACGACATTATGCTCTACTGCCATATTACGTTGTATGTCAAGTAGTGCTGCTCTAACCGGTGCTTTTGCAGATGACTTTGAAGCCATATTACCGGTTTCTTCAGTTCTAAGATATGGGGTAACATTTTCTCCATTCATATAAACCTGCTGAGCGCCGTCCTCATATTTTATCTCAATTTTCATTTTTGAACATGCGTCTGTAAGAGCCTTCTCATCCTCAATATTAACATTTGTTCTTACAAGTTCATAAGCTATAGCACGATACATCGCACCTGTGTCAACATAAATATAATCTAATTTCTTAGCCACCAACTTTGCTATGGTACTTTTGCCTGCTCCTGCAGGTCCGTCAATTGCAATACTTGCCATAATAATATCCTCCGTATTTGTACGCCAAAATATGCTTGAGTATAACATATTTTTGATTTATATACAACGCGCTCATTTTGTCATCCCCGTCCATTCATATATTACACCGTACCACTCTCTGACAAAATATGTTGAGAACAACCACCAATGAGTATGCGCCGGTACAGCACTTGGTTTAATATCAAGTTTCTCGGCAATCTTAAATGCGCGATACTCATGAAACTCGTTTGTTACAATTGCAACATTTTCGTTTAGATTATTCTCCTTAATAATATCCAATGAATATTGCAGATTTTCTCTTGTTGAGGTTGATTTATCCTCAAGAAAAAGTCTATCGGAAGAAACGCCCTGCTCCACCAAATAATTATACATGCAAAGCGCTTCGCTAATTCCTTCGTCATCACCTTTGCCACCGGATAATACACATGTGGCATTTTCATGTTCATCAAGATATGATTTAGCTGCATCAAGACGTTCAGTTAGCATAAGACTTGGCCTCGTGCCTTTGACCTGACAGCCAAGGATTACAAGCGTCTCATCTCCCTTTGGTGTGGTTGTACAAGCTTTGAATATAAATATCGAAATAATAATCGCAAAACCAATTGCCACACCCGCAACAAACGAAATAATAATCAATATTATTTTTCCAAAGGGAATACCCCAAATACTTGAAAGGAACTCATTAATTCCCTTTGTAAACAAACCGTATATCAACAATATAATTCCTACAGCCAATCCGGTAGCATTACCAAGATTAACAATTTTATACATTACAACCGGAGGAATAAATAAAACTATACAGGCAAGTCCTGCAATCAAGCATAAAAACCTTGTCATTTATATAATTCTCCTTATAAATGATTCATAATAATTATTCAAGCGAGTTACCGGCCAAATACGCTGTTGACCAGGCAACCTGAAGATTAAATCCACCGGTTAATGCATCAACATCAAGCACCTCGCCTGCAAAGTAAAGCCCTTTCACTTTCTTTGATTCCATAGTTCCCGGATCTATTTCTTTGACATTTACGCCACCTTTGGTGATGATTGCTTCATCCCATCCACGAAGTCCTGTAACATGCAGTTTTAGGTTCTTAATAGATTCCAGAAGTATTCTTCTTTCTTCCTTTGTAATCTCGGATATCTTCTTATTGCCGTCAAGTCCACTATATTCAATCACAACAGGAATCAGCGACTTAAGCAAAAGCTTGTCAAGACTGTTACTTAATTGCTTATTCTTAAACAATTCAAAATCACGAAGTATTCTTTCATCCAATTGTTTCTCTGACAAGGCAGGTTTCAAATCTATAGACAAAACAATATCATCACCGAGATATTTGTGAATATACGCACTTGCCTTGATAACCATTGGACCACTTACACCAAAATGTGTAAAAAGCATCTCACCAAAATCATCAAAAACTTTTTTGTATTTTGTGTTATCAGTACTCTTTTTCTTTTTATCCGGAACAAATATGGACAAGCCAACATTTTTGAGTGCAACTCCCATAAGATCCCTGCACCAATCTTCTTTTATCTCAAATGGTACAAGTGACGGCTGTGCCTTAATTATGCTATGTCCCGCACTTTCAGCAAAACGATAACCCGAATCATTTGCTCCGGTACGTGGATATGAAACGCCACCTGTTGTAACAATAATTTTATCTGCGGTCAACTTTTCATGTCCAATCATAACTCCGTGTGCCACACCATCTTCTATAATAAGCTTATCAACTCTCGTTTTAAGCCTTATATCCACGTCCAATCTCTTAAGTTCTTTCTCTAACACCTTGATAACATCAGAAGAATGGTCAGAGGCAGGAAAAACCCTGTTTCCACGTTCAATCTTATATCTCAATCCCAATTCTTCAAAGAAATCCATAACCTGCTGATTTGAGAACGAATAAAACGAACTATACATAAACTTGGAATTAGTCACAACGTTTCCAAACAAATCTTCAACATCACAGGCATTGGTGAAATTACATCTGCCCTTACCTGTAATAAACAACTTCTTTCCAAGTTTCTCATTCTGTTCTACAATTATAACTTTATTACCATTTCTTGCAGCCCATATCGCTGCCATCATTCCGGAAGCACCGCCGCCTATTACAACAACCTTCATTCAATCTCTCCATAAACGATATTTACACAATTATAAAACATAACTACACAAATGTCTTCATAAAATTGCTGTTTAGTTACATTTTACAAGCGAAACTTCTAATTGTTTTTAAGCGTCTCTTATGATTACAGTTCCATCGCAGGCCGCTTTCGCTGCGTATAAGAACGCAACGGTACTAAACTCACACTCCGTGTTCGTTAAG
>JAILRO010000058.1 GCA_024698145.1 Lachnospiraceae bacterium
CGTGCCGCCCTCTATGTTGTACATGCGAAACTTCAAACCGTATATCAGGCGTCGAATTATGTTGCAGTATCCATAAGCAGGTCCTCTTTGACCGCCGGTACTTAGTGAGTACGTAGTACGAACTTAGTACCGTTGCGCTCAAAACGGGCGAAATCCCCTCTCTCTTAGCGAATGCAAAGCATGAGCTTAGAGACAGGGCATGCCTTGTGCTGCTTGCCTGCGTTGGAACTGCAATCATAAGAGACGCCTTAAAACAATTAGAAGTTTCGCTCGTAAAACTTAACTAAACAGCAATATGATAAGGAGGATTGAAATATGGGAGCTACAAAAGTTACAGCTAAAATTGTAAGTCAAGAGAGAATTGCAACGGGTATTTATGATATGGTACTTGAGGCAGGCGCGGTAGCAGTTAATGCGCAGGCCGGACAGTTTGTATCATTGTATAGCAAGGACGGAAGCAATCTTCTTCCAAGACCTATAAGTATTTGTGAGATAGATAAGGATAAAGGAACAATTCGTCTTGTGTATCGTGTGGTCGGCAAAGGAACTAAGGAGTTTTCTCATCTTGAATCCGGTGATTACGTTGATATTATGGGTCCGTTGGGTAACGGTTTCTCGAAGAAAGATAAGGTTGCAATCCTTATCGGTGGTGGTATAGGTATTCCGCCTATGCTTGAACTTGCAAAAGAATTGAATTGCGAAAAGAATATAGTACTTGGTTATCGTGATGAGACGTTTCTTCTTGATGATTTCGATGGCTTGGGTGAAATATACATGGCAAGCGAAGATGGCAAGACAGGTGTAAAGGGAACGGTTATAGACGCTTTGGAAGGATATGGTATTCGAGGCGATATCATTTATGCTTGTGGACCTACGCCGATGCTTAAAGCGGTTAAAGAATTTGCTTTTGCTCATCACATGGAAGCGCAGCTTTCGCTTGAAGAGAAGATGGCATGTGGAATCGGTGCTTGTCTTGCATGTGTTTGCAATTCAACTGAAGTTGATGATCACAGTCACGTGAAGAACAAGAGAATATGTAAGGATGGCCCGGTATTTGATGCAGGGGAGGTGGAGTTGTAATGTCAGATAGAATTAGAACAACGAAAATGGACATGTCAGGTCTTGAAGTTGACCTTTGCGGTGTCAAGTTCAAAAATCCTGTTACAGTTGCATCGGGAACTTTTGGCTCTGGTGCGGAGTATGGAGATTTTGTAGATCTTAATAAACTTGGAGCAGTTACAACCAAAGGAGTTGCAAATATTCCATGGGCGGGTAATCCTACACCGAGAATAGCTGAAACCTATGGTGGAATGATGAATGCAGTTGGCTTGCAGAATCCCGGAATAGATGTATTTTGTAAGAGAGATATTCCTTTCTTGCAGGAATACGATACAAACATTATTGTAAATGTATGCGGTAAGAGCGAGGCTGACTATGTGGAGGTTGTCGAGAGACTTGCCGATGAGAAAGTTGATTTATTGGAGATTAACGTTTCATGTCCTAATGTAAAAGAAGGCGGAATTGCTTTCGGACAGGATCCTAAAGCGTTAGAGAGTATTACAAAAGCAGTTAAGGCAAAGGCAAAACAGCCTATTATTATGAAATTAAGTCCTAATGTTACAGACATTACTGCAATGGCTAAGGCGGCTGAGGCAGGCGGTGCAGATGCGTTATCGCTTATCAATACACTTACAGGTATGAAGATAGATGTTAACCGTAGACAATTTGCTATAGCCAATAAGACTGGCGGACTTTCCGGTCCTGCAATTAAGCCGGTTGCAGTTCGTATGGTTTATCAGGTTGCTAACGCGGTTAAACTTCCTATTGTCGGTATGGGTGGTGTAATGAATTATGAAGATGCAATAGAGTTCATGATGGCAGGAGCAACTGTTGTTTCTGTTGGAACAGCAAACTTCCATAATCCGTTTGTAACGCTTGAAATTATTGAAGGCATGAAGAAGTTTATGGATGAGAAGGGCATCGAGGATATTAATGAAATAATCGGTTGTGTGAAGTAGAAAACTAACCTTGGTTAATTTGTGAAAATGCAGATGGCTTATCCGGCTGTCTGCATTTTCATTTCTTAAACAAATCTTAAACACTTCCCTTATTTTTTCTTAAAGATAAAGATGCTATAATAAAGACAATTCAAAAAGAGAAAATGCTTTTTGAAAAGGTTTTTGCGCAAAAACTGATAATCGAATATTATGAAGATATTCGATGGTGCTATAAACAGTGGAGGATATGAACATGTACAATATTTTAATATGTGATGATGAAAGGGATATTGTGAATGCTTTAAAGATTTATCTTACCAATCCGGATTATAAGATGTTTGAAGCTTACAATGGAAAGGAAGCACTTGATGTTGTTGCCCGTGAAGACATACATCTAATCCTGATGGATATAATGATGCCTGTTATGGATGGCATTGAGGCGATGAGCAAGATAAGAGAGAAGAGCAATGTTCCGGTCATACTTCTTACTGCAAAGAGTGAGGACACAGATAAGATATTGGGACTAAATGTTGGTGCAGATGACTACATAACCAAGCCGTTTAATCCGGTGGAGGTTGCTGCAAGGGTCAAGTCACAACTTAGAAGGTATTTACAATTAGGTGGAGGAGAAATTAAGTCGGATACAGTGGTTTTCGGTGGAATAGAATTAAATGATTCCAGCAAAAAGGTAACACTTGACGGCGATGAGATTTCACTTACACCCAAGGAATATGAGATACTCAAGTTGTTTATGAGAAATCCGGATCGAGTGTATTCACCATCCGAAATCTATGAACATGTATGGCGTGAAAAACCAATCGGTAATGAGACCAATACGGTTGCGGTTCATATCAGACATTTAAGGGAAAAAATAGAGTATGATGCTGCCGAACCGAGATATTTACAAGTCGTGTTTGGCCAGGGATATATTATGAAGGGAAGGAAAAAATGAATAATATAATGAGGACTATACCGGGTAAGATTATCATTTACACTATGACGTGTGTCATGATGTTGATGGCATTATTGACGGCGGGTGTGGCAGTCGGTAACTATGCTGCAGGCCTGTATGAAAAAACACCGGAAGAAGTAATAAATGATGAGGTGGATTCGATTTCATACAATGCCGCCCATATGATTTTGGGCAATGAACTTGATTCTATGAAAGAATCGGGTGAATTCGAAGAAGATTATGATGGGTATGATTATGAAGAATACGATTGGGCGATGTCTGTTGCTGATAATTATTTGTACAGTATCGTTGATGAAAAGGGTAAAACTTTAAGAGAGTCGGTAAACTTTGATGGGAATAAAGTAAAATACACTTATTACTTAAAGGCTGACGAAAAAGGAAATACGAAATGGCATATTGAGCAAATGTCAAAAACAAAAGACGATTCTAATGGAAAGTATATTACGGTAAAGTCTTATTTTGACGGCGATGATGGAATGCCGGACATGAGGGATGTTGCCATAAGGAAAAAAACTTACGAGCTTTTGTATAAATACCAAAGTAGTACAATTCCTTTATGTGTTTCGTCTGTGATTCTTTCAATAGTATTCTTTGTTATGATGTTATGTGTATCGGCAAGAAGACCGAAAACAGAGGAATTACATCCGGGGTATTTCAACAAAGTTCCTTTTGATGTAATGTTTGCGGCAGCTTTCTTTGTGGGTTGTGTAATGATGTTTATTGCAGCCGAAGCGATGGAAGAAGAAATAACAATATTTATGATTGTAATTTCTATAATTTATGCGGTTTTTGTATTCAATGCGCTTTGCATGAGTGCGGCTGCGAGAATCAAACAAGGCAATCTTTTTACTAATACTCTTACATTCATGGTGTGCAGATGGTGCTTTAAGCTAGCAAAGATAATTGTTGTAAAGTATATATTTGGAGTAATTAAGTGGTTTTTCTCTCTCGTGGTAGGAATATTCCAATCCATTAAAGAGATTATTAACAGGTTTCCGCTCATATGGAAATCAGTTGCGGTGTTCTGTGTTCTATCGTTTCTAGAACTTATGGTGGTTGGAATTACCGATGGTGAAATAGATAATTACATTATCTGTTGGTTCTTAAGCCGTATTGTATTCTTTGTTGTTATGTGCAGATTTGTCCTTGGACTTCGAGGATTACAGGCAGGTGGAAGGGCACTTGCGGCTGGAGATTTTGAACACAAAGTTGATACGAGCAAGTTGCACATGGATTTTAAGGAGCACGGAGAAAACCTTAATCGTATTTCTGATGGAATGGTTATTGCTGTTGAAGAGAAAATGAAAAGTGAGCGTATGAAGACAGAACTTATTACCAATGTTTCACATGATATTAAGACACCGCTTACTTCTATTATCAACTACACAGACTTGATTGGCAAAGAAGAAACAGATAACAAAAAGATTAAAGAATACACAGAAGTTCTCCTTCGCCAGTCTGAAAGATTAAAAAGATTAATAGAAGATCTTGTTGAGGCATCAAAGGCAAGTACCGGTAATATTGAGGTTGAACTTGCACCTTGTGAGGCGTCAATGTTTATAACACAAATAGCTGGTGAATACGAGGAGAAACTTAATGCAGCAGGACTTACACTTGTAACTAAGATTAATTCAGGTTCCGACGGTGCAAAGATTATGGCTGATGGAAGAAGAATGCTTAGAGTGTTTGATAACCTGATGAACAATATTTGTAAGTATGCGCTTGAAAACTCAAGAGTGTATTTGTCATTGGATGTAGATTCAAATGTTGTTATAACATTTAAGAATACATCAAGAACGGAACTTGATATGTCACCTGATGAGTTAATGGAGAGATTTGTTCGCGGCGATGAGTCGAGAAATACGGAAGGTAACGGCCTTGGACTTTCAATAGCAAGAAGTTTAACAGAACTTCAAGGAGGAACATTTGACATCATGATTGATGGCGATTTGTTCAAGGTGGTGCTTACATTCCCGATTAAACAGTGATTGAGACAATATAATTATAATGATTGAAGTAAAACCCTCGGATCGAGAAATCTGAGGGTTTTGTTGTTATTGATAAGAATGCAGATATTTAAGCAGAATTGGTAAATGGGAAAATAAAACAAATATATTATGTAAACTGTGTAATTTTAACAAAGTGCTTTGTGAAAAATACTGTATAAAAAAATACTGTGTTTTGTTGTGCGAATAGGAAAATTCTAATATAATAAATCTATTATTTTACCCGAAATAGCATGAATAAAATGGAGGAGGATGAGAAATGGGTTTGTTTGGAAAAGTATTTGAGAAGAAAGAGTGCTCTATTTGTGGCGGCGAAATCGGACTTCTCGGAAACAGAAAGTTGGAGGACGGCAACATGTGTAAGTCGTGTGCTGCTAAGTTGTCACCATTCTTTTCTGATAGAAGAAGCAGCACTGTTGCTGAGATTAAGGAGCAGCTTGAGTATCGTGAGGCTAATAAGGATGCGGTTAAGGCATTCCACACAACAAGAACACTTGGTGAGAATACAAAATTATTACTTGATGAAGATGCTAAGAAGTTCATGGTAACACGTGCAAGGAATCTTGAGGAGGCTAATCCGGATGTAATCAGTTATTCGGATGTAACCGGAGTTGAGTTCAAGATTGATGAGGACAAATCAGAGGAAAAACGTGAGGATAAAGATGGTAATAGAGTAAGCTACAATCCTCCAAAGTTTATATTTGAATATGATTTCCATATAACAATCCATGTTAACAATCCGTATTTTGACACGATAAGCTTCCAGCTTAATCCTTCAAGTGTACAAATCAATGAAGACAATCCGCTTCCTATTAATCAGAAGCCGAATGAGCGTCAGAACCGCGAGTTTATTCAGTATGAGAAAATGGGAAATGAGATTAAGAATATTCTTACTGTAGCAAGACAAGATGCAAGGCATGACAGAGAGGCGGCAGCCGCACCAAAGACACCGGTTGTATGTCCGCTTTGTGGAGCAACAACGATACCGACACCGGCAGGTACTTGTGAGTATTGTGGCGGACCGGTTAAATAAGATATATTACCATTATTAATGGTTCAATATATAATTACATATATTAAATAAATACAATGGAGGGATTTTATGAAAACAAAGAATATTTTCAAAGTTATGCTTTTTGCAGTGATGTTCATAGCATTCCCGCTTAGTGCGAAAGCGGAGACAATATCACCTACAAGTGGATCGGGTACAATAGGAAGTCCGTATGTATTAAGTGTTCCTGATTATGGTACGTATAGTGTTTCGGGCACACCAGGTACAGATAATAAGTATTATACTGTTACTTATCCAAAGGATGGAAATGTAACGTATAAGCTTAATAGTGGAAATCTTTTTAGTGCATTTACCGGTCCTTCACAGTTTGATAGCACAAACGCTGTTGAAGCCAATGACAATGTAAAATTTAGAGTGACGGGATATTCCAGCGGAGGTTTTACATTAACAATTGACTACAAAGCACCTACTAAGTATAGTACTAAGGAAGATGCATATGATCTTTCTGCAGTTACTACTGAACAACCTGTTACAATACCTGCAGGTGTCAATAGAAGTAATGATATGTGGTATAAGCTTACTATTACGCAGGCGTCAACAATTGTATTTAAAGCAGACGAAAATGATTATTTTACATTCCAGACTGCAGATGGTAAAAATGCTTTAACAGAACGTAACTTTTACGATTCGAGTGATATTAAATTAGATGCAGGTTCAAGTGGACGTTTTAAATTTACTACACTGGATAAAAATGTTTTTGTTCCGACTAATACATCAGATAGTCCGGTTGCTGATGGAACAGCGAAAGTTACATTTTATGATCCGGGAACATATTATATAATCTTTGATAATATTAGTAAGAAAAATACAGAAAAAGGATTTAAGAGTTTCTTGTTAAGACCTTATAAACCAATTACAGATGTTATATTAAAATCCGGAGATTATGCGGATCCAAAGAACATATCTGTAGTTGAAGCAAACGCAAACAAGTCGCTTGTTAATAACATTGTAGGATTATTACCTGAAGATTGCGACGGTCATATAGTTTCTTTGGACTATGATAAAACATATTTCAAAAGAGAATCAACAAGTTTAGGTTCAGCCATAACAGGACTTGAGTTTACCGGTAAGTTTGGCAAGACAGCTGTAAAGTTTGTAGATGAAAGAGGTCAGGCTGTTGCAAACTATAATGTTACTAATACGCCGGGAACCGTTAAGAGTATATCGGGTACAGGTTCGTCTAATAGTGCTTCTGTGCATTTTTATAGTACAGATTCGTACTCAAATGCAGATTCGGTAAGAATTTATCTTAATTCAGGAAATGGATATCAGTTGTATAAAACTTATTCTTCTGAAAAAGATAGTGTTGATAAACTCTTTACTATCAACGGTTTGAAAGCCAATACTAATTACAACATTAAACTTACTAATTATGATGCTGCTACAGATAGTGAGAGTGCAATGAGTCCGGAGTTTACAATTGGTACAGCACCTGCCACAAAGCCGGTAATCAAGAGCGTTAAGAAAATTAAAGTAACAAAGAATAAAGGAACATTGATTCATAATTCCGGTAAAATTAATGAGTATAGAACCTATTATACCTACTATGCTGCAAGTGGAAAGATAACAGTTAAGAAGGTAAAAGGTGCAACATATTATGAATATAATCTCATCGGAACAAGTTGTCCTAATTACACATCTAAAACAACCGCTAATTTAAGGCTTATTAAGGGTGGTGAGAAGAGGTCATCCGTTAAAAAGACACTTAAACTTAGATGTCGTGTTCAGAAAAAGATAAATAGTTATTTCATGGCATATGGTGATTGGGGTAAGGTTAAGAGAGTAAAAATTAAATGACAGCGGAAATGGTACGTTGTAGAATAATAAGCTAAAAGTTGCAAAATGATAATAGATGATTCCCGAAGGCATATGTCTTCGGGAGTTGTTGTGAAAAGGAGTATGATGTGCTGAAGAAAAGTATAGGATGTAGAGTATTATCAATTATTCTTACGCTTGTAATGCTTGTAACATTGATTCCTAATGTAGGAGTCAAAGAAGTTAAGGCGGATAACGTGGTTACGGAGATAAATATTTCCTCTGATAAATTCGCTCTTCAAGAGGTTATTGGTCGCTTGCAGGTGATTGGACACCGGGACATTGGAGTTATTATACTTCAATAAAAGTAACAGTTACTTTAAAGAAAAAAGTTAAAGGTTCTGTTGGAACTGTATTTAATGTTGGCGGAGCGTCTTACAGAGTGAGTGGTAATAAGACAAAGTATACATTTAATGCGAGCGTTTCAGGAAATGCAGTAGGCAAAAACATTATTGTGAAAGCATGTTCTTACAATAATAAACAGGGAATAGGAATGGGTCCGTATTCAAAAGGTAAAAAAGCAAAGATTAATAAGTAATAATAAGTGAACAAAACTCCCGAAAACTTGACGGTTTTCGGGAGTTTTATATACATGATTTTTATGATGTGTGAACTGTCATAGCTATAATATATTGTTGACTCTTTATATTGTAAGGGTTATTATTTTTATAGGTGCATATTTCAGATAACATTTATTATACAATTAAATGAAAGGAAAGTTTGACTATGAGATATAATTATCTTGGAGAGGAACTTGGGGATATTGCGCCTAAATTTATTGATTCTTCCAATGGTTATTATGACAAGAATGGTAATCCGGTTCCATATTGGATAGAAGAAAATGACATGGTTGATAGCGATGGCTTTGATAAGTCATATATTGGTGTTGATGGCTATTGGGATGAAATAATTTTGCCTATTGGAACTATGTTAATTAGATATGGTAATGTGAGAGGAAGACTAACAACTGATATAGGTACACCTTATGATAAACTTGCACTTCCTTATAAACCAGAGACGCTGGAATATCATGAGTACAGAGTTGTTTCAAATGGTGTTAAAGTCAGATGCGTGGTAAAAAAAGGAATAGTATATCCTATGTTTCAAAGTGAAGGTGGTGCTGTTCAGTACAAGCACTCTCAAAGCATTGCTAAAGAACTTTATGAAGGAAAATTGAAGGAGGAGCATTCATGGAAGAACAAAAGGAATTAAAATGTATTGATGCTCTTAATAATCTTTTTACAGGCAGATACGGGAAAGATGAATATAGTACTAATGGCCCCAAAGATTCTGCGGTATGTATAGAAAAGATTGATTCTAAATGGGCTGTATATGAAAAAGAAAAAAGTTCAAAGAACGATTATCATGATTATGACAATGTTGTTGAAGCCTGCCTTGATATGATTGCGAGAATGGCGTTTGGGGACGATATAGTTGCTTTGAAAAATGAATTCTTGAATGCGATAGTTGGAATAAAGACTGCATAAAAGACAAGCACAAAACTCCTGAAAAACTTGACGGTTTTCGGGAGTTTTTATTTGTGGAATCATTTATACACCTGATTCTAAAATTAATAAATAAATTGAGATAACTTTATTGCTGTTTAAAAACAAAATAATTATCACACTGCTCCGGACAGTGTTTAACGATTGTCCGGAGCTTTTATTTTCTTTACAGTTATGGCAAAAAGTGGTATCATATTACACATGTTAAAATATTGAAAATCATGCAGTGGGAGGGAATATATGAACGTTAAGATTCAGCAATGGATGAACTGGATACTATTTGATGAACTTATGGAAGGTAAGATAAATGCACCAAAGCAGATACTAGGTAATCATGACTACGGAGAGGGTCAGATGATTACAGCGTATAAGCCTCATTCTGCAAGCTGTAAGGTTATTGCACCGTCAGGCAAGAGTGAGTACGATATGGAACGTATTGATGACAGAGGTTTCTATGCATTGTTTCTTCCAAAGAAGAAGTTTAATGGTAACAAGTATCGTATCGCAACAACGTATCAGGATGGTTCGACAGTTGTGAGTGCAGATCCTTATAGCTTCGATAGTCAGATTGGTGATATGGATGTATATCTCTTCTCGGAAGGTAATCATTGGGAGATATACAAGAAGCTTGGTGCACACCCTATGAAGATAGACGGTGTATCAGGAACATATTTTGCAGTATGGGCACCACATGCAAGAAGAGTTTCAGTTGTAGGAAGCTTTAATATGTGGGATGGTGCACTTCATCCGATGAATATGATGGGAAGTTCCGGAATATACGAGTTATTCATTCCTGATGTCGGAGAGGATGCAGTATATAAGTTCAATATTCTTACAAGATTTGGTGAGGAAATATATAAGGCTGATCCATATGGCAACTGTTCACAGTTCCGTCCGGATAATGCTAATGTTGTCAAGGATATCACTAAGTATCGTTGGGGTGATAAGGCTTGGATGGACAAGCGTAAGAATATATCAAGAAATGATGCAATGAGAAACCCTATGGCAATCTATGAGATGCATCTTGGCTCATGGAAGAAACGTGTTGAAGATGATGATAACGGATTCTACACATACAGAGAACTTGCACCGATGGTTGCAGAGTATGTTAAGGACATGGGTTACACTCACATTGAGCTCATGGGTATTGCAGAGTATCCTTTTGATGGTTCGTGGGGATATCAGGTAACCAATTATTATGCACCGACAAGAAGATACGGAGATCCTGAGGACTTCATGTATTTTGTTGATTATATGCATAAGAATGGCATAAGTGTAATACTTGACTGGGTACCGGCTCATTTTCCAAGAGATGCTCATGGACTTGGTAAGTTTGACGGAATGCCTCTTTATGAGCATCCGGATTCAAGACGTGGCGAGCACCCCGACTGGGGAACATATATATTTGATTTTGGAAGAAATGAAGTATCTAACTTCCTCGTTGCCAATGCGTTATTCTGGGCAAAGGAATATCATATTGATGCGTTAAGAGTAGATGCGGTTGCTTCGATGTTATACCTTGACTATGGTAAGCAGGACGGCAACTGGCTACCTAACGAAGATGGTGGTAATGAGAATTACGATGCAATCAATCTTCTCATGAAGCTTAATAAGACGATTGAGGAGCAGGAGCCGGGTGTATTCGTTATTGCTGAGGAGTCAACTTCATGGGCAGGTGTTACAGCACCAACATCTATGGATGGACTTGGATTCCTCTTTAAATGGAATATGGGCTGGATGAATGACTTCCTTGAGTACATGAAATTGGATCCATACTTTAGACAGTTTAACCACAACAGGTTAACATTTAGTCTTATGTACGCATACTCAGAGAACTTCATACTCGTTATATCACATGATGAGGTAGTTCATTTGAAGTGCTCAATGATTAATAAGATGCCGGGACTTCATGATGACAAGTTTGCTAACCTTCGTACAGCATATGGTTTCATGTATGGTCATCCCGGAAAGAAGCTTCTTTTCATGGGTCAGGAGTTTGCTCAACCACGTGAGTGGAGTGAAATGCGAAGCCTTGACTGGTTTGAGTTAGAGGGGCAGGATGCCAAGTACCACAAGGGTATGCAGAATTACGTGAAGGCTCTTAATAAGTTATATCACGACTATGATGCACTCTACTACAATGACCAGTATCAGATGGGATTTGAGTGGATTAACTGTGATGACCCGCAGAGTAGTATAATTTCGTTTATAAGAAGAGGCTCAACTGCAAGAAACCAGTTACTTTATGTATGTAACTTTACACCGATGGACAGAGATGGCTTCATAGTAGGTGTTCCTTGTCCGGGTGAATATACGGAAATCCTTAATTCAGATGCAGAGGAGTTCGCAGGACTTAATCGTATAAATGACAAGCCTATTAAGGCAGTTGAGGAACCATGGGATGGTAGAAAGTACTCTATTTCATTACATCTTCCACCACTTTCAGTTGTTGTATTTAAGTATGATTATGTTGATCCTGAGCATCCGGAGGTTAAGATTATTGAGAAAAAACCGGTAGCAAAGAAGACAACAACAACTAAGAAAGCAACACCTGCCAAGAAGACAACAACAACGAAGAAGGCAACACCTGCAAAGAAGACAACAACAACGAAGAAGACAACACCCGCCAAGAAGTCAACGACAGCCAAGAAAACTACGACTACGAAGAGAACAACGCAGGCAAAGAAGTCTTCAGATGACAAGAAATAATATATAATTGCATGCAATGTGCAATTTCACTAGAAAAGCGAAAAAATGTCAGTGAATATCAGCATTTTTTCGCTTTTCATTTTCTTGAAAGCTCGATTTCTTTATGATAAACTTGATTCTGTGCGTGATAACGAAAAAAGAGATGAATAAGCCGGATGTAAAACGTACTTTTTCCGGTGAAAGGAAGGAAACAAAATGCAGATTTCAAGAGAAGATGTTCGTAACATAGCAATTATAGCCCACGTAGATCATGGTAAGACTACCTTGGTTGATGAGCTTTTGAAACAGAGTGGAGTTTTTCGTGAGAATCAGGAAGTTGCGGAAAGAGTTATGGACTCTAATGATATAGAGAGAGAAAGAGGAATTACTATTCTTTCTAAGAATACAGCAGTTCATTATAAGGGTACAAAGATTAATATTATCGATACTCCGGGACATGCAGATTTCGGTGGAGAGGTAGAGCGTGTACTTAAAATGGTTAACGGTGTTGTTCTTGTTGTTGATGCATTTGAGGGTGCAATGCCACAGACGAAGTTTGTTCTTAAGAAAGCACTTGAGCTTAATTTACACGTAATTGTTTGTGTTAACAAGATTGACAGACCTGAGGCTAGAGTTGAAGAGGTAGAGGAAGAGGTTCTTGAACTTTTACTTGATCTTGAGGCAACTGATGAGCAGCTTGATTGTCCTTTCGTATATGCTTCAGCTAAAGATGGAGTTGCCAAGAAAAACCTTGACGACGAGGCTGTAGATATGGCACCTCTTTTTGAGACAATCGTAGACTATATACCGGCACCTACAGGTGATCCTGATGCTGATACACAGATTCTTATTTCTACAATCGACTACAACGAGTATGTAGGAAGAATCGGTGTTGGTAAGGTTGATAACGGAACATTGAAACTTAATCAGGAGGTATTACTTGTTAATGCCCATGATGAGAGCAAATGCAAGAAGGTTAAGATTGGTAAGCTTTATGAGTTCGAAGGACTTGATAAGGTTGAGGTTAACGAGGCCGGCGTAGGTTCGATAGTTGCTATATCAGGAATTGCTGATATTCATATCGGAGATACACTCTGCTCGGTTGATAATCCTAATCCGATTCCTTTCCAGAAGATTTCAGAGCCTACAATTTCCATGAACTTTATGGTAAATGATTCCCCTCTTGCAGGTAAGGAAGGTAAGTTTGTAACTTCAAGACATTTAAGAGACAGATTATTCCGAGAGCTTAATACAGACGTATCTTTACGCGTAGAGGAGACAGAAGGAACAGATGCATACAAGGTATCAGGACGTGGCGAGCTTCATTTGTCAGTGCTTATCGAGAATATGAGAAGAGAAGGTTATGAGTTTGCAGTAAGTAAGGCCGAGGTAATCTACAAAGAAGATGAAAACGGCAAGAAACTCGAGCCTATGGAGATTGCTTATATTGATGTTCCGGAAGAGTTCTCGGGAACAATCATTAGTACGTTAAATGAGCGTAAGGGTGAACTTCAGGCAATGAATCCGGCTCATGACGGAACAGTAAGACTTGAGTTTAAGATTCCTGCACGTGGTCTTATAGGCTTTAGAGGCGAGTTTATGACCTCTACAAAGGGTACAGGTATTATTAATACAATATTTGACGGATATGGCCCTTATAAGGGTGATATGATGTATCGTAATCAGGGATCTCTTATCGCATTCGAGACTGGTACATCAATTACTTACGGTTTGTTCAATGCACAGGACCGTGGAACACTTTTCATCGGCCCGGGTGAACAGGTATATGCCGGAATGGTAATCGGTCAGACCGGTAAGGCAGAGGATATTGAGCTTAATGTATGTAAGGCAAAACACCTTACCAATACACGAGCTTCAGGTTCTGATGAGGCATTAAAGCTTACTCCACCAAGAGTATTAAGTCTTGAGCAGGCTCTTGAATTCATTGATACTGATGAGCTTCTTGAGATTACACCTGAGAATATCAGAATACGTAAGAAGATTCTTGATCCTACACTTAGAAAGAGAGCTAAGATTAACAGACAGTAATAAATGGTTTTGGTTGTTGTATCGGGAGATTGTATATGGGTAAAGATAAAACAACAGAAGTTAATATGGATACAGAAAAAGAGAATTTAACCAAAGTTAATAAGCCAGAGAAACAGTCGATAAAGAAACGCTTGAGAAATGATCAGTTGGCATGGGATAAGCTTGACAACACAGCACTTCTTTTCCCGGTTATTGCAACGGAAGATATGTCTAATGTTTATCGTATTTCTGTTACGCTTACCGAGGAGGTTGACAGAATACTGCTTCAGGAAGCACTTGATATTATACTTCCGCAGTTTATGGTTTTTAGAATGAGACTTAAAATGGGCTTCTTCTGGTATTATTTTGAGGAAAACAGAAGACCGGCGCCGATTGTAAGAGAAGAATATTCATATCCGGGAGCTTATATCAACAAGAGTAAGAATAATCATTATATGTTTCGTGTGACATATTACAAATGCAGAATTAACCTTGAGGTATTTCACGCGTTAACGGATGGTTACGGCGGAATCGTATTCTTACGAGAACTTGTATATCAGTATTTGAGATTGAAATATCCTGATTTGCTCAATGTTGTTAAGGATAAGATATCGTCTGGAATATTCCTCGATCAGGAAGACAGCTATGTTAAGAACTTTAAGAAGGGACATGCCAAGGTATATAATTCTGAACGAGCACTTGAGTTAAAGGGTGAGAAGATACCAAAGGGTGAAATAGGTGTAATACATGGTTATATGCCTGTTGATGAGCTTAAGAAGGTGGCCAAAGAATATGGCGTAACAATCAATCAATATCTGGTTGGCGTGTTTGTATATAGTGTGTACAAGGAAGTGCTTAAAGGACAACCATCAAAAGTTCCGATTTCGGTATGTGTTCCTGTTAATTTAAGACCGTATTATGATTCACATACGATGAAGAATTTCTTTGCTATGGTATCAGCGTTGTTTAGACCTACAAAGGATAATTACACATTAGAAGAAGTCATTAAGATAGTTGCTGACAGTTTGAAGGAACAGATTACACCTGAGAATCTTAACAACATAATGTCCTACAATGTTTCAAACGAGCAGAACATGATTCTTCGTGCAGTACCACTTGTTGTTAAGAACTTTTTTATCAAACAGATATATGATGCTTCGGCAAAGGGAACATCAGCAACAATAACCAACATTGGCAATATAGAGATAGCTGAACCGTACCGTCAGTATATTGAACATTTTTATGCAATGCTTTCAATGTCAAAAGGACAGAATATGAAGGTCGGCATAGCATCCTATAACGGGGTGTTGACATTTACATGTACTTCGAATCTTGTTAGCACTGCCGTGCAGAAGAGATTTTTCCAAACGCTTTCAAAAGATGGTGTAAATGTTGGAATAGAGACAAACGGAGCTTACTATGATTAGTCAAATGGAAACAGGTTGTTTTATATGATGGAGATTTGATATGAATGTATGTAGAAATTGCAATATCAAGATAAATGATGACATAGATGTGTGTCCGTTATGTCATAGTGTTTTGGATGAAATGACTGAGGACGAGAAGAGGATTGGAGTATCTGTAATTCGTGGAGGCTCTGATTATCCTGATGTTCGAAAACGAGAAAAGACACTGGGATTTGTTATGAGACTTATTCTGTTTCTTTTTATCGTAACTGAAGCAACACTTATAATTGTTAACAAAGCAGTCACACCTGGTTTTTGGTGGTCAGGTATAAGCGGGGTTGCTATGGTATATACTTATCTTTCGCTTGTATATTGGATTAGACATGATTCCGGATTTGCGACAAAGATTGGACTTCAGTTATTCTTGACGGTCGCGTTACTGTTTGCTATTGATTATTTTACTGGAATGATAGGTTGGTCAATCAAATATGCAATACCGGGTGTTATACTTTTGGGAGATGCTCTTGTATTCTTCCTTATGATGCTTAACAGACAGCATTGGTACAGTTATACATTGCTGCTTCTCTTTATTGGATTGTGCAGCGTTGCGATTTTGTTCTTGTTCCTTACAAAGAGAATAACCAACGTTGTGCTTCCGGTTACGTGTGTAGCTGTTACGGATGTTTATCTGTTGGGAACAATTATATTTGGTGACCGTGAGTTTACCAGAGAATTGAAAAGACGGTTTCATGTATGAGTAGATTTTGCAGAAAGTAGGGACTTACATTGGAGATTGGCAAAGTTCATGGATTGATATCTGAACTTGGAAAAAAGCAGGAAATAACATCAGAAGAAAATGAGCAAAGAATCAGTATTCGTGGCAGGACTGCAAGAAAGATGGTCAAGGTTGCTAATCATTTTCCTGTTCTTGGTAACAAGGCACAGAATGGTGAATTGCGTGCACGACTTTCTGAAAGAGAGAAAATATGGGTTTGCCCCGAACATTTAGAGAAAACAGATATTGAAATGACCAACTTCACGATGGAGTTGATTCATAATAAAGATCAACAAAATAAAAAAGGTATTATTCTTCAGCTTCATGGTGGAGGATATTACGGAAAGATGCATAACACCTACAGAGATATGGCAGCACTTTATAATGAGATAAGCAAAGGTTTTGATGTTTTGTCTGTTGATTACAGAGTGGCACCAAAGAATCCGTATCCCGCTGCCTTACAGGACGCGGTAGAAGCTTATAAGTGGATACTTGATAATGAGTATCCGCAAGGTAGAGTCTTTGTTGTGGGAGATTCGGCAGGTGGCGGACTTACTCTTGCACTTTGTTTATATCTTCGAGACAAAGGAATAAGCATGCCAGCAGGAATAGTGACTATGTCGGCATGGACAGACCTTACAAAAAGCGGAGAGTCATATCAGGAGAACTTTGATATAGATCCGATGTTTGGTGGCTCAACCCATACATTGGTTTACAAAGAGGGTTATTATAAGGATAGTGATCCTGCAGATCCATATATTTCACCGATAAATGGTGATTATACAGGATTTCCACCTATGCTTTTGCAGGTCGGTGAATATGAGATGTTGCTTAGTGATACATTAACGGTTGCGGAGAAAGCAAGAGAAGCAGGAGTTACTGTAAAGGAACATGTTTATCCGGGAATGTTTCATGTTTTTCAAATGGGATTGACAAGAATTCCCGAGTCAAAAGAGGCCTGGGTTGAAATAGGAAGATTCATTAGGAAAGTTAAGAAAGAGTGATGATATGAATTTTTTTAAGAAGAGAACAAAAGAAAAAAACATTCATGAAGAAGTGAAAGAAGAAGTAAAGAGTGTAGAAAATCAGCAAGAAGAAGAGGTTGTTGAGGGTAAGAAATACAAAATACACCCGTTTATAATGTATCTTTTCCTTGCATTTATACTAAACATTTTGCTTGAGACACTTAGCAGACATTCGCTTATTAAGGCGTTTGCGTTTATAGGTAAATCACCGTTGGTATTCATCTATAATGCAATTATTATATTTGTTACGTTGTCTTTGGTATTGTTTGCGAAGAGAAAGGTTTTTGCAACGGTATTCGTGTGTGCAATGTGGGTTATTTCTGCTTTTGCGAACTGGATAGTGTTATGCTTTAGAACAACACCGTTCTCGGCTATTGACATTCTTATGATGCGTAACGTTATGACAATGCTTGATAAGTATATGACCAAATGGCAACTTGTTTTTAGTCTTATTGGGGCTATATTGGTTGTTTTGTTGCTTGTTTATCTTTATATCAGATTGCCGAAATCCAAGAGCAAGAGAAGACCTTTCCGCGCTGCAGCGTATGTGTGTATGTGTGCGATTTTGATTTACACACTTACGAAAGTTGCAGTTAAAACTCAGACGGTATCTGACAACTTTGGTAATCTTGCATACGCTTATAATGATTACGGATTTGCGTATTGTTTCTCTAACAGTATTATTGATGTAGGTATCAGCAAGCCTAAGAATTACAGTCAGGATACCGTGGAGGAGATAACCTCAAAACTTCATTACAATAAGGATGAGGTTCAGTTCTTGACAAGCGAGGAAGCAGTAACTACTGAAGTAACAACGGAAGCAACGGATTCCAAGGATAAAGAAACAACAACGGAAACAACAACGGAAACAACAACCGAGCAGGAAAGTAAGGTAAAATACTATACTAACGACAAAGCTACAGTTAAGAATCCTAATATAATTGTTATTCAGCTTGAGTCGATATTTGATGTCAAGTATATGAAGGATTTGCGGGTTAAAGAACGTGTAATGCCGACATTTTCAAAGTTGAAGAGTCAGTATTCTTCAGGACTTTTCACTGTACCTGCTGTTGGAGCGGGAACGGCCAATACGGAGTTTGAGGTTCAGACCGGTATGAGTACACAGTTCTTCGGAGCCGGAGAATATCCGTTTAAGACGATTATGAAGCGTCAGTCTTGTGACAGCATGGCATATGATCTTAAGAGATACGGTTATGCCACTGCGGGATTCCATAATAACGATGCAACTTTTTATGAGAGATATATTGATTACTCTAACCTTGGTTTTGATGTATTTACGGCTATGGAGCATATGTATTTCTTACAGAAGACTCCGAGAGGATGGACTAAGGATAACATACTCGACAATCTTATGATTGAGCGTATGAAACAGACAGAGGGTAGAGACTATATCACTACTATTTCGGTACAGGCACACGGAAGATATCCTAAGAAGCATACAGAGACGTTGTATCATAACACATGTTATTTTACAGGCGAGTATGAAGGCGATACCGAGAAGGAAGCAGCATGGGAATACTACATCAATATGTGTCGTGAAACAGATGATATGGTAAGAGACTTGATTAAGGAACTTGAAGATTTTGATGAGCCTACAGTTGTATTTATGTATGGCGATCATTTGCCAAGTTTGACCCTTAAAGACACCGATCTTAGAACAATCAATCTTTATCAGACAGAATGGATTCTTTGGGATAATATAGGTCTTAAGGTTGAACACAAGGACATTACTGCTTATCAGGCAAGTACTTATATATTTAACAGATTGAATCTCGATGGTGGACTTATGCAGCATTTCCATAATGAATATATGGATAGTGCAGACCATGAGGATTATCTGAATAAATTAGAGATGCTTGAATATGATACATTATACGGTGAGGATTATGCGTTTGATGGTGTTAATCCGTTCCCGAAAACCAATATGACAATGGGACTTAGAGATATTGTTGTCGAAGGTTATGAGGATGGAATTAAATACATTTCAATTAAGGGAAAAGGCTTTAACGAGTTTTCAATCGTCAATGTTGATGGCAAAGAAGTAGATACCAAATACTACAATTACCAGACGTTAATGATTCCGGTTGGAAGTCTTGATGATGCAAAAGAGATCACAGTATCTCAGGTTGGTGATGATCACATTGTATTGTCAACGTCAAAGCCTTATAAGATTGAACGGGAAAGTACAGAAGAAACGACAGAAAATGATTCTGTTCCTGCAGAAAATGAGGCGCAATGATTTATAGGTGGGCTTGAATGAAAAAACGAACTATAATCAGAATTATAAGCAGAATACTATTTGTTATATACATGATTTTTCTGGTGTATTTTCTGTTTCTTTCCGATGGATTTGGAAGGCATTCGGGAAAAGACACATATAATCTTGTACCGTTTCGAGAAATACAACGATTTGTTGTGTATTGGAATCAGATAGGATTCTATTATGCCAGCATTAATCTTCTTGGCAATGTGGTAGCATTTATGCCTTTTGGAGCGTTGATAAGATGGGTGCTGAATAAGAGGGTGAGATGGTACGAGGCCGGATTATATACGTTATTATTCAGTCTTATGGTAGAAATATGTCAGCGAATAATGATGGTCGGTGTGTTTGATGTTGATGATATTATTCTCAATACAACCGGCGGCTTGTTGGGATTTTTGGTATATTATATATTGTTGCTGATAAATAGAAGGAGCGAGGAAAATGGTAGGTAAGAATGTATATAGTGTAAAGAGTATATGTGTTGATGCCGTTATTTCGTGCGTGCTTGCAGGAGTTTCTTTTATTTGTCAGTTTACGGCATTTATTATTTCGTATGTTAAGGGTGGCAGAGGACCGAAGGCGGTAGGACTTTTGGGAATTGCCGCGCTTTTATTTGCCATAACAGGATTGGTTTTTTGCAGAAGTGCATGGAAATCTCCTGATGGTGGAATATTTATGAAAAGAATATCCGGTGCGGCCAATGTGGTTATGATTGTGATTCTGGTCGTATTCTTTATTATTGGATTGAAAGGTTAGGAAATATGAATTACAGCGAATTATTTAAGGATTCCAATGAAGAAGTGGCGGAGCGCTACGAGCTTGTTGTTGAGCGTATAAAAGAATACATTGATAATGAAAATGATACCTCAGAATATGCTGATTATTTTCATAAAGTGGCGAACTTTTATATAATGCTTTCAAAGTGGTATGAGTATGATGAAAGCAATTTTGAGTCTGCAGATGTAGATGAGCTTGCAAAATGGAACAATCAATTATACGAGGACGTAAAGCCTGATAATTATAAGACAAGCTATGCTAATCCGGTATATGCAACAAAAATTTTGGGTGTTGAGTATGGCCCGCTGCTTTGTTTTTTATATACAGAGATAAGAAGCGGTATTGTATATGCAACTGAAAAGAGACTTAAGGAATTAATTCTCTACGGTG
Source organism: Lachnospiraceae bacterium (assembly GCA_024698145.1). Lineage (GTDB taxonomy): Bacteria > Bacillota > Clostridia > Lachnospirales > Lachnospiraceae > CAG-590. The sequence continues at coordinate 20,742 of JAILRO010000058.1, forward strand.
AATTATTTGTTCAGGTGCTTTGCATGTTTGAGGACGAAATGCCTACGGTTAATGAACTTAAAGAAACTCTTTATTATTTTGTAAATGACTATGTGACAGACTTTGTTGATTACAGAGTGAGCGAGATATTAGATCCAAAGCTTTCCTTTGCAACGGATATTGTAATGGAGAGTGATCTTTCTGATATAAGATATTTGTATCGTTACGGAGAGTATATAAGTGATAATGAGATAGAACTTGCAAGATTTCTTGGTGACATGAGTGATGAAGCCATAGAGAGTATGGCATATACCTACACACATGGTTATGAAGAAGGGTTTAAGGTAGCGGGAATTGATCTTACAAAAAAGAAATCGGTTAACATAAGATATTCTGTCGGACAGGAAAGAATTGTAAAAGCGGCTGTAAATCAATTTGAAAAAATGGGATTAAAACCTGTTATTTACCGTGCGGCTATTGAGAGAGTTAACAGAAAGCTGACTATAAGATCCGGCTACTGTTCAACATCTGTCAATAAACAATATGATTATGATCATCGCATGGATGATGCATTATTTATTGATAAAGCGTTTGTAGAACGTAAGATAGATGCAACAAGAAATGCATATGAGAGCAGAAAACAACTCGCGAAGGAGTATGCCGGACCTGCTGTAATAGAAATGTTTGGAGAGAAGCCTTTTGAACCGGTCAATAATGATGAGAATATGAGGCTTAGTGAAAAGCAGCAGAAACTATCGGTATATATGACTTCTGAATTGTCGAAGCTTATTAACATTTATATTCCTCAAAGTGAGTACAGTTTCACGATAATCGCGTATCCGTTGCCGGAAATCGGAGACAACTTCAAAGAGATATTTGATGCTATTGTCAAGATAAATACTCTTGATAATGAGGCTTACAAGAAAGTGCAACAGATTATCATAGATGAGCTTGATAAGGCGGTATCGGTAAAGGTGGTTGGCTGCGGAGATAATTGTACGGATATGACGGTTATGATGCATGACTTGGCAAATCCTTCAAAAGAGACAAACTTCGAGAATTGCACAGCCGATGTCAATATCCCTGTGGGTGAGGTATTCACATCACCAAAACTTACGGGAACTTATGGTGTCCTTAATGTATCAGAGGTTTACCTTAATGAGTTGAAGTATAAGAACTTAAAGATAACATTTAAGGATGGAAAAATAGCCGAATATACGTGTGATAATTTTGAGACAGAAGAAGAAAACAGAGCGTACATCAAAGAAAATGTTATGTTTAACAGAGAGACATTGCCGATTGGCGAGTTTGCGATAGGAACCAATACAACGGCTTATGTTCTTGCAAATGAGTTTGATATTGTATATAAGTTGCCAATACTGATTGCAGAGAAAATGGGACCGCATTTTGCAGTTGGAGATACTTGCTATTCGAGAAGTGAAGAGATAAGATTGTATAATCCTGATGGCAAGGAGATTGTGGCAAAAGATAATGAGTGTTCGCTCTTGCGAGATACCGATGAGGATAATGCTTATTTTAACTGCCATACGGATATAACAATACCTTACGATGAATTGAAGGCGATAACAAGTCTTCATGCGGATGGTACAGAGGTAGACATAATACGTGATGGGCGATTTGTACTTGAAGGTTGCGATATGTTAAATGAGCCTTTTAAGAAGGCATAAGATATATTATAAGTGATTTGGAGGAAAATGCTATATGGAATTAGTGATTCAGTTTTTGTTGTTGATACTCGGTTTTGTAATGCTTGTTAAAGGCGCTGATTGGTTCGTGGACGGTGCAGCGGGAATAGCCGAGAAGTTCGGTATTCCACAGCTTGTTATCGGACTTACGATTGTTGCGATGGGAACATCTGCACCTGAGGCGGCGGTAAGTATTACTGCAGCGCTTCATGGCAATGCTGACATAACAATCGGTAATGTTGTCGGAAGTAATATTATAAATATACTTGTTATACTTGGTCTTACATCGGTAATCGTTGCTATAGCAGTCGGACAATCTACCGTAAAATACGAGATTCCATATATGCTCTTTGTTTCTGTATTATTGCTAGTATTTGGTTATACAGGTGGCAATATAAGTTTTATAGAGGGTGTTGCTTTATGGGTAGCGTTTATCGTGTATCTCGTATATCTCTTTATAATGGCAAAGAACAATAAAGAGGAAGCACCTGATGAGAAGAAAAAGCCGATATGGCTTCTTATAATTCTTGTTATAATCGGTGTTGTGCTTATTGTTAAAGGTAGTGATGTTGCAGTTGGAGCGGCTACAAAGATTGCAATTGCAGCTCATCTTAGTGAGAGATTCATCGGACTTACTATTGTGGCATTGGGAACTTCATTGCCGGAGCTTGTTACATCTGTAACGGCTGCAAAGAAGGGCAAGGCTGATATTGCAATCGGTAATATTGTTGGAAGTAATATGTTCAACATATTGTTTGTTGTAGGTACAACCGCACTTATTACACCTGTTCCATTTGCATCTAATTTCGTTGTGGATATGATAGTAGCAATAGCGGCAGGAGTACTTCTGTGGGTATGTGTATTCAAGAACAAGAAACTTGGACGTCTTGGAGGAAGTTTGATGTTGCTTGGATATGCCGGATATTTGGCATATCTTATTATGTTAAAATAGATAGAATTAAAATTAGAAAAACACGCTGGCGCAAGGTAGAATCGTTGAATAATGGCGTGTTGTTATATGGATAATGAAATGGTCAAAGAAGAAAAGAGTTCTCTTGTTAATAAGAGAACTCTTTTTTAATGTTGCTACTCATGTATATCGTAATCAAATACATGCTTCTCAAAAGCATTGATTATTGTTGTATGCTCGTTGTATTTGTATTCGCGCTGATGATTCCAGCTATAATTAAGATGCACATGTCCGTGAATGAAGTACTTGGGCTTGTATTTGTCAAGCATCGATGTAAAGACCTTAAATCCTTTGTGTGGAAGGTCATCGCCATCATTTATTCCGGCAGCGGGAGCGTGAGTTACAAGTATGTCGAAGCCACGATGAAGCTTGATTTTTAGCCACAGTTTGCTCGCACGTGTTTTCATTTCGCTCTCCGTGTACTGGAACTTGCTTGAATTGTTGTAGCGCATAGAACCACCAAGTCCGACAATACGCACACCTTTATACACATATATATCGTCGTCAATACATATGCAACCCTCGGGTGGTTTCTCTTCGTATCCGCCATCGTGATTGCCGTGTACATATAGTATAGGTACTTTGGCAAAGGTCGCAAGGAAGGAAAGGTATTCTGCTTTAAGATCCCCGCAGGAAATGATAAGGTCTATGTCCGCAATTTTACTTTTCTCAAAATAATCCCACAAGTATTTTGATTCTTCATCGGAAAGTGCAAGTATTCTCATAGCAAGGAAGCACCTCCTTTGTCAGGAGTTGCTGCATCAAGACCACGAAGTGATACAACTTCTTTTGCTGAATCGATAAGGTCATCGATATTAGGTATTGAACCGATAACATTCTCGTTAAGCCAATCCATAGTCATTATCTCTTCAGGACGAAGTACACTGTACTCATCGCATTTTAATAATCCGTTTTGATCAGTGAGCGGTCCGGAAAAAGGATGATATATTCCTGATGATATTGATTTTTTCATGAGTTCAACTAATTTGCTAACGCCAACCGGCAGATTATTTGAATAAATGATATCAATAACACCGGCAGAAAGTCCCCACCAGTAATTGATTGCTTTGTCTGACTCGTCGTCTTTCCACGAGCCTTTGAATATGCTGTTGATGAGCTCTTCGTATAAAGCACCCCAGTGATAGATCGGTACTGCTATGTTCTTCTTTTCATCATTTTTCTCTGCGTATAATCCAAATCGTCTCTGCCCATTTTCCGGAGTTAATGAGTCTTGAGAAGAAATATAACTGATACCTCTTTCCTTGAAGAAACCGTTTACATCAAAATCCTTCATGGTTGACCATGCAAGGTAAACAGTCGCACGTGGATTAACCATTTTTGCACCGAGTGCGAATGCATTGATGTTGGCTGCTTCACCAAATATCGGATAGTCATCTACATAACCGATTTTGTCATTGGTACATAATGCTCCGGCAATTATACCTGTTAAGAACTTTGCTTCGTACATTCTTGTGTAATAAGTTCTTACAGTTGCGTGAGAGGAGTTGAGGGAACAATTGAGGATCTTAACATCCGGATGATTCGCTGCAACCTTAACACAAGCTTTGATGAGCTTAGGTGTTGTAGCAAATACTATCTCATTACCGTCTTTACATACTGCTTCAAGAATATTTTCTGCATTATCATCTACACCGTTAGTGATGTACGTTTTTGTTTCGATGATTTCACCCAAGTTTTCCTCAAGGTGCAATCTTCCTAATTCATGACCATATACCCAATCGGAAGTAGAGGGCTCTTTGTCATAGACAAATGCAACCTTTCTTTTCTTTAAGGTTTTGATTTTGTTAAGAACTGTTTTGACTGCATGTGTTTCCTCGTTTGGATCCATCAAAAGTTCAACAGAGTCGTCATCCTGGAGAAGAACGATTTCAGGCCAGATTTTATCAAGATTTTTCTTAATATCAACGCTGGTCATGTTCATTGCTTCCGAATATGGATATAAAGAAAGGTAGTACAGCATAATATCGTCGCAGGTTATATTTGAAAGCTTGCGACCACCTTTTTCTTTGTATGCATTGTAAAATGCTGTATGGAATGAAGAGAAATCGAGAAGATCATCATCTGACCATTTTTCGCCCGGTTTCTTACCTACAGCTTCTATTAATTTTGGATAACTACCAAGTTTTGAAAATGCAAGATAGTTTATTTTTGTAAGGTCGTAAAAGTCCATGAATTCGTAGTAAAACAAAACTTCTTCGTCATCAGTTTTTTTAGGTACCTTACGTGTTACGTCCGCAAGAATTGATGGGGAATCAAAGTATTTTAAAACACTTACACGCTTGTTTCCCTCAACAACATAGTAGCGGTTCATATATTCATATACTTTGACAGCGTCGTGAATTCCTTCCTCAATCTGAGCATCTACCAGGTGAGACCATTTTGCAGAAAACTCTGAACCGTAGTCAAGTAAAGGCATGAAATTATTGGCAAATGCCTGGGTTCTGCCGGCAGTACTTGTTCCGACAACCTGATACAAAGGGATGTTTGATACGCCAAGTCTTACCTCACATTCAATCTCGGAGTGCGACAGAATATCGTCCAAAACCGGAAGGTATGGATACTGTCCTTTTGATGTTGCGCTTTTGTATGCTTTAAGACCCATTTTCTGGGCTTTCATATAATCTTCATATGCCATGATGTCACCTCATTTATTTGTTGCTGTTTAGTTAAGTTTTACGAGTGAAACTTCTAATTGTTTTAAGGCGTCTCTTATGATTACAGTTCCATCGCAGGCCGCTTTCGCTGCGTATAAGAACGCAACGGTACTAAACTCACACTCCGTGTTCGTTAAGTGCCGGCGTCTTATGAGCACCTGCTTATGAAAACTGCAATCACACGAGACGCATAATATACTTTTTCCAAGTTTCGCATGTACAACCCAGTGGGTGGTGCGCGACTCGCCTTCGGCTCGCATCAGCTGATTTGATGCACTTTCCTACATGAAAGGAACAGCGTGGGATTATCTGTGCATGTAATATCCTGTGACATCTGAAAGACGCCTAGAGTTTGTTAGTATGCCGTGATTAATTAAGCGAATGCCTGACACGGATGTCAGGCAAGGCATGTTGAGACAGGATGTCGTATCCATAGCCGGTCGCGTATTATAAGAAAACGTAGCCGGCATACTTATAAACTCTTGGTGTCTTTCACCTGGATACAGGATATTCATGTATCTGATAATCCATACGCGTTTGTTCAGGAATAAAAGTGCATTAAACAGCGATTAATATATGTTTGGTGTCATGATAACACATGAAAAAGTACGTGTGAATAGTAATAGTTTACAAAAATTCGATTTGAGGGTAAAATGATGTCGGTGCATATGAATATAAAAGAAAGTTGGTAATATTTTGAAGAATTTATATATAGCCGAGAAACCAAGTGTCGCAAGAGAGTTTGCAAAGGCACTTAAGATCAGCGGCGGAAGCAAGGATGGATATATTGAATCGAATGATTCAGTTGTGACATGGTGCGTTGGTCATCTTGTTACAATGAGTTATCCTGAAGTGTATGATCCGGCTTTGAAGAAATGGAGCTTGGATACGTTGCCATTTATGCCGGCTGAATACAAATACGAGGTTTTGGACGGCGTAGCAAAGCAGTTTAATATTGTTAAAGGTCTTCTCAACAGAGAAGATGTGGGATGTATATATGTATGTACCGACTCGGGACGTGAGGGAGAGTATATATACCGCCTTGTAGATCGTATGGCGGAAGTTCCTGATACAAAACAGAAGAAACGTGTCTGGATTGATTCACAGACGGAAGAGGAGATACTTCGAGGTATCAAGGAGGCAAAAGATCTTTCAGAGTATGATAATCTTTGCGCGTCAGCATATCTTCGTGCAAAAGAAGATTATCTTATGGGAATCAATTTTTCGAGACTTCTTTCATTAAAATACAGTTATGCAGTTAAGAATTATCTTGGTAAGGATAAATGTGTTATTTCGGTTGGACGTGTTATGACATGCGTTCTTGGTATGATTGTCAGACGTGAGCGTGAGATAAGACAATTTGTGAAATCTTCTTTTTACAGAGTTGTTGCCAATGTAAGCCTTGCTGATGGAACGTTTGAGGCAGAGTGGAAGTCTGTTGAGGGAAGTAGATATTTTAATTCACCGCTTCTTTACAAGGAGAATGGATTCAACAAAGAGGAAGATGCAAAGGCATTAATTGATATGTTGCTGGAAGGATCAAGTGAAGATAATCCGTGCAAACTTCTTATTGAAAAAGTTGAGAAGAAGAAGGAGAATAAGAATCCACCACTACTTTATAATCTTGCCGAATTGCAGAATGACTGTTCGAGATTATTTAAAATAAGTCCGGATCAGACACTTCAAATAGTTCAGGAATTATATGAGAAGAAAATGGTTACATATCCAAGAACTGATGCGAGAGTTCTGTCGACTGCGGTAAGTAAGGAGATATATAAGAATATATCGGGACTTAGGAATATACCGGCAGTCAAAGATTATGCGCAAGGAATACTTGACAGCGGAAGTTATAAAGGAATAGCAAAAACAAGATATGTTAATGATAAGCAAATAACTGACCATTACGCGATTATACCGACGGGACAGGGACTTAATGCTTACGGAAGCCTTCATGACACATCGAAAAAAGTGTATGAAATCATAGTAAGACGTTTCCTTAGTATTTTTTATCCTGCGGCCGTATATAATAAATTAGCGCTTACATTAAATTGCAAGGATGAAAGATTATTTGCAAACTTTAAGGTGCTTTCAGATCCGGGATATCTTCCGGTAACATCATATTCTTTTGGTAAACAGAAAGATGATGAAGAGAAGTATTCAAAGGAAATGGTTGAGGCTGCGATGCAGTTAAAGAAAGGTATGAATTTAACTTTGGATAAATTTGAAGTTAAAGAAGGTGAAACATCACCGCCGAAAAGATACAGTTCAGGTACTCTTATTCTTGCAATGGAAAACGCAGGTCAGCTTATAGAAGATGAAGAATTACGTGCACAGATTAAGGGAAGCGGAATAGGAACATCTGCAACCAGAGCGGAAATTATTAAGAAATTGGTTGGTAACAAGTATCTTGATCTTAATAAGAAAACACAGATAATAACACCGACTTTGATGGGAGAAATGATACACGATGTTGTAGCATTTTCAATCAAATCGCTTCTTAATCCTGAACTTACTGCAAGCTGGGAAAAAGGATTATCATATGTTGCCGAGGGAAGTATAACAGAGGCAGAATATATGAAAAAACTTGAGGATTACATACAAAAAAGAACAGATGCGGTGAGAGGTCTTAACAACCAATATCAGTTAAGAACGTACTTTGATTATGCGGCACAGTTTTACAAGCCTTCGAAGAAAACAACTTCTAAAAGTACGAAGAAATCAAAAAAGAAAGAAAATGAATAATATCTGACAGGAGGGACAAAATGAAAGAGCAGGTAACAATTAAGGAATTATATAGTGTTGATGAGACACTTGCAAAACCGTTATTGGAGCAATACACATATCCATGGGAGGTGCTTCCGCACATTGGTGATTTTATTTTAGAGCTTATTAAAGAGCTTCCAAAGGATATATATGAGGAACGAGGAGAGAATGTATGGATTGCACGTTCTGCTAAGATCTATCCTAATAATTACATTGCAGGCCCTTGTATAATCGGTGAGAGAACAGAGGTGAGACCGGGTGCTTTTATTCGAGGCAATGCTCTTGTGGGAAATGATTGTGTTGTAGGTAATTCAACAGAGCTTAAGAATGTTATACTCTTTAATCATGTACAGGTTCCTCATTACAATTATGTCGGGGATTCGGTTCTTGGTTTTTACTCACATATGGGAGCAGGTTCAATAACATCGAATGTTAAGGCTGATAAGACTCTTGTTCATGTCAAAGGACAAGATTTTGATATTGATACAGGACTTAAGAAGTTTGGTGCTATGTTAGGTGATCATGTGGAGATAGGATGTAATTCCGTATTAAATCCGGGTTCTGTAATATGTAATGATTCCAATGTATATCCTGTAAGTATGGTAAGAGGAGTTGTTTCACCACATTCGATATACAAATCAAAAGGCGATATAGTTCCGAAGAATGCATAAAAAAGTGCCGCGCTTTTAGTTTTTACAAAACTATAAGCACGGCTTTTTTTATTGGTCGGCGAGGGCTTGTTTTAATGCATTTTTGATTGCTTGATTAAGTATTATGTAAGTGTATTGATTTTCTTTTGAATAGGTTATTTCATCTACATTATCCACAAGGGATATTTGGTCGTTGATTTCGTTTAGAGCAGGTTTGAGAAGAGGATACATGGTTGTTACAGTTTCATTTAGATTCTCAATAGTGACGCCGGTTATTGTATCCTTGTCAACTGCTACAGAAACATTTAACGTATTCTCACCAAGTGTGATAGTTGAAGAATATACGCCGGGCTTATATTTGCCAATAGTCTCTGTTGTTGTTTCTTTTTTATTGCCGAACATATTGACCAGCACAATAACCAATAATATTCCCATTAGCAGAAAAATGCCTGTGTAGATTATTTCTTTGCCTTTCACTACTACAATTCTTGTCTGTGTACCCATTATAAACTCCTCCTGATGATAGTTATTATTAATGATATGCGCATTGCTATATTATTAGAACAAATTAAGAAAAATTATCTAAAAGCAAGGCCGATTGTGGTATAATATGAGTGTTGTTTAGTATATATTCGGAGGCATTATTTTATGGCGATACAATTTATTTTTGGTGAACCCGGCACGGGTAAGACAAAGTATATATATGAGCAAATGATACAGGAGACACAAGGAGATCATCCTGTTATTTTGTTGTTGCCTGAACAGGCTAATATGGGCGCCGAACAGGATATGATTAAATATAATCCGCTTGGCGGAACTATGGATATATCCATATTAAGTTTTTCAAGACTTGCTTATTATATTTTCGATAAGGAGAATGTATATACAAAGGACGTGCTTGATGATTACGGCAAGAGTATGCTTATTATGAAAGTCCTTAAGGATAAGGAAAATGAATTGACGTATTACAGCAGCATGGTTGGTAAAAGCGGTTTTGTTGATGAAGTAAAATCGCTTCTTTCGGAGCTTATTCAATACAATGTGACCGAGGAAGTGTTAGAGAATGTTGTTAAAAGTATTTCACCACATACAAGCCTTTACAACAAGTTAAACGACATAATTATTATCCGCAAAGCTTTTGAAGAGGCAATGGGGAATACTTATATGGTGGCAGAACAGTTGATGTCATTGCTTGCCCAAAATGTTGAGGAGGCAAAGCTTCTTAAGGGTGCCAGCATTTATTTTGATGGCTTTACAGGGTTTACGCCTATCCAATATGACGTCATCAGAAAATTAATGAGAGTTTGCGATAATTTGTATTTTTCGTTCTCAATGGATTGTAAGGTTGCAGAGGATAATGCATACAGTAAGTACGGATTATTTACGCTTTGTAAGGAAAGCATGGATAAATTGGTTTTAATTGCTTCGGATGAGCAGATAACAATTCTTCCCAAACTTACTTTTTCAGACAACTACAGATTGATAAACAGTGAAGAACTTTTATATGTAGAGAAGAATATTTTCAGATATCCCGTTAAGTCTTATGAAGGTTCATATGATGGCAATGTGACATTTGTCGAGGCAGATAATATCAAAGAAGAGATTGACTGTATCGCTCATATGATAAAACATCTGGTCATGAAAGAGGGTTACAGATATCGTGATATAGCCGTAATTACCGGCGATTTGGAGAATAATCTGTTCCTTTGGAAGAGATATATGAAACAGTTGAATATTCCATATTTCCCCGATATTAATGAGCTGCTTTTGCATAATCCGGTTGTGGAGACGGTCAGTTTGATTATCGATGTTTTTGATAAGGATTTCTCGTACGATAGCATTTTTTCTTTCTTAAAGACCAGTTTCTTACCCGTTTCTATGGACGATATTTATGTGCTTGATAATTATGTATTGAAATATGGAATCAGAGGTTATTCGGCATGGAATAAGGCTTTTCGCAAGAAAGATGATAACCTTGATAAGATAAATGATACAAGAAAAGAGGTTATGAAATATTTTACCGATATAAAGCAGGTGTTTTCAAATGCTAAAGGTACGGTTAGTGACTATATCAGGTCTTTGTATGATTTTATCAGTGTCAATGAACTAGGCAAAAAGCTTCACGAAGCGGCGTGTCGATTTGAGGGTAATGGAGATTTAAGACAGGCAAAAGCATATGACGGAGCTTATGAGAGGTTTATTCAGGTACTTGACAAAACAATGGATATTCTCGGAGATGAAGTTGTTTCAAGAAGCGACTTTAAAGATATTATAATTACGGGAATGTCTGATATGAAACTTGGAATTATCCCGACTACGCTTGATCAGGTTGTGATAGGAGACATGGAAAGAACTCGTCTTAACAATGTTAAGGTTGTGTTTATGGCATGTGCCAATGAGGGAATCCTTCCCGGAAAAAGCAAAGAAGATGTGATGTTTTCTGAAAGAGACAGAGAGGCACTTCTTGAACATAATATAACCCTTTCACCCGGAAACAAAGAGCAGATTTTTATTAAGCAGTATTATCTGTATTTGCAAATGACAAAGGCTTCCGATAAGCTTATCATTTCCTGTCATAATGCAGATGATATGGGTGGCAATATAAGCAAATCTTATTTTGTAAAACAGCTTGAAAAGATGATGCCCAATGCGGTGCGTGTTAATTCGTCGGCTTATATAAAAGAAACAGGTGCAATGACTCTTGATGATATGTTGGTTTTATTTGCATCGAAGCTTGCCGGTGGAGAGTATGAGGATTCTTCGGAATACCATGTACTGATGGAACAATGCCCGGACAAACTTGCGGATATAATCAGGGGTTATTGTTATATGAATCAGCCGGGACAGTTAAATGATGCTATTGCCAAAAGGCTCTACGGAACGAGTATGGTGCATAGTGTTTCAAGACTTGAAAGCTATTCTTCCTGCAGATTCTCATTCTTTTTAAGATATGGTCTTGGTATAGAAAAGAGAGAAGAGTACAGGATTGAGGTTAATCATATCGGAACAATTCTTCATGGGGTTATGGAGAAGTTCTTTACAAAAGTCAGAGACAAAGAAATAACGCTTCCTTTGCAGGAAGAGGAATTAAAAGATAAAGTAGCGGCAATAACAGACGAATGTGCAGCAGAAATTGATGTAAATATTTTCACACAAAGCAGCAGAATGTCACATCAGTTAGATGTTATTAAACGTATTGCGTTAAGAAGTGTGAATAATCTGTGCAGACATTTGGAACGTGGCGATATGGAGCCTGCGGTTTTTGAAAAAAGATTTTCGCCGGAAGATAATATTTCCTATATATCGATGGCTGTTATGGATGGCATCAAAATGGAACTTAGCGGAATAATCGACAGAGTGGATATCAAAGAAACAAATGATGCGGTCTATGTCAAAATAATTGATTATAAGTCTGGTGAAAAAGATATTGATTACACGAAGATAATTGATGGTAAACAACTTCAACTTGCGGTGTATATGAATGTTATGCTTGAACTTCTTCAAAAGCAATATCCTGATAAAGCAGTAATTCCAACGGGTATGTATTATTATCGACTCGCAGATAAGATTGTTGATGGTAATACAGATGAAGAGGTTGAGAAAAACAGGGTTAAGCAAAGCAGAATGACAGGACTTGCCAATTCCGATGATAATTGTCTTGAACATATGGATGGGAAGACAGGAGAGGTTAATCCGGTATTGTTTAAGAAATCCGGTGAACTCGATTCAAGGAACGCACATGTTGTTTCGACTGAAGAACTTGAAGCTTTATCGAAGTTTACGCGAAATAAAATGATAGAAATCGGTAAGAATATTATCTGCGGTCAAATTGATATGAATCCTCAAAAAGGAGAGAAATCATCTCCGTGTAACTATTGTGATTACAGGAGTATATGTAGATTTGAAGCAGGACTCGGTGGTAATACATATGGATACGGAACACAGTTGAGTAAAGAAGAGGCAAAACGCAAAGTTTGTGGACATGACGAAGATAATATTGATGGTGGAGAAGAATTATGAATTGGACAGACGAGCAGGAAAGTGTAATAAAAGCGCGAGATTGTAATCTTTTGGTATCTGCTGCGGCAGGTTCCGGAAAGACTGCTGTTTTGGTGGAAAGAATTATACAGAAGGTGTTTGATACAAGCAATCCGATTGATGTAGATCAACTTCTGGTGGTTACATTTACCAAGGCTGCAGCTTCTCAAATGAAAGATAAGATCACTGCCGCAATAGAGAAAAAACTATCGGAACAACCAGATAATGATCACTATATCAAACAGTTGAGCTTGGTTTCGCAAGCCAATATTTTAACCATAGATAGTTTTTGCTATAAGGTTGTCAAAGAATACTTTAATGCTGTAGGACTTGATCCTAAAATTAAGGTTGCGGAAGAGACTGAATTGGTGACAATCAGACAGGACGTAATAGATCGGGTTATGGAGGATTTTTATAAGGAGAATCCTGATTTTGTTGAGTTTTCAGACGCTTTTTCGGAGGATAAAAACGACAATAATATCGAAGGGTACATACTTGATATGTATGAACTTTCGCAAAGCTATCCACAACCGTTTGAGTGGCTTGACAAAGCCAGAGAGAACTATGCCGTTACTACGGAAGAAGAGTTTGATAATCTTATATTTGTCAAGGAGTATTACAGACAAGTCAAACACCAGGCGACAGATATTAAAGAGACTATTCTTGATGCAATAAAGCTTTGTAATGCACCTATGGGTCCTGCCCATTATGAAGATGCTCTTCGTAGTGATATTTTGCTTGTTGACGATATCATTTCGGCAAGAACATACTCGCAGTTTCATTCTCTTAATGAGGAATCTTTTGCAAAACTTGGAAGAGCAAAAAAAGGTGCGGAACTTGATGATGATATAGTTTTACAAGTAAAGACTATAAGGGATAAGTACAAAAAGAAAATAAGCTCGATTCTTGATAATTTCTCTGTGCCGATAGAAGAGGTGTTGGATGAATTGTCTAATCAAAAAGCTATGATGAATGCGTATATTGATTCGGTTGAAGAGTTCTCACGTCGTTTTATGGATGCCAAGCTTGAGGCAGGATTATTGGGATTTTCGGATGTGGAACATTTTGCGTTATCGATTCTTTCTGATGGCAAGGATGAATTAGGAAATGTAATTCCGAGTACAATTGGACAGGAATTATCAAAAAGGTTTGCTGAAGTTATGATAGATGAGTATCAGGATAGTAACTTTCTTCAGGAAGATATTTTAAAATGTGTATCCGGCATATATGAAGGCAATAACAACATGTTTATGGTTGGTGATGTTAAGCAGAGTATATATGGCTTCCGTATGGCAAGACCTGATTTGTTCCTTGATAAATACACAAAATATTCTGACGAAAAGTCTGCACCGGAAAGAAGGATTTTATTAAAGAGAAACTTCCGAAGTAGAGCAAATGTGCTTAATTGTATCAACTACATTTTTTACAGAATAATGATGAAGGATATTGGTGGAATTGATTACGATGAAGATGTAGCACTTGTACCGGGAAGAGAATATGTTGAAAGTTTCGGTGATGAGGTTGAACTTTTAATAGGTGAGAGCAAGGAAGCAGAATATTTTGATGCAGATAATACACCGACGGATGAAGAACACCTAAATGATGAGTACATAGATGTAAGTTCATTAGAACTTGAAGCCTGCATGGTTGCCGATAGAATTAAGAAACTTTTTGATGATGATTACAAGGTGGTTGATGACAAAACAGGAGAACTCAGACCGGTTTCTTATAGAGATATAGTGTTGTTATTCAGATCACCCAAATCTTACCAACCGGTATTTTGTGAAGTGCTTATGAGACGTGGAATACCTGTAAGAGTTCAGAATGAAAACGGTTATTTTGATTCCACGGAAATACGCGGCATTATGAGTTTCCTTAATGTGTTGGACAACCCCTATAATGACCTTGATTTTACGGCTGCTTTGCGTGGTTATTACGGTATGCTTGATGTAGATGAATTATCATGTGTGTTGCTTGATAAAAGAGCAGTTTGCAAAAAGCAGGACATAAAAACAGCTCTGTATGCGTATGTGAGAGATTATGTATGTGATGACAATTATCTACCGAATATATGCGAGGTGGATTGGACTCAAATCAGAAAAAAATGCAAGGCTGTTATTGATAAAATTGATTACTATGAGAAAGAAAAACGCATTAAAAGTGCAAGCGAAATAATCAGGGAAATACTGTATAACGACAGATATTATTACTATGTTCTGGCTATGCCGGAAGGTAGCGTAAGGTGTAGGAATCTCGAACTGTTTTTGGATCAGACCGTTAAGTATGAAAAGAACAGTTATCGCACGCTTTTTGACTTTATACGATTCATGAAAAAGCTTGCTGATAAAGATGTTTCTTTGGGTGGAGATCCGACGGTAGAAACAAGTGATGATATAGTCAGAATTATGAGTATTCATAAGAGTAAGGGATTGGAGTTTCCGGTTGTTATTTTAGCCGGACTTGCAAAGAATTTTAATCTTTCTGATTCGAAAAATGCAATAGTATTTCATCCGGATTATTATATCAGTTCCAAGTATATTGATGTGAAAAAAAGACGAGGAAAAAATACTTTCTCTAGAAGTGCATTTGCCTCTTTGATAAGAGAAGATAATATAGCGGAAGAATTAAGGGTTTTGTATGTAGCGCTTACAAGAGCAAAGGAAAAACTTATTATGACAGGTGTTGTTAAAGACATACCAAAACTTATCAACAACTACAGCATGGCTGCTAGAAAAAACAAGGTATTTCTCGATTATGGCAAGATACTTAATTCAGCAAATTACATGGATTGGATTGTTCAGGCACTTATTCGCAATACCACCTTTAATAAGGCAATGGACGATGTGAGAAAACGGTATGACAAGAATGACAATATTGTATCCGCATCCTACGAACTTGTTAATCCGTTAGAAATTGGTTCTGCAAGATTCGCCGTAAAGACTTTTGATTATGATTCGATGCTTGTGTCACATATAGAAACCTCTGTTGAGCGAGATAGTGAAAGAAATGACATATTAGCTGATTTTATTGACAGCAAAGGTGGCAATGAAGATACACTTAAACAGAGGTTAAATGAAGTGTATGCAAAACAGATATATACCACTCAAAAAAGTAAGATGTCGGTTACGGAAATCCAGAGACTTTACGAGAAGAAAGAGAGTGCTGTAGAACGACCTGTTGAATTTGAAAAATACACTTCTGATGATTACAAGATTGCTGTTCCGGTCTTTGTTTCAGGCAAGCTTCCTATGACACCTGCAGAGCGTGGTACGTGGTTTCACAAGTTCATGGAAATTATCGACAATTCATATATTGACAGTGAGGAAAAAGCACTGGAAGTGACCAGGAAAATATATGATGAAGGTAGGGTTCCTGTTGAGTTAAAAGCAATTTTAACTGCGGATAAATTATGGACGTTCGCCAGTTCGTCTATAGGTGCCAGAATGAGAGAGGCAGACCGACGTGGAGAACTCTATAAAGAGCGTAAGTTTGTGGTTGGTGTTCCGGCAGATTTTGCTCTTGGCAATGTTGATGAGATTGAGGTTACAACTGCAGATGATGTCATAGTGGTGCAGGGAATTATTGATGCATATTTCGAAGAGGAAGATGGCCTTGTTTTAGTTGATTATAAGACGGATAAAGTTGATGAGGGAAAGGAAGAGGTCCTTGCCCAAAGATATAAGACGCAGATGAACTACTACAGTAAGACATTGGAAAGACTAACCGGTAAGCCTGTAAAAGAAATATATTTGTATTCGTTTGCACTTGGCAAGCCAATACAAATTACCGGTGCATGAGAAATATTGAGACAGTAGTATTGTTGTGGTATAATATGAACACTTAGCGAATCGAGCAGAATGCGAATCAAAAAAGAAAGGTTATATAGATATGGCAGGTAGAAGTAAAGAAGAAACAAATGGAGTAACACTTCTTGGCAATAAAGAAGTAAAATACAAAGATGACTATGCACCGGAGGTGCTTGAGACATTCATCAACAAACATCCTGACAATGATTATTTTGTTAAATTTAATTGTCCGGAGTTTACATCACTTTGTCCGATAACAGGACAACCGGATTTTGCAACGATTTATATTTCGTATGTACCTGGAGAGAAAATGGTAGAATCAAAGTCCTTGAAGTTATACTTGTTCAGCTTTAGAAATCATGGTGATTTTCATGAGGATTGTGTCAATGTAATCATGAAAGATTTAATCAAATTAATGTCGCCGAAGTATATAGAAGTATGGGGCAAGTTTACACCAAGGGGAGGCATATCAATCGATCCGTATTGCAACTATGGACAGCCCGGAACTAAGTGGGAAGAGGTTGCATGGAACAGACTTACAAACCATGATTTATATCCTGAAAAAGTTGATAACAGATAAAGAAAAAGGTAGTTGGAAATGACCTACGAAGAAGCACAAGAATATGTTTTAAAGATTCCTCTTTTTGCAAAAAAATTAGGAACAGATAATCTTAATTCGATACTGGAAATGATGGGGCACCCCGAACGGAGTTGCCCTGTCATTCATATAGCAGGCACGAACGGAAAAGGTTCGACCTGCTTATTTTTGGCGTCCATTTTAAAGGAGAATAATAAGCGCGTTGGAATATTTACTTCACCGCATTTGATGCGAATAAATGAGCGTATAAGAATAGGCGATGAGATAATATCTGATGATGATTTTGTGAGTGTTTGCGAAGAGGTTATTACGTATGTTGACAAGGCGGAAAAACAGGGTATAGCACACCCTTCATTTTTCGAGTTTGTCTTTTTGATGGCTGCGTTATATTTCAAAAAACAGCAGGTTGATTTTGCTGTTTTTGAAGCCGGAATGGGAGGCCGTTTGGATGCAACCAATGTTGTTGTGCCGGCAGTTTCTATCATCACATCAGTAGGTCTTGATCACATGCAATATCTTGGTGACACAATTGAGGAAATTGCAGGAGAAAAAGCAGGAATAATTAAGCCCGGAATCCCGGTTGTATATTTTGACAGAAAAGATGCTGCAACAGATATTATTAAGGATAAATGTATCAAAGAGAATGCAAAATTACACACAATAGAAAAAAAACAGTGCAATTTATTGGATTTCACAAAAAAAAGCATTGATTTTTCTTTTAATAGTGTTTATTATAAGTATGATAGCTTACAGATAAGAAGAACCGCATTGTATCAGATAGAGAATGCGGTGCTCGCCATAAGAGCATATGAGCTATTACAGGAAAACAATTATATAACCGAAGAAGGTTGTGTAGCTGAAGCTGCAATAAGAACCGGGTTAATGAATATGATCTGGCATGGAAGAATGGAACAGATCGATGAGCACATATATGTAGATGGTGCACACAATGTGGAAGCTATAGAAGCTTTTTGTAACACACTTGAAGTATTGTTTTCCGACAGCAATAAGATTTTGCTGTTTGCTGTGTCTAAGGATAAAGATTACAGGAATATGATAAAAAGTTTGGGCCGTATCTCATTTGATGAGATAATAATTGTACGATACAGTAATGATCGTTCGGCGGAATTAGATACAGTTGAAGATGCATTTAGACAGTTTTCGGGTAGTAAGATTACCACCTTTGATGATATAAAAGCGGGCTATGAATATGGAAAAGCCCATGTTGAGAATAAAGTTTTGTTTTGTGTAGGCTCTTTATATTTGGTCGGTGATCTGCTCAATATAGGAGTATGAATCATGATTAATTTCGAAGAAGAAGTTAGAAAGTTTAAGCCGAGCCTCGAAGTTTCAGAGGCAGAGGATGCTATATATAATAATGATGTTAAGGATATTACGGATGTATTAGAAGAAATGTTACAACAGGTTATGGAAAGGAATGACAATTAAGGCGGTGAATAATATGGTGTGTTTGAATTGTGGAGCACCCGTATTAGAGAACGGACACTGCAGTCAATGTCATATGAGCTATAAGCTGTTGGCAAAGGCGTTTAATACATCTAACTATTACTATAATATAGGACTTGATAGAGCGTGTGTCAGGGATCTTACCGGTGCTATTGATGCGCTTAATTTAGCGCTCAAATATAATAAACAGAATATCAATGCAAGGAATCTTTTGGGATTGGTATATTATGAGATGGGAGAAACTGTATTGGGTCTTACCCAATGGGTAATAAGTAGCAGTTATCTTCCGGAAGGCAATGTTGCCAATAAGTATCTCAAAGAAATACAATCCGATCCGATGAAGATTGAGCAGGCTAATCAGCTTGCAAAACAATTTAATCAGGCATTAACTCATGCCAAGCAGGGTACAAAAGATCTTGCGTTTATACAACTTAGAAGATTACTTTCGAGTTATCCTCATTTTGTCAAAGGATATTTGTTGTTGGCGTTACTGTATATGGATAACGGCAACAATGATAAGGCAAAGAAAGCACTTAAACGAGTGCTTAGAATAGATAAGAACAATACTTTGGCAGTCAAGTATCTCTCTGATATGGGTGTTGCACCAAGAGAGATTATGGATATGAAGGAAAGCAGCAAACGAATTGATATAGAGTCTTCGTATGTTGATGAAGATCAGTTCAAATCGGATTTGCAAACATTTGTAGAACAAGGTATAGATGAGCTTGATGATCCGGATGAATCAATAGGTTCATTCAAAGAGGTTAATCATAATAAGTTTAATCTTGTGTATGTGACGGTCGGAATAATCGTTGGAATGCTTGTGTTCTGGTTGCTTATACTTCCTACAAAGCTTGATTCTGTTAATCAGAAGAGTAGAGAAATCAAGTTGGATTACAGTGAACAGATGTCTTCCAAAAATGTTGAGATAGAGGATCTTAAGTCACAGATTACAGATCTTAACCAACAAATAGAAGCCAATAATAAGGTCGTAGAGGATGAGAAGGCTGCTGAAAAGGAACAGGAAAAGTCCTTTGGAGTTATAAGAAATTATGTTCCTAATTCAACGTATGATGCTTTGGTTGCAGAAGCTGCTAAGGCATTGGAAGCCTCTGATTACAATAAGGCAATTACTCTTTGTAATGTTGCAATAGAGATTCACGAAGGTGAGGAAGCTTACTATTACCTCGGAATGGCATATCACAACAACCATGATGAGGAGAATGCCAAAGCAACATTTACAAGACTTAAGGAGAATTATCCTGAAAGTAGTCATATTGAAGATATAAATGAACTTATGACGGAGTAATATTTAACCACAGTTAAAATTAACTACAGATAATTTTTATAAAATACTAAAGAAGAAACAGTTTGTTATACGTAACAGGCTGTTTCTTTTTGATTTTAAAGAAAGTGAAGGGTAAAAGAAATGAAAGAAAACGAATTGTATGAACTTACCGGTGAAACGTTGATTGTTAATTTGCCGGAGGAATTGGATCATCATGTAGCACTGACGCTTAGACAACAGACAGATTATCTTTTTGTTTCAAAAAGAATAAGAAATGTAATCTTCAATTATGAGAATACATCTTTTATGGATAGTTCCGGGATCGGACTGATTATGGGAAGATACAGAGAGGTTCGATATTTAAAGGGGAACATTTATCTTGTTAATATCAATCCTAAAATGAAGCGGATAATAGAAATATCGGGATTATGCAAAGTGGCAAAGAAAACAGAGAATGTTGTTTCGGCACTTGAAGAGATAGCTGAAGTATCAAAGGTATGAATAAAGAATAAAAGGGGAAAAGTTATGAGTGAGTTTAATGATCGTATGACAGTTGAGTTTGATAGTATTTCCAGAAATGAAAGCTTTGCAAGAGTTGTTGTGGCGGCTTTTGTTGCAAGATTAAATCCGACTTTAGAGGAAGTTGCGGATATTAAAACCGCCGTATCGGAAGCAGTTACCAATTCGATAATACACGGTTATGAAGACGAAAAAGGGACTATTCGGATTGAAGCGTGTATCGTGGAAGATACTATAACGGTTATCGTTACTGATAGAGGAGTCGGAATAGAGGATATAAATAAGGCGATGGAACCCATGTATACTTCAAAGCCGGAACTTGAAAGATCGGGAATGGGATTTGCATTTATGGAGGCGTTTATGGACGAACTCTTTGTTGAGTCCAAGGTTAATCAGGGAACTGTAGTTACAATGAGAAAAGTAATCGGGAAGGGCGAAGATAAGTGGAATGATAATGTAAAATAATGGAGGCGTCATGGACAGTACTTTTGAGTTGTTAAAACTTGCAAAAGAGGGTGACAAGGACGCAAAAGAACAGTTGATTAAAGAAAATCTGGGATTGGTACGGGCAGTTTCGAAAAGGTTTATAGGCAGAGGATATGAACCTGATGATTTGTATCAGATAGGTTGTATTGGATTGATAAAGTGCATTGATAATTTTGATTTAAGCTACGGTGTTAAGTTGTCAACCTATGCTGTTCCGTTAATTGCCGGAGAGATAAAACGTTTCATAAGAGACGATGGACTTATCAAGGTAAGTAGGAGTCTTAAGGAAACGGCTTATAAGGTTGCAAAATTAAGAGAAGAAATAATAAATGAAACAGGAAATGAACCGAATATAGAAGAGTTGTCAAAAAGGCTTAATATAAGTACAGAGGATATTGTAGAATCCATGGAGGCAAATGCAGAGGTCGAATCTATACAGAAAACAATTTATAGCAGTGATGGCAATGAGATATGTATAATGGACAAACTTGCAAATGAGAAAAATGAGCAAGAGGAAATTGTTAATGGTTTGTTACTTGATAATCTGATATCCAACTTAAAAGATACAGAGCAAACGGTTATAAGGAGAAGATACTTTGATAACAAAACTCAAACAGAGGTAGCAAGAGAACTTAATATATCTCAGGTTCAGGTTAGCAGGCTTGAAAAAAAGATACTTCTGAAATTGAGAGAAGATTACTGTGCATAAGATGTCTTGTTTAATGCGTTAAATCGTGATAAAATACGTATTACTTTAATATTATTACGACAGGAGAGCAATATGGGAACACTACGTGTAGAATTAAAAAAAGTTGTTGATGACAGTTATGATATAGAAATCGGTTATAAGCTTTCCGACAAGCTTATTGAAGATATTAAGAACGGTCTTGCAGGCAATGTACACAGGTTTGCAGTGATAACCGATAGCATAGTTGAAAAACTGTATGGTAAAGACATATTGGACAAATTGATTGCAGCAGGGTTTGATGCGGATATTTTTGTTTTTGAAGAAGGTGAGAAAAGCAAAACAAGACAGACAAAGGCAATGATAGAAGATGCCATGCTGGAAAAAGGATACAGAAGAGATTGCTGTATAATTGCTGTTGGTGGTGGTGTTGTTACTGACCTTGCAGGTTTCATTGCAGGTACATACGGACGAGGTGTTCCGTTTATCAATTATGCTACAACATTACTTGCTGCAGCAGATGCTTCGGTTGGAGGGAAAACAGCGATAGATACTCCGCTTGCTACAAACCTTATCGGATTGTTTAACCAGCCCAATAAAGTATATATTGATATCGCAACATGGGAAACACTTCCTCAAAGAGAAGTAATAAGCGGACTTGCGGAAACTATCAAGCATGCATGTATTGCCGATAGAGAGTTCTTCGATTACTTAAATGATAATATAGACGCAATTTTAGCTATGGATAAAATTGCGTGTGAGCATATTGCAGAGATTAATTGTAAGGTTAAGTATGAGGTTGTTATGAAGGATGAAAGAGAATCCGGACTTAGAGAAGTACTTAATCTCGGACATACCGTAGGACGAGCTATAGAGACAGTGAGTGATTATAAATTGCTTCATGGTGAAGCTGTTTCAATTGGACTTGTTGCAGAGGTTTTACTTGCTAACAAACTTTCGTATGTAAGTGATGAAGAAAAGGATGCTGTTATAAAGTTGCTTGACAAAGCCGGATTGCCAACAACAATTCCGGACTACATAGATAAAGAAGCACTTGTTAAGAAACTTTATACCGACAAGAAAGTACGAGACGGAAAACTTAGATTTGTTTTACAGAAGGGAATAGGTGATGTTGTAGAGTTTGAATCCGGCGTTTTTGCAAAACCTATTTCAGAAGAAGAAGCAAGAGAGATTGTTATGAGTATATAAAAAAACATCATACCGGTAATCGCCGGTATGATGTTTTTTTCTTATTTCATAGGTCTTCCAAGAAGTGAACCGTTTTCCCAACTGTAATAGGTTCCTCTTGCTGCCCACATAGGACTGAATGCTGCTGTTCCGTCATCACTAACATAGTGACAGAAGTAACCGGTGAACATTTCCACGTGGTATATGTCTTTGTATTTCTTTTTCATATCTGAAGATTTGAATAATAAGTCGCCGGGGTTGACGGTCATCTTCATTACTTTCTTGTAGGTCATTCCGCCGCTTATCATTTTGCCGTGTGCTCTGCACCATTTTGCTTCGGTAAGAGCAACGCCGGGGTACCAGGGCGAACCGAATGTTACACCTGCTTTTTCTTTGTATGCTTTCCATACAAGAGCGCTACAGTCATAGTAGCCTTTTTGTGTTCGTTTTGCCTGACTGTATTTCCAATGTGTTCCTATATATGTTGCACGTTCGGTTACTTTTTTGATTTTTGATTTGGTTACCGAAACTGCACAACCAAGATAGTGTTCTCCAATTTGCGCTTTTATGATTACGTTACCTATTTTCTTTCCTTTGACAACACCGTTAGAATCGACGGTTGCAATGCTTGGGTTAGAGGATGTCCAAATGATTGGATCAGTATAACCGGTCACGTTTAATTTGATTTTTTTGCCTTTTACAAGGAGGCAAGATTGATTCGATATATCAACTTTTGTGGATTGATAAAATACAACAAATTCTTTACCGTATATATTGAAGGTTATATAAGTGTTGCCTTCGGTATAGGAGTTTTGCGATATCGTTATTGTGTTGTTATACAGTTCTGCACTTAAGTTGAGCATTGGATTACTGCAAGTGTATGAAAATACATTATCACCATTGTTGCTTATAGGTATTTCGCTGTTTAATGTGATTACAGCGTTTGACCTGTTGTAGTAAGTTTTGCTCATGTAATAATACTCGGGCATCATGTAGGTGTGGATATTATCTGTGCTTAACGTAACATTGGTCATGTCGATGCCTATTGTGAACTGAATTGTTGCGCTGAAAATAATATTTGGATAAGAACTCCAATAATCATAACCGGAGTATACATTTATTGTTACCGAAGCCGAACCGGTGTTAAGTGCCTGATATACACCATTGTTATCTACAGTTAAAATTGAATAATCTGAAGATGAAAATGAATACGTACAGGATTCTAAGGACTGACTATCTTGTATGAAAGATAAGTTTGGCTTGATTGTTCCTGTATCTCCAACATTGATAGTGGCTGGAACATAATCCTGATTGTTTGGATTAAAATCCACTGTTGCCGCTTTTGCATTTGTAATAAATGCAAGGCTTAGGAATACTACAAAACTAAGTGTAATAAGAGTTCTTTTGTATATTGATAACCTCATGGCATATCCTCCTGACATGTAATAACTTAAAAATGATTATATCATTAGGTAAAATATTTGTAAAATACGGTGAGTTTTGTCTGTTTTTTTATCGGCTAGTGTGATATACTCTACCTGTTAATATAAGTATAATCTTACATAAGGAAAAGGAGACGCTATGAAGGTTGCAATTATAATGGGTTCAACAAGCGATTTGACCAAGGTTGAACCGGCAGTAGAGATTCTTAAAAATTATGGTGTTAAGGTTGAAGTGAGATGCCTTTCTGCTCATAGAGCACATGCAGGTCTTGCAGACTTTATGAAGGAAATCAATGAAGATGGAACAGAAGTTGTTATTACTGCAGCAGGTATGGCAGCAGCTCTTCCGGGAGTTGTAGCTTCTCAGACAGTACTTCCTGTAATCGGAGTTCCTCTTTCGGGTTCGGTACTTGATGGAATGGATGCACTTATGTCGATAGTACAGATGCCTTCCGGAATACCGGTTGCAACAGTTGCAATCAACGGAAGCAAGAACGCAGCATATCTTGCATTACAGATATTAGGAATCAAACATGAAGAAATAAGAAATGCACTTCTTAATGACAGAAAAGCCATGGAAGAAGCAGCAATGCAAGCTAACGAAGAAGTAGTAGCAAGATTCTCATAATAATAAAACAGGCAGATGTCGAAGACATCTGCCTGTTTGTTTTTATTCGTCGATTTTCTTACCGGTTAATTTCTCGTAACCTTCAAGATAAATATCAATTGTCTTTTGAGCAACATCTTCAGGAAGTTCCCAATCATGCTTGCCCTCATTGGCTTTTAACCAATCTCTTGCAAACTGCTTATCAAATGATGGCTGACCATGTCCCGGCTCATATCCGTCTGCAGGCCAGAAACGAGAACTGTCAGGTGTGAGCATCTCATCACCAAGTACGATATTACCGTTCTCATCAAGTCCAAACTCGAACTTTGTATCTGCAATAATAATTCCTTTTGTAAGAGCGTAGTCTGCACATTTCTTGTAAAGAGCGATTGTGTAGTCCTTGAGTTTCTCGGCATATTCTTTACCTTTTCCCGGGAAGAACTTCTCTAAATGCTCAATACTCTGCTCGTAAGATATATTTTCGTCATGATCACCAATTTCTGCCTTTGTTGAAGGAGTGTATATAGGTTCAGGAAGCTTGTCGGACTCTTTAAGACCTTCAGGAAGCTTGATACCACATACTGTTCCGTTTTCCTTGTAGCTTGCCCAACCGCTACCTGTTATATATCCACGTACGATACACTCGATAGGAAGCATGTTAAGCTTTCTACACATCATACTGTTTCCGTCAAAACGCTCCTGTCTGAAAAACTCAGGCATGTCTTTGACATCTGCGGATATCATGTGGTTAGGAAGAATATCCTCTGTCATCTCGAACCAGAACTTTGACATTTTTGTAAGAACGGTTCCCTTCTTGTGAATGGTGTTTTTTAAGATTACATCAAAACAACTGATTCTGTCTGTCGCAACCATGATAAGGCTATCACCGTTATCATAAATCTCGCGAACTTTTCCTTCTTTAATTGGTTTCATTTCATTAGAATTCATAGTTATTTACCTCCTTAGGAAACACGATAAGGATAGTTTATTTTTTGGCAAAAATCAAGTCTTTTTCCACATTAATTTTTGATTTATGTTATAATCGTAAATGTTATGGAGGGTATGCTATGATTTGGAAGACTTTGGGAATAGAAAAAACAACTGATGAAGGGTTGATAAGGAATGCTTATCGTGAGAAATTAAAAGATGTTAATCCGGAAGATGACCAGGAAGGCTTTATGAAACTTCGCCGTGCGTATGAAGAAGCTTTGGCTTATGCCGCTAATCCGGATGCGGATAAAGACAAAGAAGATGAAGTGCCGGATGAAAGGAAAAGTGACGTCGATAGATGGATAGATGGAATAGAAAAGATATATGAGGATGTTGCGTTAAGAAGAGATGAAAAGAAATGGGAAGAGGCTTTTAAATCTTCGGTATGTGATGATCTTGATACTGAATTGGAGGCAGGAGAAAAACTGCTTGTTTTTTTGATGTCACATTCTAATCTTCCGCAGAATATATGGAAGCTTATAGACAAAAGATTTGACTATTCGGGTTGCTATGAGCAGTTAAAAGAACGCTTCCCGGAAAACTTTTTGAATTATGTTATCTGGCAGGCTGAACATTTATCGTTTATTGACTATGATTTGTTTGATGGAGATACAACGGACAATGTTGATGAGTTTATCAATAAGTTATATGAACTTAAGTCCTTAGAGGAGGACCGTAATTTCGTTGCAATAGATAAGGCACTTTCGGAACTTGAAGATTATTCACTTACACACCCTTATGTGGAGGTTGAAAAGGCGTATGTTAATCTGCTTCGTGCCGGAGAACTTGATGTACTCATGTTAGATGAAGAAGATGACCGGGTGCCGGATGCTGATAAGCAGGCATATCGTAGTAAAGCGCTTGCAATTATGGAAGATTTGGATATGGAGTATTCCTCTAATTTGTATATACACAGGCTATATGCAGAGGCACTTCTTGCTAATGGCAAAACAGATAGCGCAAGAGAAGTATATAACGAACTTGTTGAGAATGACGAGAGTAACTATAGTGCAATGCTCGGCGTTGCCAAATGTGAAATTGTAAGTGGTGATTTTGAAAATGCCAAAGAGGTTCTGGAGGATATTCTTGAGGAGCGTGTGCAGGATGTTGCCAGTCTTAATCTTCTTGATGTAGTAAATGCTACTTTGGTTGAAAATTACAGCAAAAGATTAAAAGAGGAAGATAATATTGAAATCGCTATAAAACTTGGGTGGTGCTATTATCAGCAACGCAAGTTTGAGGAAGGCATAAGTCTTATGGATTCATATGATGATGAAAAGTACGACTATGTTAATCTTCGATGTCGTTTGTATCTTGCTGCGGAGAAGTATGAGCTTGCACTTCCGTGGGCGTACAAATGGCTTGCAATGATAGAGGAAAGTGTTGACGACGGAACAAAAGAAATGAAGAAAAGAAGGAACCGTTTGTCATTAGCTCATTTCTCTCTTGGCGTATGTATATGGGAGACGAAATATTTAGAAAGTAAAAAGACAGGAGAAGATGCGAAGAAGTTTTATGATGAAGCTATTTCGTATATAGAAACTTCTATTGAAGAAGAGCATAACAGATTAGTCGCTCTTTCGTATATGGAACAGCTTGCGCGCTTCTATCTTGAAGATGAAGAATATGAAAAATGTATTGATAAGTGTAGTGAGATTATAGCTGTTGATGCCGGTTTCTTCCCGGCATATGTGCATAGGCAGAAGGCTAATTACAAATTAAGAAATGCCAAAGAAGTTGTGGATGATTATTTTGCATGTATGGATATTTATCCGGAGTATGTCCAACCATATATTTATGCTGCAGAGGTTTTCTATGCGTTTGAGCAGTATGATGATGTTGAACATGTTATTTCCAATGCAAAAGAAGCAGGGATAGAAAGTGATTCATTAAAACTTTACGAAATAAAAGTTCATCATTATAAGGACTTTGATGTGATAAAATTAAGTAGTGTCCTTGATGAAATTATAAAACTTCGAGAACTCGTAGATGGTCGAACAGAAGAGGAACCTTCCGATATTGAAAAGTATGATGATTTGGTGAGAGAACATGCGCTTATTCTTTGGGATATGAATGAGGAACCAAAAGCACTTAAAGTAATCAATGATTATCTCAAAAAAGAAAGTGATAATATTTCGCTTCTTAATTTGAAGGTTGATATTCTCAACAGAGGAAGTGCAAAGGGTGGCGAAAGATGCGCGGAAGCATTACAGATATGCAAACGTATCCATGAATTAGAGCCGACTGCATTTTCTCAAACGCGTCTTGGTTTCTGCTATGAACGTATGGGTCAATATGACGAGGCGATGAGTAATTATGAAGAGGCCTATGCGAAGGATAGTAAGTATCATGTTGTGGTTCGTCGCCTTATGTTTTTATATAGCTTCTTATCCAATAGCAACAATGATCTTGATCTTGTTGAAAAAGGAATAAGATTTGCGACAGAATATATTGAACTTACCGGTAATGCGGAAGGGTATGTGGAACGAGGTAACCTTGATATTGATCTGTATAGATTGGACGAAGCTGTAGAAGATTGTAAGAAAGCAATAGAACTTGATGAAACAGCTTACTATGCATATAACAATTTGGGTTGCGCACTTCTTAAATTGAGAAGAATAAAAGATGCGATTCCGTATCTTCAAAAGGCAATTGAAATTGATCCGGACAGAGAACATTTACCGTATCTTAATATGGCAGAATGCTATGCGGTTATTGGTGAATACGACAAGGCAATAGAAACTTACAATACAATTATGCAAAAGTTCCCGAGACAGAGTGGCTTGTGGAAAGAAGTTGCTAAAATGCATTGTCATAAGAAAGAGTTTGACAAGGCGATAGCGCTTTATGAGGCACATATTAAAGACGTAAAAGAAGATGTGAGTGGCGCCAAACTTCTTGGCAATCTTGCAAAGGGTAATCCGGAGCGAATCAAATCCGAGAATAAACTTATTAAGTTATACGCTGATATTGCCAATGTATATCGACAGGCAAAAGATAAGGAGAACGCCGAAAAATATTTTGACAAGCTGGAGAAGAGATGTAAGAGCCTTCTTAAACCACAGTTATCCGTAAAGCCTTTGCTTGAACTTGTGGATTACTATTACGAAGAGGGCTATATGGATAAAGCCAAGAAGCTTGTTGATTATATCAGAACCAAATTGTCTTCAAAGGACACAGACCAGCTTGAGACTCTCGAGTATAAGACGGCACTTGTGTATTATGAAATTGGGAATACTGCAAGAGCCAAGATTGCTGCACAGGCATACATGAGACATCTCAAGGATAAAAAAGGTGGAATAAATGGTGTCCTTAAGGATAAGAGATACAATCCGATTTACCTATACAATCTTGCGATGATGAAGCTTGCGTGTGGGGAAGAAGAGGAAGCTTTAAAGTACATAGAAAGAATCAGAGAGTGTCATTTGTGCGTTGTGTGTGAGAGCACGGATTGCTTCGAATACCATTATGGGAAAGCTCTTATATATGAAACTATGGGAAAATACGAGGAAGCGGTTGCTCTGTATGAAAAAGCAATAGCATTAAAGGGATTTTATCCTGAAGCGTCAAGACATTTAAGAGATTTGAAGGCGAAAAAGGGTATTTAACTTAAATTACATATTTATATGAAAAAACATTAACACAGGATTTGTATTTCCTGTGTTTTTGTGTTATCATATAGGCGATTATGGGCTGATATGCCTTTTTGGAATAAAATATTGAGGAAATATTATGATAATAGGAATTGATTTGGGTACAACCAACAGCCTCGTTTCATATTATACGGATGATGGTCCGAAGATTATCCCCAATAGACTTGGTAACAATCTGACTCCTTCCGTAGTAAGTGTGGATGAGGAGGGACAAGTATATATAGGTGAGACTGCCAAGGAAAGAATGCTTCTTTATCCGGATACAGCTGCTTCTGTGTTTAAGAGAAGTATGGGTAGCTCTAAAGTTTATGAATTGTCCGGCAAACGTTTTCTTCCTGAAGAATTGTCGGCATTGATACTTAAGGCACTTAAAGAGGATGCGGAGGTTTATCTCAAAGAAGAAGTGACTGAAGCGGTCATAAGTGTTCCGGCGTATTTTAATGATGAAAGAAGAAAAGCCACAAAGCGTGCCGGAGAGATTGCAGGACTCAAAGTCGAGCGTATAATTAGTGAGCCAACTGCTGCAGCAATAGCATACGGTTTGTATGAGAATCGCACCAATGGCAAGTTCCTTGTTTTTGACTTGGGTGGCGGAACATTTGATGTATCAATCCTTGAACTTTACGACTCTATAATAGAAGTGAGAGCCGTAGCCGGAGATAACTATCTTGGCGGCGAGGATTTTACAGGGGTAATTGAGAAGCTTTTCTTTGAAAAGAACCCTGACATAAAAGAAGATGAACTTTCTACCAAAGAAAGAAAACACATCACAAAACAGGCTGAGAAATGCAAGATTGGGTTCGGTGATGACAGAATATCTGTTATGACTTGTGTTATCAATGACAAGACATATGAGATGAGACTTTCAATAGACGAGTATGAGGCATCGTGTGACGAGTTGCTTGATAAGATAAGACAACCTATAAAGAGAAGTCTTTCGGATGCCAATATTCGACTTAAAGATATTGATAGGGTAGTGCTGGTAGGTGGCGCTACAAAGTTATCATTTATACGTAAGTTTGTAGGAAAGTTATTCCATAATCTTCCTGATACTTCAATCAATCCGGATGAGGCGGTTGCCCTCGGTGCTGCGGTGCAGGGTGCGATGAAGGAAAGAAAAGACAGCATCAAAGAGGTTATTTTAACAGATGTTTGTCCGTTCACGCTGGGAACAGAAGTTGTTCTTGAGAAAGAAAACGGTAGATTCGAGGAAGGACATTTCTGTCCGATTATTGAAAGGAATACAACTATTCCGGCAAGCCGAACAGAAAGGTTATACACGGTTAATGATAATCAGACACAGATTAGGTGTAAGGTGCTTCAGGGTGAGAGCAGATTTGCTTCTAATAATGTAATGCTTGGGGAAATCAGAATACAGGTTCCAAAAGCAGAAGCAGGAAAAGAAGCAGTTGATGTAACTTACACTTATGATGTTAACTCTATATTAGAGGTTGAAATCAAAGTTGTTTCGACCGGTGTTATTACAAAGCAGATAATTAAAACCAATGCAACTGATATGACAGAGGAAGAGATTCAGGCAAGAATGGAAACTTTATCATATCTCAAGATCCATCCAAGAGATAAGGAAGAGAATAAGCTTCTGTTACTTAAGGGTGAAAGGCTTTACGAAGAGAGCATTGGTATGACAAGACAAGAGATTGAGTATGCTCTGCGTCAGTTTGAAAAAGCGTTGGATACAAGAGATGATAGCGTGATCGAAGGCGCAAGACGTGATTTCAAGGAATTCATCGAAAATTTTATTTGAGTAGCAAGACAATTAAGTTAGGGAGACGACTTTATGAGAACTAACAAACGATTTGCGGATTTTGTCGCAAGACTTTCAGAAAATGTTAATACACTAGAGGTTTCAAAACAAGCGTTTCTTTGCCTTGCGGATACTTATCGATTTGGCGAAGTGAGACTTCACTATCATGTAGACCGTCCGAAATACCAGGCAGAACGTGATGAATACAATGCTGTTTTTCATCTTGATATAGGTCCTGTTAATGAGAAAATGGACTATGTGATGGAGAGAAATACCGGTGAAGGCGGAGTTATGCGCTTTACGGTTATCGGTCTTAAGGGTGCGAGAGAATGGAGTGAGGAAGAACGGGTTGATATCGAAATGATGTTATCCATATACATGTGGCACATTGCAAGATATCGCCTTATAAGCGTTATCGAGAAGAGCGTTTCTACCGATTACATGACAACGTTACCTAATACCAACGGATATCTCGAGTATGGAGAGATGCTTAGAAAAACCAACACTTTGAGTTCGTTTAATTCGTTTTATTTTAACCTCAAAGGTTTTGGATTGGTTAATCTAAAATATGGCAAGACTGTTGCAGACGAGATATTAAAGAAATACGCTCTTAAGGTCAAAAAATATCTTGTGGATGATGAAATTGTTGCGAGACTTGGCGGAGATAATTTCGTTGCACTTATCCATAAAGAAAGAACGAGAGAGTTTTTGAGTTTTATTGAACAGGTGGTTGTTCACGTTGATGTAGATGATCACAAACAGAGGGTTGAGATTCCGGCAATTGCGGGTATTTGTGAGATAGGTGATTCTGTAGATGATTTGGGAGATATTATCAGTCAATCAAGTATTGCGTTAAATACAGCAAAGAATGTTACAAAGAAGCCTTATATGTTTGTTACGGATGATATGAACAAAAAAGCCATTCAGGATAAGGAAATACGAATGCACTTCAAAGAGGCACTTCAGAATGGTGAGTTTAAGGTTTATTATCAACCGAAAGTTGAAACTGATGAGTACAGAATTGTCGGTGCAGAGGCGTTGGTTCGTTGGGTTCGTGATGGTGAGGTGATATCACCGGGCAAGTTTATTCCACTTATTGAAGCGGATGGTTCGGTATGCGAACTCGATTTATATATGCTTGCACAGGTATGTAATGATATCAGAATCTGGTTGTCGGAGGGTGTAGAGCCGGTAAGAACATCGGTTAATATGTCGAGAAAACATCTTTCCAATCCGAACTTCCCGGATCAGATTATCGACATGATAGATGAGTTTGGTATCGATCATAAGTATATTGAGATAGAGCTTACGGAAACCGCAAGCGATGAAGAACAGGGATTGCTCAATACATTTATGATCAAGATGAGAGAACAGGGAATCAAGACAGCAATTGATGATTTTGGAACAGGTGTATCATCATTTGCAATACTTCGAAGTTTTCCTGTGGATGTGCTTAAGGTTGACAAGTCGTTCATTGACAGCGAGTTTGTAAGCGACAATGATGCGATAGTCATTTCCAATATAGTTAAGATGGCAAATGAACTTAACCTTGAGGTTATAACCGAGGGTGTTGAGCGCTGGAAACAGGTAATATTCCTAAGACAAATAGGATGTAAACTCATTCAGGGATATCTGTTTGACAGACCGATGCCTTATTCGGATTTTACAAAACGTTTAAAGATGAAAAAATATGATAAGAAAAACATCAAAGATTATTAGGAGGAAAAAATGATGGATTACAAGAAAGCCGGAGTTGACATTGAGGCAGGCTACAAGTCAGTTGAGCTTATGAAGGGATACGTTAAAGAGACAATGCGTTCTGAGGTGCTTGGAGGACTTGGAGGATTTTCGGGAGCATTTTCCCTTAAGAAAATTAAGGAGATGGATGATCCGGTTCTGCTTTCAGGAACAGACGGATGCGGTACAAAGGTTAAGCTTGCGTTTATTATGGACAAGCATGACACAATAGGTATTGATGCAGTTGCGATGTGTGTTAACGACATTGCGTGTGCCGGAGGCGAACCATTATTTTTCCTTGACTATATCGCATGTGGTAAGAATTATCCGGAGAAAATCGCTACTATCGTTAAGGGCGTAGCAGAGGGATGCAAGCAGTCAGATGCAGCGCTTATCGGTGGTGAGACAGCAGAACATCCGGACCTTATGCCGGTTGACGAGTATGATCTTGCAGGATTTGCTGTAGGTGTATGCGACAGAAAAGACTTAATTACCGGAGAGAATATTAAGCCGGGTGATACTCTTATAGGTATTGCTTCTTCCGGTGTTCATTCAAATGGATTTTCACTTGTAAGAAAGGTATTTGAAATGACTAAGGAGTCGCTTGAGACATACTATGATGAACTCGGTATGACACTTGGAGAGTCACTTATCACACCTACAAGAATATATGTCAAGGCATTAAAGAGTGTTAAGAATGCGGGAATCAAGGTAAAGGGATGTTCGCATATTACAGGTGGTGGTTTCTACGAGAATATTCCAAGAATGCTTCCTGAGGGAGTTTGCGCAGTTGTAGAGAAGAACTCTTACGAAGTTCCTGCTATTTTCAAACTTCTTGCCAAAACAGGTGATATTGATGAGCAGATGATGTATAACACTTACAACATGGGTGTTGGTATGGTGCTTGCAATAGATTCCGCAGATGCAGATAAGACTATCGAGGCAATCAACGCTGCAGGTGATAAGGCTTGGAAGCTTGGAACTGTTGAAGCAGGCGATAAGGGTGTTAAGATAGTATAAATGCAATAGAGAAAGGCAAAAGTTATGTTAAGAGTTGCGGTTTTGGTATCAGGTGGTGGTACGAATCTTCAGGCAATAATTGATTCAGTTGCAGAAGGTGAGATTTCAAATACAGAATTGGTTGCTGTAATAAGTAATAATTACGGTGTGTATGCATTAGAGCGTGCCAGGAATGCCGGAATAAAAGATATTGTTGTATCGCCTAAGGATTTTGAGAAGAGAGAAGACTTTCATAAAGCTTTAATTGATACACTTGATTCATTAAATGTTGATCTTATAGTTCTTGCAGGTTATCTTGTTGTGATTCCACCTGAACTTATCGACAAATATGAAAACAGAATAATTAATATACATCCGTCGCTTATACCTTCATTTTGCGGCACGGGCTTTTATGGACTTAAAGTTCATGAAGCAGCTCTTAACCGTGGAGTTAAGGTTGTTGGCGCGACGGTTCATTTTGTTGACAAAGGAACCGACACGGGACCGATTATTTTGCAGAAGGCAGTTGCGGTGGAGAATGGTGATACACCGGAGATTTTGCAACGACGCGTTATGGAGCAGGCTGAATGGAAACTGCTTCCGGAGGCGATTGATCTTATTGCAAACGGAAAGGTTTCCGTGCAGGATGGACGTACAATAATTGCTGATTAGTTGAATGTTAAGGAGGATATAAGAATATGAACGTACTTATAATAGGAAGTGGCGGCAGAGAGCACGCAATCGCAACATGTGTAGCAAAGAGCAAAAGAGTAGATAAGATATATTGTGCGCCGGGCAATGCCGGAATTGCTGATCTTGCAGAGTGTGTTAACATTCCTGTTATGGATTTTGATATGCAGGTGGATTTTGCAAAGAACAATGATGTGGATTTTGTTATTGTTGGTCCTGATGATCCGTTAGTGGCAGGTTGCGTTGATGCATTTGGGGCAGCGGGAATTAAAGTATTCGGACCTCGTGCCAATGCTGCAATCATTGAGGGTTCTAAAGCATTTTCAAAGGACCTTATGAAGAAGTACGATATTCCGACAGCGGCCTATGAGAATTTTGACAATGCAGAGGATGCGCTTGCATACCTTGAGACTGCAAGTTTCCCTATCGTGCTTAAAGCTGACGGACTTGCTTTGGGTAAAGGTGTTCTTATATGCAAGGATTTGGAAGAAGCCAAGGCCGGTGTTAAGGAGATAATGCTTGATAAGCATTTTGGAGATGCCGGTAACAGAATGGTAATTGAAGAGTTTATGACAGGACGTGAGGTTTCCGTACTTGCATTTTGTGATGGAACAACAATTAAGACTATGACTTCAGCACAGGATCACAAGCGTGCCAAGGATGGAGATCAGGGACTCAACACCGGAGGAATGGGAACATTTTCTCCAAGTCCTTTCTATACAGACGAGATTGCACAGTTTTGCCAGAAGGAAGTTTATGAGAAGACAATGGCTGCAATGAAGGCTGAGGGCAGAGATTTTGTCGGAGTACTTTTTACAGGACTTATGCTTACGGACAAAGGACCTAAAGTTCTTGAGTTTAATGCAAGATTCGGAGATCCTGAGGCGCAGGTTGTGCTTCCAAGAATGAAGAACGATATTATTGACGTTATGGAAGCTTGTGTTGACGGAAGACTTGATGAGATAGATCTTCAGTTTGAGGATAATGCGGCAGTATGTGTTGTACTTGCTTCTGATGGATATCCTGTTTCTTACGAGAAGGGATTCGAGATAAAGGGATTGGAATCATTTGAAGGCAAGGATGGATACTATGTATTCCATGCAGGAACAAAGTTTGCCGATCAGAAAACAGTTACTAACGGTGGACGTGTACTTGGTGTAACAGCAAAGGGTGCAGATTTGAAAGAGGCGAGAGCTAACGCATATGAAGCAACCAAGTGGATTGATTTTGATAACAAGTATATGAGAAACGATATTGGTAAGGCTATTGATGAGGCATAATATTAGTGACATATATAAGACGGAATGGAGAATGAAATGAGTCAGAATTATACCAAGAGTGCCAAGAGTGCTTTGAAATATGCAAAAAAAATTGCACTACAGATGAAACAGGAATATGTTGGCAGCGAACATCTGCTTCTTGGTCTGGTTAAAGAAAGGTCAGGAATTGCATATGCGGTGCTGATTAAGAATGGTGTTGACGAGGAAAAACTCGAGTCACTTACAAGCCAGCTCATGATGGAGCACACCAACGTTGCAGTTGCAAGCAGAGCCGAATTTTCCAAAAGATGCCAGGATATATTGGATGTTGCTTCTATGGAAGCCAAGAAATATAAGGCTGATGAGGTGGGAACAGAGCACCTGTTGACAGCCATAATCAAACATCCGGATAGTATTGCATTTAGATTGCTTACGGCAATGAATATATCAGTCACGAAACTTTATGGAGATATTCTTGAAGCGATGGGAATAGCTCCATCGGTTGCCAAAACGGAACTCAATAAGCTCAAATCAAAAGAGAAAAAAGGAAAATCATCAACGCCTACTTTGGATCAGTATTCCAGAGACTTTACAAAACTTGCTAAAGAAGGCAAGCTTGATCCTGTTGTTGGCAGAACTGATGAGATAGCGCGAGTTATTCAGATATTAAGCAGAAGAATGAAGAATAATCCGTGCCTTGTTGGAGAACCCGGAGTAGGTAAAACTGCAATAGTAGAAGGACTTGCACAGTTGATTATTGAAGGTGATGTGCCTGAAACTGTCAAAGAGAAAAGACTTCTTTCGCTAGATATGTCCGGAATGGTTGCAGGTTCGAAGTATCGTGGTGAGTTTGAGGAACGTATTAAAAAGCTTATTGCGGAAGTTACTCAGGCCGGTAATGTAATACTTTTTGTAGATGAGTTACACACGATTATAGGTGCAGGTGGCGCAGAGGGTGCAATAGATGCTTCTAATATTTTAAAACCGGCACTTTCCCGTGGTGAGATTCAGATGATTGGTGCGACAACGACTGCCGAGTATAGGAAATACGTTGAGAAAGATGCTGCTTTGGAACGCCGATTCCAACCTGTTAAGGTGCATGAACCGACTGCTGAAGAAGCATTTGACATTT
The DNA here is from genome assembly GCA_024698145.1 of Lachnospiraceae bacterium. Lineage (GTDB taxonomy): Bacteria > Bacillota > Clostridia > Lachnospirales > Lachnospiraceae > CAG-590. The sequence continues at coordinate 57,834 of JAILRO010000058.1, forward strand.
TAAAGGGGTTAAGACCAAGATATGAGTACCACCATGGAATAAGCATAGGCGATGATGCGCTTAAAGCTTGCGTAGAACTGTCAACAAGATATCTCAACGATAGATTTCTTCCGGATAAGGCAATCGATCTTATGGATGAAGCATCTGCGAAAAAGAGACTTTCTGTTTATGGAATATCACCGCAGATGAAAGAGGTACAACAGCAACTTGCTGTATTAAATGATGAACTTGATCAGGCGTTTATGTCTAATGATTTGGAAACTGCACATTCAACAAAGCTTGCAATAAAGCTTATGGAGGAAAAGCAGGATAAACTCAAGAAAAAGCATGAGAATTCATTACGACAGGCTGATTTGATATTAAATGACGAAGATATAGCATTGGTTGTTTCGGAATGGACCAAGATTCCGGTAAACAGACTCAAAGAAGAGGAAAGCAAGAGATTACTTCGACTTGAGGAAGAACTGCACAAACGTGTAATTGGTCAGAATGAGGCGGTAGAAGCTGTTGCCAAGGCAATCAAGCGAGGAAGAGTTGGACTTAAGGATCCCAAACGCCCAATTGGATCATTTCTTTTCTTGGGACCTACAGGTGTAGGTAAAACCGAACTTTCCAAGGCTTTGGCTGAAGCGGTATTTGGTGATGAAAAGAATCTTATCCGCGTAGATATGTCTGAGTATATGGAGCAACACAGTGTGTCCAAAATGATTGGATCGCCACCGGGATATGTCGGTTTTGAAGAAGGTGGACAGTTAAGTGAACAGGTAAGAAAGAATCCGTATTCAGTCATTCTTTTTGATGAGATAGAGAAGGCTCACACAGATATATTCAATGTACTTTTGCAGGTGTTAGATGATGGCCATATAACTGACGCACAGGGACGCAAGGTTGATTTCAAAAACACAATTATAATAATGACAAGTAATGCAGGAGCTTCAAGAATTATTGAACCGAAGACTCTTGGATTTGCGACGGACACATCGGAAGAAAAAGAGCATGAGACGATGAAAAGCGGCGTTATGGATGAGGTGAAACGACTTTTTAAGCCGGAGTTCCTTAACAGAATCGATGATACAATAGTATTTCATGCACTTACTGAAGATGAGGTTAAGCAGATTGCCAATCTTTTGCTTTCTCAATTCGCAGATCGAGTTAAAAAGCAAATGGATATCGAACTTCGATATGGCGAACCTTTGAAGAAATACATTTTTGAAAAAGGTTATGATAAGAAGTACGGTGCAAGACCATTGAAGCGTGCGATACAGAATGAAATAGAAGATAAGATGGCGGAAGAGATTCTTTCGGGAAGAATCAAAGCGGGCGATAAGGTACGCATATCCGTTGTCAAATCGGGTGCGAAGTTTAAGGTGTTGGAATAATTTATTCACAAAAAATTAACTGGAAATATCATCGGTGATATTGTATACTGAATGTATAATTTATTACAGTCTCATAAGAAGAATGTTTATGTAAGACTGTGGTTTACCGGTGCAATAAGAACAATTACGGGAGGATAATAAGATGGCAGTAGTAAGCGAACTGATAAAAGAGGAGAATGGGGCACTTTGTTTTGGTAATTTTGAATTGGATTCGAAGACCAAAATGGACGGATTCGATTACAAAGGTGATAAGTATAAGATTAAGACATTCAAAGAGATTACCAAGTTAGAGCGTAACGGTTCTTTCGTTTACGAGTCAGTTCCTGGAACAGCCGTACATGATTTTAAGGCTGATGACAGCAAAGTTGAGTTCAAGATTGAAGGACTTGAGGATTCACAGATTACGCTCGAGTTAGAAGCCGGACAGGAATATGTTACGATAATAGACGGAAACAGTGCAGGTTCTGTTAAGACTAACCTCGGTGGCAAGCTTAATCTCAGTGTTGAGCTCAATCCCGGTCAGGTTTCGGAAATAAAAGTTGAGAAACTATAATTCGAAAGGAAACATTTATGGCAAAAGCAAAGCAGATATTTTTTTGCCAGGAGTGTGGTCATGAATCAGCTAAGTGGCTTGGACAGTGTCCGGGTTGCAAGAGTTGGAATTCTTTCGTGGAAGAAAAAGTAGTTGTAGGCGCTCAGCGTTCTTCGAGTAAGAAGGAAGCTAAGGCGCCTACAAGCATTTTGACAGTAACTGCCACGGATGACGCACGAATTGGCACAGGTATGAAAGAATTAGACAGGGTAATGGGTGGAGGAATAGTCCGTGGATCGCTCACACTGGTTGGCGGTGATCCCGGAATAGGAAAATCCACGATTCTTCTTCAAGTTTGCAGAAATCTAATTGCAGAAGGAGTGAAGACTTTATATGTTTCGGGCGAGGAGTCGCTTAATCAGATAAAGCTTCGCGCGGATAGACTTGGCGGATTTGAAAAAGATATGCTGGTTTTGTCTGAAACAGATCTTGATTTGGTTATAGAAGCAATTTCTAAAACCAATCCGGAGATCGTAATCATTGACTCTATTCAAACTATGTTTGTTGACAGTGTCGGAAGTACAGCAGGCAGTGTTTCGCAAGTGCGCGAGGTGACGGGACAACTTATGAGAGTTGCCAAGCAGATGAATATAGCAATTTTTATTGTAGGTCATGTGACTAAGGAAGGAACTGTAGCAGGTCCTAGAACGTTAGAGCATATGGTTGATACCGTGCTGTACTTTGAAGGTGAGAAGAACGCACAATTTCGAATACTTCGTGGCGTGAAGAATCGTTTTGGTTCGACTAACGAAATCGGTGTTTTTGAAATGAAAGACACAGGACTTTATGAGGTTGACAATCCTTCTGAAGTAATGCTTTCAGGAAGACCGTTAGATGCGTCAGGTTCGGTAGTTGTTTGCTCAATGGAAGGAACAAGACCTATACTCATTGAGATTCAGGCACTTGTATCAGGAACAAGTTTTAATCTTCCAAGAAGAACTTCTGTCGGAATTGATTATAACCGTGTCAACATGCTCATGGCGGTTCTTGAAAAGAGAGCAGGACTTATGCTTTCGGGAAGTGATGCATATGTCAATCTTGCCGGTGGAATCAAGCTAAATGAGCCTGCAATTGATTTGGGTATTGTTATGGCCATAGTTTCCAGCTTTAAAAATGTTCCTATTGATCCTCATACAATAATTTTTGGCGAAGTCGGATTATCCGGAGAGGTAAGGGGAGTATCAATGGCCGCACAGCGCGTTAAGGAGGCATCGAAAATGGGCTTTAAAACGTGTATAATGCCAAAGTCAAACATTGAGGGTATAGATGCTTTTGAAGGAATGACTTTATTAGGAGTTGCCAACGTTAATGAGGCGATAAAATATTTGATTTAATATTTCACAATTCCAATTGTGCAAAATGACGAAAAAAGAGCAAAAAAATATACAAAATCCTATTTTCCCCTTGTTTTTTTACGAGAATTTAGTTATACTGTATGCAGTGTGATGCACAGAAATGCATACAATACTTTATTTTTTTGTAGGAGGGAGATATATTATGGGAGAAAGTAATACACAGGGGGCGAAGCGTGGAGGCTTCACCATGATGAAAATGCTTATCTTGTTTGGAATGATTCCGCTTGTGGTAACCAGCATATTATTGGTTATAATTGCCGGATCTAAGATTAGGGGGTCGGTTTCTGAAGATACAGTTGGAAAACTGGCGGTTGCTAATAAGTCATTTAATGCGTACGTGACAGATTGGTATGCAGAGGAAGGCGAGGAAGCATTTACAGGCGAGAATAAGGATTATTCATTTGTTGATAGTTTTAAAGAGAATCATGTAGAGTTTACAATATTTATTGGAGATACTCGTGCTCTTACTTCACTCAAAGATAAGTCGGGTAAGAGAATTGAGGGGACTCAGGCTTCTGAAGGTGTTATTAGTTCATGTCTTAAGGGTGGACAGCATTTCCAGAATAATGGTGTGGAGATTAATGGCATTCCATATTATGTTGATTACTTACCGCTCAAAGATCCGGATGGTAATATCGTAGGTATGACTTTTGCCGGAGAGTCAGATGCGAATGTTAAGAAAGCAAGTTCAAGTGCAGTTACTGCTATGATTGTAGTTTGCCTGATATTTGTGGTTATATTTGCAACTATCATTTCTGTTGTAGCCGGTGTTGTTAAGAAACCGTTGGTAGAACTTGCTGATGCATTAGCTGTAGTTGCAGGTGGAGATTTATCTTCAGAAATAACTGCAAAGAGTATTATTACCGAGAATATTAATATGATTGCAAGCCTTAAGAGCATGCAGGATAATCTTGGTGTCATGGTTGGTGATATTCGTAGCGAAGCCGACAACATTTTAGGTAATGTTGAGTATGTTGAGAAGATGTCAGAGCAAAGCGCAGATTCTACCAATCAGATTACATCAGCTGTTGGTGAACTTTCAATGGGTGCAACAAGCATGGCTGAGAATGTTAATGACATCAACGAACAGATGACTGAGATGGGTGATAAGGTTAATGAGATTGAAGAGAATGTCGAAGGTCTCAATAGTAATGCTGACAGAATGAATCAGGTAAGTCTTGATGCTGCCAACCATATGGCAGAAGTTATGAAGAGTAGTGAGAGTACAGTTGCTGCTGTTGATAAGATTAACCAGCAGATACTCCTTACAAATGATTCTATAGGTAAGATTAATAATGCTATCGATCTTATTATAGAGATTGCAAGTCAGACCAATTTGCTTGCACTTAATGCAACAATCGAAGCTGCAAGAGCCGGTGAGGCAGGTCGTGGATTCGCTGTCGTTGCTGATAACATTTCAAATCTTTCAGAGCAGAGTAATGAGAGCGCAGCTGCTATCAGGGATATCGCTGCTGAGATTCTTAGAAACTCAAGTGCATCTGTTGAACTTGCGGATAAGATTAAGCATACAATTGAAGATGAACAGAACGTAGTTAAGGAAACTCAGGAACGTTTTGATCAGTTAAATGAAGCAATTAATGAGAGTGTAGCCGAAATTGGTGTAATCAGCGAAAAGACAACAGACCTTAATTCAATTAAGGAAGTGTTGATTAGCCATATCACTGATCTTTCTGCAATTAGTGAAGAGAATGCTGCTAATAATGAGGAAGTTAATGCTTCTGTAGAGAATATCGCACAGAGTATGAACGATATCGTTGAAAGAATGGCAAACATGAATAAACTTTCTCATAACCTTGAAGATTCAGTATCTCATTTTAAGTAAAAATAATATAATAAGAATATTTTCACAGCCACGAGAGAAATTCTCGTGGCTGTTTTTTGTTGAAAATACGTTGTTTTTTTGGGATTTATAATCGAAAAAAATCAAGAAAAAAAATATTTTAGAAAAAAATGAAAAAAAGTGTTGACTTTGGTATTTGGCTGTGGTAATATATGTTTCGTTGCGGTGCTGAAGAGCACTTCAGAGAATAACCGCAAACGCTTATAAAATATAGCATTACATAATTTTTGAACATCGTTTTTTATAAGCACATGAACCTTGCAAAATTGAATGATAATTAAACAACGAAACAACCCTGAAATTCTTTTAAGATTTTCAATTGAACGTATAGTTCAAACAGTAATTACGGGATTGATTTTTAGCCAGCGATGGCGAATGAGATCTCAGGAAACAAACTTTAAT
>JAILRO010000065.1 GCA_024698145.1 Lachnospiraceae bacterium
TCACACAGAATGTAATATATCGACAATTTGTTATGCGTCCGTTTTGAAAATGTATATAACAGTTAATTAGACACAGGATATTCATACATCTGATAATCTATACGCGTTTGTTAGGGATAAAAGTGCATTAAACAGCAATTATAAAAAGCACCGACAAAATATCGGTGCTTTCTGAATGTGTAAAAGTTTTATACCGGATATACTCCGTTCTCTGTATCTGCAACAGAAGCATCAACCTTAGTCTGCTGCGCCTCACGATACTTGAAGAAATCAGTTGCAACCTGAGGGAACAGTGCATATGAAAGCACGTCCTCATCCTGCTGCTTGTACTGAGCAACTTCTTTTTCAAGTTTCTCAAGCTGTGGCTCGATATCATCAGCCGGACGATAAGTGATTGGCTTATCCATTCCGAGTGCATCAAGAGCTTTCTTCTGAACCTCAGGGTTCATAGGCTTAACAGTCTGTCCGTATTTTCCAACCAAAAGATCTCTTGACTCTTTTGTCATCTGCTTATATCTTTCACCAAGAACAACATTAAGCACTGCCTGAGTACCTACGATCTGTGATGAAGGTGTAACAAGCGGTGGTTCACCGAAGTCCTTACGTACACGAGGTACTTCCTCAAGAACTTCATCGAACTTGTCCTCCTGCTTCATTTCTTTAAGCTGTGATACAAGGTTTGAAAGCATACCACCAGGTACCTGGTAAAGAAGTGTCTTAATATTAACACCCATTACCTTAGGACTAAGAAGTCCTGACTCTAACCACTCCTCACGAAGCGGACGGAAATGATCAGCGATTTCAGCAAGTAACTTCTGATCAAGACCCGGATCAAATGGTGTACCTTCAAATGTCTTAGCCATAACCTCTGTAGCCGGCTGTGAAGTACCAAGTGCAAGTGGTGACATTGCTGTATCGATAACATCACATCCTGCCTCTACAGCCTTCAAATATGTCATTGAAGCAACACCTGAAGTGTAGTGTGTATGAAGCTGGATAGGAAGGTCTGTTCCTGCCTTAAGCGCTTGAACAAGCTCTGTAGCCTTGTTAGGAACAAGAAGTCCAGCCATATCCTTGATACAGATTGAGTTAGCACCCATATCCTCTATTTTCTTAGCCATATCTTTCCAATAATCCATTGTGTAAGCATCACCCAATGTATATGAAAGAGCTACCTGTGCATGACCATTTTCTTTATTAGCAGCCTTAACAGCTGTCTCTAAGTTTCTGATATCGTTAAGACAGTCAAAAATACGGATTATATCAATACCGTTAGCAATTGACTTCTGTACGAAATACTCAACTACATCATCAGAATAAGGGCTGTAACCCAAAATATTCTGTCCACGGAATAACATCTGAAGCTTTGTATTCTTGAAACCATCTTTAAGCTTACGAAGTCTTACCCATGGGTCTTCCTTTAAGAAACGAAGACATGCGTCAAATGTCGCACCACCCCAGCACTCAACTGAGTGATATCCGACCTTATCCATTTTATCTATTATAGGGAGCATCTGCTCTGTTGTCATTCTTGTTGCTATCAAAGACTGATGTGCATCACGAAGAACTGTCTCTGTAATGCCTACAGGCTTAGCAGTAACCTTTGGTGAAGTATTATCTTTCTTGCCCATTCTTTTATCCTCCATTATTATTATTCAAAATTGCGTTCTTTAGAATACTCCGAATATAGCCATAAATGTACCGGCTGCAACCGCAGTACCAATAACTCCGGCAACATTAGGTCCCATAGCATGCATTAACAAGAAGTTTGTAGGATCTGCCTCAGAACCAACCTTCTGTGAAACACGAGCTGCCATAGGTACGGCTGAAACTCCTGCCGAACCGATAAGCGGATTAACCTTACCATGAGTTGCAACGCACATAATCTTACCGAACAATACACCTGCTGCAGTACCGATGATAAATGCTACCAAACCAAGTACAACAATCTTAAGTGTAGATACATTAAGGAATGACTGTGCTGTTGTTGTAGCTCCAACTGAAGTACCAAGCAAGATAACTACGATATACATCAAAGCATTAGAAGCTGTCTCTGTAAGCTGTTTAACAACGCCTGACTCTCTGAATAAGTTACCTAACATAAGCATACCAACAAGTGGTGCAGTTGTAGGAAGAATCAATACTACAACTATTGTAACTACTACAGGGAAAAGAATTCTCTCAAGCTTAGAAACAGGTCTTAACTGCTCCATCTTGATCTTTCTCTCTTTCTCTGTTGTAAGAAGCTTCATTACAGGTGGCTGAATAACCGGCACTAGTGCCATATAAGAATATGCCGCCACTGCAATAGGTCCCATAAGAGTTCCACCCATTCCAAGCTTACCTGCAAGGAAGATAGATGTAGGACCATCTGCTCCACCAATGATTGATATAGCTGCTGCTGCCTTATCACCGAATCCCATAAGGATTGCGAAGAAATAAGCAGAATAGATACCGAACTGAGCTGCTGCACCAAGTAAGAAACTCTTAGGGTTAGCAATCAGCGGTCCAAAATCAGTCATCGCACCTACACCCAAGAAAATAAGTGAAGGCAAGATACTGTATTCGTCTAATAAGTAAAAGAAATGTAGCAGTCCACCTTCTGCGATAATGCCCGGAAACATATTTGCAAGGAGCATACCGAAAGAAATGGGGACAAGCAATAACGGTTCAAAACCGAATTTGATTGCAAGAACAAGGAACACACAAGCAACAGCAATCATTACGAAGTTACCCCAGTAAAGATTAGCAAACGCTGTCTGTCCGGCTAAGTTCTGCAATGTATTCAATATATAATCCATTGAAACTTCCTCCTGTTATATTGTGCCCTCTGCAAATTAGTTCAAAGTAGCAAGTGTATCACCGGACTCAACACTATCACCAACACCAACGTTGATTGAAGCAACTGTTCCGTCCTCTGGAGCTGTAATCTCGTTCTCCATCTTCATAGCCTCAAGAATCATGATAACATCACCCTTCTTAACAGCCTGTCCATTGTTAGCCTTGATTGCAAGGATCTTACCAGGCATAGGTGATGCAACCTTAATTGCTCCTGCCGGACCACTAGGTGCTGCTGCCTTAGGTGCTGCAGGCGCTGCTGCTGCAGGTGCGGCAACCGGTGCTGCTGCAGGTGCTACTGATCCTGCACCTAACTCTTCTACTGCTACATCATAAGCTGTTCCATTAACTGTAATTCTATAATTTTTCATGTTTATTTCCTCCTGATTTAACTAATTATCTTATTATCTTCTGGCCTTGCGGATTGAACGAACTATAAGATTATCCGTTCCGCCATTTGCCACATTAGCTGCTACAACTGCTGCAGTAATTACTGCAACAAGCTCATTATCATTCATTGGTGCGTTTGAAGAACCGCTTGCAACAACATCATTTGAAACAACATCATCTGATGCTTCAGGCTTCTTGTTGCCACGATTAGCCCACCAATTACCTACAGAATCAGCAAGTTTTCCAACTCTCTCAAACTGTCCGATAATAATTGATATAAATATAAGAACAAGGAATACGGTTCCCATACCCATTAAGGTATTGGCTCCCGCCTTACCCATAATCTCTTTTGTTGTGTAATCAGGAGTTACAGTAATTTCCTTAACCTTGTAAGGGCTTGCACTCTGTCCTGATATAGCATATGAATACGCTGCTTCCGGATTCTCTTCATAGACAAAAGAATACTGTGCGTCTCTGTCTTCGTAAACAGCAGTAAGGTTAACAACAACATTACCGTTATTATCCTCTTCTACAGAAGAATCCACTTTGGAAACCATCTCTTCTATCTCTGCCTGCGCTGCATTATATTCTTCCTGTGTCTGTGCAGTTGAAAGTTTTGTCAAATCAACTTTCAAAACGCTTCCGTCTTCTGCACGATATCCGACAAACTCACCACAATCTTCTCTTGCACTGTCGAAATTGGCAATACCTGTAAGAAGAATCTCAGCCATCGGATTATCTTCCTTCTGGTCTTCAAGATATAAACGATATGCTTCATCGATATTATCTATCTGAGACGCCTGATAAATTGTTGAATAAATGATATCAGACTCAGTATAATCAAATGATACCTCTTCGACTCCGCTACTGCAGGCCGTCAAACCCAAAAGGACAGAAAGAACAGCACATAATAAAACTGTCTTCTTTAATTTCATATGATACTTTCCTCCTTATACTGTTCCATGCTTCTTAAGAGGTCTGAAATCTGCCTTTGTGTAGAGCATTTCAAATGCTGCAATAAGTCTCTTTCTTGTTGCAGAACCCTCAATTATGTCATCAACGTAGCCACGTTTAGCAGCCGCCATTGCACTTGACATCTTCTCTGTATATTCCTTTGTAAGTTTAGCATTATCAAACTTGTCGCCCTTAATATCATCAGCATACATAATCTTAACAGCAGCCTCAGGCTCCATTGTACCGATTGTTGCAGTCTTCCATGCATACTCAATATCAGCACCTGTCGACTTAGAGTTCATTGCAAGATATGCACTTCCTACGCCATCACCCATTACAAGATTAACCTTAGGCACATCTGCGTTAGCGAATGCAAATGTAAGCTTAGCAACAGCCTTGGCAATTGTAGCCTCTTCAGAAACTGTTGCCTTAAATCCTTTAACATTAGTAAGTGTAAGAATTGGAATGTTAAATGAATCAAGGAAATTAACGAACTCTGCAGCGATATAAGCACCTGCTGTAGAAAGAACGCTACCACCGTCTGATACCTGGTTAGCAACACAACCTACTGTTGTTCCGCCAAGTTTGATAAGACCGATAACCATGTCTTTTGCGTAGTCTTTCTTAAGTTCGATAAATACATTGTTATCAGAAATGTTTGCAAGAACTGCTCTTGCATCATCTTCAAGACTTTCAAGATTAGGAATCTCTCTGTTGAGATCATCCGAACAATCTGAATAATTAGAATCATCTTCGTTATTAGAAGGAAGCATTGCCACTACCTGACGAATTCTTCCAAGTAATGAAGCCTCATCATCAAGAACTTCATCAACAACTGCACTCTTACCTGCCTGATATGAAGCATCTGCAGTATCAAGCTTCTCTGTATAGTTACCATCTAAAGCATTAGGACTATTGACAAATAATTTTGCATTATCCTTAACCATAAATGTGATATCAGACAATGCAGGAATCAATGCACTTCCTCCGCCACATACACCAAAAACACCTGTGATCTGAGGAATTACTCCTGAAGCAACCGCCTGCTTTGCAAAAATGTTACCGAAAGCATTAAGTGAATCTGTAGCCTCCTGTAATCTAAGTCCTGCACAATCAATAAGACCAATGACAGGAGCACCCATCTTAAGCGCCATATCATAAACCTTGGCAATCTTGTTAGCATGCATCTCACCAACTGAACCACCTAATACAGTAGCATCCTGGCTGTACACATAAACAAGTCTTCCGTCGATTGTACCGTATCCGGTAATTACGCCATCCTTAGGCGTTTCCTGATCCTTGATGTTGAAGTCTGTACTTCTTGATGTTACGTACGCACCAACTTCAACAAAGCTGGAGTCATCAAGTAATGATGCTATTCTATCACTTGCTGACATCGTTGTTTTACTGCTCATCTCTAGTCCTCCATAAAATATTTATTGACAGGCTTGCATACACAAGCCAAATTTTAGCCAATGTATATTCTATTACTTTTATGTAAGGATTTCAATAGCATTTTTTATAAAATTATTAGGATTTTTTTGCACATTACTTATTATTGTTATCTGAAAGAACTCCCTTGTTATGAATCAGATAATCAAACAACGAAACTATCGTAAGAATAAGTGCAAGATAAATGAGCACATTTTCGAATATATATATTCCGTCTGCTGCAGCCGGGAATACCGAACCAAAGTCAGCAATCATAATACATAACATAACCATTTGCTCTGCAGTTTTAACCTTACCCCAGATACCTGCAGCTATAACCACACCATTATCGGCAGCTACAAGTCTGAAACCACTTATTATAAACTCTCTCGCTATAATAATTATTACAATCCAGCACGGTATTCTATCAAGTTCGATAAATGCAATCATTGCCGATGAAACAAGAAGTTTATCTGCAAGCGGATCCATAAACTTACCAAAGTTTGTAACAAGATTGTATTTTCTTGCAATCTTTCCATCAAGCATATCGGTAAGTGAAGCAATCGCAAATATAACAAGTGCAATCCAGTTACCGTAAGGAATAAAACCGCCGTAATTCTTATCGCATAATAATGCTACAAGGAAAAACGGAATAAGTATTGTTCTTAAAATTGTTAATTTGTTTGGCAGGTTCATGCCTTTCTTTTTGTTCTCGCTCATAATTGTAAGTCCTTTCAAATATTATATATTTTTAGCATTTGAAACGCTTTATATAATAACATACGTAATAAACATTATCAATTAACAATTTAAGATTGATATAGATAAATAGTTAAACCCTTTCCATAGCTGGTCTTGACAGAGAGTCTTTGACTTATGCTTATACAAGAATCCGCCTCTTGCCTATCATAACCACTGCTTGCCGATACCCCTATTGAAACTCCCAGTACCAGAAGCAGACCGACAACCATCATCAGCAGATATTTCAATATTCTATTATTCTTGATGACAGCCACCTCCTGTCTCTGTAATACTTTCAGCCACTGCCATTTTATCACAGCATTTCTGTTCTTGCTATATTTCAAGAACAAATACTTCAAAAACTTTAACTAACCTCTTGTTCCTAAGATGCTACTTTGGTTACATCACAGGAATCTGATACCTTATCTTCCTTACTTTCAACTACCTCTTGTATTACATAAGATGTCTTATTCTTAAGCATGGAATATATAACCTTAACCAACTTCCTCGATATACATATCAAAGCCTGCTTCGGATTCTTACCTTCCAACAGCTTTTGCTCATAATAGTTTCTGAAATATGGATTTCTCGACTTGCCACTCGGCGATATCTGAATCTGCTGTACCGCCAGATAATAAATGGTCGCTTGCAGTCTGCGGTTGCCTTGCTTTGTGGCATAATCCTTATTCTTGCCTGCTGAACCATAAGGCATCGGTGCTATACCAGTATACTGAGCCAATTTTTCTGAATTCTTGAACCGCCTAATATCACCTATTTCAGCTATAAGCTTCATGGACATAATGATCTTCATACCTGGCATTGTAGCAAGAGTAAGCCCAAGTTCCTTATATAGTCTCTCAAGCTCTGAATCAATCTCTGCAAGCATCTTATCCGAATGCTGTATATCGGATATAATACCCCTAGTTACGATATCTCTGGAATCCTGATACTCGCATAGCTTTGATGTATCTGTCGAAACTATATCATAGATATTCTGGCATACCTTTGTTGAACACTTATTATGACTGACAGATAACAGCTCTTCTCTTATATCATCTGCTGACACTCCAATCAGATACTTCCGAGATGGATATGTCTCAAAGAAATGCAGTGCTGTCGGTCTGGATATATCTTGGAAAAACTCTTTATAATACGGAAACGCTCTATGAAGTTGTTCGTGCAACTGATTAACAAGTCGCACTCGCTGATTCATTATTGTATCTCTTCGATGCACTAACTGCTGAATCGACCAATACTCATCAAGCGGACAGGCATCTGGCAGTTTATTGAATTCATGGATTCCTGCCATAGCGATTGCTCTTGCATCATCCTCATCCGATTTACGATACATGGCTCTGTGCTTCGCTTGGCGATTGGACAATGCAGGATTGACATCTTTAACTATACAACCTTTATCTATCAGCCATACAGCCAATGCTCTTCCATAACCATAGGCATTCTCAAGACAGTAAAAGGCTTCAACCTCTACCCCTTGTGACAGCTTCATCTTCTGAATACACTTCTTTACCTTGCGTTCCAACTTTGAAAAATCCGATGGAACATTCTCAAATGTAATGTCACCTAACTCACGACCGCTACTATCAATAATAACAGCAGTATGCGTCAATTTATGTAAGTCGATACCTACAAATACATAATCTTTTAATCTCATAATAAAAGAAACCTCCTTAACAAAATGTGAACAGCCTCAACAGTTAAGTCGTGCAAAGGATTTACGCATAGCAACCCAAGCCGACACGGGTGGATAAGTTCTATATTTCTGGTCGGTCTCAAAGTGTCTGCTACAGACAGCACCGCCGACTTTATAGGAGAAAATAACCCACACATGAATGTAGGCAATCCTTGAAGGCTTACGAACCGCTCCAAGAATTGTGTGTGATGTTAACTCTGCCGAAACCACTATGCAAGTCATTTCTGCATAAAATCACACAAAAAAAATAATTATTTCCATAGTCCAATTATAGCAAACGACTATTTTCACACATGCCTCACAGAAGCCTTATTTCATGCACTTTGTGAGCAATTCAGAAGCCCAAATTTGACGATTAAGCATAAGGATGGAACAATTCGACAGGTTAATGGAAAACAGAGCAGATACAAAGGCATGTCAAGCACTTTTTTTCAAAAAATTTGCAGGATAACGACCACATCACAAAAACAGCATACCCCAGAACAGATAAAAAGCTGTAGTTACCTGTCATACAACAAGTAGCCTACAGCCTTTTCACTCTATCTTATATTTTCAGTTCGATATTACCTAATCGATTATCATGCCCTTATAAAATTGACAACAAGTCTTCTGATTCTATCGCTTGTATTTATCCCAGACACACGCTCTTAAGGATTACCTCTTCCATCTCTTTAGTTCCGATACCGATATATTTCTGCGTAGTGTCCAGACTGGAATGCTGCAGTAGGTTTCTGACAAGCTCTATATTATAATCACTGTTGATATAGGCATTGGTTGCAAATGCCTTACGAAAAGAATGTGTACCGATTCCATCAAGTCCCAGATACTCACAGGTTATCTTAAGAAGCTTCGATACCACTCGCTCCGATATCGGAAATAGCTTCTGTGTCGGCAGAATATTATGAGCATTGGCGTATTCTTGGATAAAGAGATACACATCTATAGGTATGGTATATCCTCTATGCTTGCCAGTCTTCTGCTCTGTGATATCAAAGCAGTACCGCTTACCATCTTTCACAAGATTGCACATACGAAGTTCTAACACATCACCGATGCGGATGCCGAGATTATATTCTATCGTAAGAACTGTGGCTATCCTCTTGTTAGGCTTTCTCACTACCCCATCATTATCTGTAAAGCCTGTCCTTATCGTACTTATAATCAACTTAAATGTTTCTTCATCAATGCACCTTGAACGCTTATTCATAAACCTCACCAATCCTTTCAATCTCGCATATAAATCTCAATAGATATATCTGTCGGAATCATGACCGTAACTGAAGCATACAAAAATGTATGCCTTGCGGAAGTTCCTATAACAAGGATTTCAAGTTCCTATATTTCATTATCAGAATCAAAAAAGCCAGTATATAAAGGATAGTTCCTATAATAACCATTATAAGCTCTCTGATATCATAACACTTGAAAACACATATCATGACTATCCCGACAATGAGATTAAAACAAAATCAGCGATACTCAAAGCGCTGTAAGCAGTCAAGTAAAATACACATTTTTTCGCCACAAAGTGCACACTTTTATATCAATCCTCAACCAGTTATTGATTTGTGATGCTCGAGGCGATAACTGTTGCCTGTCATGTTGATTATTTCGCAGTGATGAACCA
>JAILRO010000066.1 GCA_024698145.1 Lachnospiraceae bacterium
TGGTTCATCACTGCGAAATAATCAACATGACAGGCAACAGTTATCGCCTCGAGCATCACAAATCAATAACTGGTTGAGGATTGATATAAAAGTGTGCACTTTGTGGCGAAAAAATGTGTATTTTACTTGACTGCTTACAGCCTGTCACCATGAATAAAGATTTGACAGATATCCTTCATAGATAGAAGGCGCCATAAATGGACAAAAAAACGTTTTTTATGTTGTAATTTAGAGAAGAATCGAATATAATAATACCAACAGAACCCAACACGCCTCTCAACGATGCGGACCACGTTGGGTCTTTTAATATAAGGGGGATTTTTATGAATGAAAAGAAAAAACATCAACCTCCTATGACTATTGATGAACAAGTGGAAAATTTAAGATCTCTTGGACTTATCATTAATGATGAAGAATATGCAAAGAAGATACTAAATGACGTATCATACTTTAGACTAATAAAAGCATATAGTCTGGGATTTAAACCCAAGAATGGGCACTACAACAATGGTGTTACATTCGAGCGGATTGTCAAATTATATCTGTTTAATGCTAATTTTAGACATATCACATTTGCAGAGATTGAGAAAATTGAAGTGAATGTCAGATGTAGGATTGCAAATTATTTTGCGGAAACATATGGCGTTCTCGGGTAGGTGGATTCATCTAATTTTGTGAATGAAATGTACCATAGTCATTTTTTATCAGACATAAAAGAAGAGTTGAGAAGGAATTCTAAAGCACCATTTGTAAAAAACTTTGAAAACAACTATGAAGGAGGACAATTGCCTATATATGCATTAGTCGAGGTGTTCAGTTTTGGCACTTTATCAAAGTTCTATAAGAACATGAAGAATCTTGACAAGAAAGCTGTTGCGAAGAATTTTGGAGTTGGATATAAGTATTTGGAAAGTTGGTTAGAGAGCATTTCTTATGTTAGAAATATTTGTGCACATTACGGAAGACTATATAATGCAAAACTCTCTAAAACACCACTGTTATATAAAGATTACACTAAGTTGGGTATAGGTAATAATAGAATATTTGGTGTGATGTTATGTATGAAACATATTCTGAGCAATGATGAGCATTGGAATAGTTATGTTGAAAAAATTCAAATATTGATTGATGAATATGAAGTTGTTGATGTGAAAACAATGGGATTTCCGGACAATTGGAAGGAAATATTATTGATGAAAATATAGGCACCTGTCACTATGAACATTGTTGACGATACTACAAGAAAGATGTATGATTACGTTAATCTTGTAAAAGAACAAATGTATATATCAAGAGGAGGTAGATATTTATGAGGTTTTTTAAAGTTGAAGATCAGATTGTGATTTCTGACAAGGCAATTTCTGTAGGGGAGGAACTTGTTGCTAACACAACAGATGGTGCATTTGAAAAACATGTACCTGTTGTTACACAGAATGGGGATGATGTAACGGTAGCTGTTGGTTCTGTTGAACATCCATCACTTCCGGCACACTATATTGAGTGGATTGTGTTGGAAACAGAAACAGGATTCCAGATTCATTATTTGAAACCTGAACAGACTCCGACGGCAACTTTCAAAGTGACTGAGAAAGTGATTGCGGCTTATGAATATTGCAATCTTCACGGACTCTGGAAAGCAGAAGTGTAATACGAACGAATTATTTCCGGTACTTGCGAAAGCAGGTGCCGGTTTTTTGAAGGAGAAAGTGTATGGCATTTTCAGATGTAGTTAGAAGAGAATTTAGAGCAAGTGATGAAGCAAGAGACAAAGGGTTGACGACAGATGATGGTGTTGTAAGATGTGACAATATATCGTATCTTGCAGGTGCCGGAAGTGAAGATGTGTGGCATCTTCTTGATGTGTATCGCCCTAAGTCTGCAGGTGATGAGAAACTTCCTGTGATAGTTAGTGTTCACGGAGGCGGCTGGGTGTATGGTGATAAGGATGTGTATCAGTACTATTGTATGGACTTGTGTCGCCGTGGTTTTGCAGTTGTTAACTTCTCTTATAGGCTTGCACCGGAATACAAACATCCTGCACAGGTAGAAGACACGGTACTTGCATTTAAGTGGGTCAAGGCTAATGCAGAGCAATACGGTTTTGATCTTGAACACTTGTATGCCGTAGGAGATTCGGCAGGTGCCAACATTTTGAGTTTGTACTGCATTTTATGTGGCAAGGAAAAGGATTTGCCACTTCCCAAAGCAGTTGCTCTTAATTGCGGAGTTTACAGTGTAAGGGAAGTTGAACGGGAAATGCGAGGTTTCATGTCAGAACTTATGCCCAACAAGGGCACAACCGAAGAAATGGACATGTTAGATGTTATCTCTAATATAGACGAGCAATTCCCACCGGTGTTTCTTATGACGTGTTACGGAGATTTTTTGAAAAGTCAGGCACCATTATTAGAGGACAGATTAAAGCTGCTTGGTATTCCTTATGTAAGCAAGTTGTATGGAAGTGAAGAACACCCATTAAGGCATGTTTTTCACTGCGATATTCGGATGCCGGAGGCTATACGTTGTAATGACGAGACGTGTGAGTTTTTTGTGGGATTTTAAGAGAGGAATCATTTTGTGATGGATACGAAATCATACACCTACATAGTTGAATGTGCGGATGGGACGCTGTATACCGGCTGGACCACAGATGTTGAGAAGAGAGTTACAACTCACAATGAAGGGAAAGGTGCGAAGTACACGCGCGCACGCCTTCCTGTGAGGCTGGTATATTATGAGATTCATGGCAATAAATCAGATGCCATGAAAAGAGAAGCAGCAATTAAGAAGTTGACACGCGAAGATAAGTTCAAACTTATTGAAGAATTTGGCAATACTCGTGTTTAAAAAAATGTTGTATATGTTAACACATTGTGATAAATTATTTCTATAAATGTGAGCATTTACGATAGCTGCGGAGGGGAATCATGTACGAAAGAAATCGTAAGACCTGGTTTAAGCATATTGATTTCATGATATTGGATTTTATCTTTGTTGAATTGAGTTTTATTCTTGCGTGTATTTTCAGATTTGGTACAGGCAGGATTGTGTCATTCATGCAATCAGATAAGACAGAGAATCATTACGTACATATTATGTTTGTTATTGCTGTGCTTCACATTGCCATAGTTTTATTTACTGAACCGTATGCTAATATTCTTAAGCGCGGTAAGTTGGAGGAATTTAAGAAAGTAATAAGATACTGTCTATATATGTTCCTGGGAATTGTACTTCTTCTATTTGTCAAAAAGACATCAGAGACATATTCAAGAATCGCTGTTTTCATTTTCCCGTTTATTTCAACATTTATAATATATATATATCGCTACTACTACAAACAATATTTGCGAGATAGGATTAACAGTCGGGAGAATCAGAGTTGTTTGTTGTTGGTTGGTGATACTGACAGAGTTAGATCCACTCTTAAGATTATCGACAAGGGTGCTATAAGTACGGTAAGAGTTGTGGGAATCGTACTTACCGACAGAGCTTCTGATGCAGAGGTTGCTGCTACGCTTGAAGAAACCGGAACCGACCAGGTTATATCTTTGTCAGCATATAAGGAAGAGAAGTTTGATCCTGATATATTCAAGGGAATACCGATTGTTGGAACTATGGATAACTTATATGAATACGCATGCAGCAACGTTGTCGATGAGGTGATGTTGTGCATGGATAACAGTATGGCCAATGATATCGCACGAACGTTTTTTGATATGGGAATAGTAGTTCATGTAAGTGTGCATAATCTTATTCAACTTCCCGGAGCTTTTGTTGGAAGAGTTAATGATGTACCGGTGGTAACTGCCGGTGTCAATAAGGTTACAAGCCGTCAGATAATTATTAAGAGATTGGTAGATATTTTCTTCGGATTTTTCGGAAGTGTTGTCACACTTCTTCTGACTATTATCATTGCTCCGATGATATGGATTGCAGATCCCGGTCCTGTATTTTTCAGACAGGAGAGAGTTGGTAAGAATGGAAGAATCTTTAAAATATGGAAGTTCCGTACAATGTATAAGGATGCTGAGGCGCGTAAGGCTGAACTTATGGAACAGAATAAGATGAGTGGACTTATGTTTAAAATGGACGACGATCCTCGAATTATCGGTTACGGTAAGAAGTTTTCTGTTGGTAGGTTCTTAAGAGAGTCTTCTATTGATGAGCTTCCGCAATCTTTTAACATTCTTATGGGAGAAATGAGTGTTGTTGGAACCAGACCACCAACAGTCAAGGAATATGAACAGTATGATTTGAGGCACAAGGGAAGACTTGCGACTATGCCGGGACTTACGGGCATGTGGCAGGTCAGCGGTAGAAGTGATATTACTGACTTTGAGGAAGTTGTTCGTCTTGATAAGGAGTATATTGAGAACTTTTCTTTGAGTTTGGATCTTAAGATTATTATTAAAACCTTTGGAGTGGTTTTGGGAAAGAAAGGGTCGGTATAAGTTTGATATAATGAAGAAATACATTTCGCTATTGTTATTGCTTGCGTGGATTGCACTTGTTCTGTTTCTGTCATATCAGACGGGGAAAGACACGGCCACAACCAGTCTTGATTTCACAAGTAATGTACTTAAGTTTTTTATGCATCATGAACCAACATATGAGGAGTTGCTGTTGTGGGATGGCAGATTTCGCTTGTGGGCACACTTTGTGTTGATGTTTCTTTATTCCATAATTTGTTTTGAAACAGTTTGGCAATGGATTGGTAGTTTGAAAAAGAGTATAGTCTTAACCGGCTTATCCGGTGTAGTTCTTGGCGTCATGTCTGAAGTCGGCAAATTAAGAATCGAAGGAAGACATTGCGACATTTCAGAGATGGGGCTTAATATACTTGGTGTTATTGTTGGAACGGTAATAATGTTTGTTGCTCATGAATTAATTGCAAAAAGGGCTGATAGATATTTGGCTGGTTAGAATGACACACCATCTTACATGATTTTTTCCGGTACTTGTGAAAACAGGTGCCGGTTTTTTGAAAAAAGAATTGATGCTTTTTATCGATGATATATGGATGTGGGGGATTATAATTTCACATGAATGAAAAAGATAGTTACAAAGATATAGTCAGTCATTATGAACACTGTTTTCAAAAACATGGTGATAATTGTAAGGGCGTTGATTGGCCCAGGCAGGATGACGTTTTTACAAGATATGATGTCATGCTTGATGTCATTCGTTTTGATCCGATGTGTAATAGCACCGGCAACACTGAGACAGTAAGTGATATAGACATTCTGGATTTTGGTTGTGGACTTGGTCATCTGTATGATTACATACAATCTTCAAATCAAACTATCGGATATACCGGATTGGATATTTCAGATTTGTTTGCCGATGAATGCAGGAAGAAGTATCCGGGTGTGGAGTTTCTGTGTAAAGATATATTGAAAGAGGATTTGGAACGCAATTATTCTTACATCATTATGAATGGTGTATTTACTGAAAAAGTAAGTTTATCATACGATGAAATGAAAGATTATTTCGAGAGGATGATAAAACGTGTTTTTGAATATGCTGACAGAGGTATTGCATTTAACGTTATGTCTAAGGATGTTGATTGGGAACGCGATGACTTGTTCCATCTTCCACTCAATGAACTAAGCAGTTTTTTGTGTCGTGATATATCAAGGAATTACATCGTTAGAAATGATTATGGCTTGTATGAGTACACGGTATATGTCTATAAATGATGCGAGGTTTTTGTTATGAAAGTGGCAATAATGCAACCGTATTTTTTCCCGTATATAGGTTATTGGCAACTTATAAATATCGCTGATACATTTGTTATATTGGATGACGTGAATTATATCAACAGAGGCTGGGTTAATAGGAATAAGATACTTTCTAATAATGGTACACAGTATTTTAATCTTGTATTGGAACACAAAAGTCAGAACAAGAAGATAAATGAAATACGAATCGCAGATGAACCAAAGAGTGCTGTTTCTAATATGATGAAGATTGAATGCACATATCATAAGGCACCTTTTTATTCTGATGTATATCCATTGGTCGAAAAGATTATTTCAAATAGCGAGCGCAATCTTGCGATGTATCTGACTGAATCTATTGAACGTATTTGTGATTATTTGAATATTACAACTAAGGTATTACGCTCGTCAGATTTGGGGATAGCTTCTGATTTGAAAGCTCAGGATAGAATAATAGCAATTGCCGGGCATTTTGATGCAGACACTTACATTAATCCTATCGGTGGGGTTGATTTATACTCGAAGAATTCTTTTGAAAATGCTGGGGTTGATTTATATTTTTTGAAGACAGGACAGTTGCAATATTCCCAATTCGAAAATAATTTTATTCCCAATCTTTCAATAATAGACGTAATGATGTTTAATTCTGTGGAGAGGATTAGTGAAATGCTTCATATGTATGAATTAATGTGATGTTCACCAATGAAAGAAATTGATGGTTTAAGTATATTATCAAAAACGGGAAGGTTTATAACACTTTATGAAAGAAAGAGAATCATCTATAGAATTATTACGGATAATTTCAATGTTCCTTGTTGTGATGTTTCACTATATGGTCAACAGCGGCCTTGCGGATGTTTTATTTAAGTCAGGACAAAGTTCTTTTGTCAAGGATGCTTTGCTGGTTGTTCTTTGTAGCGGTGGGAAGTACGCTATCAATTGTTTTATACTCATAACCGGGTATTTTATGTGCAAATCGAATATAACCGTTAGAAAGTTTCTAAAGCTTTTTCTTGAGGTTGAGCTATATGGGATAATAATTTATCTTATATTTCCGATTGTCGGATATGATAGTTTTTCATTCAGTGATTTTATATCTTATGTCTTTCCGGTGTTTGCAATCGGAGTTGGTTTTGTTGGCTCTTATCTTGCGTTTTACTGGTTTATTCCTTTTCTGAACGTTCTGATCAAACATGTCGATAAAAAGCAACATTTGACTATAATAATTATTTCGCTATTTTTCTTTTCTGTAGTGCCAACATTTTGTGCGGCAATGAATGTGAAAATAGGTTATGTAGGCTGGTTCATGATTGTATATTTGATTGGCGCATACATTCGTATATATCATGAAGAACCAAAGATTGCCGGTAATTTGCGTACAATAGTCACGGTCGTGATTTTGTGTGTATCAGCATTTGGCACGGTTGCATGTTCTTATTTGTATGCTCGTTTTTGGGACGGCGATATACATGCTGCCTATTACTTGTCTAACGAATGCAACAAGTTTTTTGCTATCATTCCGGCAATAGCTACATTTATCTTCTTTAAGAACCTAAAACTTGGTTCAAACAAGGTGATTAATAAGATTGCGGCATCGTCGTTTGCGGTGCTTTTGATACATGGACATTCCTTGACGATGCAACATTGGCTTTGGGATGATGTCTGTAATAATGTCGGATGGTATAATACGAATTTTGCATTTATACATTTGTTTGTATGTACCATCGCAGTGTACGCCGTTTGTACCTTGATTGACATGATAAGAATATGTTCCTTTGAGAAATGGTACATGAGTATTGTTGACAGATGCTTGGACCGAATAAAATAATGTATCATTACGTAGAGTTTTATCTTGACAACCATTCCTTGTTGGGCTACAATTCATTTTATCAAAGGTTATATATCTAATGCGTTGATGAGGACAGTACATTTACAATCCGATTGCAGAGAGAATCTACAAATTAACCGTAGTTAATATTAACGGTTGAGGGAGCTGTGATAGATTCATTCGGAAGTATATGGAATACCACCTCTGAGCAGCCGTTAATACCGGCCGGTGACTCCGATATAGTCATAATGAAGTTCATCGCAATGATGAAGAAGCAGGGTGGAACCGCGAATAATCGCCCCTGACGTAAGATAGCTTATGTCAGGGGATTTTTTTATACCTGACAAAGAGAAAATATTGTGAAAAGGAGATTGACTATGAAAATCACATTAAAAGACGGCTCTTTCAAAGAATATGATGGAGCAATGAGTGTACTTGATATCGCAAAGGATATCAGTGAAGGATTAGCAAGAAATGCATGTGCAGGAGAGGTTGACGGCAAAGTTGTTGACTTAAGAACAGAGATTAGTTCTGACTGTACACTTAACATTCTTACATTTAACGATGACGAGGGTAAGAAGGCGTTTCGTCATACTGCAGCTCATATTATGGCACAGGCAGTTAAGCGTCTCTATCCGGATGCAAAATGTACAATAGGACCTGCAATTGACGAGGGCTTCTACTACGACTTCGATATGCAGTCACTTACACGCGAAGAGCTTGATAAGATTGAGGCAGAGATGAAGAAGGTTGTCAAAGAGAATCTTCCAATCAAGCGTTTCACTCTATCAAGAGCTGAAGCAATCAAGTTCATGCAGGACAGAAATGAGCCTTACAAGGTTGAGCTTATCGAGGACCTTCCGGAAGATGCAGAGCTTTCTTTCTACGAGCAGGGAGAGTTTACAGACCTCTGCGCGGGACCTCATCTTATGAGCACAAAGCCTGTAAAATATTTCAAACTTACATCTTCTTCGGGTGCTTACTGGAGAGGTGATTCAAACAAGAAAATGCTTACTCGTATATACGGAACAGCATACACCAAGAAGGAAGATCTTGAAGAGCGTCTCGCATTCTTAGAGACAATCAAAGAGCGTGACCACAACAGACTCGGTCGTGAGCTTGAGCTTTTCACAACTGTTGATGTTATCGGACAGGGACTTCCACTCTTCATGCCGAAAGGAACAAAAATCATCCAGACACTGCAGCGTTGGATTGAGGACCTTGAGGATAATGAGTGGGGCTACGTAAGAACTCGTACACCACTTATGGCAAAGAGTAATCTCTACAAACTTTCAGACCACTGGTTCCATTACAAAGACGGAATGTTTGTATTAAACGACGATGACAGTGATACTGATGATCCTTCTGCATACGCAGATCCCGAAACATGTATGAAGCATGCACAGGAGAATGTTCATCTTAATGCTGACGGCAAAGAGGTTATGGCGCTTCGTCCTATGACATGTCCGTTCCAGTATTTTGTATATAAAGCAAAACCAAAGAGTTATCGTGATCTCCCATACAGAATGGGTGAGACTTCAACACTTTTCCGTAATGAGGATTCCGGCGAGATGCATGGTCTTACACGTGTACGTCAGTTTACCATTTCCGAAGGACACCTTGTATGTACACCGGAGCAGATTAAAGACGAGTTCAAGAACTGTGTTGCTCTTGCAAAATACTGTCTTACAACTCTCGGTGTTGAAGAGGACGTTACTTACCGTATGTCAAAATGGGATCCGAACGATTCGGGAAAATACCTTGGTACAGCAGAGGATTGGAACAAGGTTCAGGACTACATGAGAGAAATCTTGGATGAAATCGGTCTTGATTATGTTGAAGCTGACGGTGAGGCTGCTTTCTACGGACCTAAGCTTGATATCCAGGCTAAGAACGTATATGGCAAGGAAGATACAATGATTACTATCCAGCTTGATATGTTCCTTTCAAGACGTTACGATATGACTTACGTTGATAAGGATGGCGAGAAGAAATATCCTTACATCATCCACAGAACTTCAATGGGTTGTTATGAGAGAACGCTCGCATGGCTTATTGAGAAGTACGCAGGTGCGTTCCCTACATGGCTTGCTCCTGAGCAGGTTCGTATCCTTCCTATTTCAGAGAAGTTCCATGAGTATGGTGAGGAGATATTAAAAGAGCTTAAGAAAAATGGTATCCTTGCAACTATGGATGACAGAGCAGAGAAGATAGGATACAAGATTCGTGAAGCGAGACTTCAGAAGCTTCCTTACATGTTGGTAGTGGGTGCCAATGAGCAGGAGAGCAAGACCGTATCAGTTCGTAAACGTGGAGAAGACGGTGATTTAGGAGCTATGGAGCTTAACACCTTCATCAACAAGATCTGCGAAGAGATAAGAACAAAATCACTTACGCAAATGGATAAGTGATAAGTGACGACTTGGCGAAAGTGTAACTTGAGCCTTAGTCGGAACTTACGCACCGTAGCTTAGTGAAACGTAAGTTGAACTTAGCGGAGGGGCGGCTACAAAAAAGAACCGAGACATTTTGTCTCGGCTCTTTTTGTATGAGTACATTTTATAATTATATCTTAACATATGGTGCTGATATCCAGCCCTTCTTGGCTTCATCATTTTTGATATACATTACGTTATACCATGTAACACCTTTTACCTTTTTGGTCTTAAGAACCGCAACCTTCTTGTTTTTCTTAAGAGAGGTGAGTCGTTTTGACTTGATTGAAGCTTTCTTTCTTACATTTATCTTTTTGCCTTTAACAATCTTACCCTGCTTGGCAATCTTGACCTGACTGCCATGCATGTATCCTGTAACGCCGTCGTAGCTTACACGATACCAGGTTGTTCCGTAATCATCAAAGGTTTTAAATGTAACCTTTGCAAAGCTGTTAGCATCTATATCGCCTGCAACTTCTGAATTGGTATTCATGTCGGTGTAAATAACCGTATCGGTTTTCGGAAGAGCAAGTCTTGTGTAACTTGTTTTTGTATAAGTAGCAACTACATTTGAATAATCACCGTAAACCACATCGCTACCAACATTTTTGTAAACGCGTATCTTATAAAAGTAGCGCTGTCCTTCTGTAAGCTTTGTGTTCTTAAAGGACGTTTTTGATGCGCCTGCTATTTTCTTAACAAGAGCATATTCGCCGTTTGGTCTGTCGCATCTGTATAATTCGTAACCGTCAACACCGGCAACCTTACCCCATGAAAGAGTCAGGCTGTTCTTTTTCTTTGCCGACATAGCCAGATCGCTGATGGCAACTGTTTTGATGCGGAAAGTAATTGTCTTTGTTCCTGTATATGCGCCTGTTCCTGTAAGTGTTATGGTCGCATTACCGATTTCTGTGTTGTTGCTGTAAGCTACTGTGTAATCAACTCCTGCCTTTAATGCAGTGCCGTTTAATGTAACAACAGGTGCGGGTGTAAATGCTGCCCCTGTATATATCTGGTCGTCGATTGGTGTGACGATTGCATTTGCAATGTTATTAGCTGCTGCAACATAGTAGAAGTTCATATCAACCTTGGCGTTAATTCCGGGCACTGTTCCGTTGCTTGCATACTGCCAATATGTAAATGTTCCCGGATAAGTGGTTGCTGTAGTGTAGTTGGCAAGCCATATTGGATAGTAGCCGCTAAGTACGTCAGCATTTAAATGATTGTTAAGCATGTCCGGGTTGGCATATACCATAGGTGTGTAGCCTGCCTCCTGAATCTTTTTGCAAAATGCAAGACAAACGTTGGTGGCTGCTTCCTTAGAAAGATTGGCAGCTCTAAGACGGCTGTCCTTTGGTGATGCGAACTCGTAATCAAGTACAATCGGATAAGTTATTGTTCTTCCGCCGATTCTGTCAAGAATAAACTGCGCTTCCTCGACAGCCTCTGCTTCTGTTGTAGCCTGTGAGTAGATGTACAAACCGACATTTATTCCGGCTGCAAGTGCACCGTCAACGTTCTTTGTGTAGTAAGAATCGTTGTAGAGTGTTCCGGCCGAACCGTAGCCACGTCCACCGACACGGATAAATGCAAAATCGATGCCGGATGCTTTGACTTGTGTCCAGTCGATAGCGCTTACATTCTGATACTGACTTACATCAATACCGTTAACAATTGCCATGCCGTCGAACTTATCCTGATGTGTATAAGTAGACTTTGTAAATGCGCTTATTGTCTGTGAGCTTCCATACATGTTAGAAGGTGTAACTGACAAGCCGCTAAGTCCTGTTCGTCCGTCCTCGAAAAACTCTTCCGGAATATCCGTTCCTGAAAGTCTTCCGTATCCCGGATCATCAAAAGCAGGCTGCGCTGCCTTTGCGGTAAATGTCTGCGTAATCGCACAGCTTATTGTCATCAACAATGCAGTTGAGCCAACAAGCATTCTTTTTGAAAATAACTTCATATAATAATATCTCCTTTGTATATAATGAAAGTAAACTTTTCATATAACATGTTCCACATTATATAACACAAAATCATAAAAATCCAGTGGAAGTATATGGAGTTAATAATATTGTAAGGATTTCTTAATAATGTCGTGATTTTGTATAAATTAAGCTAAAAATGCCTGCATATTAGTGCATTTTTAATATAAATAAAAAAATTAAAAAAAAGGCTTGCATTTTAGTTTGTGATAATATATAATCATCACTGTTGTGTGAAAAGCACGACAGTGGTACGGGCCGCTAGCTCATTTGGTAGAGCACCTGACTCTTAATCAGGGTGTGCGGGGTTCGAGCCCCCGGCGGCCCACTGAAGGAATCGGTTTGATGTCTTAGAACATTGGGTCGGTTCTTTTTTTGTATTCTGACGAGGGAAAATACTTTACATATTGTAATGGAAATATTAAAATTGAAATGATTGTGTTTTATCGTATTTATATGAAGAGGAAGCGTTAATGGCTGAGAAATACATAATGATTCACGATATCTTAAGTGAGCATCGTGATCGAATGATTAATATAAAGAAATATTACCCGTTTTTTGTGCTGTCGGAGACAACATTTACCCAATACAAGGATGGCAGATACAGCAATCTTGATATGGGTTACATCACGATGGCGACGCTTAGGTTTCTTATTCATGAGAACAGCTTCCAGGAGCGCGAGGTGACCTATGAGGAATACGAGGATTTTCTTCTTGAACTTCTTCACAGAGAGTTCCTTGTAAATGAAGGCCCGGCGGAAGAGCATGAACTGTGCGGCTATATTTTTGATAAGATTAAGAATGACGGTAAGGCATTTACGTTTAATTATTTTGATCCTGAGGAGAAGAAGAAAAAGACTGCCAGAGTCAAGCTTATTGACAGTAGAATTGTTCATGGAATCGTGCTTTACCACGTGACAACGGACGGTATTGAGTTTTATCTTGATACGAAAGAGATTAAGGATGAGAGCAACATTTCCGTTCAACAGGTGCTGCTTGAGAAAATGATTCGTTCGGAGAACTTTGCCGGCGGAATAGAGGTTGTTAAGAGAATCAATAATGAGGTTAGCAAACTTTCTTTGCAGAAGAAGGAAGTGTTGGATCTCTTAAGCTACGATATTATGGCGGGTGCCAAGGCGAGTGAAGAATACATGGCGACGGTTGCAAAGTGGTTCCGCGAGGAGTCGAAGCTTTTTGAGAAGAACAGAGCGCTTATCGACAAGGCTTTTGCCAAGGCCAATGAGCAGGGCATGAATACGGAGTCGGGTGAGAATGCGGTTCTATCAAAGATTCATAAGCTTGACACCGAGCTTAAGAAAACAATTATCCGTCACGGTGAACTTATCCGTGAGACAATAGAATTGCAGAATGTCGCCGACGAGATGATAGGCAGAGCCAAGCTTAGAAAGTTAAGACCTGTATTTGATTTTCGTAATGCACTTGAGGGTGCTATGAAGAGAGACAGAATAGATGATTTGTCATTTCTTATTGCACCGATGCTCATGCCGCGACTTAACAAGACCTTCAATGCAGAGTGCATAGACAGAATGCTCGAAGGCAAATCGGATAACGGTGACTACGGCGAGAAGGTTGAGAAGAAAGTATTAGATCCTGATTTTGTTTATGAAGACGCGATAGAGGATAAGAGAATATCAAAGAATTACGGAGTGCTTTACGGAGAACTTTTAGAGCAACTTTGGAAACACGGTAAGACCACTCTTTCCGAGCTTATAGCGATATATGAGATTAAGTTTGGCAAGGATATCTACAACAACGGTGACCTTTATTCTTTCTTTGTACATTTGGCGCAGAAGGATTCTTACGATCTTTCCAAAATGAGCACCAAGCAGGACACATTCCTTGAGGGAATTATCATGGAGCAGTTGTCTGCGCAGAAGAAAGACAGATTCGGCGAGCTAGCATTTAATATAACCTTTGATGAGAGCAAGGTGCTTACCTTTGGACCGAATGATGAATACTCGATAACGGACATGAACTTTGTTATGGTTTCGTGATTTTTGATAAATGAGAGGGACCCACTATGGAGATGAAAAACATTGAGAAGGCGATGGATATATATGCCCGCCTTGTGACAGGTGAAGAGATAGAAAGAGGCGGTAATAATTCGCAGCTTTACGATGATTATTACGGCAACGCCGAAGTGTATGAGATTTTGGGCGTGCTTCTTAAGAAGCTTAATCTTCATATATACGAGTACAAAGACAGTTTGTTCTTGTCGCCCGGAGAGGGTAACAGGATTTTCGGTTATACCAATGAGGAGTTGAGGCGTGCGATCGGTGTTCGTCTTAACAAGGAGTTGTACCTGTGTTACTTCCTTATATACGAGATATTGCTTCAGTTTTATTCGGATTCGGGCACGTATCAGTTTAAGGAATATATCAAGTCGGAAGATGTGCTTTCCGAGGTTGACAAGGCGCTTTCGGTATTTACCAAGGATATAATCATTTATGATATGGAAGAGGATAAGGAAGAGAGCTTTAAGTCGGTTGCTCTTTTCTGGGATGAGCTTCCGGTAAGTACGGGTGAGAATCAGGAGGATATCAAAGCATCACGCGCCTCAAAGATAAGTTTCATCAAGCTCGTATTCAATTTTCTGGTGGGCGAGAACCTGTTCGTTGAGGTTGATAAGAGATATTATCCGACAGGACGTTTTTCTGCGATAGTTGAGCACTATTTTGAGGAATATCGCGGCGAGATATTTGATGCGCTTTCAAGGGAGAAAGAAGAGTCGCAAGAGGAGAAGTAATTTCATTTTATAATGAATAGGAATTTGAGGGAATAAAATGCCAAACATTAATAGAATTCGTGTTAACAATGTAAAATATAATTTCGGTACGCAGGGCTATGATGATTTTTCTATGCGTATGTACGGTAAGAACACACTCTATGATCTTGCAAACGGTGGTGGTAAGAGTGTGCTCATGCTTTTGCTTTTGCAGAATCTTATACCTAACTGTACACTCGATGATAAGCAGCCGATTGAGAAACTTTTCAGAAGCGGTGGAGGTAACACTACCATTCATTCGCTTGTGGAGTGGAAGTTAGATGATAAGGATATCAAGGAAGGCATGCGCTATATGACTACCGGTTTTTGCGCCAGAAAAGCAAAAGAAGCCGGTTCTGACGAGGCAACAATGTCACTTCCAAGTGAAGTATTAGAAAGTGCGGGTGAAGCAGGCAAACCTGCAAAATCCGTTGTGAAAGACAGCGCGTCTATAGAATATTTTAACTATTGCATTTTCTATAGAGATTACAACGAGAATGATATTATTAATCTTCCTTTGCAGAACAGCAAGGAAAGAATTACATATACAGGTCTTAAGAATTATCTTAAGGACTTATCAAGACGCAATCTTAATATTAAGGTTTATGTTTTTGAGAGGAAGGGAGAGTATCAGCGTTTTATAAGCAGATACGGACTTTTCGAGAGCCAGTGGGAGATTATAAGAGGAATCAATAAGACGGAAGGTCATGTTAGAACTTACTTTGAGACTCAATATAAGACTACTCGTAAGGTGGTTGAGGATCTTTTGATTGAGGAGATTATTGAGAAGGCTTTCCTTGTTAAGACAGAGCAGAATGATGTCAATGAGGACATGGCAAGAACTCTTCTTGATATCAAGGACAAGCTTATGGAGCTTTCCAAGAAAAAGAAAGAGATTGCCAATTACGATAAAGAAACAGAACTTATGCATGTGCTTGAAGGTCGTGTGTCTTCATTTCTTTCTTATTGCGAGGAGAAGGACAAGGCGGTAGGAACACTTGCGGATATTTACGTGACAGGGGAACATTTACTTAAGTGGGGCGAGGAAGAAATCGAGAAACGTCGTCTTGCAAGAGAGACCTACGAGAAGCGAATTCACAAGGAGAGAAAGCGTCTTGAGGAGCTTAAGGTATTAAAAGACCGCTATGAGCTTAAGGAACTTTCAGATGATCTTTCCGTTGTTCTTTCGCAGGTTGATAAGGCTATTGAGGAGGCTGACACAGCCAGAAATGAGTTACAACTTAAGGAGAGTGTCAACGACTATATTCAGTATATTAAGGACAAAGAAGAGATAGAAGCCAATCGTGCGATAATTAATGCAGACGGTCAAGGTGACAAGGAGCTTATCGAAAAGCTTCATTTATACGCTCATACCAAGCATGAGCTTGACAAGAAGAAGACGGCAGACCTTAAGAAGAAGCTTGATGCCAAGAAGAAAGAGCATGACAAGATTTCGGAGGAGCTTGAGAAAGCGCTCAAGGTCAAGGAAGAGGGAGACATTGCGCTTGCTGTCGCAAGAAGTCACAAGGAGCGTTACTATGACGAGTACATCAAGTGTATGGAGGACATACGCAAGGTTCGTACAGGCATAGAGCTTTTGGTTATAACCGACACGAAAGATTTGATGAAGGACTTAGCCGCTGAAGAGGCTGAGATTAATGACAAGCTTGCCAAGGCAGAGGAAGAGTATCGTGCGGATATGGAAGCGATAAATGAGCACGAGCAGCAGCTTTTTATCGCCAAGGAAGAGAAGAAACAATCAGACTTAGCGCTTGAAGATGCGCAGAGCAGGTATGATAAGTATATTGAGAACAAAGACCGTCTCAAGAAAATGCTTCAGATATATGAGGTAAAAGAGACGAAAGAGTTGTATGAGAACATAAGAGAGCGTGCATTTAACTGCTCGGTTGAGCTTGCCAAACTTTCTGAAAAGGTTGCAAGTGATGAGAAGCACCTTGAGGCTATGGCGGAGGGACGTGTTCTTAAGGAGTCATATGCTGTTAGCAAGGTTAAGGACTATATGGAGACAAGACATGGCGAGCTTGTGCTTTCCGGCGTTGATTATTTGTCGGCTCTTCCGGCTTCTAACAGGGAGGATTTACTTAACAGATTCCCGCTGCTTCCATACGGAATTGTCACAAAAGATTTCGACCGAATAAGTGAGGATGTTAAGATTTCGGAGATTGATTTGGGTTCGCATGCCGTTCCTGTATTTGACAAGAACGTGATTGAGTCGCCATACATGCCGGAGGAAACCGATGGTATGCTCATTCTTGCAAAGGACAAGAAGGTCTTTGTTGAAGAGGATGCGCTTAAGGCGGAGATTGAGAGACTCAAAGTTGAACTTTCCGAGCTTAAGTCCGATAAAGAGCATATGGAAGTCCGACTTGAAACCTACAATGAAGACATGGAGTATGCGGCGATTCTTAATGCGGACTCAATTGAGAATGCAGAGGAAGAACTTACAAGAATCAAAGAGCATCAACGCGACTTGGCAAGAACTATAGAGAAGCTTACTAAGGAAATCAATGAATTGACGGCGCATATTGATACAAGTCGAGAGGAAGTTAACAAGGCTAAGGAGCTGCTTGAACTTAACAAGAACGAGCAGATTAAAATTGCCGGTATCATTGCAAAATGTGACCAGTCCGATGAACTTAAGAAGAACCTTGATTTCTATGAGTCGGAGGTTAGAAGGTTAGAGTCAGCAACGGGAGATGCCGGTAACGATAGTGAAAGTATAAGACTTAAGGAGGCAGACCTCAAAAGTCAGGTTGAACATTTACAAAAACAGCTTGAAGAGATAACTGCCGATTGGGATAATCTCTACAAAGAGTATTTTGTCGAGGGCAACTACAAAGCACTTCCTTATGAGGAGGATAAACTTCGCGCAGAGTTCGTGGCGGCAAAGGCCCTTTATGAAGATGCTAACATAGCACTTGAAGATAAGAAGAAGCTTATATCAACACTTGAGACAAGCATGGAGCGCGGACGCAAAATGATAGAGCGACGTGGTGTTGATTTTAAGACTCTTGAGGATATGAAGAATAAGGGCGAACTGCATCCTACGAAGGAGCAATACATTAATGAGCTTTCTTCCCATTTGTCCCAGTTGTCGGTAAGATGTGAGCAACTTAAGGATGAGGCCAAGAAGAAGGAGCATGAGGTTACCCGTGTTGAAGGTCGTATTGAGCAGGCATTAAGTGCACTCAAAGAGCGCTTTGGCGAGGATGCCGGAGAAGAGGTTAATACGGATACCGTTTCGAAACATGAGGCGGAGCAGGCACTTGCCGAAGGAAGCCGTGTTGTTAAGAATCTCGTTTCTGAAATGCAACATTTTGAGGCAGAGTTTAAGCAATACATCAAAGAGCATGAGACGATTATAGATCTTTATAAGGATATCAAGAGAATTATTGCTTCGGAGGGAATAGATACAAAGAACGCGAGAGTGCTCTCGGGCAATCGTGAAGCGGTCAGAGAAACGTTTGAGGAAAGTTTGCTTACTTATGATAAGACCAACAAGACTTTAGCAAGAGCCAAGCAGGAGCTTATCAACTTTAAGTCGCAGACGGCGAATACGTTCTTCGCAATGGGAGCATTTGAACTTTCGAAGGCGATGAAGGACGATGTTGTTATTCCGGAAACTTACGAGGATGCCAAGGCGTTACTTGCAAATATACGCGAAATGATTTCTTACATCGAACTTGAGAAGGAAAGAGTCGAGCAGGGAATCTCTGACATGGAGACCATTAAGAATAATTTTGAGGATCAGTGTATCGAGCGATGCAAGGACGTGCGTACCGAGCTTGAGAAGCTTCCGAAGCTTTCGCGTATTCAGCTAGACGGTGAAATGATTCAGATGGTCAACTTGACAATTCCTTACGTTAAGGATGATTTCATCAAACAGAGAATGTCAGACTATATAGATGAAGTTGTAACCGGTGCGGACAAGTTTGATGATAACAATGACCGTATTAAATACATGAAGAGCAGACTTCTTCTCAAAAAACTTTTCGGTGTCATGGTTACCGATATGAATGCGATTAAGTTGAAGCTATATAAGCGTGAGAGAATCAAGGACCAGAGCCGGTATTTGCGTTATGAGGAAGCTGTTGGTAGTACAGGTCAGTCGCAGGGTATTTATATACAGTTCCTTGTGTCAATAATTAACTATATTTCCGGTATGTATGCACCTGAGGCAGAGTCTTCTGATCTTAAGAAGGTAATCTTTATTGATAATCCTTTCGGTGCTGCTAAGGATATTTATATTTGGGAGCCGATTTTTGCATTGCTTGCGACCAACAATGTTCAGCTTATCGTTCCGGCACGTGGTGCAACCCCTGCAATCACTAACCGTTTCGATGTTAACTATATTCTCGGTCAGCAGCTTGTGGGCGGACGTCAGCAGACTGTTGTCGTTGATTACAGAAGTCAGGTTGAAAGCACCGAGATGGAATATCAGGATCTCGAGTACAGTCAGGGAACATTTGATTTTATATAATGTTTGTTAGGAGATAAAAATGAGCGCACGTTCAACATTTGCCGTATGGGCAGGTAAGTTTACAACAAAAGTATTAAAATTGACGGGAAGCGGTGGAACAACACTGCCGGGTAAGGTAGTGCTTAAGCTTTGTCCTGATATCCTCAAACATCTTGCAAAGGATATGAAGGTAATCTGCGTTACCGGAACAAACGGTAAGACGACGACTTGTCATGTTATAAGGGATATGATAGAGGCCGGCGGCAATACGGTTTTTTGTAATGACGCAGGTGCTAACATGCTTGGCGGAGTCGTGTCGGCATTTGTTGCTGCAGCGGGAATGAATGGCAAGGTTGATAAGGATTATGCGCTTCTTGAGTGCGATGAGGCAGCACTTAGATATATTGTGGAACATTTTGGAGAGCTTGATGTAACGGCGGTAGTAACTAATGTTTTCCGTGACCAGCTTGACCGTTACGGCGAAGTGTTAACTACGGTTAATAAGATTCGCGCAGGACTTGAACAGCTTCCTAATGTCAAATTGATTCTTAATGCGGATTGTTCACTCACATCTTCATTACAGGATTTGCCACACAAGGAGATATATTACTTCGGAGTAAACGCCCCGCTTTACGAGGGAACGTCTAAAGATATATCGGATGCGGTGTACTGTATTCACTGTAAAACAAAATACAAGTACGATTATCACACTTTCGGACATTTAGGTGGCTTTTATTGTGAGAAATGCGGTTACAAAAGACATGATGCCGATGTGGCGTTATCCAAGGTGTTGGAGTGGAAGGATGGCTCTGAAGTTGTGGAAATGAACGTCTTTGGCGAGAATGTTAAGGCGGAGGTTATGCTTCCCGGCGGATACAATCTCTATAATGCGTTGGCAGCGACAACAGTTGCACATACTATAGGACTTAACACAGAGCAGATAGTTTCGGTGCTTGGCGGTTTGTCAACACACTTTGGACGTATGGAGGAAGTAATGCTTGATGATGCCAAACTACATTTGGTACTTGTCAAGAATCCGGCAGGATTTAATGAGGTTGTGCAATTCCTTATACAGCAAAGACCGACCGGCAATATTGTCTTCGGATTAAATGACAACTTTGCCGATGGTAAGGATATTTCCTGGATATATGATGTGGAGTTTGAAAGACTTACAGAGGCGGCTGCGGGAGCAGACAATTTCTTCTTTACGGGAAAGCGTGCTTACGATATGCAGCTTCGACTTAAACTTGCTGACTTTGATACAGAAAAGTTTCACGTTGAAAAAGATTATAAGACTTTGATTACAATGTTAAAACAACAGGGCAAGGAAACATTTCTTGTTTTATCATATACCTGTATGTTAGAGTTTCGTGACAAACTTGCGGAGTTCGTTCCGCTTCAAAAATACGCTAAGGAGTAAGGCTTGATGGTTATAGTATTGTTGACGATGTACCCGATTATGTTACTTGTAATGACTTTTTACGGAGCGAAGTTTTCCGGCAAAGGAAAACTGGCTTCTGATTTCCTGTCGCTTGAACAGACTAAGCTTATTCAGGGATTTGCCTGTATTGCTGTTGTATTGCATCATATAACGCAACAGGTTACCGGATATGGCGTGTATGTTAAAGGACCGATAACGATACTTAATTATTGTGGTATTGCATTTACTGCAATATTCTTCTTTTCTTCCGGTTACGGACTTATTACCAGTGTTTATACGAAGGAGGATTACCTTGATTCCTTCCTCAAGAAGAGACTTCCAACGGTGTTGATTCCTTTCTGGGTTATCAATGTTTTGGGAGTTATGCTCAAAGCGTTTGGTTATGGAGTAAGATACACCAAACTTGAGGTTATAAGTGATATATCAGGTTATACGTTGGTTAACAGCAACGGCTGGTTTATCATTGAGATATTGTTTATATATCTGTTCTTTTATTTGTTGTTCAGTCTCTTTAGCAAGAAAGACGTAGCGTTGTTTTTTTTAAGTGTGGTAGTTGTACTTATTATCGTGTACAGCTTCTTCCAGGGACATGATGCTGACGGGGACAAGTCTCATTGGTTTAGAGGCGAATGGTGGTTTAATTCAACTATTGTGTTTGTGTTTGGTATGTATTTTGCAAGATTCAAAGACGGTATTGCTGCCTTTTGTAACAAACACTACAAGGTTGTAATGGCAATCACGACTGTGTTATCAGTGATATTTTTGTACGGTGCCGTATTTGTAGTTGTAAGATATGGCTATTATACGGTTGGTTTTGGTTTCCGTGATAAGCTTATTACATTGATTGTACAGAGTATCTACTGCCTTGTTTCTACGATGTTTATAATACTTCTTAACATGCGTATTACTTTGGGTAACAAGGTTCTCAAGTACATAAGTGGTATGAGTGTTGAGCTTTTCCTTATACACGGATATTTTGTCGGAACTATATTCGGTAGTGTACGAATGCCGGATGTAAGAAGATTTGCGGTTGTGCTTGCTAGCAGTATTGCCTGTACGGCTGTCATTTCTCCGATTGTAAGATGGCTTGTTAAAAAGATAGTTGCGCTTCTTAATCCCAAGAAGTTTGTAAATGATACGTTAGAAGCGGCAATAGCTGAGGAGAAGAGAAAGAAACGCAGCAAGGCTTTAAGAACTGCTATAGCAGTCATTGTAATAATCGGGTCTGTCGCATTTATTTCCGCAGAGTTTGGATATAGATTATTTGCAGGCAGACGTTATGCCGAAGAATGCGAGGCAATCAACAATGCAAAAGTCGGTGATGAGGTTTTGTGGGGTTGCTATGAAACGGACCCTGCAGTCGGCAAGGAAAGACTTTCTTGGATTGTTGTGAACAAAGTGGGAGACGAAGTATGTCTCGTCACAAAAGAAGGAATAGACGGTTACTGGTATAACCAGAAGCATGAGCCTGTGACCTGGGAGGACTCAGACTTAAGAGCCAAGCTTAACGACAGAGAATATGTATCAGGTATTTTGAGCAAATACGAACTTGCAAGTGTTGTTGTTAAGAATGATGATATTTTCACGCTTCTTACGGTGAATGAAGCAGAAAACTTTTTTGAAAGTGATAGAGACAGACAGCTTCAGGTTACCGAGGAAGCAAGAATAGAGGGCGTTAATGTCAATGAGCTTAGTAAGGTAAATGAATGGGATATGAAAGGTTACCGTTCATCATGGTGGTGGTTAAGAGGTACCGGACAGGCCGACGTTTATGCACCTGTGGTAACTGTTGACGGAACGATAGATGAGCACTTTAAGGAGGTCAACAGAGCCGGTGGCGCTATAAGACCTGTTGTTTGGGTTAATTGTAACCGGGTATATTAGGAAGGAGAACGAGATGGCAGACAAGTTAATACATATTTGTCACTTATATTACGATATATTGAATCTCTATGGCGATAACGGTAACATTCGTACCTTGGAGAAACGCCTTAGTATGCGTGGAATCGATACAAAGGTATCAAGAGTAACCTTCGGACCGGTGCCGGAGGATAACGATTACGATATCATTTTCATCGGCGGCGGACAGGACTTTGAGCAGGAAATCCTTGTCAAAGATTTGTTTGAGTACAAGGCGGACTGGTTGAAAGCGGAAATAGAGAAGGGGACGGTTATACTTGCAATTTGCGGCGGCTACCAGATGCTTGGCAAATACTATGAGGCGGCGGACGGAACGAAGGTTGATTTCCTTGGTGGAATCAATGTATATACAACCGCCAATGATAAGCGTATGATCGGCAACTTTATTTATGAATATACAACTGATGATGGCGAGACTTTCCCGATTGTAGGTTTTGAGAATCACAACGGTCAGACCTGGCTTGGTGACGGTGTAAGACCTATGGGTACAATCGTCAAAGGTTTTGGCAATAACGGTGAGGATAAGACGGAAGGTGCGCGCTACAAAAATGTGTTTGCAACATATTCGCACGGACCGTTGCTTCCTAAAAATGCACGTATTGCGGACGAACTTCTTTCTATTGCATATGAGCGCAAATATGGAGAGGGATTGTCTCCACTTGAACATGAAATGGAAGATGCGGCTCTTATCGATATAGCGCATCAGTTGGGATATAACAACATATAGAAGGAGCGAGGCAACATAAGGGACGATCAAAAAATAAAAATATTATATATTCTCAAGATTCTTTGGGAGGAGTCGGATGAGACACACCCGATGTCGGCAACTGCAATCGCAAAACGTGTTGACGACTACGGTCTTCATTGCGAGCGCAAAAGTGTGTATGCATATCTGGAAAGCCTTGCTGATTTTGGCTTTGATATAGTAAGAGTTAAAAAGGGTGCATATTTTAACAGTCGTCTTCTGGAAAAATCCGAAATAAAACTGCTTATAGATGCGGTTAGGTCTTCAAGAACAATAACTGCTCCCAAAACTCAAAAACTTGTCGATAAAATTCTTGCTTTGACCAATAATTATGAGGCGAAAGAAATAAAAGCCTCAAATTATGTGGGCAATCAATCTAAAACCCCAAATGAAAATATATATATCAATATAAACGGAATACAGGAAGCAATCATCAATAACCGAAAAATCAGTTTTACTTATATGGTGTGGGATGCCGGCAAACAGCTGGTTCCCAAAGCAGACGGTAAGCAATATGTCATTTCGCCGTGGTGTCTTATATGGGAGAATGAAAGATATTATATGGCGGGGTATGATGAAAATGTGGACTTGATAAAACATTACCGTGTAGATAAAATGAATAATGTAAAGATAGAAAAATCAAACCGTGCCGGGGCCGACAAGTACAATATTATATACGATGCGAACCACAAAAACTTTGGTATGTTCGGCGGAAAACCGGAAATAGTGACGCTTGTTGCGGATAAGGATTGCGCAGGTGCACTTATCGATCATTTTGGCGAAGATGTATGGTTGCATACTTGTGATGATAAGATAAGCTGCGTAGTGGATGTATGCGTGAGCACAAGATTTTTTGCGTGGGTGGCATCATTTGGCGGACGAATGACAATAACAAGTCCTTCCTACGTGCACGATGATTATAAGAGAATGTTAATGGATTGTTTAGAATAATATAAATGGAGGTAATGGCATGAAGAAATATCTTATGGCGCTTGATCAGGGCACTACCAGTTCAAGGTGTATCATTTTTGACAAACAGGGCAACATTGTTGCGATGTCGCAGCGGGAGTTTACCCAGTATTTCCCGCAATCAGGTTGGGTTGAGCATGATGCTGATGAGATTTGGGCATCACAGGTGGGCGTTATGGCGGAGGCTATGGCAAAAAGCTCGATAGGTCCTGAAGAGATTGCTGCGATAGGAATTACGAATCAGCGAGAGACTACGATTGTGTGGGACAAGAATACCGGCAAGCCGATATACAATGCAATCGTATGGCAGTGTAGAAGAACAGCGGACTATGTGGAAGAATTAAAGAATGAGGGTTACGATAAGGTTATTAAGGAAAAGACCGGACTTATTGCCGACCCATATTTTTCTGCGACAAAAATAAGATGGATACTTGATAATGTCGAGGGCGCAAGAGACAAGGCAGAGGCCGGCGAACTTCTTTTTGGAACGGTTGACACATGGCTTTTATATAAGCTCACAAAAGGCGAAGCTTTTGCGACGGACGTAACCAATGCTTCAAGAACGATGCTTTACAATA
This sequence comes from Lachnospiraceae bacterium, assembly GCA_024698145.1. Lineage (GTDB taxonomy): Bacteria > Bacillota > Clostridia > Lachnospirales > Lachnospiraceae > CAG-590. Next base: position 24,887 of record JAILRO010000066.1, read on the forward strand.
TCCATGATTTGTGTTGGGATGACGAGTTACTTGAAAAGTTTGGTATCCCCAAGTCTATGCTTCCGGAGGTTAAGGATTCGTCAACTGTTTACGGATATACCGACAGCATTATATTCGGCGAACCTGTTCCTATTGCGGGAATTGCGGGTGACCAGCAGGCGGCACTTTTTGGACAGTGTTGTTTTGAAGCAGGACAAAGCAAGAATACATATGGTACAGGATGTTTCCTTCTTATGAACACGGGAAATGAAGCAGTGGATTCAAAGCATGGATTGCTTACGACCATTGCCATAGGTAGAAACGGACAGGTGCAGTATGCACTTGAGGGCAGCGTTTTTGTTGCCGGAGCAGCTATTAAGTGGCTTCGCGATGAAATGAAAATGATAGATAACGCAGCAGAAACTGATACGATTGCACGGTCAGTTCCTGACAGCAATGGCGTGTATGTTGTGCCTGCATTTACCGGACTTGGCGCCCCTTATTGGGATGCGTATGCAAGAGGTGCGGTCTTTGGACTATCACGTGGTGCCGGACGGGAACATTTTGTCAGAGCAACACTTGAGTCACTTGCATATCAATCGCTTGATGTTATAAGAGCGATGGAAGAAGACGCGTCTATATCTGTAAGCTCGCTAAGAGTTGACGGTGGTGCCTCTGCTAACGATTTTCTTATGCAGTTTCAGGCGGATGTTTTGGGTGGCGAAATAGTAAGACCGAAGGTTGCAGAAACTACGGCTCTTGGCGCCGCTTATCTTGCAGGACTTGCTGTGGGATATTATAAGGATGTTGATGAGATAAAGAACAACTGGCAAAAAGACAAGGTGTTTGATGCTCATATGCCGGAAGATGAAAGAGTTCGTTTATATGACGGATGGAAAGATTGTGTTGCGCGCATAAATAACAATTAAACTTCATAAAATCTTAATTTGACGTAGAACGGATATGGTGGTAAACTCACCATGGTTGTTTGAATAATACAGACAATATAAGGAGGACATGAGAATGAGAAAATTATATAATAAGACTTTGTCATGCGCATTGGTAGCAGCTATGGTACTTAGCCTTCCTGTAGCAGGACTTACAGTTAAGGCAGATGCGGTATCTGATGCATCACCTGAAGATGTATATGTATCATTTGGTGCAGACTTAAAGGATGATGAGAAAGAGAAAGTTATGGACTTGCTCGGTGTGGACGAGGATGAACTTGAGAACTACACAGTCGGTGAGATAACCAACGAGGATGAGCATAAGTATCTTGGCGAGTATCTTGATGACAGCGTAATAGGATCACGTGCACTTTCGTCGGTTGTTGTTGTAATCGGTAACGAAGGTGACGGAATTGATGTTGAGACAAAGAACATTTCTTACTGTACACCGGGTATGTACACAAATGCACTTATCACTGCAGGTATCAAGGACGCAGACGTAATTGTTGCGGGACCATTTGAAATAACAGGAACTGCCGCACTTGTAGGTGCGATGAGAGCATACGCAGAACTTACCGGAGAGACAATCTCTGCGGAGAGTATGGACACAGCTGTAAATGAGCTCGTTGTTACAAGTCAGATGGCACAGGATGGTAATATAAGTGCAGACGACGTTGAGCAGCTTATGGCTTTTGTTAAGGCGAAGGTTGTTGAGGAGAATCTTGACAATGATGAGGCAATCAGCAAAGCAATTGATCAGGGTGCAGAGGAGCTTGGAATTACTGTAACAGACGAGGAGAAGCAGACAATCATTTCTCTTATGAAGAAGATTAACGGACTTGACCTTGATCTTGACAGCATGAAGGAGCAGGCAAAGGATCTTTTCAACAAGCTTGAGGATATGGGAATTGACAAGGAGCAGGCAAAGAACTTCTTCCAGAAGATAGTAGATGCACTTACAGAGTTCTTTGGAAATCTTTTTAACTAAAATGATTTTAAAACCTCTTTATCGAACACGATTCGATAAGGAGGTTTTTTTATTTTGAATAAAATTAACAAAATTTTTATATGATTTAGAATTTTTTTATTGAATATTATGGTATATAGTATTAAAATATAATAGTTAGATTATCAATTCAGGACGGAGGTTAGGTATATGGAAAAGAGTGAAATCAAAGAGAAATTACTTGAGATTGTTGAGGAAGAAATGCCTGATGTCGAAGCTGACAAGGTAGATATGGGGGCATCATTTACAGATGAGTATGGTGTAGATTCGGTATCTCTTATCAAGGTTATCGTTGATGCAGAGAAGACGTTTGATGTGAAGTTCGATGACAAGGAATTGGCACTTAATAAGTATCACAGCTTTGAAGATGTCGCTGATATTATTGAGGAGAAGCTGAAATAATTAGAATAATATTTAATAAAGGAGTCGAGGATTATGGCAAACAAAGCAGTATTACCGGTTAAGTACCCTGCTATCACTTCATGGCAGTGGCATGCAACATTATTTTCAATTTTAGGAGACGATGAGAACGCCAAGAGATGGATTTACAGTAACTACATACAGTTGCGTTGCTATAACATAGATGAGTACACAACGGGTGAAGAGATATTACTTTGCGATATGATGCCCGGAAGCAGTGCAATGAAGGAGTGTCCTTATCTTATTTTCTCACTTATTACAAAGCCACAGATTGAAGCTTATTGTGGCGATGTAGTTGACTTCATCGTTAAGACTATTGACCTTGGTGGATATGTGTATGGCGCATTTGATGAAGCGAGAATGCTTTGCGATGTGAAAGTTGATTATAAGTTCTCGCATGAGTTGTTCATATACGGCTACAATATGGATGAAGAAGTGTTCTACGTAGGAGACTTCACATTTAAGGACAAGTATTCATATACGACTGTATCTTTTGATAAAGTTAAGAAGGGATTTGAAGCTCTTACAGCTACTGAGGATCATGTATTTAATACAGATTACAAGGGAACAAGAGGACTTTACGTAATTCAGAAGAATACAGAGAACAGATATTATGAGCTTGATAAGGATCTTATCAAGAGAACAATTAACGAGTATCTTGAAGGATTTGATACAAAGGATCATTTCAGAATGATGCGTAACCGCTTCGATGATACCGTTTTCGGTGTTAATGTTTATGATGCAATTCTTGAGAGAATAGACAAGCAGCTTCATGAGGAGGAGCCTGACTTTGATATCCGTGCTCTTCATATAGCTTATGATCACAAGGTACTTATGCTTGACAGACTCAAATACCTTATGGCTAATGAGGTTATTCCATTTGATCAGGCTATGCTTGATGAGTATGCAGGGGTTGTTGAAGATATGCTTGCGGCAAGAAATCTTTTGGTTAGAATATCAGTAACCGGAGAGATTGAAGCCGGCACAAGAATCGCTGAACACGTTAATACTGCAAGAGCTAAGGATGTTGCAATTCTTAAGAAGGTTGCAGATTTACTCTAAAAAGAGGTTACAATGCTTAACTGTTATTACATGGATTATACAGGTGGCTGCTCGGATGAGCAGTCACTTGTCTTGTATGAACAATTAAATGAATCAAGAAAAGCACGTGTTGATAAGATTAAGAATCCGGACATGAAAAGGAAACAGATACTTACCGGCGCGTTTGTGCAACAATGTCTTTCAAAGGAATTGGGAATAAATGTAGCCGCCATCAGACTTTCGGAGAATGAATACGGGAAGCCGTTTGTTCTCGGGGTGAATATTCATTTCAATCTCTCACATTCCGGCAAGTATGCAGTGCTTGCTGTAAGTGACAGTAACGTGGGGATTGATATCGAACGCAAGACGAAAGATTGTATGAAGCTTGCCAAACGTTTCTTCTGCAAAGAAGAGTGTGATTTGCTTGCTTCATTGGAGACACAGGAAGAATTGGAGAATGCTTTTTTGAGATACTGGACAATCAAGGAGGCGTATGTCAAATGTATTGGCACAGGACTAATCCTTCCTCTTAATTCCTTCTGTGTGAAACAGATCGAACAAAGATGGATTGTTGACGTGGGCGATGTGGTGCCCTGTAAGGATATAGATCTTAATCGACGTATTGGGATAAGCTCATTTGATTTTTTTGAGGAATATAAGGTTGCAATCTGTAAGGAAGGGGCGACGACAGATGATTTTCCGACAGATAAAACCTTTGTAAAAGAGTTCAAATGGAATGAATATTTTGAATCAAGTAAATTTTGGTAATTGTTCAGAATGCATAGTATGTTTTTGCATTTGTTGTATTGATGTAAATTCTGCCAATTTTTTCGATAAATGTTGACAAAAACGTATATAGGGTGTATTCTGACAAGGAACCCAAAAAATTAAAAAGGAGAGGATATTAACATGAAGAGAATCGCAAAAACAGCTGTTCTTGGTCTTGCAATGGCTCTTTCATTGAGTTTTGGAGCAGGCGTTACAGCAAACGCAGCAAAGAAAGTTAAAGTTAAGAAAGTTGTATCTGTTGACTCATTAACAGGTAAGAAGGCAATCACACTTGCTAAGGGTAAGAAAGCTACATTGACAACAACTGTAACTGTTACACCTAACAAGAATGCGAACAAGAAGGTAGTTTACAAGACATCTAACAAGAAAATTGCAACTGTAACTAAGAAGGGTGTTATCAAAGCTAAGAAGGCTGGTAAGGCTACAATCACTGTTGCTTCTAAGAAGAACAGCAAGAAGAAAGCAAAAGTTAAAGTTACTGTAGTTAAAGGTAAAGTTACAAAGGTATCTGTAGATAAGGCTTCTGTAGAGCTTAAGAAGGCTGAGACAGCAACAGTTGTTGCTTCAGTTAAGGCTTCAAAGGGTGCTACTAAGGCTAGTAAGAAACTTCTTTGGACTTCAAGCAACGAGAAGGTTGCAACTGTAACTCAGTCTGGTGTTATCACAGCAGTAGCTCCTGGTACAGCTAAGATTACTGTAATTTCTACAGACGGTACTAAGAAGAAAGCAACTGTTGATGTTAAGGTAGTAACTACTACTCTTGCACTTGGTAAGAAGGATGTAACTGCAGAGATCACATTAACAGATGCTGCTAAGATGAAAGATGATTTCGCTAAGCTTGTTGGTGCATTAGGTCTTAAGGATACAGATGCAGTAGAGCTTACAATCGGTGATGCTAAGACAGCTACAAAGAAGACTGTTGCTGAGGCTAAGAAGTTCTTCGCTGACAACAAGAAGAAAGATGTAACTGTTAAGGTAACTGTTGCTAATGCACAGGCTGCTAAGCTTGGTGTTGCAGGAACATTATTCACACCTGCATCAGTTAAGAGCGTTAAGGTTGGCGAAGTAACATTCACAGAGATCAAGGCTGATTCATTCAAGGTTGGTACAACAACTTATACATACACAGCTGATGGTAAGAACGTTGTAGTTGACGGACATGTTGCTAAGGATTTCGAGAAGCTTACAAAGGCTGAGCTTATCACAGCTACAGAGAACTAATAAAAGTTTCGATAATCGAATGAACTATTTGCATAAGCTGTTGGACATGGGTTCAACAGCTTATGTTTTTGAAAAGAAGTATGAGCGAAAGGTATAGAAGATAACGATGGAGAGATATATCAGAAAAACAATGTGTCGTAATATTTGTATAATGGTAGTTGCTTTTGTGGTGATTCTTCTTAGTCCATGCATTGTTGCGTTTGCAGGAGAAATCAACAGCAATGAGGCAGGCGTGATTGCTGCTGCAAGTGGAACATTTGAGTACGAGGGTAAGACATACCGTGCAGGCTCTGCTTATATCAATTCGCTGACAACATACTTAAGTGAGGATGATGTAGATCTTACAGCCGAGCAGGCACAGAAAGCAATATCTGAAATGAACAACAGTATTGCTGATGGTGTGGCTCAAGGTTATCTGTACGAAATTAACGGAGATGGCGAGACGGTGACTTCAACAACCGAAGATCCTGTTAATGACAAGAAGAATGACAAAAAAGAAAGTACAGAGACAACCACGGAGAATGCCAAAACTGATGATGGTGGAGTTGATGTCTGGGGCACAATGTCTAATCAGACTGAAGCGAAAATACAGCTTAAGAATCGTCCGACTAAGAAAAATGCGGATGCTTCCGTCAAACTTGATGAGGATAAGATAGTCGTAACAACCAAGGACAAAGGCGTTGTTCAGTTTAATAAGGAAGAACAACTTATTTCACCTAAATTTGTTTATACAATGGATGTAATTGCTGGCGTGGTTCTTGTAATCACATTGGCTTGCGTGATTATATTACTTGTTTCAAAATGTATGGTGTTTATCATGCCAAGCAGCAGACGTGCAAGACCGGGTCATACGAAAAGACGTAAAATCCGCAGATATACGCGTAATGTTTTAACTGTGACTATGATGATTTCTTTCGTATCGTTGTTTGTGTTTATAGGCGTGTATTTAAGTTTGTTTAACAAGGATAAGATTATGCAGAATATGCAGGCGAGCGGATATTTCAGATATGCATATTCTGAGTATGTATCGGGAATTGCTAACGGTACCGAGGATAATGAAGGTAACGTGAACGTTGATGAAAACGGCAAGATAGAAGAGGTTGAAGATGCTGGTGCAATAGTAAGCTACGAGAGTTATGTTTTCACTATCAAACAGAACTCCATGAAAATACTCAATGGTGAGACTAACATCAGAATACCTGACAGTAATGTGTCACCGTATATATCCAACGTTAAGAAGACTTACGCAGTTTTGTTTAAGGTAGCAGGCATAATGTTTATAGTAAGTGCCGTTTTGGGTATAGTCTTCATGATATTCATGGACCAGAGAAGAGAAAGAGGCGTTAAGCACATTGCTTTTGCAGAGTTGGTTTCCAGCGTGATAGTAGTGTGCATAACTATATATATGGCAGTTTGGAAACCATACACACATTTATATATCGAACCGGATTATCTTTATCTGTTCATTATGCAGTGTATAAAATGGAGTGTTAAGGTTATGACAAGTATTTCCGCATTTTCTGTGGTGCTTGGTATGTTGCTTGTTGGTGTGTATCAGTCTTTGAATAACAAAGCGGGAATGTAGGAGTGCGTCGATGGAATTTTTTGATATTCACAGTCATATGCTTCCCGGCGTTGATGACGGTGCCGAGAACTTAGAGGAAGCAATGGCAATGATTGATCTGGCGTATAATGAGGGAACAAGGAAGCTTATACTTACGCCTCACTATGTGAGAGGTGGCAATGATTATAAGGAAAATGAACTTCCGGGATTGTTCGAGAACTTCAGAGATGAGGTTAGTAAAGTTCACCCTGATATGGAGCTTTTCCTCGGTAATGAGATATTGTACGAAGAGGGTGTCATTTCCGATCTTAAGGAAGGTTTGATTCAGACAATTAACAATACGAAATATGTATTGGTAGAGTTCAATATAAGAACCAGTTATGTTCAGCTTTATGAGGCGATGCAGAAACTTGCCAATGCAAGATTTAGACCGATAATTGCCCATGTAGAAAGATACAGGTGTCTTTTTAAACACATAGAACGTATCGAAGAACTTACAAGAATGGAAGTATTACTTCAGATGAATATATCCAGTGTCTATGGAGGCTTGCTTGACGAGAATGCCAGATGGTGTAAGAAGCTTGTTAAGGAGGGATATATTAGTCTTTTCGGAACAGATGCTCATGATATGGAAGATAGAGCACCGTATATCAAAGAGTATGCTTCATGGATTGAGAAGAAATGTGGCGGTGATTACCTTGAAAGTGCGTTTTGGGACAATCCTCAAAAGATAATAGAAAACAAATATATTATTGATTAACTATTGATTGGTTTTGATTAAATTTAGGATATGGGAGAGCAATTAACATGTATGATGAAAGAAATGACGAGATTGAAATTGATTTAAGAGAATTGTTTTATGTGTTGCTTGGTAAGATTTGGATAATAATTCTCGCAACAGCATTGGGACTTGGAATTGCTGCCGGATATACTACAGCATTTATTGATCCGGTGTACAGTTCGACATCAATGATTTGGGGTGTTGCCAAATCATCGGGAATAGCATCTTTAGTAGATTTGCAGATGGGATCTTCACTTACCCAGGACTATCAGGTGTTTATAACAAGCAGACCTGTAGTTAACAAAGTAATTGATGATTTGGAACTTGATCTTACTTATGACGATTTTGTAAGTGCAGTGTCAGTAAGTAATCCTTCCGGAACCAGATTTATTTATATAACTGTAAATAACAATGACCCTTATATGGCAAAGACGATAGTCGATAAGCTTACAGATGTAGCGGCAGAACGTATGGGTACAGTAATGGAGACAGAGCCACCGAGTATTGCGGACTATGGTAATTTGCCGGAGCACCCGACAAGCCCAAGTCTTAGCAAGAACTCTCTTATTGGTGCTGTTTTAGGTTTCTGTCTTGCTGTAGGTATAATAATTATTCTTTATCTGTTGGATGACTCAATTCATACAATGGAAGATGTTGAGAAATATCTTGGTATTAATACACTTGGTTTGATACCTCTTGCTGAAGGTACATCGAAGAAGGCTACACGAGGCCATGACAAAGATGCTATCAAAGCTGCGAAAAAGGCAAAGAAAGCAAAAAAGAAGAAGGTGAACGCAGATGAAAATTAATTTTGAAAAGAAGATAAAACTTGATTTTAAAACAAATGAAGCTTATAAAACTCTGCGTACAAACCTTACATTTTCCGGCGATGACGTGAGAGTTATAGTTCTTACAAGCTCAGTTCCCAATGAGGGCAAATCAGTAGTAGCATTTAATCTTGCCAATGCGCTTGCGCAGGATAACAAAAAAGTTTTGTTTATGGATGCGGATATTAGAAAATCCGTTACGGTTGTAAGATATGGTGTCGATAAGGAGACAAAAGGATTATCACATTATTTGAGTGGTCAGTGTAGCGAGGAAGAAATCGTATGCGAGACCAACGTTGACAATTTGAGTGTGATTTTTACCGGTCAGACTGCACCTAATTCGTCGGAACTTTTGGGCAATGAGCATTTCAAAAAGTTAATCGCGGACATGAGAGAACAGTTTGATTATGTAATTATAGACTGTCCGCCACTTGGAAGTGTTATTGATGCGGCAGTAGTAGCCAAAGAGTGTGATGGCGCGATAATTGTTATCGAGACAGATAATGCAAGCTACAAGATTGTTCAGCGTGTTAAGAAACAGTTAGAGCAGAGTGGTTGCAGAATCTTAGGAGCTGTACTTAATAAGGTAGAGATGGACGGTAAGGGATATCTCGGCGGATATTATGGCAAGTATTATGGAGATTATGGTAATTATGGTGCGTCAAAGTAAGCTTAAAATGCTGATTTTTGGGTTGGCGTTGATTCTTGTGGCAGCATTTACAGTGACAACACGTACCCAGGCATATACAGATGAAGAGAAGGCACAGGCCAAGGCGTGGCTTTCGGCACATGGTTATTCACCTGATGCTTCGGGAGCAGCTGCAGCTTATCAGGATTACCTTAATGGTAAGTTTGATGAGGAGCTTGGAATAAAAAGGTCTTCTTCTGACGACAAAGGTGAGCCGCCGAAGGACATTAAGGAGAAGTTTCCTGCTGCGGTTTCAGGAATAATAAGTGATCCTGCTGATGAGGATGACACGACAGCGAGTAATTTATCGGAGACTTCGGATGGAACCGGAGAAACTACGGAAGAAACGACTACGGAAATTACAACAGAAGAAACCTCTGAAGATACATCTGAGGTCGCAACATCGGAAGAGTCTGATGAAGAGCTTGAGGAGGCTACTGAGGAGCTGGAAGATGAAGAATCTTCAGAGAGTGACTCTTCAATTTCTCAAATTTTAATAGTTATAGCATTGGTTTTGATGCTTGGAGTGCTTGGTTTTGCGGCATTTTATTTAATGAAAGGGAAAGAATAAACTTTCTCTTTCTTTTTTTGAACAGTTGCGTTATAATACACATGGCAGATGACCATGTTGTTTTATAACAAGCCACAGCTTATGTAGTGGTCATAATAATATATAAGAAAACGGAGGATATGTCATGTTAGTTTCAGCAACAGAGATGCTTAAGAAAGCAAAAGAAGGCAAGTATGCAGTTGGTCAGTTCAACATCAACAACCTTGAGTGGACAAAGTCTATTCTTTTAACAGCACAGGAGTTAAACAGCCCTGTTATCCTTGGAGTATCTGAGGGAGCAGGTAAGTATATGACAGGTTTCAAGACTGTATCAGCTATGGTTAAGGCTATGGACGAGGAATTAGGAATTACTGTTCCTGTAGCACTTCACCTTGATCACGGTACATACGAAGGATGTTACAAGTGTATCAAGGCTGGATTTACTTCAGTTATGTTCGATGGTTCTCACTATCCAATCGAGGAGAACATTGAGAAGACAAGAGAGCTCGTTAATGTAGCTCATCAGCTTGGTCTTTCTATCGAGGCAGAAGTTGGTTCAATCGGTGGAGAGGAAGACGGAATTGTAGGTGCAGGTGAGTGTGCAGATCCTGATGAGTGTAAGGCAATCGCTGATCTCGGTGTAGATATGCTTGCAGCAGGTATCGGTAACATTCATGGTAAGTACCCTGAGAACTGGGCTGGTCTTTCATTTGAGACACTTGCAGCAGTTCAGGAGAAGACAGGTGTTATGCCACTCGTTCTTCACGGTGGTACAGGTATTCCTGAGGATATGATCAAGAAGGCCATCTCACTTGGTGTTTCTAAGATAAATGTTAATACAGAGTGTCAGCTTGCATTCCAGGAAGCTACTCGTGAGTACATCGAGGCTGGTAAGGACAAAGAAGGAAAAGGATTTGATCCTCGTAAACTTCTTGCACCTGGTGCTGAAGCAATCAAGGCTACTGTTAAAGAGAAGATGGAACTCTTCGGATCAGTTGGAAAGGCTTGATTTGACAGTATTAATTACTAATGTATATGGAAAGCGTCCTGTGTTTGTCACGGGACGTTTTTTGAAAATATTCTGAAACTGTTCAAAAGAAATGGGGAACCAAATATAAAACGACCATGCCGTGAAAGGTATGGTCGTTTTATATTTGGTGAATTATGTTTATGAATACAGTGCTGCAAGTTTTTCAAAGGCTGCAATTGAGCGTTTGACTTTCTCGGTAGGAATGCAGTAACTGATTCGGAAGTGTCCGGGTACTCCGAAGGAATCACTTGGCACAATTATAAGGTCAAACTCTTTTGCTTTGTTGCAGAATGCAACAGCATCAGGCTCGAGTGATTTCGGGAACATGTAGAATGTTCCGCCGGGCTCAACTATTTCAAAGCCAAGCTTTGTAAGTTCAGTGTAGAGAATATTTTTGTTCTCTTCATATACTGATAAATCAGATGTCTCGTAAAGACATTTTGAAACTGCAAGCTGAATAATACTTGGCGGACAGTTATGACCTGTTCCTCTAGATATCTGACCGCACATATCAACAATAAGTGCAGAGTCGCCGCATGCGGGATTAACTGCAATGTATCCGATACGCTCACCCGGAAGTGAGAGTGACTTACTAAATGAATAACATGTAAGTGTATTGTTGTAATGAGCTGCCACAAACGGAGCATCGCAACCGTTAAACACAATCTCTCTGTATGGTTCATCAGAAATAATATATATAGGATGACCATACTCTTCTTCCTTTTCTGTAAGAATCATTGCGAGCTTGTCGATTGTTTCGGTCGAATATACGATTCCGGATGGATTGTTAGGACTGTTGATAAGGACAGCCATAACTTTTTCGTTAAGCATATCAAGAAATGCATCGAAGTTAATCTGGAAACTGCTGATATCGGCAGGAACAATCTTAAGCTTAGCTCCGGTTTCTTCTATATAAGGTCTGTATTCCGGGAAGAAAGGAGCAAATGTTATAATCTCGTCACCGGGAACGGTTACAGCTCTTGCTGAATGAGCGATAGCACCGGCAGCTCCACTGGTCATGAAGATATCTTTCTTCTCGTAGTTCATATCAAAACGATCATTTAACGACTTGGCAATAGCTTCTCTTACAGAGTCGATACCAAGAGTCGGCGAATAGCCGTGAAGACTTACAGGCTCGCTTTCTTGAAGCAATCTTATCATTTCATCAGTAAAACTCTGTGGTGGTGCAACGGAAGGATTACCAAGGCTGTAGTCAAAAACATTCTCGTATCCAATCTCGGCAGCACGTTCCTTGCCATACATGAAAAGTTCACGTATAACAGACTTCTGTCCACACATGTCAATAAAGTGTTGATTCAACATATTGTTTTAATCCTCTTTTCTTATATAAGTATATTTGTAATTTGTTTTGCGATTATCTTATCAGATTTTTTGATATGTTGCAACTTGCCTTTTTGCGTTGAAATGTCACTTGATAAATGTTATACTCGTATGCAGTTGGTGTGCGATGACAAAGATTTTATTCGCACAAATACATGAGCTAAGGAAGAGAAATATGGGAAGACAAAAGGTTGTGCTTTGCGCATCATCAAAATATGAAGAAAAATACTATTTGAATCCTGTTTTCGATAAATTGCCGGATGCAATCAAAGAAGAGTTGCAGGTTATGTGCGTTCTCTTTACTGAGGATATAGGAGGAATCCTAACCCTTGAGTTTAATGAGGACAATGAACTTATATTCAAAACTATGGCCGACGAAAACGATCTTCTTTATGACGAAATCGGTTGCGCCCTAAAGATTAAGCAATACCAGACCACCAAACGCGAACTTCTTGAGAGTATTTCGCTCTTCTATAGAATATTCGTATTAGGCGAGGATGTCGAGGAAATGATGGAAGTATAGGTAGTTGCGAAACTGCACAAATTGTATATTGCGATGTACGTATTATGCAGTATCCATAAACAGACCCTTTGTGACCGCCGGTACTTAACGAACACGAGGTGTGAGTTTAGTACCGCTGCGTGAACAACGGAGCGAAAGCGTGTCTGTGTTGGAACTGCGTAATATGTACATGAGCGTGTAACGGAAAGTAGTTTCGCAACTACTGGATAAAAATGAAAGGAGACAGCATATGCTTCTTGCGATAGATATAGGAAATACGAACATAACAATAGGTCTTTTTAATGGCGATGAAATAGAAGGTACATTCCGAATGACAACAAAGATTCCGCGTACATCAGACGAGTACGGAATCTTCTTCTACAACCTTCTTCACAGCAGAGGAATGAGTCGCGAAGTCGTAGATGCGGCTATTATGGCTTCGGTTGTGCCGGATGTTAATCACCACATAATAAACGGACTTATCAAATACTTCAATGTTAATCCGATACTTGTTGAACCGGGAATTAAGACCGGTATTAAGATTAATATTCCAAACCCTAAGGAAATGGGTGCGGACCGAATTGTTGATGCGGTTGCTGCATATGAGATATATGGTGGACCGGTACTTGTTATCGACTACGGTACCGCAACTACACATGATTTGGTTTTGGAAGATGCAACACTTGTCGGTGGTGTCACATCGCCGGGTATAAGAATTGCGGCACATGCTCTTTGGCAGGATGCTGCGAAACTTCCGAAGATTGAGATTATGAAACCGGATAGAGTTCTTGGTAAGGACACAATAACATCTATGCAGTCCGGACTTATCTTCGGTCACATCGGACAGACAGAGTACATTATCAGAAAGGTTCGCGAGGAAGTAGGCCTTGATAAGATGACGGTTGTTGCGACCGGTGGACTTGGCAAGATTATTGCTGATGAAACAGATTGTATTGATTACTATGACCCGAACCTTACACTTAAAGGTCTTAACATTTTATATCACAAACAGAAGTAGAATATGAAGAAGCAAATGATAGACTTAACCAACAAATTAATATTGGCGCCAATGGCAGGTATTACCGACCTGCCTTTTCGCTTGTTATGCAAAGAGCAGGGTTGCGACATTCTATATACTGAAATGGTAAGTGCGAAAGCAATACTTTATAAGAATCGAAACACGGAACCGTTGCTTCACTATGAGGATATTGAACACCCGATAGCGTTACAGCTTTTTGGTTCGGAGCCTGAAATAATGGCTGACATTGCATCAAGAATGCAGGAAAGAGGCTATGATTTTATTGATGTGAATATGGGCTGTCCTGTTCCGAAGATTGTTAACAATGGCGAGGGCTCTGCACTTATGAAGAATCCGAAGCTTGTCGGAGAAATCGTTTCGGCCATGGTAAAAGCCTGTGATGTTCCGATAACAGTCAAGATTAGAAAAGGCTTCGATGAGAATAATATAAATGCAGTTGAGATTGCCAAAGTTGTCGAGCAAAGTGGTGGTTCGGCAATTGCTATTCACGGAAGGCTTAGAAGCGAGTACTACTCCGGCAAGGCTGACTGGGATATAATACGACAGGTCAAAGAAGCGGTGTCGATTCCGGTTATAGGTAACGGCGACCTTTTAACGCCTGATGATGTTATTGCCATGAAGAAACAGACGGGTTGCGATGCATTTATGATAGGACGCGGAGCCAAAGGAAATCCGTTTATATTCTCACAAATGAAAACTTATTTCGAGAAGGGATATGTTCCGGAAAAACCTGATGTTACGGTGATGATGGAGACGATGCTTCGTCATGCAAGAATGATGGTTGAACACAAAGGCGAGTTTTCGGGCATTCATGAAATGCGTAAGCATGTTGCATGGTACACAACCGGTTATCCAAAATCTTCAAAATTAAGAGACAAGGTCAATAATATAGAAAGTTATGAGGAGCTTGAGAATCTTCTTCAGATGTACATAGATAATATCAGAGCATAAATATATTTATCAAAAAAACGACATTTACACTATCATAATGTGGATTTTGCAGAATATAATATAAGATAATGCATAATGTAAGGTCTTATATGAAGGAAAAAACCAAGGTATGGTATATTAATTTTTCTGTTGGCAAAGTTGAGAATGACAAGCCGTATTTTTTAAAAAAATATTGGAGCATTAGAGAGACTTCCTATGATGATTTGTCCGGTATTAGTGTTATAAGAAATAAAGATATAATTAAAACTGTAGACGAGAATGAGCTTGCCCGCTTGAAAAGAAAACTGGACAGGTTCGATTATAGTGATGCAGTTATCATTGCTGATTACAAAATGTCCGGTCTTCTTGGCATTGAAGACATGATGTTTCAGGCACGGAAAAATGAGTTTATTAATAATCGTGAGTATATTATAGATAGAATACAGGAAAAATATTTGGGGAATGAAAATGCCACCGTCGTAATTGATAATACTGCATGGAGTCGCAAAGAGTTGTTTGTTATACTGAAAACTCTCAAAGATTATTACAGGAAAATCAAGATACTTACGGATGCTTCGCGAATTGATTTGGGTGAATTGGCAGAAGTTTTTTATGATGAATGGGGAGCGGTCATTTCTATTTACAGAATTGATTGTTATCCTGTTGAAAGACAGAATTTTGTGCTTTTTTTATTAAAACGATGGAATCCGATGTGGACATACCGCATAAGATATGACGCAGCATATGTTGTAGAAAATGTGCAAAGAGAACACAAAAGGATGCAGGGAACCGGAAAGAATACATTTTCGGGACTTGTATATAATGGTAAAATGCCTGTTTCATATGAGCTTGGAGTTAACATGGCATGGCAGAAACCTGCGATATATGAAAAGTTTCGAGTTAATGTGATTGATATTTATGAGCTGGAATGATACAATAGACTATACACATGCTGGAGGTGGTACAATGATTTACGTGAAAACAGAGGACCTTAAGGTTGGTATGAGACTTGCTCGTCCGATATACAACAAAAAAGGAGTGCTTCTCTATAGCAGAGATGACCGAATTACCAAACAGGGAATAGAAAGTGTTAATAATTTCGGGTTAATCGGACTTTATATACTTGAACCTGCAGAACCTCTACCGCCTATGACGGAAGAAGAGATGGAATTTGAAAGATTCCAGACAATGGCCGTATTCGCCATTAAGGATTCTCTTGACGCGATTGTAAAGGGCAACGAGCCTAAGCAGTTAATGTCCCAGGCAGATGAACTTATCAGAAGATTTGGATCATTGAACCACAAAATCCACTTTAACCAGAATTTAAGAAGTCCCGAGGACTATGTGTATAAACATTCGTTAAATGTTGCAATATTAGCTGCTCTTATATCTCATAGAGCAGGCTTTGGTATAGTTGAGCAGACAGAGGTTATAGTAGCTGCAATTCTTCATGACCTTGGTAAGCTTACGTTGCCGGCTCAGCTTAGAGGTAAGATAGAAGGACTTGAAGATGATGAGGTCGCTCAGGTTGCAAGAGCAGTTATTACCGGTATTGATAAGATTTCAAGTTCGTTCCGTCTTCCGGTAGGAGTTAAAGGAATATTAATGCAGCTTTGCCAGCTTCAGTACATTCCGGAGAACGCACCTAATAAGATTTTACCTGCGGTTAAAGTTCTTATGGTAGCGAATGCCTATGATCAGTGTACTGCCATGCAATTAGATGTTGAGCCACATACAGAGATAGATGCTGTTCGCTTACTTCAAAGTGATAGCAAGTTGTATGATCCGGATATGGTAAGACATCTTCTTAACAGTGTTCAGATTCTCTATCCCGGAGTTTGTGTTGAACTTACTAATCGTGAGAAAGGACTTGTTCTTACGGAGAATGACAAAGATATATTAAGACCTATTATTTTGAGCTTCTCAAGAAATCAGATGCTTAATCTTAACAGCGATTCTGTATTTGCCGAAGTTCAAATAGCTAATATAATGAAGACGATGGATAACCGTATCAAGGTTGATCCGGAAACACTCAAAGAATATATGTAATTATATAATAAGAAAAGAAGCTGGACACCAGCTTCTTTTCTTGGTTATGCACGGTCATAATAATATTGAATAACGTCCTTGCGCTTGACGATACCGATGAAATTATCGCAATCATCTACAACGGGTACGAAGTTTTGCTTCATGATTTTTGACAGAAGATCCTCCATGTTTGAGCTTGCATTAACGGGCTCATAGTCGATCCTTCGAGGAACAACCGTCAGGGGCATTTCTTCCAATTCGTCGCGACTCATACCTGTGTCGTTGTTATACAGATACCATAACATGTCGCCTTCGGTTAATGTGCCTACATACTCACCGTCGTTACTTAAGATAGGAATTGAAGAGTACTTGTGCGTCTCCATTTTTTCGAGAACCTGACGCAAAGAATAATTCCAATCAAGAAATGCGACCTCCGCCTTGGGCGTTAAGAAAAAAAGAATGTTGATGATTTTCACCTCCCCGAGAACAATATTTTAATTTAGATACAGTATATAATAAATCATGATTAAAAACAATTAAAATCATATGAACTTTTTATGAAGGTTTTTAATGGTTGTATTTGAAAAGTAAGTTTGTTATTATAACAAATAGTAATACTACACATAAGATGAAGTGAGGCGATAAAAGTGCAGGACAATGTGTTTTATGAAAATGTAGATTATCTATATCAGGTACGTACCGACCTGGAAGCGGTAGAGCAGCTCAAGAAAGAAATGGCTGAGTACAGACTTCAGGAGAAGAGTCTCAAGAAGGGAATCATTTCCGAAGAAAAATCTATTCAGGACGAGATTAATCAGACTATAAAACGCAGAAAGAATGAAATTGAGCGTGAGTACGATGTTCAGATTGATGCCAACAAAGCAAGAAGCAGAAGCGTCAATGCGAAGCGCGACAAGACGAAGAATAAGCGTATAGGCGAACGTGTCTCTGTTGAAACTGCGGAACTTGTTGAAGAGAGTCGTCAATATCAGGTTGAAATGAGAACGCTTTTCAAGGCAAAACATTTGCCGTCGTTTGCGAGAAGCGGATACTTTTATTGTCTTTATATGCCTAAAAAGATAACGGAATATATTATAATGATAATTACTGTTTTGGCTGTTTACGCAGGCATCCCTTCACTTATATATATTTTAAGCAAGCAGTTCTTTTTCAAAAATAATCCGAACATGCTCACATACGGTGCTGTGCTTATAACGGCGGCTGTACTTTTCGTAATAACACTTGTATATATAATTATTTTCAATCTGGTCAAAGTGAGAAATTATGAAACCCTCAAAGAAGGCAGACATATAAGGGACGAGATAGAAGCCAACAAACGCCAGATGCGCGCGATTAAGAATAAAATCAACAAGGACAAAGACGACAGTCAGTATGGTCTTGATAAGTATGATGACAAGTTGCTTGAACTTGATGAGGAACTTGATGAGATAAGTCGCGAGAAACAGGATGCCATGACAGTTTTTGAAAATGAGACCAAACCGGTTCTCATTGCCGAGGTCAATGACAGAAGGCTTCCGATTATTGACGACATGAAAGCCCGAATTGACAAGCTTGAGGACAATATTGCGTTACTGGATGAAGATATTAAGAACTCATCTCTTGCAATAGCTAACAATTACGGGGCAATTCTAGGCAAGGAATTCTGCACACCGGAGAAGGTGGATGACCTCATTTCTCTTATGGAAGACGGAACCGCGGATACGGTGTCCGAAGCAATTGCAGCTTACAAGGGTGCGGGCAGATAACACATACTTATGGCATTACCGATGCAGTCTGCAAGCGTCATTACCGTGTGAAGTCTTGTACTTTGCAATAGAACTGAATTAGGGAAACCGGCAACATTTACAATGCCTGTGATAGAGAGATTACCTATCGCAGGCAGTTTTTTATTTACGCCCTTTCCGGGTAGCAATGGCTTTGAACATACGGTGGCATAGCCTATGTGCTCGGGAACTCCGAGGGAGGCGTCTATTGCAATGATAAAAGGTTTATCGAATTGTTCGTGTATAGTTTCCAAAGTTTCTTCGAGATTAAGCGCGTGCACGGGACGTTCCAAAGTCCCAAATACACTTATATCTGGACGCTCTTTCTTTAAATGATTCCCGACAAGTGGACCGAGGCAGTCACCGGTGGCTCTATCGGTTCCGATACAAAGAATAACGACATTGTCAGTATCTGTGTTGTGCCTGTGCAGAAACTTTTTTATTGCACTATATAATTTTTTGTCTGCATCACTTTCAAAGGCGTTAAGGTAGATCGTTTTCACTTATATCCCCTCCATAATTATAATTTATGTAGAGCATTGCCGGATTGAGCCTGTTCTAAACAGAAAAAGTCCCTAAAAATAAGAAATGTCGTTTTGTAGCGCAACGGCAAAAAAACTTCCGTATTTTGCGAACATTTTTATGGGAACAGGGACAAGGTTAGACATGATAAGATTTTCTTTGGTGGTATGTTATTGGAAGCTCAAAATGCCACGAAAGGAATGGAAGAGATGATTGAAATTGTATATGATAAAGAAACCGGTGCAGAAGAAGATGTTTTTTCGGGAGTGGTTTTGCCTAAAAATATAAGGCAGATTGGCGCACCTTCCGGTATAAAGCGCATTTACATTGAAGACTATGTCATGACATACTTAACGAAGCTTGCAGAACCGAACTCTACATATGCCAGAGGTGCAATTCTTGTCGGGGAATGCAAAAAAGGAAGCAAGGGCAGTGTGATTTTCATAAGTGGGGCACTTGCTGCGCAGAACTTAGAACTTGATTTGGAGGAGTCAACATTTAACGACGAGACATGGGGAGTTATTTACAAAGAAATAAAAAAGTATTTTCCTGATCTCTCGGTCGTAGGTTGGTTCCTTTCGCGAATGGGATTTTCGACCGAAGTCAATGATATGATACAGAAACTGCATGTTGATAATTTTTCGGGCGGCGACAAGGTGCTTTACGTTATGGATGCTCTCGAAAATGAGGACGCCTTTTATATGATAGAAGGAAATTACTTAAAAAGACAATCGGGGTACATCATATACTATGCCCGCAATGAAGCAATGCAGAATTATATGATTGATATCAAGGGTGAAAATGAGCATTCACGCGATGGTATCGAAAGCAAGGATGAAGAAGTGCTTAGTCGTTACAAAAGTTTAATGGAAGAACGACAAAAGGCGGCACGAATAGAACGGGTTAACCGCAGATTGTGTTGGCTTTGTGCAAGCTTGATGGTGGCAGTGTTGGCGCTGGGTGTTGCCGTTTTAGGTAATTACAGGATGCTGGATAAAGTTGAGACATACCTTGCTGCGGATGGTTTTTTGCAAGCAAAAGAGGTGATGAAGGTTGATGATGAACAGAAGAATACAAGGACATCGGCAAATATTAAAAGAGAAAAACCAACAGATACTACCACGGAAGTCGAAATTGAAAATACTTCGTCGAACGCAGAAGCTTCTATGAGATACTACACCGTGCAGGATGGGGATACGTTGTCTTCAATCAGCTTCAAAATGTACAACTCGGTTGGATATGTGGCGGAGCTTATGGAAGCAAATGGACTTGTGGAGTCGGACGAGATTCACGAAGGCGATGAAATAGTTATTCCGTCTGTTGCGAAATAAAAGGGTGTGTGATAAACTATATCAGGATGTTTGATTTATACTATTGCAAGAAAAGGTTGAGAATATGAAAAGTAATACATCTGATAAAAACAGTTTTTTCAAATATTTTATGATTCGAAGAAGATCTGAAATAGTGGAACAGGAAGAGTATGACGAATACTATGAAGAGGAAGAGGTTGGAAGACCTGTAGTTGAAAGTTCGATGATTGTTCGAATTGCCGCTTTGGTTGTCGTAGTTGGACTTTTCACATTTATATTCCATTACTTAACCCAAAGAAATTACAACTCTTATGATGTGGTAGAGAAGACAAGCATCAAGAACAGAGCGATGCTTGACTATGTTCCTTACAAGACTTCGCTCTTGAAGTATAGCAAGGATGGCGCAACATATGTAAATGACAAAGGCGAGTCGGTCTGGACAGAAACATACGTTATGAAAATGCCGGCAGCTGATGTGAGCGGGAAGTATGCGGCAATAGCTGATCTTAACGGTAACGATGTGTATATTTTTGATGATACAGGTAAGGTAAGCAACACGACTATGCCTTATACAATATGTGACATTGCTGTTGCATCTCAAGGTGAGTTTGCAGTAATACTTGAGGGTGATAAGGTTAATTACATCAATATATATGATAAGAACGGAGACGAGATATCGGAGATACAGACAACGCTTGATAAAAGCGGTTATCCTATGGATATTGATTTGTCTGAAGATGGGGAGAAGTTGTTTTCTTCTTATTTATATATAGATGGCGCAAACATTAAGAATGGACTTGCTGCCTATAATTTCGGACCGGTTGGTGTAAATGAGAATGCTGACCGCTTGATGGGTGGATATCAGCTTGAAGATACAGTTGTACCCAAGGTTGAGTTTATTGACAATAATACCATTTGCGCATTTGGTGACAACCAGTTTATCATTTACTCTATGAAGGAAAAGCCAAGTGAAAAAGCAAAAATTGAATTCAAACAGGAAGTTCGAAGTGTTGTATATAATCAGCAGTATATTGGTGTGATAGTGCCGAATGAGGAAGAGGCCAAAGAGGGTGCTCCTAAGGCACTGTACGTGCTTGAACTTTATAATACAAACGGAAGAAGGGTTATGACTCAGAAGATAGATTTCGATTATGACAACGTGAGGATGACCGACAAGGAGATAGTATTTACCGGTGGTAATGAATGCAGAATATTCTCTATCAAAGGAGGACTCAAATTCTCGTATTCATTTAATAAGAATGTAGTTGATGTTATACCTACAGGATATAGCAGAAGATATATTGTATTATATGAAAATGATTCCGAAGTGATTCGAATCAAACATGATGGGGACAAGAAAGAGAAATGAATGTAGTTGCGATTGTAATCGGCATTGTATTTTTAATATGTGTAATATCAGGATGGGCACGTGGATTATTCCGTGTGCTTATTTCTGTAGCGGGACTTATTGTAGGCTTGATTGTCGCCTTTTATGTTGCACCACATGTCAGCAGTAATTTAATTGAGCATAGCGATACCGACGAGAAGCTTGCCGTATATATTGCTGACAAACTTGAGTTTTCCGATACGGGTAAAGAAGTTTCAAAAGGAGTACAAGTATCTCTGATCAAAGATCTTCCTTTGCCTGATGTGATGAAGAAGAACATGCTGGACAATAATAATAAGGAAACATATGATTTGCTTGGTGCTATCGGAGTGTATGATTATATTTCAAAATCATTAGCGGTTCTTATAATAAATGGATTTGTATATTTGTTTTTGGTTTTGGCATGCCGGATTTTGTTCTTTTTTTTGCAGGTGCTCGCCAAGGGTGTACAATCGATTCCTATAATCGGATCGGTGGACAAATTAGGAGGAGCATGTCTGGGTTGCATCAAAGGATTAATTCTTATCTGGTTATTCTTTTTTATACTATCTTTGACTTCAACTATGGAATTGAGCAAAGAATTGATAGAACAAATTTCTGACGTGTGGTTGCTGAAATTGTTGTATGACAATAATCTAATACTAGATATTGTGGGAGATTTGACCAAAGTTTTGTTCATTTAAAAATACCGAAAAAAAATTTAAAAAAGGTGTTGACTTTGGTATTTCACTGTGGTAATATTAACTTCGCTGCGGTGCTGAAGGGTACTTCAAGAGAAACCGCAACCGCTTATAAAATATAGCATTACATAACTTTTGAACATCGTTTTTATAAGCACATGAACCTTACAAAATTGAATGATAATTAAACAACGAAACAACCCTGAAATTCTTTTAAGATTTTCAATTGAACGTATAGTTCAAACAGTAATTACGGGATTGATTTTAGCCAGCGATGGCGAATGAGATCTCAGGAAACAAACTTTAATATGAGAGTTTGATCCTGGCTCAGGATG
>JAILRO010000069.1 GCA_024698145.1 Lachnospiraceae bacterium
AAGAAGTATTAAAGAAGTTAAATGCAGTAATAAGCCAGAAGAATAATAAGGAATGGCTTGAGGAGATAGAGGAACTTAAGACAAAATATCCATCATCATATCCTACAGATATTCTTACAGGACCTACTGCTATTTCTAAGATATATGAGCTTACTAAGGGCGATGCAATAATTACAACAGATGTTGGACAGCATCAGATGTGGGCGGCTCAGATGTACAACTACAAGGAGCCAAGACAGTTCCTTTCATCAGGCGGACTTGGTACTATGGGATACGGACTTGGTGCTGCAATCGGTGCAAAGGTTGGTAGAGCAGATAAGGTAGTTGTTAATATTGCCGGAGATGGTTGTTTCCGAATGAACATGAACGAGCTTATGACTGCATCACGTTATAATATACCGATTATTCAGGTTGTAATTAACAATCATGTTCTTGGTATGGTTAGACAGTGGCAGACATTGTTCTATGGAGAGAGATATTCTAACACTGTACTTGATGACAGCGTTGATTTTGTCAAGATTTCAGAGGGTATGGGAGCGCTTGCGTTTAAGGCAACAACAATTGATGAGTTTGAAAAAGCTTTTGCTGAGGCACTTAAATCTGGTAAGCCATGTGTTATAGATGCACAGATAGAGAAAGATGACAAGGTTTGGCCTATGGTAGCAGCAGGACAGCCGATTTCCACATGTTTCTCTGAGGAAGATCTTGAAAAATAATAAATGACAGAAACACATTTAGTTTTTTTAATTAGCTTTGGTATAAGCTTTAATAATTAAGTATTAAAAATATTAAATATATAACACCACATATAGAAAGGAAATGGTATTAAAAAATGGAAAGAGTGTACAATTTTTCAGCAGGACCATCAATTTTACCGGAGGTAGTATTAAAGCAGGCAGCAGAGGAAATGCTTAACTACAACGGTACAGGAATGAGCGTAATGGAGATGAGCCATCGTTCAAAAGCATTTGAGGAGATTATACAGACAGCAGAGAAGGATCTTCGTGATCTTATGAACATTCCTGATAATTACAAGGTTCTCTTTTTACAGGGCGGTGCTTCACAGCAGTTTGCAGCAATCCCTATGAACCTTATGAAGAACGGTGTTGCTGACTACATCATCACAGGTCAGTGGGCTAAGAAGGCATATGAGGAAGCTAAGAAGTATGGTAACGCTAAGGCCGTTGCATCTTCAGCAGATAAAACATTCTCTTACATTCCTGATTGTTCAGAGCTTGATATTGATGATGATGCAGATTATGTATACATCTGTCATAACAATACAATCTACGGAACTACATTCAAGAAGCTCCCTAACACAAAAGGAAAGATTCTTGTAGCAGATATGTCTTCAGACATTCTTTCACAGCCTGTAAATGTTGAGGATTACGGTCTCATTTACTTCGGTGTTCAGAAGAACGTTGGACCTGCAGGAGTTGTTGTTGTTATCATTCGTGAGGACCTCATTCGTGATGACGTTATGGAAGGAACTCCTACAATGCTCAAATATAAGACTCAGGCAGATGCTGATTCTCTTTACAATACACCTCCATGTTATGGTATCTACATCTGTGGTAAGGTGTTTAAATGGGTTAAAGAGATGGGCGGTCTTGAGGCTATGAAGGCTCATAATGAGAAGAAGGCAGCAATCCTTTATGATTTCCTTGATTCTTCAAAGCTTTTTAAGGGTACAGTTGTTAAGGAAGACCGTTCGCTTATGAACGTACCTTTCGTAACAGGTGACGAAGAGCTTGATGCTAAGTTCGTTAAAGAAGCTACAGCAGCCGGATTTGTTAACCTTAAGGGTCACAGATCTGTAGGTGGTATGCGTGCATCTATCTACAATGCTATGCCAATCGAAGGCGTAGAGAAGCTCGTTGAGTTCATGAAAGATTTTGAGGCAAATAACGCCTAATATTATATATAATAGAATATTTCGAAAACTATAATGCGAAACTCTCAGTAAATTATAATGAGTTGTGAAAGATAATACATATTCCATAAGCAGACCGTTTGTGTACGCCGGTACTTAGCGAATGTAATGAGCTTAGTATCCGTTGCGTATACAACAGAGCGCAAGCGAGTCTGCGGTGGAAATGTATTATCGTGAACAACAATGAACAACTTATGAGAGGTTCGCTAAAAAAAGGAGATTATATAAGATGACTAAAGTAAAATGTTTAAATCCTATCGCAGCATGCGGTCTTGATCTTTTTTCAGATAACTATCAGATGACAGATAACGTTGAAGAAGCAGAAGCAATCCTTGTTCGTTCAGCATCAATGCATGATATGGATTTTCCTGAAAGTCTTATTGCAGTTGCAAGAGCAGCTGCAGGTGTTAATAACATTCCTTTAGAGGATTGTGCAAAAAAAGGTATTGTTGTATTTAACACACCGGGTGCTAATGCTAACGGTGTTAAGGAGCTTGTTGTTGCAGGTCTTTTACTTGCATCACGTGACCTTATGGGTGGATACAACTGGGTTAAAGCTAATGCTTCTGATGAAGATATCGCTAAGAAAGTTGAGAAGCAGAAGAAGGAATATGCAGGTAACGAGATTGCCGGTAAGAAGTTAGGTGTCATCGGACTTGGTGCAATCGGTGCTAAAGTTGCTAACATTGCTTTCCGTCTCGGTATGGAAGTATATGGATACGATCCTTATGTTTCAATTGATGCTGCATGGTCACTTTCACGTCATATTAAACATATCAAAAACGTTGAGGACATTTATAAAGAATGTGACTATATCACAATTCATGTTCCTGCACTTGACAGCACAAAGGGAATGCTTAACAAGGATGCATTTGACATGATGAAAGACGGAGTAAGAATCCTTAATTTCTCAAGAGATGTTCTTGTAAATGATGAGGATATCAAGGCTGCTCTTGCATCAGGTAAAGTTAAGAAGTATGTAACAGATTTTCCTAATCCTGTAATTGCAGGCGTTGATAATGTTATAACACTTCCTCATCTTGGAGCTTCAACTGATGAGTCAGAGGATAACTGCGCTATTATGGCAGTTAAGCAGATTGCAGATTACATTGAGAATGGTAATATCAAGAATTCTGTTAATTATCCTGCTTGTGATGCGGGTAAATGTGAGACAGTAGCCCGTGTATGCGTATGCC
>JAILRO010000046.1 GCA_024698145.1 Lachnospiraceae bacterium
TTATCTCTTCATTTGTAATATCATTTAGTATACAACCCAATATGAAAAAACTTATAAAATTATAAAAAATCGGCAAAATGTAAAACTCTTTTTTGTTAAACTCCTGTTTTTTCTTAGATAATAAAACAATTTGCGGAAGAATATAAAAACAGAACAAAAACTGTATTACACATACTATTATTATATTAAATACATTTAATGCTGCATTATCAAAACCTGCTAGACTAAACGACAATCCAAACAAGCTAATCATATAAAACATCAAGTATATAAATGCAGCTATTGCTCTATTCTCTTTCCCACAATACAACACAAAAATAAACGTCATAAGGCTAAGAATAATAATAGCTATGCTGGAAAAATAAAGCATTACAAAACTCATTTGAGAAAATATTGACCAAAGTGATGACGGAATAGGAATATACCCAACAACGGACATCATAATCAAAAATGATACAATCGGGAAAAATATTATGCATATAACAAAATGAATTATATTTCTAATCACAGAACATTTACCAACAAAACATTTTTTTGTTATGTAAATAAAACTGATTATCTGAATAATACAATTCAAATAAAACGGAAAATCCGCAAAATCAACCAAATTATCATCCATATCAATCCCCCCTTACGACAATTACATTTTTGAAATATTTATTAAACCATCTTCCTACTGCTTATCATAATACTTCTTACCGCTCTTCGGGCTAAAGTATGTTCTTATATATCCATCCTTCGAAACAAAAACAATCTCATTGGTTTCTTCGAGATAATACACATCATCGCCATCTTCCGCCTCAGTTTTATGAAGCGACTTGGGATTGTTGATTACTTTGTTGGCAGCCTCAAGATACTCTTCTTTTGTTGAGCATCCCATTTCTTCGCCATGCTTGTCAAAATGTTTATCATACGTTTCTTCATTTCTGAATCTGTACAGAGTAACTTCCGAAACCTGTTCAAGCGGCGGAACTTCATCCGTAGAACTCTCTTCTGCAGAGACTACCTCGGTTGATGCTTCTTCACTTGTCTGTACTACTTCTGTAGCAGCCTCGGTGGCATCCTCTTTGCGTTGAGCTGCCTGTTTTGAAAACATCGCAATTAGCATACATATCATAACAAGCGCAACCATATTGATTGTTGACCACCATTTACTTTTTTTGGCATTATTAAACATTAACTCACCTCATCCAAATAATTAAATATCAAATATTGACAACTGACTACTTTCAGGAAGTCCGTCAAGGATACCTATTTCACTTAACTTCTCTATAGTTGATTTGCCAATACCAGCACGGTTTCTCAAATCTTCCTTTGATATAAAACGTCCCTGCTTTGCCGCTTCTTTAATCTGCGACGCAGCTTTTTCAGCAATACCGTCGATAGATGTAAGCGGTGGCATAATCTTACCGTCTATAATCAGGCAATTGATATCATCTGCTTTGTATATATCGATTGGAAGAAACTCAAGACCACGCGCATACATTTCCTGAACGAGCTGCATATCACCGAGAGTATCTTCCTCCGCAGCAGATCTTTCGTGCTTTCCTTTGTTCTTAAGCTCTTTCATAATCACTTCAAGATGTTCCTTACCCATACACATCTTTTCGTAGTTAAATGCCTTTGCTCTTATAGAAAAATACGCTGCATAATACGCCAAAGGTTCATTTATCTTAAACCACGCAATACGCCAAGCCATCATAACGTAAGCTGCCGCATGCGCCTTAGGGAACATGTACTTAATAAGCTTGCAGGACCAAATATACCAATCCGGCACGTTATGAGCCTTCATGTCTTCAACCCAGCCGTCCCATTTATCACAGGCACCCTTCGCAACCTTACCTTTACGCACATTTTCCATGATTTTAAATGCATCACCGGGTTCAAGTCCCATATGAATCAAATACACCATGATATCATCACGACAACATATCGCGCCTGAAAGCTCGGTCTTACCTTCCGCAATAAGCGTCTGTGCATTGTTAAGCCACACATCTGTACCATGTGAAAGACCGGATATTCTTACAAGGTCGGAGAAGTTCTTCGGCTTTGTATCCACAAGCATCTGAATAACAAACGCTGTACCAAACTCAGGGATTCCCAACGAACCTGTCGGCACACCACCGATATCCTCCGGTTTGATTCCAAGAACTTCAGGACTGTGGAATAATGCCATAACGTCCTTGTCGTCAAGTTTTATAGTCTTGGCGTCCTTACCCGTAAGGTCTTCAAGACGTCTTATAATGGTCGGATCATCGTGTCCTAATATATCAAGCTTAAGTAAGTTCGCATCTATTGAATGGTACTCAAAATGAGTTGTAACAGTACTTGTTTTCATATCGTTAGCCGGATGCTGTACTGCCGTAAACTCATATATTTCTCTATCACTAGGCACGACAACAATACCACCCGGATGCTGTCCTGTAGTTCTCTTAACTCCAACGCAGCCTTTGGCAATTCTTGCAAGCTCACAACGACGTTTGTGTTGTCCTCTTTCCTCATAATATTTATATACAAGCTGCTCAGCTGTTTTCTCTGCTATCGTTCCGATTGTTCCTGCACGGAAAGCATGTCCTTTACCGAAAAGCTTCTCTGTATATTGATGCGCATTTGCCTGATACTCTCCGGAGAAATTAAGGTCGATATCCGGCTCTTTATCTCCATAGAAACCAAGGAATGTTTCAAAAGGAATATCATGTCCTTCTTTGTTCATTTTAGTGCCACATTTTGGACAATCCATATCCGGCATATCACATCCGGAACTTCCCGAATAACTCTTGACAAGATCCGAGTCAAAATCCGTATAGTAACAATGTGGACATATATAATGTGCAGCAAGCGGATTAACCTCGGTAATTCCCGCCATAGTTGCAACAAATGATGAACCTACGGAACCACGCGAACCAACCAGATATCCGTGATCATTGGAATCCCACACAAGTTTCTGTGCAATTATGTACATAACCGCATATCCGTTTCCAATGATAGATGTAAGCTCTCTTTCAAGTCTGCTTGTAACCTGTTCCGGCAAATCCGGACCGTAGATTTCATGTGCTTTATCATAACAAATACGTCTTAATTCCTCATCAGAATTCTCGATAACCGGAGGACATTTATCCGGACTGACAGGATATATCTTGTCAACCATATTGGCAATTTTAATCGTGTTATCGATAACAACTTCATGCGCCTTCTCACTTCCAAGATATTGGAATTCCGCAAGCATTTCTTCTGTTGTACGGAAGAAAAGAGGTGCCTGGTCATCTGCATCCTTGAAACCTTTTGAAGCCATTATAACCGCACGATACAAAGAATCTTCAGGATCAAGGAAATGAACATCACAGGTAGCAACAACAGGCTTATTGTATGTCTCTCCAAGCTCTACGATTTTCTTGTTAACATTCTGCAAATCCTCATCGGTATTAATGTCAGCAAGTTTCTCATCCGCTTTCATGAAAGCGTTATTACCAATAGGCTGTATTTCAAGATAATCATAGAATCTTACAATTCTGTCAATCTCATCATCATTTGCTCCGCCAATCAACGCGCGATAAAGTTCCCCCGCTTCACACGCCGAACCAAGAATAAGACCTTCTCTATATTTGTCAATTAAACTCTTTGGCATAATCGGTCTCGTATTAAAGTAATCAAGATGCGAAGCCGAAATCAGTCTGTTGAGATTAACACGTCCAATCTCGTTTTTGGCAAGAATAATTCCATGATATCTTCTTGACTTTCTGATTGTTTCAGCTGAATTGGATGCCATAGAATTGACTTCATCAAGGTTATTAACACCCTTATCTTTGAGCATATCAAGAAAACGCAGGAAAATCTGCGCTGTAACTTCCGCATCAGCAACCGCTCTATGATGATGTTCATTCTTAAGTCCCAAATGCTTACACAAACGGTCAAGAGTGTATTTACCAAGTTCAGGACAAAGAATATGTCCAAGTGTCATCGTATCAAGAATCGAATAATTGGTTGCTAGTCCCAAATCGTCTGCAAACTTCTTGATAAATGTTGTATCAAACACCGCGTTATGAGCAACAACCGCACTGTCACCAACGAAATCAAGGAACTGCGGTAATATTACATCTATAGTAGGTGCATCGATAACCATATCATCAGTTATTGATGTAAGTTGTGTAATATCATACGGAATAGGTACTTGCGGATTAATAAACTCTGAAAATCTGTCAACAATCTCACCGTTTGAGATTTTAACAGCACCTATCTCTATAATCTGACATTTCTTTGGATTAAGACCTGTAGTTTCAATATCAAATACAACGTAATCAGAATCGAGAGCCTGACCATGAGAATTGGTGATAAAATCCTTCAGATCATCAACAAAATAGCCCTCAACACCGTATATAATTTTGAAAGGATCATCATGCTTGATACAGTGATTAGCAACCGGGAACGCCTGCACAACACCGTGATCGGTAATTGCGATAGCCGGATGTCCCCATTTCTTCGCACGCGCAATGATATCCTCTACAGGAACAACGCTGTCGTTATCACTGTAAACAGTATGCATATGAAGCTCGACACGTTTATCAAGCGCATTATCCATACGTTCAACTCTGTTGTCGGATGCTCCTTTTATTCCCTCTATTCTGCTAAACTCAAGTTCGCCGGAGAATTTATCTATAGCAACAGAACCTTTTATTTTGTAGAAGTTCTTCGCCTTAAAATCCTGTTTAAATAAAGCCCATTCGTCTTTTTCCATAAACAATTTACCGGAAATAGAATCGGTAAAATCAGTTATAGAGAAGATTATAATAAGACTTCCTCGTCTTGTTTCTTTTTCTTCTATCGCAAATACCTGTCCTTTGACAACAACGTCATTTACAGGCTCCTGTATTTCTGAAATAGGTGTTTCTTCACCCTCAACATTTTTTCCATATATAGCATCAGGATCATGCTTCATAACTTTACGTCGCACAAATCCTTCAGAACGACCTTTGTTCTCCGGTTTCTTTTCCGGTGCCTTTGCAACCGGTGCCTTTGCTTTATCTTCGTCGCCCTTTGACTCTGCATTATCGGAAGCAGCTTCTGACGTGTTATCGACATCATTTTCTTGAGCCTGCTCGGATTTTTCCATAATCTGCAAAACCTCCATCTTAAGTGCATGGTCGTTAGCGCGTCTTATTGCCTCCTTCTGGGCCTCTGTAAAATCAAAGCCTACAGATATCTCATAGTCAAATCTTTCCTTGTACACGTGTTCAAGAAAGTTCTTGATATGTAACGATTTCTGTCTTGCAACAAATGTATCATCAAGCGTAAGATGAAGAACATTTTCATCAACATACCATTCTGATTTCCTAACAAGGTGATACAAAACATTAGACTCTCTGTATAACTCAAGCAACAGACTGTCTTTGTAGATATCCGTCAAAGACTTAACATTATACTGTGCCGAAAGTCTGTAATGCTCGATAAATAATACTCTAAATCTGTTTTGAAACAAAAATGAACCTAAGGAATCTTCCATTTCATAAATATGTTCCTTAGGTATCAAAACCTTGCTATCTATATATATTTTTAACTGTTTGTTGGCTTTTGACATGACAACATCGGTAACAATAACTTCTTCGAACATTTTGCGAAATTCCGCCGAGCAGTTATATTCCGGGAACACATCAAAAAAAAGTTTTCCTTCCTGTACCACAGTAATTCACTCCCAAATTATTTCCAGTTCTTAAGTTCCTCTTCAAGTGCCGGAATAAACATATCCTCCGGTAACTTCTTAACAATCTCTCCGTGCTTAATAAGCAGACCTTCGCCCTTACCGCCTGCTATTCCAAGGTCAGCCTCTTTCGCCTCACCGGGACCATTTACAACACAACCCATAACGGCAATCTTGATATTCAAGTGCTCGTAATTAGCCGCAAGATTCTCCACCTGATTAGCAAGTCCAATAAGGTCAATCGATGTTCTTCCGCATGTTGGACATGATACAACTTCAATTCCGCCTTCACGAAGTCCCAAAGTCTTCAAAATAAGTTTAGCTGATACAACCTCATTGACAGGGTCACCTGTAAGCGATACACGAATAGTATCGCCAATACCCTGATTAAGTATAATTCCAAGACCAACAGCAGACTTAATGTTACCTCTTGTAAGTGTGCCGGCCTCTGTGATTCCAACATGCAACGGATAATTTGTCTGTTCTGCAATCAATTCATGAGCTTTAACACACATGAGCACGTCAGAAGACTTGATACTGATTACAATGTTATCAAAATCCTCCTGTTCAAGCATAGACACTTTATCAAGCGCACTCTCAACAATTCCTTCGACAGTAACGCCACCATACTTTTCAACAAGTTCCTTTTCAAGTGAACCACTGTTAACACCTACACGAATAGGTACGTTATACTTCTTGGCACACTCAACAACTTTCTTGATATTATCTCTGCCACCAATGTTACCGGGATTGATTCTAATCTTGTCAGCGCCGTGCTCCATTGCCATGATGGCCATTTTGTAGTCAAAATGAATGTCTGCAACTATAGGGATATGAATAGACTCCTTAATTTTAGCAAATGCCTTGGCCGCATCTTCATTATTAGCAGTTGAACGTATAATATCACAACCTGCTTTCTCAAGTTCTAATATCTGCGCAACCGTTGCCTCAACATCTTCTGTTTTTGTATTAGTCATAGACTGAATAAGAATAGGATTACCACCACCGATAATTCTATCTCCAATCTTAACTGCTTTTGTATGTTCTCTCATATCCATTCTCCGTTCCTGTAACAAAACTATTAACGTACCATGATTTTAAATATATCCTGACAAAGCACAATTGCCATAAGTCCAAGAAGCAAAGCAAAACCGATTGAATTGATAACCGCCTCAACCTTAATCGGAATTCTTTTCTTAAATATACCCTCAAACACAAGGAATAATGCTCTACCACCATCAAGTGCAGGTATAGGAAGCAGATTCATAACTCCAAGGTTTGCACTAATCATAATTGAAAAATTAATCATGTTAAGAATAACATTAATTATCGCAAGGGACGTATCACCCTCTGCGCTGTCCTTCGCCTCGTTGATGGTATCATTTATCATCGAAACAATGCCGACAGGACCTGAAAGCTTGTTAAACCCAAGCTTACCGGTAATAAGATATTTCAGACTCAAATACACAGTCTTTATCTGATAACGCATTTCAAGAAAACTGTACTTAACAACATTAAGCACACCTTTTCTCTCACGGCCGCCACCACTTATACCCATGATATAGCCATTTTCCGTCTTCTCCGGCGTAAATGTAAAATCAAGTTTTTCGCCTTTTCTGTTGACTGTAAGCGTAATGTCTTTGCCTGTCTGGTCAAGCTGTGTATATACCATAACCTCACGAAAATTAAAGATTCTGTGTCCGTTATAGTACATAATAGTATCGCCTTCCTCAACACCTGCCTGATGCGCAGGACTGGTCTCTGAAAAACCGTAAATAACCGGCTTATCATAACCGCACAATCCAATAAGAACAAGCGATAATATGAATGCCAATATAAAGTTAAACAACGGTCCGGCAATAACAACCGCAAATCTTGCAAGCACTCCTTTTGAGCTAAATGAATGCTCGTCATCGACTTCTTCCTCTTCACCAAGCATCATGCAAAAACCACCCATAGGGATTGCACGAAGCGAATACGTTGTCTCTTTTTTCTTAAACGAAAACAACTTTGGTCCCATTCCAACCGCAAACTCTATAACATTTATTCCATTCTTCTTTGCAAGAAGGAAATGTCCAAGTTCGTGAAAGAATATAATAAGACCAAAAACCAAAAGGCCGATTATAACGTTAATAATCGTGCTTATGTTCATTAATTCCACCTACTCTCAATCGAATCATAAACCCATTTCTCTGTTTCCAAAATCTGTGCAACATCAGGGTTATCAATATTCTTATGATTCTTCATACAATAATCAATCATTTCATATATCTCAAGGAAACGTATCTTGCCATCAAGAAATCTTGCAACCGCACACTCATTGGCAGCATTGAAAACTGTCGGCATACTTCCACCTGTCTCAATCGCACTATAAGCAAACCTAAGTCCCAAAAATGTATCCGGATCCGGTTTTGAGAACGTAATCTCTGAAAGCGTTGAGAAATCAAGTCTCTTACCATCTAAAAATATACGTTTTGGATAATAAAGCGCATACTGTATCGGAAGTCTCATATCCGGGGTACCAAGTTGTGCCATAACTGCACCGTCATCAAACTCAACCATTGAATGAATAATACTCTGCGGTTGAACAACCACCTCAATCTGTGAAGGTTCTACACCAAACAGCCACTTGGCCTCAATAACCTCAAGTCCCTTGTTAACCATTGTTGATGAATCAATGGTTATCTTTCGTCCCATTGACCAGTTAGGATGCTTAAGTGCCATTTCAAGCGTAACACCCGAAAGCTGCTCTCTCGTCATACCTCTAAAAGGGCCGCCTGATGCTGTAAGCAAAATCTTACTGATATGATTATCACGTTCTCCGTTAAGGCACTGGAAAATTGCCGAATGCTCGCTGTCAACCGGAAGAATGGAAACACCTTTTTCTTTTGCAAGGGGCATAATAATATGTCCTGCCGTAACAAGAGTTTCCTTGTTGGCAAGACCTATATCTTTACCTGCCTTGATTGCTTCAATTGTTGGAACAATTCCTATCATTCCGACAACGGCAGTTATAATAATATCCGACTCCTCCATAACTGCAAGCTCAATAAGACCATCCATTCCGCTTACAATACGACATGCCGGTGTAACATCCTTGATGTTAGCCTCTAACTCTTTTGCTTTATCTTCATTATATACGGCACAAAGTCTTGGGTGAAACTGTCTAATCTGCTCTTCAAGCATCTTGATATTGGAAGAAGCAGAAATTGCTACAACTTCCAAATCATCAGGATTGGCAGATACTACATCTAAAGTCTGGGTTCCTATCGAACCTGTAGAACCCAGTATCGCTACTTTTTTCATTGTAATCCTCCATAATCAGGTAATATTAGAATACCATTTCAATTAACCTGACAAGCCAATAAATAATTGGCGCAATATATATTACGCTATCAAAGCGGTCCAATATTCCACCGTGACCCGGAATAAGACTACTGTAATCTTTGATATCGTGATTTCTCTTAATTGCCGATGCCGCAAGATCTCCGATAACTGATGCCATTGCAGCCACAGCCGCAACTATGCCTCCAAATACCGGTACGGTAAATGGTAACTGTTCAGGAAATACCATCGCAAATGCAATTCCAATTGCAAATGCACCAAATATTCCACCTATGAAACCTTCAATACTCTTGTTGGGACTCACCTTAGGTGCCAACTTATGTTTTCCAAGCGCTCTTCCAAAAAAGTAAGCACAAATATCATTGCCCCAACTTGCAATAAGCAGGTAAAACACAAGATATAAACCGGATTCCATTTCACGAAGTCTAAGTACATAAGACAAAAGAACCGTAACATATACAAATATGAACAACACCTTTGCTACATCATGATCCATATACTTCGGAAAGTTGAATACATATATCGCAAGTATAACCATAAGAAGGCCTATTATTGCAGGGAAAAACAAAAACTCTTTATTCAAAAAAATGAGAGCATAAAACGCAATTGTAAATGCATAATCAACAAACGCAAATACGGACTTTTCTAAAGAATATATTCTTAAATATTCCCAAATTCCAATTATTGATACAACCGCAAGAATACATGTTGTAACAATACCCCCGGTTAATAACGCTACCAATGTGACTATGCCTACAAAGAAGCCCCCGATTAATCTGTCTTTCATATAAAATTATACCCCGCCAAATCGACGTTCCCTTCCATTATAATAACGAATTGCCGTAAGTAAATCTTCTTTACAGAAGTCCGGCCATAATACATCTGTAAAATAAAATTCAGTATATGCAAGCTGCCATGGAAGAAAGTTAGAAAGTCTTTCCTCACCGCTTGTTCTAATAAGTAAATCAGGATCCGGCAATCCAGCCGTATCAAGACGATCACTTATCAAATCTTCTGTTATCTCGGAAACTTCAAGTTTGCCGTCACCTACGTCCTTTGCAATATCCGCTACCGCACGTCTAATCTCATCACGTCCACCGTAATTAATAGCAATAGTAAACTTAAGACCGGAATTGTTGACCGTAGCTTCTTCAAGCTCATTTATACGCTTAACAAGCTTAGGATCAAGACCTGTCTTGTCACCAATTACGCGAACGCACATATTATTCTTTGTAGAACGCTCAATACAATCAATAAGATATTTGCCAAGAAGCTTCATAAGGGCATCTACTTCATCCTTTGAACGCTTCCAATTCTCAGTAGAAAATGCATAAACGGTTACATACTCTATCCCCATATTATATGCATCTTCAATTATTTGTTCTACTGTTTTTGACCCTTGAACATGACCATAGTTTCTGGGCATATTTCTCTTCTTTGCCCATCTTCCGTTACCATCAAGAATAATGGCAACATGTTTGGGGACGTTAAGATTTTCGTCTTTGATTGCTTTAAGTATCTTTTCCAAAGCGACCTCCGATATTATACAGTCATAATCTCTTTTGACTTATTCTCTACAGTTGCATCAATACGCTCAACGAACTTATCTGTAAGATTCTGAACCTTATCCTCGTACTCTTTCTCTTCGTCCTCAGATATCTCGCTGGCCTTAAGCTGCTTCTTGAAATAATCGTTAGCATCACGTCTTACATTACGTACTGCAACTTTAGCGTTCTCGCCCTTTTTCTTGATATCTTTAACAAGTTCTTTACGTCTTTCCTCTGTAAGTTCAGGGAAATTAAGAATAACTGACTTACCATCATTGTTTGGTGTAAGACCGAGATCAGAACAAAGAATTGCCTTCTCAATCTCCTTGAGTAATGAAGCCTCCCAAGGTGTAATCAAAATAGTTCTTGCTTCAGGAACACTTACGTTACCAACCTGCTGAAGCGGTGTTGGTGTTCCATAATATTCTACTTTGATTTTATTTAAAATATTCGGATTAGCTCTGCCTGCACGAATATTAGAAAATTCGTTCTCCAAGCTATCAATAGTCTTTTCCATTTTCTCTTCAAATTGTTTTAACATTGTATGTTCCTCCTGATATATAAAACTCTAATTATTTTTCTTATTTATGCTTCAATAAATGTTCCGTTAGACTTACCTGTCATAGCATTGAGTATTCCGTCTTTGTCATTAAGACCGAATAACATCATTGGCATATGATTCTCCATTGCAAGAACAGCTGATGCCAAATCAATAACACCTAACTGATTATCAATAATATCCTTCATCTGCATCTTGTCATACTTCTTGGCATTAGGATTAACCTTAGGATCACTATCATATACACCGTCAATCGCCTTACCGGCAAGAATAATATCAGCCTCTATCTCTACAGCAAAAAGCACTGTGGACATATCCGTTGAAAAATAAGGATGACCTGTTCCGCCCGCAAAGAAAACAACCTCATTATTATTAAGTGCTTCAAGTGCAGCATCTTTTGCAAATAACTCTGTAACGTTACCACAAACAAACGGTGACATTATTCTTGTCTTAAGTCCTTCACTTCTAAACATTTCAGATGCATAAAGACAATTCATAACCGTTGCAAGCATTCCAATCTGATCAGCTTTAACTCTGTCCATATTTTCAGAGGTTCTTCCACGCCAGAAGTTACCGCCACCTATTACAACAGCAACCTGCTTACCCAAATCAACAGCCTCTTTGACCTGTCTTGCAACCTCAAGAACAGTTGCTTCATCAAAACCCTGATGTTTATCTCCGGCAAGTGCCTCGCCGCTTAATTTTAAAAGAATTCTATCTGTTTTCACTATGAGTTCCTCCTATGCGAAAAAGCTCTTAACGTCGATATCTGAATATGCCTGTGAAACAAAACCTTCAAGTACCGCACCGTTATTAATCTGAACTGAACGTGACTTAATATTACCCATTATAACTGCGGTAGAATCAACAATAACAGGTCCCTTAACATCAATGTCACCATTAACCGCACCTGCAATTACGGCAGACTCACCTTCAATGTTACCAATAACCATAGAACCTACACCGAGCTTGATGCTTCCGTAAGACTTAACATCTCCTTCAATCTTTGATCCGTTCGCATATAACTCTCCGGCAGTAATATTACCTGTAACGCTACCACCAACAACAACTTTGCCCTTACTTGTGAGGTTACCCTCAACTCTACCGATTACATCAATCGAACCGTCAGTCTCAAGATCACCATGGATAACTGAACCCTTTGTGATATAAGTTGTTTCTGTATCTGCATCGTCCATGCTAAACGGCTTCTCTTCCGGTGCCTTAGCCGGTGCGCTTTCTACTGATTTGATTGAAATTACATCTTTTTCCTCTGCCATTGAATTGTCCTCCAAATCCTTCTTAATTTCTTCTGCTATATCTTCTGCGGTTACCGCTTTTGTTTTCTCTTCTACAGGTTCTTCTACTACAGGTTCCTCTACTGCAGGCTCTTCTACTGCAGGTTCTTCTGCTGCAGGTTCCTCTGCCACCGACTCCTCTGCTACTGGTTCTTCTGCTACCGGTTCTTCCGCTACAGGTTCCTCTGCTACCGATTCTTCTGCCACAGGCTCCTCTGCCACAGATTCTTCTACTACAGGTTCCTCTGCTACAGGTTCTTCCGCTGCAGGCTCCTCTGCTACAGGTTCTTCTGCTGTCTGAGCTATCATATCAGCTATGTTCATCTGTTCCATAACCGGTTCTTCCGCTACAGACTCCTCTGCCACAGGTTCCTCTGCTACCGGCTCTTCTACAGCAGGTTCTTCTTCAGCCGACTTTAAATCTTCCATTACAGCTGAATTAAGTTCTTCATTCTCTACAGGTGCAAGTTCTTCCTGCTCATCATTCTCTATTGCTTCAGCACCATTGAAGTCGCCATTGGCAATACTATCAAGAAGTGCTTCAAGGTCTTCCTTTGTATCAACCGGTGTTGGTGCTTCTTCAGGTTGAGCTGGTGTGGCCGCTTCCGCATTCTCTTCCTGAATCTTCTCCTGCTTAGCAGACAACTGACTGAGCAAATCATCAACCGACATATCCATTGTATTTACTTCCAAGTCATCATCTAAAAGCATCTGTGCCTGATCATCACCGTACAATTCATTGTCAAGCAACGCATCGATATTATCCGTCATATCTTCCGGTGCAATATCTTCATATTCTTTCTGCTCGGTATCAAGAAGGCTTTGTTCTAACTCCTTCTTGTATGCTTTCGGCTTATCTTCGGCAGGTTTACTTTTTGCAACATCTTCATCATAAACCTCATTACCATCAGGAATAAGCTCGTTCATAGCTTGTTTTAAATCTGATTTGAAATCCTTAAAAAAACTCATACTATCCTCCCTATGTCTTATATATTAGCTTCAATATGATATGTATTATCTGATATTAATTGATTCATTCGGTTCTCCAAATGCAAAACCTTGTATATCAATACAATATTCAAAATCATTGAAACGAACAACAGCATCACAAAAACAAATACGATAAATGTTTTCATACGCTTAATGCGGTTTCTTCTCTTAAGTGCCTTGAGTGCATCGTCTTCTTGTGTTTTCGGCATTTTAAAAGCTCCTAACATATAGTTTGGCAATGCTTATTCTTCTCTTAAGCACCGCAAACTTCATTATAACATACTTTACAGCAAAATAAAACAAAAAAATCGAGTAGGTTACCCCACTCGATTCTCTCATTTAATAATCAAATTATGCTTCGATGATTTCTTTCTTGTTATAGCTTCCACACTTCTTACATACTCTGTGAGGAACCATTAACTCTCCGCACTTAGAACACTTAACTAAAGTAGGAGCAGTCATCTTCCAATTAGCTCTTCTCTTATCTCTTCTACCTTTTGAAGATTTGTTCTTAGGACATATAGACATATTCACACCTCCTTAAATTGATTGAAGATATCACTAAAAACTGCCATTCTTGGATCCGGAACCGTCTGGTCACAGTTACATGAACTCTTATTCAGATTGGTTCCACACACTTTGCATATTCCAAGGCAATCATCCTTGCAGATAACATTCATTGGAATCACAGTGTATAACTCATCCAAAACGAGCCTGTCTACATCCAAATTACAGTCTTCAATATAGCTTATCTCATCAGCCTCCGATGGATCATCAGTGTAATCAACATTCTTGGCTGTATCGACAGTTCTTGATATTGAAAGATTATATTCACATTGAATCTCTTCAAGACATCTGCTGCATATTCTTGTAACATCAAGACTTACATCGCCCTTCACGATAAGTGTATCCTTATCCGCATGATTAAGCGTTAATGTAAATGGTTCCTTTGTGAAAATCTTAAGCATCTCTCCGCCAAAATCTCCTTGTAAACCATCGATGTTAACATCAACTTGTTGTTGCTTTCCCGCAACAGATATAATGTCATATAAGTTAATTATCATAGATAATCTCCCAAACTCACACGTCAGATATTATACATACATAAAAAAAGTTTGTCAACAATCTTTTTTGTTATTTTTAAAAAATTATACAATATGTAGCATTTTTATATCAATGCAAGTGTCTCTCTTGCGATTGCAAGCTCTTCATTTGTAGGAATCACATACACTTTAACCTTAGAATCTGCAGTTGAAATCATAAGTTCCTCACCGCGTTTTGAATTAGCTTCTTCATCAAGGTTAATACCAAGGTAATTGAGATATCCCATAATCTTTCTGCGCATTGTAATATTGTTCTCGCCAATTCCTGCAGTAAATGCAATTCCATCAACACCATTTAAAGCAGCTACATAAGAACCAATGTAAAGTGCAGCTCTGTAAGCAAACATTTCCAATGCAAGTTCAGCTCTCTCGTTACCGTCATTTGCTGCCGCTTCAAGATCTCTGAAATCACTTGAAACACCTGAAATACCTTCAACACCCGACTTCTTATTAAGTATTGTAAGAATATCATCAATTGACTTATTTAACTTGCCGGCAAGAAACTGAACTACAGCCGGATCAATACTTCCGCTTCTCGTTCCCATGATAAGTCCGTCAAGTGGTGTAAATCCCATACTTGTATCA
This sequence comes from Lachnospiraceae bacterium, assembly GCA_024698145.1. Lineage (GTDB taxonomy): Bacteria > Bacillota > Clostridia > Lachnospirales > Lachnospiraceae > CAG-590. Next base: position 15,117 of record JAILRO010000046.1, read on the forward strand.
ACCGACTCACCATTCTTAACAGCTGTAATTGAAGAACCATTTCCAAGATGACAAATAATTACCTTTGACTCACCTTGCTCTTTTCCAAGTAACTGTAACAATCTCTTTGAAACAAAACTATGAGAAGTTCCGTGGAAACCGTACTTACGAACCTTGTATTCATCGTAATATTCAAACGGCACACCATACATATAAGCCTTGGCGGGCATTGTCTGATGAAATGCTGTATCGAAAACAGCAACCATAGGTGTGTTTGGCATAAGTTCGCGGCATGCTGAAATACCAATCAAATTAGCCGGATTATGAAGTGGTGCAAGATCATTACATTCTTCAATAGCCTTGATTACCTCATCTGTAATAACTACAGAACTTGCAAACTTCTCTCCACCGTGAACTATTCTATGTCCAACAGCACCAATCTCCGAAAGATCATTTATAACACCATGTTCACTATCAGTAAGTGCCTCAAGAACAAATGATACCGCACTCTTGTGGTCAGGCATCGGCTTGTCAGATTCGTACTTATCCTTTCCGGCAGGGGAATGTGTAAGCCTACCATCTATACCAATTCTTTCGCAAAGTCCTTTTGCAACAACCTGCTCGCTATCAGAATCAATAAGCTGATACTTAAGCGATGAACTTCCGCAGTTAACAACAAAAATATTCATTATATATCCTCCTTAAGCATTGTTGTATTCCTTTTCTATTGAGCCATCATCAATCTTGACCTGATGTCTTCCATGCTCCTTGGCATAATACATACACCAGTCGGCTCTCTTCAATAATTCCGTAGTATCCTTGCACACCTCCGGAAATGCAGTGACACCGACACTCACACTTAAATGAATGTCAAACTCATTATACGAAACAACCTGACTACATAATTTTTCGAAGAGCTCATTTATTATCGGCGAAGCTTCCTCTAAATTCTTGTGTGGAAGTGCTGCAACAAACTCTTCACCACCATATCGACATACAAATCCATCATACTGATCTATAAAATCTTCGGTAACTGTAGCGATACGCTTGATAACTTCATCACCGGCAAGATGTCCATATGTATCATTAACATTCTTAAACTTATCAATATCAAAAAGTGCAACGCTCATACAACTGTTTTCGAGTGCAATTTTGTATGTTGTTTCATTGAACAGCTCGTTAAAGTAAATACGGTTATTAATACCGGTAAGACCGTCTTTTCTTGCCATATTCAGCATATCGTTATAAAGTCTTGCATTGTTGATTGCTATATCAAACTGAGCAATGATTGTGTTGTAGAAAGACATATTGCTGTCAAAAAGGTTACGTCTGCTGTCACCTATCATGAATAATCCATACGAATCATCTTCACTTCCAAGTACTTTAATATAAACCGAATTAATATTGGCATTACGAAGATAAGGTATTTCGTCCCACAACTCGTCATGAATTATCTTTTCAACTTCACCGTTCGAAGTCAACTGAACATACAAATCTTCCATCTGCTCTTTGATTTTATTCTCAAGATTGGAAATCTTAGTCTGTATAGCATAATTAGCATGTTTGTTGTGATATACATTCTTCTTGATATATACAGCACAAAAGCTCAGTTTCTTCACATCAATTATCGCTTCTGTAATGTGAGAAGATATCTTCTTGACATCAAATGATGAGGATAACTGTCTCATTATATCCTCTTGAACCTTCATCTCATCATTGGCTTCTTTGATCTGCTTATTGGCTCTCTCAAGATCAATCTTCTGGATATTTAATTGGTCATTGGTATTGCGAAGTTTGTTCTGCATATTAAGAATATTCTCATTCTTTTCAACAATATTCTCAAACTTTCTTCTCTCATCAAGCAATTCATTGTCCTTTTGTTTGACAAAATCCGAAAGCACATTCGTTCCGCAAATAAGAACAAAACCAATAAGTAATGCTGCAAAAAACATATATATCCACTTGTTGTCATGTATTATCGTCATTCTTACAAATAAAACAATGGATATTATAACACCCAAACCGATAATGAAACCTATGGGCATAAGCTTATCGGTTACATCCAGTGTCAAAAACAAATCAATTACAAAAACCAACAAAAACGCAATTATCGCAGTATTGGAATCATTTGAAGTTTCAGTAAAAATCAGCATGACAAAAACAAGTGTACATTGCACAAAACGAAGAACGCGCAATGCTATCAGTGAGCCAAAGCACCGAAAAGCGCGCAAGACCTCCTCAATCACCACGCAAACAAGAGCAAATGCTACCATAATAATCGTGTTCTTGATGTTTGTATTCTTATATATCAATTGCAACGCAATTCTTTGCATTACAAATGTCAAGAATACCAATCTATGTAATAATATATTCTTTTCCTGCAGCTTCGCCGCCATTTTGATATCCATATATTAATCCTTCTTCCAATACAATTCTATAACAGAGCCTTCTTTGATAGGTTCAAAGTGGCCTGCTTTGTTACCGTCCAATGTCTGAACGAGCTTCGTACCTTTAACTGTTTTCAAATCAAAATCATATGCATCGAAAATATCTACAAACACATAATCGCTCTTTCCTTTTAGAGTTATGGGGTCGCCGTTAATTGTCACATGAAGATCAACCGTTTTTCCGTTTGATGATGACTTTGCAAAGTAATCATCAAGATTCTGTGTAATATCAGCTGCATTTTTCTTCGCAGCATTTTTCTTCTTGGAAGATTTGGTTCCTTCAGAAGTTTTCTTTGCAGAGTTCTTCTTTGATGTATCATCTTCTTGTGTTTTTGTATCTTCTGTATCACCCATAAGGTCAGCAAAAAGATTCTGCTCTTCAGGAAGTACTTTTAATTGTGTTTCATCCTCCGAAGATTCTTCATCAATCGTCTCATCTGCCGATTCTTTTGTAACCTTATCTGCAGTCTCTTTTGTTGCCGTCTCTGTTGAAGAGTTGTCGGTCGTTGACTCTACTGTCACATTTTCATTAGTTGTCTGTTCTGCAACTTCCTCTTCATCATCTTCCTCAACAACCTCTTCTTCAACAAAACGTTGTGCCTTGTATATATCCTCTCTGTCAATCCATGCAACATTGAAGTTTTCATAAATCTTAGTGTCAGCATTAGCACGGGCACCATTAACAAATACTTCATGAGGTGTCTCTATATCCATAAACTGCATAAGCTGCGTCAAAGTATAATAATTAAGAACATCAATGACATCACCATCTTTGATTTCATATGAGCCAAGTTCTAACTTATTGTTGACTGTCGCAAACCTCGGACATGTAATCTCAATGTCATTGACAATAAACTTAATAGTCGTATTAAGGTCAACTACATTCTCAAGTAAAGCGCTTGCAGACTCACCCTTAGTGGAAATCTCAACAACAATCTTGTCACCCGCGGCAATCTCATGATTCATACCGACAACAGAATCATTCAGAAGTATTTGCGCAGGCTCCCCGGCCTCGCCTCTTATAAATCTCTTCTTACCGTTAAGCGTATAATTGATATCATCACCGCGTTTTGGGAATACGTCCTCATTGGTCAAACCAAATGCAAGGACAGCATCAAATACCGTAAGCTTATCATTATCATAAAGCTTAACTCTCTCATCATTAACAGTAAGGTAAATGAACCTGTTCTTCTGTTCATAAAAGTTAAGACAAATACCGATAGGCGTTACAAGCAGCGGGTCTTTCTTAACACCCTCAACCATAATATTGATATCACCCAAAACTTCCTCACCACGAAGACCAACTCTCTCCGGTGGGAGTCCCAAATGACTTGCAAGTTTCTCCGTATATCCGTTAACCTTACCGCCACCACCGACAACAAACGCAGCAGCAACCGGCTTACCGCCATTTAGCTCGATAATCTTCTTGGCAGTCTGCTCTGTAATCTCATCTAATGTCGGCTCTATCTTACTGTACACCTCATCAGGCGTAACCTTATGTTCAATACCTAAAATATCGCGATAAGAAGCTGACTTCTTACCCGGACTTATCATTTTAATAGTCTCTGCCGTGTTAAAATCGCAGAGATATTCCTTAAGCAGCACTTCCGTCAACTCGTCTCCGGCCTTGGGAAGCATGCCATAACCGATAATACTTCCATCTTTAGTTATTGAAATATCGGAAGTTCCCGCACCTACATCAACGAGTGCTATATTAAGAAGTCTGTAATTCTCTGGAATTGCAACCTGAATTGCAGCGATCGGCTCCAATGTCATATTAGCAACCTCAAGCCCCGCAAATTCAACAGCCGCATACAATCCATCAACAACATCTTCCGGAAGAAATGTTGCCAACACATCAGCTGCAATATTGTGAACTTTATGACCTTCAAGATTGCTTATTTCGTAGCCATTCATATAGTATTTGATAACAGAATAACCTACACAGAAATACTTATCACCGGTTGTATTCTCTTCAACCATTTTAGAATGAGCTTCTTCAATACCCATAAGCTCTATAGAATGTATATATTCCTGATTGACCTGTGTAAGGTCAGGGAATTCATAATAACCCTTACCCACTGCAGTCTTAAGTACACGACCGGCAGCAGCTATACAAACTTCCTTAAGTTTCCTTCCGGAAAGCTGTTCTTCAAGACTTTCCTTAACTTCTATTATCTCTTCACTTATCTTCATGATATCATGAATCTGACCATCTAACATGGCACGTGTATCATGAAATCTTACAGCTTGAGCAACAATATTAAATTGTTTGCCTTCTCTGTAACCAACAGATCCAACTATACTTCTTGTTCCGATATCTAAACCGAAAACCAATGGTTCCGGATATTTTGTAATTCCAGCCATTATTCTTCTCCATACCAAAAAATCTGTTTACAAAATTGCATCATTTAATTTTAACACATAAGAATCATTTATTCAACAAATCATTAATGACATTTTGGGTACTTTCGAAATCGTTGCTGTTGTCAATTACGACATCACAATTTGCTCTGTAAAAGTCTTCGTCGTCTTGATTTTTAATGACAGCTTCATAGTCTTTTGCAGTCTTTCCTCTACCCGCAACAAGCCTTTTAATTCTTGTTTGTTCATCAGTATAAATGAACCAAATGGTGTCACATATTTCCCTGTAACCATCTTGTATAAGCAGTGCAGCCTCGATAACATAGTAATCAATTTTGCCATCGGACCTAACTCTTTTTATATCATCAATTATGTATTTCTTAACTGCCGGATGGACTATTTCATTAAGTTGCTTTAACTTTGCTTCATCAGAAAAAACAATACCTCCAAGAACATTTCTGTTAATGGTTCTGTCATCATTTAAGATTGTATATCCAAAGCATTCCACAATTCTTAAATAAGCAGGCATGTCCGGTTCCATCAAATGATGTGCAAGTTTGTCAGTTTCGACAATATAAGCTCCACAATCCTTCAAATATGACAAAACCATACTTTTGCCACTCCCAATTCCACCGGTAATTCCAATAATCTGCATAACCACTCCTTATTTTGCTTCAAACCACGTATCACCGACACTTACACCGACTGAAAGCGGAACTGAAAGTTTTGCAGCATTCATCATTTCCTCAACAAGAATCGTCTTAACGGTATCAACTTCATTTTCCGTGGTTTCAATCAACAACTCATCATGGATTTGTAGAATAAGTTCAGACTTAAGTCCTTCTTTTCTCATTCTGTCCATAACCTTTATCATCGCAATCTTCATAATATCCGCTGCCGTACCCTGAATTGGTGCATTCATGGCAACTCTTTCACCAAAACTTCTCTGCATGAAATTAGATGAGGTGAGTTCCGGAATTGGTCTTATTCTTCCAAACAACGTCTTGGTATATCCGTATTTCTTCGCATTATCAACCGTTTCGTCAAGATAACGCTTAACATCAGGATATGTTTCAAAATAACTCTCGATATAATCAGATGCTTCTTTTCTTGATATGTTGAGGTCTTCCGCAAGTCCGAACGCACTTATACCATAAACAATTCCGAAATTGACCGCTTTTGCATTACGGCGCATTAACGAATCAACCTCGTCAAGCGGAACATTAAACACCTGTGAAGCTGTTATGGCATGAATATCCTGCTCTTCGTTAAATGCTGCAATAAGCTTGGCATCTCCCGACATATGAGCCAATAATCTTAGTTCAATCTGCGAATAGTCCGCATCAACAAAAACATGACCTTCCTTCGGAATAAAGACCTTACGTATACTTCGTCCAAGTTCTGTACGCATCGGAATATTCTGTAAGTTCGGCTCTGTTGAACTGATACGTCCCGTTGCAGTAATTGTCTGATTAAATGTTCCGTGTATTCTTCCATCTTCACTGATATAACCGGCAAGACCGTCGGCATATGTGGATTTCAACTTGGATACTTGTCTGTAATCCAAAACATCCGCTACAATCTTATAATCATTTTTTAACTTGTTAAGAACATCGGCATTGGTTGAATAGCCTGTCTTCGTCTTCTTCGCACCCGGAAGATTAAGTCTGTCAAAAAGCACTTCACCAAGCTGTTTTGGCGAATTAATGTTAAACTCACAACCGGCTTCCCTATAGATACTTTCCTCAAGAGCAGACTCTTTTTCGCCGAGCATTTTCCCGTAATCGGCAAGTGCTTCCTTATCAACATGTATTCCCATTTTCTCCATGTTATCAAGAACATACACCGTCGGTATCTCTATATCATTATACAAATCAAGCATCTGTTTTTCCGAAAGGTTCTTTGAAAGTTCCTCATAAGCCATCAACGGAATACATGTCTCATAGAGGATATACTGCTTAATATCCTCATCTGAAATTGTCATTATATTGATATCCTTTTTGCCAATCAATTCCTTTTCCGAAGGAACAGTCAAATCAACATAATCTCTGGCTATATCATCAAAACCATAGCTATCTTTTAACGGATTGATTAGATAAGCTGCTATAGATGTGTCAAACACATCACAACCCTTTTCTATCGGCAATACCTTGATTAACACCTTCAAATTATTGGTAATAAGCGTGGTTTTGCCCTTTTTAAGAATATCTGCAACTTCGTTTAAAATATCCTGTCCGTCAATATATGCATTGCAAGTTATAAATGTCGCCTTACCTGCTTCTACAGAAAATCCAAGTCCCAAAAGGATACCTTCTCTTACAAGAGGAAAAAGTGAAAACGCCTTAAAATTTGCAAGTGAAGAAACATAAGTCTGCACAGGCTCTGCTTCATCAAGCATCATTATTTCAAAGTTGTACTCAACCTTTTTTGTATCATTTTCAAAATATTTGAGTAAGCTCTTAAGTTCGAGTGTTTTGACATAATCATATGCCTTATCAGTAAAAAGTGTAGAAAATGTTAGACTTCCACAATCAACTTCAAGAGGAACATCAAGCTTAATTGTCGCTAATTCCTTACTCATAATCGCCTGATCATAGAACTCTTTGAGATTCTCCATAGCTTTCTTCGGTTTTATCTCATCAACATGAGCATAGGCATTCTCGATACTATGATACGTCGCAATAATATTACCTGCAGTCTTTTCGCCGATTCCCGGAACTCCCGGAATATTATCGGAAGTATCACCCATTAGACCTTTCATATCGATGAATTCTTTCGGCGAAACTCCGTAATGTTCTTTTACATTTTCATCGTAGTACTCCTCAACGGTAGTTTTACCACCCTTGGTTTTGGGAAGTTTGATTTTGACATGTTTTGTAGCAAGCTGCAAAAGGTCTCTGTCCCCCGAAAGAACAGTTACCTCCATTCCCTTTTCTTCACCGACAACAGACATTGTTCCGATTATATCATCAGCTTCAAAGCCCTCTTTCTCAATAATCGTAACACCCATATCTGCAAGAAGTTTCTTGACAAGCGGCACCTGACTCTTAAGTTCTTCAGGCATTCCTTTTCTTGTTCCTTTGTACTGTTCAAACATTTTATGACGAAATGTAGGGGCATGCACGTCAAAAGCTACCGCAAGATGCGACGGTTTCTCATCTTCAATGACCTTAAGAACCATATTAACAAAGCCTAAAACCGCATTGGTGTGTTCCCCCTTTGAGTTGGTAAGGTCAGGCAGTCCGTAAAAAGCTCTGTTAAGTATGCTGTATCCATCAACCAATAATAATTTATCCATAATCCGTCTCCTTAATATACTACTTTAATGAATTATAAGCCCTAACTTTCGAATAAAAAGTTTCTTCCTCTTCAGGTTCCGGTTCAATACCGATACTAATCACCTGATTATCCGGTTCAAATAAATACTCATCAAAGGTATCACTGAAATAATACTTACCTTGGGCTTCCTTGATTTTCCTTTGTTCGTCAGCTTTAACAATACCCAAAAAATTGATATAACCTATAACGGTAAAACTAACAAAACTCAATATAGCAACAACCACAGACAACACAACAACCTCTTTTCTTGTCTTGTTTTGCTTAAGTTCTTTGTTAATCCTATGATCAAGTTCTTTCTTGAAATCCTTACTAATTGGCGCATTGGTATCCATCTGACGCATACCCTCAATCATCGTATAGTAGATATCAAGTTCTTCTTTACAGTCATTGCAGGATTGTATATGTCTCAAAAAGTCTATTCTTTTCTCTTTTTCAAGTCCGTTTTCAATATAGGAAATAATGTTGGACTGGGCCTCCAAACAATTCATAACAAGCCTCTTTTCAATAAAAATCTGCTTTAATTTAACCAAACTAGAGTATAACATTTATCTACAATAATTACAAATCGTAATACAAAATTATTTTTTTAATTTCATCTTGATTTTACCAGTTTTTAGTAATATATTGTTCTGTGCAACTATAATTTTAATCAAAGAAGGTAACATCATGAATCTAACCACTTTCCGAAAGAACCTGCGTAAAGAACTACAGAAACAAAACATTTCTCTTGGAACATTATCATGTAAATCCAATCTATCAGAAGACACATTACGTTCCATTATATATGGCAAGTCTCAAGATATACGACTTTCCACAATGTTAAAAATTGCTGATGTATTAAATTGTTCACTGGATTCTCTTATAGACAGAACCATTTATTCGCCTGCCGTAGATAAATTAATAAAACAATTAATCATTTTACCCGAAACATCACTAAGGGCTATATCTCTTAATATTACTCTTGAACAAAAGAGCATGCTAAAATGCTCAAAAAAATCAAAGTTGCTTTTACCTATCTTTATACCAAATGGAAATTTCTCTGATGGGATGTATTATAATGGTAACATTTATGAACATCTTGATATAACCGACTACCCTGAAACATTAAAAGATGCATGCGATTACGGAATGAAAATATCAACAAAATACTTTGAACCAACGTATATAGTTAATGATATATTATTAATATCCTCAAAAACTCATCCTATAAAAGGAGACATTGTAGTTTCCATCAATAACGAAGGGAAAATATTTATTAGAAAATACACTGATTT
>JAILRO010000060.1 GCA_024698145.1 Lachnospiraceae bacterium
GGTCCTCTTTGACCGCCGGTACTTAGTGAGTACGTAGTACGAACTTAGTACCGTTGCGCTCAAAACGGGCGAAAGCTTGCCTGCGTTGGAACTGCAATCATAAGAGACGCCTTAAAACAATTAGAAGTTTCGCTCGTAAAATTTAACTAAACAGCAATTTAGACGAATTGCTTCATCTCGCACATCAGGTCCTCTTCCGTTTTGATGAGCTTCTTGGCAAGGTGCACACTCTCCGGCGATGCGTCATCATATTTGTTGAGGTACTCGGATACCGATTGGATTCCCATGTTACAACCATCCATAATAATCTTGGCAATCTGGCTTGCGTCATCTTTGATAAGAAGCTTTGCCTCTGTACTTATCCACGACATTGCAGATGCCATTATATTAGGTTTATCCTCACTTTTACCGTAACGTGCAAGTTGGTCTCCTGTATCCTTCTCCAATCTTTCGTGCTCCATGGTATAACTTTTTAATATATCATCAAGTTTCTCATCCACCACGTATTCCTTTACCTGCTTCATACTGTTTATAGCCATTTTGCAGCCTTCATTTACCTTATCAAGTAGATTTAGTGTCTGTTCAGTCATAAATATAAACCTTCTTTCTTATTTTTTCTCTATTATGCCCATTATCAGACAATTTATTCCTTTACGAAACCTTAATTTTCATGTATAATAAATGTACTGTTTTTTGATTATATTTACTGCGTTTTGCAGACATTTATACATCAGTTGATAACAAAGGGGGCTTTACACATGAACAGATCTAACGATAACAGAATTGCACTTTCTGTGGTGGCAACATTAACCTCGGGAATTGCATTGGTCTATACTCTTATTACATTTCAAAAGCAGATATTCCCGGTTGCGGGAGTGAGCATCATTTTTCTTATATGTGCTTACCTGCTCACCCAGAACATCGTCGCGTTCGTTAATATGAAGAACAAGTCGTTAAATGTTCAGATTAAGAACGGTATGGACGACCTCTCGACACAGATTGAGGGCATGAGCAGTTCACAGGCACAGCTTGGCAAGGCAACTTATCTTTACACCCGTCAGGCTGCCGAGAATCTTGCAAGTCTTAAGGGCAACTACGTTGACGGACAAGAAACTCTTGTTAAGAATCTTTCGGTTCTTGCCAATGCTCAGAACAAGTCAACTAAACTCCTTATCAAATACGACCAGAATAATACAACCAAGTTGATTTCCACAATGAAGGATTTGAGGAATCATTTAAATGAAACTATGACGCAAGGATTTGACCAGATCCAGCCTAACAACGCTGACGTAGTTTCGATGTTAGAGAATATTGTTGAATATCTTAAGTCTCAACCGGCCGGAATGGACCAGAGCTTAAGTATGCAGATTAACAATGTCGCTCACGAGTTACAGAACATATCAAGTAACATCGCAAGAGTTCAGGCAATGCCAATACCTAACATGATGCAGGGCATGCCGGCACAGCCCGTATATCAAGAGCCTACCTTTATGGAAGAGGCACCTGCCATGAATGAAGTTCCTGTTACGGAAACTATTCAAGCAGAAGCTCCTGTCGCAGAAGAAATGCCTGTCATGGAAGAAGCACCGATTATGGAGGAAACTCCTGCTGATGTTCCCGTTACAGATGAGATTCCAACAGATATCCCTATCGCAGAGGAAGCCCAGGTCATGGAAGAAGTTATCCCTGAAGCAACTGACGAACCTGTTGTTATGCAGGGTGATATACCTGTGGGACCTGAAGAGGCAGCTATGGACGAAGCAATTGCTGAGATGAATGCAGAGCTTGCCGCCGAGCCCGAACCGGTTGTTGAGGAAGCTGTAGAAGAAGCTCCTGCAAAAGAAGAACCGTTCACACCGACATTTACAGTTGTCGGTAAGGAAGAGCCGGAAGAACCTGCTGCTGAACCTGAGATTGCCGAAGCAGCTCCTGAACCTGCAACTCCAACTGTTGGTGATGTGAGCGATCCTAACAAACAGTTATCAGCAGATGAGATTGCAGCACTTTTTGCAGCTGCCGATCCTGCTCCTAAGAAGGAAGAGCCGGCACCTGAACCTGTCGCTCCTGCTCCAACCCCGGTTTCAGATGACCCTAACAAACAGTTATCACCTGATGAGATTGCAGCACTCTTTGCATCAATCGGATAATATAAAAATAGCAGTGGATATTTCCACTGCTATTTTTCTTTGTCATACATTACTTCGTTTTAGCCGATGCTTTCTTCCACGCACCATATAAAATCTCATTTTCACTGTAAGAGAAAGCTCTGATTCTTACATAATATTTCTTATTTGACTTAAGCTTTTTGTTCTTATACTTCTTAATAACCATTTTCTTTCCTGTCGATGCAATATTATAAGTATCTGCTTTCTTGTAATTCTTTTTCGCAGATATCTGAATCTGATACCCATCAACATTTGCCTTTTTCCAGACAAGGGTAAGCTTCTTCTTTCCTCTTACAACTTTAACCCCAGCTACCTTGGACGGTTTTGCAACCGCACCGTCATCAGTATCCTCCGATGTATTATCTGTCTTTTTCTGCTCTGTGGATTTCTCTGTTGTTTCTTCCTTAGATTCCACACCCTTTAATAATTTGGTTTCTCCGGAAGTATTAAGTGCGACTTGATATGTTGCGTTTCCGCTTGCCGGCTCCTTAACACTCTCCGCTTTGTCAAATCCAAAACACTGCACCCAGTAAAAGGAACCATTAAGTTCCATACAGCCTATTCCGATTGAATTATAACTCTTGTCAAGAATATTTTCTTTATGTCCCTGCGAGTTCATCCAGGCGTTCATAACCGCTGTAGGATTTCTCTGTCCCCACGCTATATTCTCTCCAAACATCTTTTTGTTCAAACTAAAACATGACTCACCATTAGGTCTTGTATGGTCAAATGATACCGTTGTTTCCGCAGCACGCGCCATTGCAGTTTCCAAGAGACTTGCATCCATTTCCACAGAAGGAACTCCTGCAGATGCTCGCTCCTTATTGACAAGTTCCAACACCTTAAATGCGTAATCGTATCTGACCTTTCCGGTTATTTCCTTATTGTTGGCAGCTTTAACATTAACTACCGGTGACAAAACCATAATCATCGCTAACGCCATGATTAATCTCGACATTCTCTTCATAACACTCCTCCTGTATATTAGATATTTTCGATACCAACCCTACCCTTTAAAAATAACACAAAATGCCTTATTTTACAATGTTTGCCTACAAAAACAACTTGCCAACATTAACCATTTTCATTATAATTATCACAGTTTTTGAAAGGGAGACTCTCACATATGGATAAACCAAAAAGAAACAATCTTCTTCCCTCAGACACAAAAATAATCGTACTCGGCTCGTTAGCGGTAATACTTATAGTTCTTGTATTATCGATACTCTTTCCCAACGCTTCAAAAAAAGGGGAAGAAACAACCACAGAAGCCGCTACTACTGAAACAACCGTATCGGAAAAACTTCCTATGGGTTGGCAGGAAATTGACGGTGCCGAAAGGTACGTTCGTGCAGACGGAAAGATTGCAAAAAGTCAGTGGGTTGGCAACTATTATGTAGGTTCAACAGGCGCAAAATTTACTTGCGCCATAACCCCTGACGGCAAATATGTGGGATACGACGGTCTTGTCAACGACTCCGCCGGAATTACCGGAAGTCACTCCGGTCTTAACTCTCTTAAAAAAACTCTTGAAGACACTGTTTCAGATTACCGCGGAACATGGTCTATCTATGTTAAGGACATCGGACACAACGAGTTTCTTCTAATCAACAACGTTCAACATTTTTCCGCCAGTTTAATAAAACTTTATTGCGCAGGTGCTGCATTTGAACTTATGGACGAAGGCAAACTTGAAAGAACCGACAAAGTCGACAACCTTATGTACCAGATGATTTCTGTAAGTGATAATGACGCATTTAATCTTATGGTTAGACAATGTGACGAGAATTACAACGCTGTAAACGGTTGCAAAGTCATTCAGCATTTTATAGACCGCGAGGGTTTTACCGACACAACCATTACCACAATGTTAATTCCAACCAAATACCCTTTTCCATCCTCACCCGGCCGTAATTATACGACTGTTGCGGATTGCGGAAAAATACTTGAAAAAATATACAAAAAACAACTTGTAAACCCTAAAGTATCTGATGAGCTTTTGGAACTTTTGCTTAACCAGCAACACATTAACAAAATACCGGCAGGACTTCCCGAAGGTACCAAATGCGCCAATAAAACAGGCGACACCGATGATGCTCAACACGATGCCGCCATTGTCTATTCTCCCGGAGGAGACTATATAATTGTTGTAATGAGCAGCAACTGCGGTGCTGCAATCCCTAACATTCAGAATATTTCTTCTATAGTGTATGATTACTTCAATAAGACTACTTCACAGTAAGCTTAGTCTTCTTCTTAGCCTTAGCCGACCTTGACTTATCAATGAGCTTCTTGACTTTATCTTTCTTTCCGGCAATCTTGATTGTAAGCTTCTTCGAGTTTGTATCGAATGCATTCTTACCAATCTTGCTAACCTTCTTGGACTTGATAGTAATCGTCTTAAGCTTCTTAGAATTGTAGAATGCTTTCTTACCGATAGTTGTGATATCTGCCTTGATAACAACAGATTCTAATTTCTTGTTATTGGCAAATGCTGAAGCTGCAATCTCTTTGACAGGATATTTCTTGCCGAGAATCTTAATACTCTTCTCAACCGTTGCTTTCTTAGTAGAAGCACATTTCGTAACTACGATATATGCTTTCTTTTTCTTTCCTTTGCCCTTATATACAACCTTATAGCTTATAGGACCATTTGATGTAGGTGTTATATAACCATCTTCAAGAATAGCGTTCTTAATCGCTTCCTTTGGAATTGAAAGTGCAATTGACTCTTCGCCCGGACCCGGATATGCAATATCAACATCGATAATAAGTCCGTCCTTGCTCTCTGCGTGAACCCATGCTCCCGTATCCTTTGTTATATAATAATATATTGTTGCGTAATCCGGAGTTGAATCATCCTCTTCTTCAAAGTCATCTTCTTCTCCATCGTCCTCATCGTCCTCATCATCCTCGTCATCCTCGTCCTCTGAATCGTCATCAGTGATAATGATTGGAATATCTGCCTTAAAGACATAACAGTTAAACTCTGTATCCGCACCAGTATGACTGTTGCTGACAAACACCGTAGCCTCACCGTCATAAGCGTATGTTGCACCGTCAACAATCTTTGTCTCGACACCGTTCTCCACAAGTGTCTTACCTATTCCCTGAAGATCCTCCGGATCTGTCGGATACTTATACCAGGTGCCTCCGTCTTTGTAGTATGTAACCTTCTCCTTTAAGTCTGTGTAATAATCCGTCCATTCCCCACTGTCTGGATCCTCTGACGATATATTCTTGATATTATTCTTCTTATCAAGTTCCACCTTCTCATAGAGAATCGTCTCGTTCTCAGCACTTATAGAATATTCCAGAAACAATAACTGATTGGCATCAAACGCGTTAAATGCAGCCTGAAGTGTAGCCTTGGGATCCGGCGTATCGGCCTTAACAACCGAAGGCTTTGTTGTAAGCACAAGCGCAGATACCAAAACAAAGGACAATACAGTCCTTAAAACCTTAGAAAACTCTCTTTTCATACATTGTAACCTCCTCATTTAAGATACTGTAATTTTACCACATTTTACCTAATTCAGCAACATAATTCACCCCTTAACACCCTATCATTTACCGACGGAAAGTGTTATAATATCCTTGCGTAAAGTTTGACCAATGAGGAGGTAACTATGGAACCTGTTAAACGTCTGAAAAGAGAGTTACGTGCCGAGGGCACAGTTATAAAACTGTACAAAGATACAGTAGAAGTTGCCGGCAAAACTGCCGAGTGGGACTACATTCATCATGATGGTGCAGCCGCTGTTGTTGCGGTAAATGATTCCGGAAAACTACTTATGGTTCGTCAATACCGAAATGCTCTTGACCGCTTCACTCTTGAACTTCCGGCAGGCAAACTTGATTCCCCCGACGAACCGACTCTTGAATGTGCAATGAGGGAATTAGAAGAAGAAACCG
This sequence comes from Lachnospiraceae bacterium, assembly GCA_024698145.1. Taxonomy (GTDB): domain Bacteria; phylum Bacillota; class Clostridia; order Lachnospirales; family Lachnospiraceae; genus CAG-590. The sequence continues at coordinate 6,081 of JAILRO010000060.1, forward strand.
GCTACAGAGCAGGCAAATCAGAATACCTGCTTACCGTCAATACAACCGTCGCCTTCTGCAATGAGAAGATTGACATTTATCTTGCCACGGACCTTGAAAAGACCGAACAACATCTTGATCCTGACGAAGAGATTAATGTAGAAGAATGGGAAGTTTCAGACCTAAAGAAACTTATTTACGAAGGTAAGATCACCGACGGCAAGACTGTCGCCGGCATCATGACATACGCCGAGAAATTCGGAATTATTTAATAAATAAGAAATAGATAAGCACGAGCACACCAAGGGCGATTCGGTACCAGCCGAACACCTTGAAATCGTGCTTTTTTATATATCCCATAAGGAACTTAATGGAAAAATATGAAACACCGAAGGCTACAGCCATTCCGAGCAATAATACAAAAAACTCCGAGCCGGTGAACACAAATCCAAACTTAAGCAACTTCACAAGACTTGCACCAAACATAATCGGAATGCCGAGGAAGAAAGTAAACTCCGCAGCAACCTCTCTTGAAGCACCAATCAGTATTCCACCGATAATTGTTGAACCGGAACGTGATGTACCCGGAATCAAAGCAAGAATCTGGAACACACCAATAAGTATTGCAGTCTTGAATGTCATATCCTCAAGACTTGTTATTCTCGGGCGACGTCTCGCATTAAACGTCTCAAGAACAATGAATATTACACCATATACAATAAGAGCAATTGATACAACTGTCGGATTATAGAAATGTTCCTCCATATAATCATCAAACTTGATTCCCATAACAGCAGCAGGAATACATGCTACGACAATCTTAACCCAAAGAGCAAGTGTATCCATATAACAATACTTGTCGCAGAAGTTCTGAAAACTCTTCATAAAACCGCTTTCAGCCTTATTCACAAACCAGCTACTCTGCGGGGCTTTCTTCGCGGTATGAAACGGCCACAACTTACCCCAGAATAGAACAACAACCGCCATAATCGCGCCTAGCTGAATAACCACATCAAACATCTCCATGAAAGCATCACTCTGCTCCATCTTAAGAAACTCATTAACAAGGATAAGATGTCCGGTACTGCTTATCGGCAGCCACTCCGTTATTCCCTCAACAACTCCAAGTATTATAACCTTAATCCACTCTATGAAAGACATACTCAATCTCCTATCGACAATCAAACAATTTCAACCACGGTTAAAAATCAACCGTTACCGATTACATTTACATAGTAGCATATAGCCCTCGAAAAATCAAACTTGATACACGGTGTTGCCTCATTTCCTCTTAACCCTCTGTAACTTCTCAAGCATAGGCTTTGCGCCTATCATCAGAAATATAAATGTCGATACTGCATGAATTATATCAATCGGTATTCCCGGTGCATACGAAGCGAGCAACATCTTCCACGAAACATTTTCCTGATACATAAGCACGGAAGCCGGATTCATTATGCCACCATATATAACAAGGACAGCAAGCAGTCCGTAAACGCTAATCTTTATACGTATGTCCTTATCTTTGTCGGCGATTCGATTAAAAATGAGTCCTGCCACTAGGCCTAACAATCCCATCGCAAACATTTGCCAGGGCGTCCACGGGCCCTGGCCGAAGAATATATCGGAAACAAGCATCGACAACGCACCTACAATAAAGCCGTCCGTTCCACCGAGTGCAACACCCGATATTATTGTAAATGCAGCCATTGGTTTCACAGCCGGAACCATGTAAAATGCTGCTCTTGATAACGCCGTTATTGCTGCCATGGCTGCAACAGTTATTATTTCCTTAAGTCTGGGCTTGCCGTGTTCAAAGCCGGCAAGAAATGCCCCCACACCCTCCACAATGAGTAAGAGTGAAATGAAGTAATACTTTCGTTGATGAAGCACTCTTTCACCAAAATATATTGTAAGTGGCATAAGAACAAGGAATGTGAGAAGCGGTATTATTGTCATACACAAGTTGGAAGTACTTTCTGTTTTTTCTCCCACGAGTATGTCATCTTCACATTTTACGCTATCTTTAGCATTCTCGTCAGGAATCTTATCGACGGACGAATACTCATCAGACTCGTTTTCGATATACTGTATATTCTCATCTAAATTTTTAGAATCATCAGAGCTTTCTTCCAGTGTATCCTTGTTGTCTACAGAACTTTCACTGTCAGATTGCGAGTCATCCTGACTTGGATTCATAACACCACATAACTTTCCCTTGAAGACTTTCACAACATCTTCATAGAGGACAGCATCTTCAATTATCCCCTTGCACATTCTACGTACTGCCGTTGTATAGAGAGAATTATCTTTGAAAAACTCCCTTGTGCTTACAAGTGACACAATGTGCCCGTCAAAAAACATACCGCAGCAGTCCGCATAAGAAGCACACATTTCCAGGTCATGACTTACCATGAGAATTGTCTTACCCTTTGCTGTAAGCTCTTTTAAGTATATTCCAAGTTTTTCCTTAAATGCATAATCCATTCCTTTTCCCGGCTCATCAAGAAGAAGAACATCTTGGCCTTGTGACACAAGTTTTGCCAATGCAAGCTTCTCCATTTGTCCACCGGAAAGGTCAAACGGATGCATATCCAGACATTCTTCAAGTTCAAAATGTTTAACAATATCCGGATAATCACCAATCTCTTTTGAGACTTTATCATACAAAAACATTGCCTGTGGATTCTGTGGCAACATACCTATTGATATATCACCTTTTTTCACTTTACCGATATACGCAGCAATATTGCCGGCTAGCACGTGAAGAAGCGTCGATTTACCGGCTCCGTTTCCGCCCATCAACGCAGTAATCTTCCCTTCCGGTAGTTTGATATCACAATTCTTTAAAACGTCGTTTGCATTCTTGTCATAACGAAACCACAACTCTTTTCCTTCGAGAATCGGTTTGTATTTCTTTTCAAACTCTCTTTTACCCGGCAAACTGTCACGACTCTTATCTTCTTTGCCACCGTAATCACAGGTCGACATATCCGGCACTTCCAAGTTATTTTTCGCCATATATCGTGATAGAAATTGTCTTCCTTCGTTGACACTTTCAGGAACCTTCTCATCGGATTTTCTTCCCTCTGTCAGATCATAAAAGAGCCTCGTTGCCACAGGGAGACTTCTAAACAACGACAACCTGCCTTCATAAAGATATCGGCCAACCTCGTCAGTCGTACCATGCATAATCATTTTACCTTTATCAAGCACCAGGACTTTATCAGCCATCACATACGCTTCTTCAAGCCTGTGTTCCGTCATAATTATTGTCGTTCCAAGTTCGTCGTGTATGCGTCTTACCATACGGAAAAACTCTGCCGCCGCCATAGGATCTAACTGGCTTGTCGGCTCGTCAAGAATTAAGATTTCCGGCTCTGTAACCATTACCGCCGCAAGATTGACTAGTTGTCTTTGTCCCCCCGACAAATGAGACAGTTTTTCATGGAACACTTTTTCCAATCCAAAAAATGCCGCTATCTCGGATACTCTTCTCGACATAACATCCTGCGAAGCTCCCATGCTTTCAAGCCCAAAAGAAAGCTCATGCCACACTTTATCCGTCACCTGACACGCCTCTGCCTGCTGACCAACATAGCCTATCATAAATGCCTGCTGTTCATCGCTAAGTTCATCCAGCAAACTTCCCTCGACGTAAATGCGCGATTCCTTAGTAATGTTTCCCACAGGCTTATACGCAGGCTTTAAATGCCTAAGCAATGTCGTCTTGCCGCTTCCGGACTCACCGATCACAAGCAACATTTCACCTTTTCCTACAGAAAAAGAAACATCATCAAGTGCATAAGCTGCTCTTTCACTATATGAAAATGTCAAATTGCGGACATTGATTTCTTCCATATGATATCCTTCCTAATCTCCTCAATAACTGCACACATACACAGAATAAAATAAGCGATATACACGGTCAATCCGTATATGTTAAGAGTTGCACCCTCCGTAATCGGATAATACGACCAGTACAAAACTCCTTTGATTTTTCCTATTATCACATAAGCAGCAAGTACAATAATTATAATCAGCATAACTCCGTCTCTTGTAGAGAACCTGTATATCGAATAGTTTCTGCGTCCTTCAAGACCATAGCCGCGGCCCCTCATGCTTTTCCCCAATTCTACCGAATCTTCAAGCATCCAAGTAACGAGTAATGACAACTGTTTTATCTTATAACTAATGGCAGGTATTCCGGATAGCGTCGCACCGTTTCCACACAATTTTATCTGTTCGTATTTGTATTTTAATTTGGGGATAAATCCAAGAATCATCGAAAGCAAAAGACCTAATATAGGAAATGTTTTCCCGAACAAATATACAATTTTATCTGCGGTTAATATTTCGCCCATTGTCCGAAACCAGACAAGACTCGCCCCAAGCATAAATGCAGCACCGATTCCAAACCATATAGATTCCAATGTCAACATGTTGCCGCTTGGAAGCATGTAAAGTTCCGTCACTCCCTGATGCGAGAATGTAGGATTGATGAGTGCCGTCAGCAACATAAGAACAAAAACCGTCACAAATCCTTTTCTCACCCTTGCAGCCCCAAATACATATAAGGCATACGCCACTGCACCTGTAATACTTATAATCAGACATATTGGATGAAGAAAACTCATAGAAAGTCCGATTACCACCGCAAAATATATGAAATTGACTATCGGATGGTACTGCTCCATATTTCACCTCATAATCTCATTCAAAAGAAGAACCTACGTCCTTACCAAAATTACACGTGTACACAAACTTGATTACATCACCGTCACTCACCTTATATCCCGAGCAACCCATTCCCGGGAACTTGTCATTGACACTATACATCCAGCCCGACAGGTTGCCGGCATCAAACTCGTATAAATTGCCAATGCCCTCGATATAGTAAGTCTTGTAAGCCGGCGTGTAGTTGTACTCCAAGTGAAGCTTGTTCTTTCTTGCAGCCTTGCTAAGCACGTCAAAAACTGTCGAGCCGTCCTTGACCTTCACCTCATAAGTTTCAAGCATCACGCCGTTTTCCGGAATAATTTTCTTCGTTGCGTCGCTTAACTTGTCCATGTGATCAAGCACGCTGGCACAACTTATATAAATGGTACATGTTATTGTGCCGTCTTCAACCTCCTCCGGCTCCTGCTTGTTTTTGTCAGTTTGGGTTGTCTCTGTAGTTTTATCCGTCGGCTTGTCATCTTTTATTTCCGACGTTTTTTCGGAAGTGTCCTCTTCTATCTTATTGTCAGATTTCTTGCTGTCCGAATCGTCCTTTTTTTCATCAGACGTTCTATCTATATTATCGTTTTGTACGTTATTATCATTGTTATTCTCAGTACTTTTTTTACTTTTACGATTCTTTAATCTCTTATTCTTTTTTTCGTTTTTTACTACTGCCTTATTGGCATTTTTCTGCGCTCTTTTATTAAGCTGCGGATTCTTCTTTTTCTTAGACGAACCGACGTGCTTAATGTTCATCACTATCTTGTTAAAGAATCCACCCTTCTTTTTCTTGGAATTGTCTTTCGTTATTTTTGTCGTATCTTTTTTTGTAACATCATGTGACGTGTTGACATTACTTTCTGTCTGCTTGACCGAAGCACTATCCGCATCAACATCCGTTCTGTATTCCGTCGTGACGGCAGTCGAATCATCGTCTGACGAAAAACCTCTAAGTCCGGGGGCATTTCCGCCGTACCAAAAGGCAAAAATAAGCGCCCCTACGACCAGAATTACACCAAATAGTTTTTTCCATTTAACTCTGTTCATAGGAGCACCTCCATTACATTAAATTATTTCTTTTTAGCTTTCTTTTTTGTCTTCTTCACAAACTTAAACTTAGCTTTTTTAACACCGGCCTTTTTGATCATCTTAACAATCTTCTTATACTGTTTCTTTGTTTTTGCTGAAACTTTGATTGTTGCATTTTTCTTGATGCCGCTAAATGCATTCTTTCCAATTGATTTTATTGAATCTCCATCAACGCTGATTTTACTAAGCTTTGTACATCCGGCAAATGCGCCCGCACCAATCTTGGTAACGTTCTTACCGATGTTTACAGTTGTGAGGTTCTTGTTATCCTTACAAGCATTTTCAGCAACCTCAGTTACCTTATATGTTGTCTTTGTATCAGGATCTGTAACAGTGTCTGATATGGTAACTTTCTTTGCTTTTGAGTTGTCATCACCTGTATATGCAACTGTCTGTTTCTTCTCATCTGTACTTGTTACTGTATAAGTATCCTTAACAGTCTTTGGTGCTTCAGCAGTTGTTGTAGGTGCCTGTGTTGTTTCCTGTTTCTTACCTGTTGCAGGAACATCCTTCTGTGCCTCTATAATTGCTCCACATACCGAACACTTCTTACCGGCAGTCTTGCCTGCGGTAGTCTCTGTTGCCGCAACTGCAGGAATCTCTACAGGTTTATGACCTTGGGCTGCGATTTCTTGACCCTTCTCGACAATCTCACCACAGTCCACGCAAACTTTGTCTCCTGTGTAACCTTTTTCGTTACATTTAGGCTCTTTGGCATCTTTAGTTACAACTTTATGCGCGTGATCTTCTGACATAAACAATCTTGAATTGTCTTCAATCATAAGATCAAGAGAAGTAAGCGCATACAGCACCTGCTGTGTAGCAAGTGCATTCTTTTTTGTGTCCTTTGCAGAGTTTTTGAATCCTTTATCTTCTTCGTTATAATAAGCAAGTGTTGCATCAAGCAGAGATTTTCCATTCTTGATAAATCTTTCATCACAATCAGGATTAAGTCCAAGCGCTGTCAATGCACAAATCACCTGCGCGCAACTGCAACTGTTTTCATTACCCCAACTACTGTAACCACCATTTTCATTTTGCATATTTGAAAGAACCGTTAATGCATTATCTACAGCATTTTTAACTTTTTTGTTTGATTTGTAATACGGAGCCAACGCCTGTATAGCCATACCTGTAAGGTCAGGATCGGAAGTTTTCGATGTAGCAGTGTAATTCCAGCCACCATCTGCTATACGCGCGTCTAAAATACCGTTTATAAGTAATTCTCTTGTCGTCTGTGTACCCTCGCCCTCAATTTCCGGAACTTCATGCTTTCCTGAATCAAGTGCAATCAATGCATATATTATGCCATTAGCACCCTGTTTCTTTACATAATCATAATTTGCAAGTGGAGAAATAAGATTGTATCCTGATACATCTTCAGGATTTTTATCAACAGCATTAAGCACTAGTGCTATTTTAGAGTTATTTGTAGAGTTTGTCTTATGAAGAATATTTGAACCATTCTCTTTAACCTTATCTTCTACACTGTTTATATACAAATCGTTCCAAGCCTTATCGCTTAATCCTTTTCTTGCAATTGACAAAACTGTCCATTCATTACCATATGCAGGTGATGTAAGTTCTTCTTTAGCATTTGTTAACACTTCTTTATATGCTTCACTGTATTTATCTAAAGTCTTAACATTCTCTGTCGCAGTATCAACTTCTGCTTCAGTAGCGTCCCAATCTTCTAAAACTGCGACCGCATCTGTATATCCTTTACAGTCTCTGTTTCCTGTATAATCAACTATTGCACGAATAAGTTCATCTTTGTCTGCAAAATCGATGAGTGTGGTTCCATACGCAATGTTAAGGTCACCGCCGTAATAGTATATTCCATATTCTATACGAATAACTGAACCATCGTGATATGCCGATCCGTCTGTTGCAGCGCCATTTTTAAGGCCTGATATTCCATATTGTGCCGATTTATTATCAACACATACCATAAGATATGACTGACCTGTATAATCATAATTTGCTAATGTATCTGCCTTTGTTCTTTTTGTAATTTCATTTTTCTTTACAGCAGGTGGTGCATATTCACCTTCTGCACCTGCGTCTAAAGCCTCTATAATCTTTTCGGGTATATCGTCTGTTGTCCAACCCTCAGGTTCTCCACCATCAACAAATCCATCAAAACTTTTTCCATAATCGCCATCAGATACAATTATGCTATCCTTACCATATGCTCTTTTAAGAATATCCTCAACTGTATCCCCATCATCATAACCTATCTTCTTTGGCTCAGCAGCAAGTCCCTGACCTAAAGTAAATCTCTCTACAGTTACATACACATAACCGGCGTATTCAGCTTTAGCTTTAGCTTCAGCATTAACAACTGTTGTACTTCCCGGAGAAATGATACCAACAACCATTGCAATGGCAAGTATCAATGAGAAGATTCTTTTCTTCTGTTGCATCATTCTTTTCGTCATACTTCTTCCTTTCCTTTCTTCTCCGCCATGTTTTGTTTCTTGTTTATTTTTCTTTCTGCATTTCTTACTCTTTTTTGCAATATGCGTTTTTCTTCTCTTTGCTGCTTTTTCGTGACAGGTTTGGAATCCTTGACTCCGGCAGCTTCAAGAGCACGCGGCCACGGACCGAAATGCGACTTGATTGCCGCAACCTCATGAAAAGAGAAATCCGTCTTCTTTGGCAATCGCCCAAGTTCTTTGTACTTGTTATTGATCAATTCAATACACTGATTACCCGTCATACTTACTCTCCTCGCCACTTTTAATCTCGTCATGCATTTCAAATAAAAAAACCAACACGCATGCCACACATGGCACCTCGTATCGGCATCTTATCATTGGTATGCATAAGTCAAAGCAACATCTTAAACACACAAAGAAAACTTCGCGCATTTTGCGAAATGAACAAATCGCTCTTCCTTAACCCAAAAGCTAAAATGCCGGAATATGCGGGTAATCTGGCTTAAAGGAATCATTTCCTTAACACAGTAATGGCGGTTGCACCGCATTCTCACCGGGTTTCCCCCTAATCTGACTTTCGTCAGAGCTATATTCCTATGAAATTACAAGACATATTGTAAGTGCAGTAAACACAAATGTCAATCGAAAAAATAGAGGCAATTATTGTTTCTCAATATACAAAATCTGCATTATCCAAACACTTATCGAATATCATGTAAAGAAGACGAATTGGAGAAGATGTATGATGCTCGACATACTATGGTCATTTCTGATACTTATAGGCATAGCTGTTGCTGCAATTACAGGAAATATCGAAGCGGTAAGCACCGGAATTCTCGCGTCCGCAAAAGATGCCATAGAACTGCTTATCGTCATGGCTGGCGTTGTTGCCATGTGGAACGGCTTCTTATACATAGCAGACGGCTCAGATCTTACCAGACTTCTTGCTCGCAAAATGAAACCACTCCTAAAATTCCTCTTCCCATCTCTTCCCCAAGACCACATTGCAGGCGATTATATATGTGCCAATTTTATTGCCAACATGCTCGGTCTTGGATGGGCATGCACACCAACCGGACTTTCTGCCATGAAAGCACTTAAAGAACTGGAACAGGAACGACTCCGCACCAACATCAATCATTCCGACAATTCATTTTCCAAATCACACAAACAATTGTCTCTCGATACAGCAAGCGATGAAATGTGCACATTCCTTATACTTAACATATCCTCTCTACAGTTGATTCCTATGAATCTGATTGCTTATCGCAGTCAATACGGAAGCCCACAACCTATGGCGGTTATAATCCCGGGACTTATCACAACAACACTAACCACTGTTATTGCAATCATTATTTGTAAAGTCATGTGTCATCGACAATAATCTTCTATCATTAAATATTTTGCAAGAAACTCAGGTGACCTCTTAACAAACCGAAAGGAAACATCATGCGACTAATCTCATATATATCCGTAATGATAATCCCACTTGTCATATTCTATATTACCCTTCATGCTCTATTGATGAGAAAACATGTATTTGAACTTTTCTTAAATGGTGCCAAACAGGGTCTTCTTACAGTTTTCGAAATTGCCCCCTCATTAATCGGACTACTTGTTGCTGTCGGAATCTTTCGCAATTCAGGTGCTCTTGATCTCTTTTGCAACTTTTTAACCACAGTTAATAATTCGTTGCCTTTTTCGACTTTGACATTACCACCGGAACTTCTACCACTTACTTTCCTTAAATTGTTTTCCTCATCCGGTGCCAATGCACTTCTATTCGATATTTTCAAAAAGCACGGCACAGACTCTTATATCGGGTTTGCCGCCTCCGTTCTTCTTTGTTGTACCGAAACTCTCTTCTATACGATATCTATATATTTTACAAGTGTACAAATCAAAAAGACAAGGTGGGTAATCCCTGTCGGAATCCTCCTGTCCCTTGTCTCTTTAATATCGAGTGCGTGGATTGCAAGATTATTTGTCTAGAATAATTACAATCACAAAATATAATAGTCCGTAAAGAACTATTTAAACATCTTCCTCAAGTAACACATTGTATATATCTCGCTTGCCAACTCCCCTGTCCTTGGCAACAAGTTTCATGGCTTCCTTCTTATCAACGCCCTGATTCATGTAATGCTCCACATGCTCTTTGATGCTCATTTCAAGAAGGTCTTTGATTGCTTCAGCCTTCACTTCTTCTCGCGATACGCCTTCAATCACAAGAACATACTCACCTCTAGGCTCATTTTCTTCATAATACGAAAGTGCATCAGAAAGCGTCGTCCTGAAATTCTCCTCATGCTTCTTCGTTAATTCTCTGCACAAAGATATCTTTCTGTCTCCAAGCATTTCATATAAATCCTTGAGTGTTCCAACAAGTTTGTGTGGTGCCTCATACAGTATGATTGTCCTCGTCTCTTTAGATAACTCCGAAAGAATTGCCTTTCTCTCTTTCTTGTTATCCTTCTCTGTCGGCAAAAATGCTTCAAAACAGAAACGTCTTGTTTCTCTGCCGGATATAGTAAGCGCAGTGACAAATGCTGTTGCTCCCGGCAAAGATGTAACCTGTACCCCTGCCTCATGGCACTGTCTGACAAGTTCCTGTCCGGGATCCGATATCGCGGGTGTACCCGCATCCGTAATAAGAGCAATATTAACTCCGGTTAACATTTTCTCAACCAACTGCTTGGCCTTATCGTATTTGTTGTACTCATGATAACTTGTCATAGGTGTCTTAATCTCAAAATGATTCAGTAATTTAATGCTGTTTCTTGTATCCTCTGCGGCAATAAGATCCACCTCTTTCAAAACACGAAGAGTTCTTAACGTTATATCTTCAAGATTGCCTATAGGGGTTGCACATATATATAAAGTTCCGGACATACATTTATCTCCTTGTATCATTGTCTCTTCGAAAAGCTGCGAAGATTTTCTCTAATCCACATTGCAATTTTCATAAATTTCATGTATCTCATCAGTATATACATTCTTATCTTTATATACAATAAGAGGCGGTTCTATCGTAATTCGCGACTTGCCTCCCTTTGTTCCATGAACCATTACCATTGTGGGCTCTTTGTCAACATATGGATGTATTAGTCTCATTCGCTTGGGTTCAATATGATGCTTCTTCATAACATCAAATATCTCCGCAAGACGAAACGGCTTGTGTATCATAAAGAAATCACCACCAACCGGCAAAACATAGTCAGCCAACGCGATAACATCCTCAAGACACAGAGCAACTTCGTGTCTTGCAATCGTTTTCGGCTCATACAGATTCTTAATGCCATGATTATCTGTCATATACGGCGGATTAACTGTCACCACCCGGTAAGAATTAGGGGCGAAGAATTCTTTGCCTAATTTGACATCACCGCATATTATATCTATTGTATCGGAAAGACCATTAAGTTCTACACTTCTTGATGCCATATCCGCATATTCCTTCTGCAGTTCCAAACCGGTAATATGCTCTCCCTTATCCTTACCGGCAAGCAGAATAGGGATAACACCACTTCCGGTACAAAGATCAAGTACATTACATCCAGGTTTGACATTGACAAAATCAGAAAGCAACACAGCATCTATCCCAAAGCAAAACCCATTCGGTTTCTGGATTATCCGGTAACCCTTGCACTGTAGGTCGTCTATTCTTTCGTCATCATATATTTGTGTTTCCATATCATTTCAGCTCCAAAACCTTAATATACAAAAACATCACATCACCATGCAACTATGGTCTGTGATGTTTTTTACATATTAGTGTAATACTTTCTTATATTCCTCATATATCTTATCTACGTCGTAATCATACATCTTTCTAGTAGTATCGTCAACAACATTCTCGGCATTACTGTTAAGCATAAATTTAAGCAAATTGTGAATTACTTCATTGCCACCCTTTACACCTTGGATATTGAAATACATTATCTTCAAACCATCATCATAATCGAGTTTGGGAACTTCCTCACACATGTTCTTAATTGTGTAACACATATGGTCATATCCAAAAGGGTCATAGTCCAAAATATTGATTATGTATAGATTGGAAAGTTTGTACTTTTATGTACCAATTTTGAACAAAAGTACATAAATCAAAATAAATGTACATAACTTTGTGTACGCACGTACACAAATAGAAATTATATGGCACAAATTCAAAAAAGAGGTTACCGCAAAATGCGATAACCTCTTATAGTTATGTCGTTATATAGTTGATTAATTAGTCTAAACCAACAACTCCGTTAAGAGCACCGTTCTGGATAATCCACTGCTGCTTATCAGCATTAGTGCTTCCCTTCTTAGACTTGATAGAAAATACTTTACGAGACAAATAAGATCCGGCAGACTTTTCTCTGTCACTAGTACCTGTATTAACAGTGAGTTTTTTCGTAAGTCTCTTAGTGCCCTTCTTAACTGTATTCTCCATTGCATCCTTATCGGTATACTTATGAGTATATGTTACCTGCTTCGCTTTAAGCTTACCAGCTGCATCAACCACATATATTGTGTTGCCATATGTTTCGTTTTTAGCATCAGTTACCTTTGTCTCTGTACCGCTTGTCTTAGCAGACTTAACATTGCCACTCTTATCATATTTGTAAACAGTTGTACTCTTCGATGGTGTTGCAATTACAGTGTCTGTCTCAACTTTGCTAAATGGTGTTCCGGTTGCCTCAAGAGTAGCCTTAGCTGCATTAATCTTATTAGCGGCATCTAAAGAAAACTCCGATTTACCATTCTCTGTATAGTAAGCAGAGCTACGATCTGTTCCTGCTGTTACAACTTTTTCATAACCTGTAACTTTGCCATCCTTATCAAATTGATAACTAGTGGTTGTTCCGGCATCAGTTGCACCCTCTGCATTTGTTTCACTATATGTATCAACTGACTTATCTCCACCATTTGCATAGTATGTATGGCTTATACTATGTGAATCACTAGATGTCACTTTGCCTGTTGCATCTTTTGTACTACTTGTAGATGTTGAAGTGTACGCATTTTTTGTTGTTGTTATTGTTTTAACACCATTAGATACAACCTTTGTTGTTGTTGAAGGGTAATTATCAACTGCATATGTTCTACTAACAACACTTGAAACAGTTCCATCCGAATTATAATTTGTTGTCTCTGAGCTTGAGCTTACTGTCATCTCAGAAGAAGCTGTAGATTTACTATCTTCCTTGCCATCTGTTGTTTCATTTATTTTTTTAGCATATCCCTTTTTGTTATATGCGTATGTAGTAGTACTTGAAGTTGTACTTTCGCTTGTCGACTCGCTTTTCTTTGTACTATTACTTGTACTAGAAGAATTCGCAGAAATCATATTACTTGATTCTGCGATTGTTTTTTTATTACCATCAGTTGTCACGCTCGTAGATACAGCTTTTTTCACACGTTTCTTCTTATCGTATGTATACTTCGTAGTAGTAACCGTCTTTCCTGTTTCATCATCAGTAGTAACAGTTGTTGTAGATGACGAACTCTTAGGGTCTGCAGTTACATTAACCTGTGTACAGACTTTAAAAGAATATCCAGAGTATTCTTTTCCTGTTGCATCTTTATAAGAAACATAAGTATAAGTATCCCCATCTGAAACGGTTTTTGTCTCCTCTGTTCTCGTTACGGCAACAGGATTATTATTAGCATCCTTTGCATAATACTGATAAACAGGCTCTGTTTTTATTCCGGAATTCTTTTCCGTTACAGTAGTAGTTGTTGTGTACGAACCGTTACCATTATCCTTATATTCTGTTTTTGTTGTTTTTTCATCTTCTCCTATTGCAAAAGTTGTTCCCGGTGCATAGAAGAAAGCATTGTTAATTGAATATTCATCTGAAGAAATCCATTTTCCATCCAAAGAATATTCATTGTATCCGGCAAGGATTCTTCCATCTTCCAATTCCGTAGCTTCAAGATGAAGGTTAAAATCATCATCCCAACCACCAGAAAATCCTCTAGTCTTTTCTGTTTCCGTATTTGATCCTGACTTACCTACAGTAGTTGTTGTAACAGACTGTGTAGCAAGACCCTTCTTGTTATAAGTGAACTTTGTTACAGCTGATGTTGTAGTTGTAACAGTTCCCTTCTTTGCACCAAGCTTTAAGCCTGTGGTCTTATCTGTCTCATAAGTTGTTGCTTTATCAACTGTCTTTGCTGTCTTAGTAGCAATCTTATTCTTCTTGTTATACTTATATGTTATTGTTGTTGTAGTTGAATGATCACTGTCACTTTCCTTATAAGAAGTTGTTCCAACCTTCTTAGTCACAAGACCTTTCTTGTTATAGCTATACTTCCAAGTATAACCACTGTTATCTGTTTGCTTTGTTACGACATTGCTCTTAGAAGCAGCCTGCGATGTTGTTGCAGGAGCAAGTGTCGATGCAGCAAGTGATGCAGCAAGGGCAAATGCCATAATACTCTTGATACTTCTCTTCATATCTAATCCTCCTATAATATAATTTGCTTGTGTGTCCTTTCTATTCAGACACCCATGATGACATTATAGCACAAATATTATATTTATCAATATTTACCACAAAAAAAATGCCCTTATTTGTTGATTTGGCACAAAAAGAGGTTACCGCAACCGCAGTAACCTCTTTCTAATACCATTGAATATACAATCTAATCCGTTATAATCAATCAATCCTTGATCCGGTCTCTTTCTTTTCAAGAGCCTCTAATGCCTTAAGCTCGGCATCAACCTTCTCGTTGTTTCTACGTTTCTTAGGCTTGAACTTAAGTTCCTCTGTATGATATTCGCGAATCTCTTTCTCGCCGTCATCAAGATCTACAATAACCTTAACCTTCTGTCGTATAACGCTTACTGAACTAACCTCACCGCGAAGTCCGTCTATCGTCTTAACGTGGTCGCCGACATTAGGAAGACGATCATTAAGATACTCATATGTCTCCTGCTCATTCTTAAGGCAACACATAAGTCGTCCGCAAACACCTGATATCTTAGTCGGGTTAAGAGAAAGATTCTGTTCCTTCGCCATTTTGATTGACACAGGAACAAAGTCAGAAAGATGCTTGTTACAGCAAAGTTCTCTACCACATATTCCTATACCACCAAGAATCTTGGTCTCGTCTCTTACACCAATCTGCCTAAGCTCAATTCTTGTCTTAAATACTGCCGCCAAATCCTTAACAAGCTCACGGAAATCGATTCTTCCGTCTGCTGTGAAATAGAAAAGGATCTTATTGTTGTCAAATGTATATTCAACATCGATAAGTTTCATTTCGAGGCCGTGCTTCTTAATCTTCTCAAGACAGATATCAAATGCCTTGGAACATTTCTCCTTGTTATCCTCATGTTTCTTATCATCAGCAGCTGTTGCCTTACGGATTACCGGTTTTAACTCGCTGTTCATCTTCTCTTCGTCAATCTCACGACGACCAAGTACAACCTTGCCGTACTCAACGCCTCGGATAGTCTCAACAATAGCCGCATCTCCGACTTCTATCTCAATATCGCCCGGTGCAAAAAAGTATATCTTACCATTGGGACGAAAACGTACTCCTATTACTTCTGTCATTTCTATAAATCTCCTTAAAATGCTATGAGTATTATATTAATCTATCAAATTGTATTACATGTTATCCTTAATAGTCAACAGCAACAATTCCATAGCAATATCAAAATTAACATTCGCCTCTAATCTTATCTTAACCTTGTTAAGCGAACGAAGAACCTCCTCAACACCCTCGTAAGACATCATGCTTGCCTGCTTTTTAAGCACCGAATACTCGTCCTTGAAAAGAAGTTTGTTGGGCGAATTGGATATCTTAACCATAAGAATATCTCTAAACCATACCATCATAATGTCCATGTAGTCGGTCACATCAAGCTTATACTTGCCAAGATTCTTAACGGCCTCTATTATATCTTCCATGTCCATATCAGAAAGACGTTTTAACAACCTTACACTATCCTCAAGGAGTTCATTGTACTCCGGTGATATTGCAAGTCTGATTGCCTTACCGAGATTACCCTGTGCAAACTCTGCACAGAATCTTGCCTTGGCCTGATCAACACCCAAATTGTTGGTCAGATACTCAACAACATGAAGCGGCTCAACCGGCTTAAAGTTAAGTATTGTACAACGGCTAAGTACCGTAGGCAGGAACTTGCCGATGCTATTAGCAAGAAGCAAAATGATTGCGTACTCCGGTGGTTCCTCCAAAGTCTTAAGCAGTGCATTTTGCGCCTGCGGATTCATAAGCTGCGCGTCCGGAACAATGTATATCTTGTACCGGCTGCTATATGGTTTCAAATCGACATCATTTACAATCTGCTCTCTTATCTCATCAACAGAAATAAGACTTGGTTTCTCGTGCTTAACCCAAATAATATCCGGCTGGTTGTTGGAATCTGCCTGAATGCAGGAGTGACATTTACCGCAAGGGTCCGGTTCACCTGCCTCGCACTGCAACGACTTTGCAACAACCGCAGCAAGCGTTCTCTTACCTGCACCCTTCTCTCCATTGAGAATATATGCGTGCGAAACCTTGCCAAGTTCTATGCTGTTTTTAAAATGTTTGACTATGTCCTCATGTCCTATTATATCACTGTAATTTGCCATACCTTATCACCCTCTCTTGTATCAAGTCGAAATATCCATAAGCATTCCCCGTATATCGTCTATCTTACCGAGAATTGCCAGATTGTCCTTCTCTTCTTTCATAAGCTCTTCCGCTAATTCATCAAGGGATTTGTCAACCTCCTTGACGATGCCATACACCCTGTGTCTTCCTCTCCTGTCAAGGAAGTTCTCCCTGGAAAACTCATGGGAATTGGCAGCCACCTCATTCATGAACTCTTTGACGAGACTTCTATATCTCTTCATATCTTTGATGTCCATGTGCTTGGCAATCTTAGCTCCCTGCTCCTCAATATCCTTCATCAGGTTAGAGAGCTTCTCTTTCAATTCGTTATTCTCAATATGACTCACCAACGTGAATCGGAAGCTGTCATCATCTTTTGGCGCCTGCGTCTGTTGCTCTATCTGCGCCTGCGGTGTCAGCTGATTGATTCTCATATCCATAGCAATCTCTCCTTCCCTGTAATCATTCTTTGTTACCTAAAAAAATCTCTTCTCAACTTCTGCCACGATTCGTGAATGAATATCTTCAACCGACATAAGTGCGTCAATCGTCACTATACGCTCGGGATAGAGCTGTGCCAATTTGCGATATCCTTCAACAACCCTCATATGAAAAGCAATATCCTCCTGCTCCATACGATCAAGTGATGTCTGTTTCTTCTTTCTTTTAAGACCATCTTCTGCATCCAAATCCATGAGAATGGTAAGCTTAGGTTTGACATCTCCTAAAGCATAATTATTAACCTCATATACAGTATCTACTCCAAGTCCTCTTCCGATTCCCTGATAAACAGCAGATGACTCAACAAAACGATCACAGATGACCGCCTTACCCTCATGAAGCGCCGGTCGGATTATCTGATTGACAAGCTGTGCACGTGCAGCCGCATATAACAAAAGCTCCGTCATGTGACTCATTTCCTTATACTCCGGATTAAGTATAATCTTCCTAATTGCCTCACTTATGGCTGTACCGCCCGGTTCTCTTGTCACTACACTATCATAGCCTTTGTCCTCAAGATACTTCTTAAGAAGCTCTATCTGTGTTGATTTGCCGGAACCGTCCGGTCCCTCTATTGTTATGAAAATGCCTTCCATTATTATTATCCTTTCTGCGTGATATTATCAGATTCTCTTTTTCCTTCTTGGAAGCCATACATTCCTTGCTTCCTTGACAACGTGTACATATCCGCCCGACGTCGACTCATTATCAATTCCCTTAATACTTCTGCCGTTATCAAGAGCACGTTTCATTGCCCTGATAGCTTCTGCTGAAATCACCTCTCCCGGCGCTACAATTGGTATTCCCGGCGGATACACATATATAAAATCGCTGCTGACACGTCCAACCGCGTCATAAAGAGGCATTCGGATGTCCTGCTTACTCTTGGCCTCTGATATTTCCATACGTTTCTCAGGTGCAGTCTTATTAACTATTATATCGGCTTCCTGCTCGTATTCCGTTAATTGTTTATCTATTGTTGACATAGCCAGCAAAAGTGCTTCAAAAGCTTCCTTTGTATCAGCAATAGTCGAAATCGCAACAACGTAGTTGCCTCCGGCCATCTCCATTGTCTGTCCGTATTCTTTCTCCAAAATCTCTGAAAGCATTTGTCCACGAAGCGGAACAATGTTGCCATCTTTCTCAATACCGCAATCCTTAACAGAGAACACCAACCGCGAATGGTCGTAACTTATGTTGCTAAGTCCTTTGAAATCATCAGGACCAATCAAATGAATGTGCTCAAGTTCAGAGAACTTCTTACGGCATTCGCTAAGCAACTGCTTAAAAACAAGGAATAAGCCGTCGCGTTCAAAATCCATTTTCTCAATGCACGCCTCCATGGATGCCATGAAAACATAAGACGGCGATGTCGTCTGATATAAAGAAGCAAACTCATCGAGTCGTTTCTGCGAAACCAAACCTTTCTTATAATGCAGAATCGCACATTGCGTCATCGCAGGCAAAGTCTTGTGAAGACTTTCTATCACAATGTCTGCACCGAGTCTTATTGCCGGATTAGGTACATTCTTATAATTGATCGAGGAAATGGTTTCGTTGACGTTCGATAAGAACTCAAAATGGGCTCCGTGCGCCTCATCAACAATAAGCGGTATCTTGTGCTTGTGTGCTGTCTTGGCAATCTTTTCAACATCACTTACAACGCCCTCGTAAGTCGGCGATACTATAACCACCGCTTTGGCATGTGGATGCTCCTTGATTGCTTTGCTAACTGTGTCATGCGACAAGCCACCAAACATACAAATATCATCATTCCACTCAGGCATAACATATACTGTTTTAAGTCCCAAAAGTCTTACCGCATTATACACAGATTTGTGGCAATTCCTCGCAATTATTATTGTATCGCCTGCCGAACAAACAGAAGAAATCGCAGCAAGCACACCACAAGTCGCACCATTGACAAGATAATAACTCTTATCAGAGCCGTATATCTGCGCCGCCCTTTCCTGTGCCTTAAGGATTATTCCTTCAGGGTCGTGAAGCTCATCCAAACCTGCAACTTCCGTAACATCTATCGAAAACGGATTATCAACGATATCAGGAAATATCGTGTTGTATCTACGCTTATGTCCCGGCATATGCCATGGATATGAGCCCTCATTATTATATTGTATAAGGCCGTTAAGTATCGGTTGTTCCATATTATCGGTCTCACTTTTCTTTTATGCATAGTTATGTCAGTTTACAATCTGTATTATTATACCAAAACTCAAGCAAAAATGCAAAAAAAAGTATAAATACCGTCGGTCTGTCAATACTTTGAAAAAGGAGGTTTTACGGTATGGTTTTTCATAGAGTTGTTGACCGCATAAAGATAGAAATACCGAGGCTTATTTTGATACTTCTCGGTTCCCTGCTTTACTCCGCAGGTATCGGCCTTTTTCTCGAACCAAACTCCCTCACATCCGGCGGTGTTATGGGTATTTCGATTATATTAAGCCACACTGTCGGCCTGTCCACAGGACAATGGTACTTTGTGCTTAATATTCCACTGATAATTATAGGCCTATACAAATTCGGCGCAGATTTCATATCACATACATTTATCGCAATTTTCTTAAACTCTCTTTTTACCGATTGTTTTCGTTCCTTCAGGCTCGCCGGATTAGATCTTATTCCCACGGTTGTAATCGGTAGCCTTCTGGTAGGCGCAGGTCTCGGTACAGTGATTCGTGCAGGCGCAACCACCGGCGGGATGGACATTGTAGTTAAACTTTTAAGAACCCGGTATCCTGCCATGAAAACAAGCACTCTTTTCATACTTGTGGATGTGCTCGTCGTTGCCGCCTCCGGTGTTGTCTTTGGAAGTTACAATCTTGCAATTTATTCATTTATTGCAATATTACTAAATGGTCGTGTAATGGATTTTATTCTGTATGGCAATGACGAGGCACGGCTAGTCTATATAATATCTACCAAACCAAAAGAATTGCTTTCTCACATCTTAAATGATGTGGCAATAGGCGCAACTTTACTTTCCGGCACCGGTGCCTACAGCAACAGCCACAGGGATATTATCATGTGCGTCGTAAGGAAAAGACGAGCACCCAGGCTTCAAACGCTGGTGCGAAACCTTGACCCGGATGCATTTATGATAATAACGAGTGCCAATGAGATATACGGGGAAGGGTACAAGAACATAAGAAGCGATAGCATGTAAAAACCTTCCGTTATCAGGCAACCAAAAAGGACGTGCGGTATATCCCACACGTCCTTGGTTCTTTTAATATTTTTTAACTTTAACCTTTTTGGACAATCCTTTGCTTCTGAACAATTTCTTGTAAGCTTTGACTTTGCTCTTGTGTACTTTTATCACTGTGCTTTTCTTGATTCCCTTAAAGGCTTTCTTGTGGAGCTTCTTCTTATTAAGCTTCTTGCTCTTGATTATTATTGTCCTTAACTTAGAGCATCCGTTAAATGCATTGGCACCAATAGTTGTTATGTTGCTGCCAACCGTTACCTTCTTAAGATTCTTGGCACCTGCAAATGCGTTACTTCCAATCTCTGTAATGTTATTACCAAGAGTGATTTCCGTGATCGCTTTATTGTTCTTAAATGCATTGTCCGCAACCTTGGTTACCTTGTAAGTAACACCATTAAGAGTTACCGTATCCGGTACCTTAACTTTCTTTGCCTTGGTATCAATCGGTCCTGCATAAGAAACTGTCGGATTAGCAGAATCTGTGCTGGTGATTACATAGTTCTGTCCTGTTGACTCATCAGCAACACTTGTTCCAACTGCAACCTGAGGTGCTTGTGTTGTGCCCTGACCCTGAGGTGTTGTCTGACCCGGTACAGGCTGTGGCTGCGGCTGTGGTTGTGGCTCCGGTTCAGGTTCAACTAATGTAGAGAGGTCTGTCCAATGCGCATATAATACGTGATTATATGGCTTTTCTACTATTGATTCGGCAGTTATCAGGTCACCATCATCTGCTTTTGTGAACCAGCCGTCAAATCTGAAACCATCTCTTTCTAGTTCAGGAAGTTCACCATACGATGAAGAATACTGAACCTTCGTATCTCCTACTATACCTTCGCCGTAATTCATGTCGAATGAAACCTTAACCCATAACGGTGCTGTATCATCCCACCATTGTGCATACAAAGTGTGCGAATCCTGAAGCTCGCATATCGTTTCCTCATCTACACGCTCTCCGTTCTTTTGTTCTGTGTACCAACCCAGGAACAAATATCCTTCTCTTTGAGCTTCCGGCAATTCTCCATATGCCGTGTCAGAAACAACCAACTTATCATTTACTTCTACTTCACCATTGTTTGCATCAAATGTTACAGTGATTTTAACCTTAGCCTTTTCCCAACGAGCATATATCTCGTGGTCACTTGTTTTTTCAACAACCGTATTGAACAATATCTCACTGCCACCTTCAGGCGCTGTAAACCATCCAACAAAATCATAGCCGTCTCTCTCCGGCATCGGAAGATTACCGTAGATTCCACCCACCGCGCGATCATACGTTTCAACTTCTTCCTCGCCATCTTTCAGAGTAACAGTAATTATTTGCTCTGTCCAATGTGCATATAATGTATGTGCTTCTTTGTCGGTTACAGTAGTATCCGATGTAATGATCTCGCCTTCATCTACCTCTGTAAACCAACCTGTAAATACATATCCTGCTCTTGCCGGTGTTGGTAATGTTCCATACACTTCACCATATGTAACTTCTTTAACACTTGTCTCAACATTTCCGCCATTAGCGTTAAATGTCACCTGTACATTTCTGGCCTCTTTTACCCAATGTGCATATAATATATGGTCGGTATCACGCCACATCACATCATCGTTATATACTCTTTCTCCGCCACTTCCGGATGTAAACCATCCAACGAACACATAATCCTCGCGTGTAACCTCAGGCATGCTTGCCCCATATGTATCGCCGTACGAAAGCGTCGCAGAAGATGATGCAGGAACACCACCGTTAGCATTAAATGTTACCTGTACCGTTTTGTGTGTCCAATGTGCATATATTACGTGATCATCCTTGTTCGTTACTGTAGTGGTGGCTATCACTTCAGTACCGCCATCCTGTGTCGTGAACCATCCTTCAAAATTATATCCGGTTCTTACAGGCGTATCAAATCCACCATACGTACTATCAACTGTCACCTCTTTACCCCACGAAGATACACTACCTCCGTTGGCATTATAGATAACATTAACCTTATATACTATACGAGTCCAATGTGCCCACAAAGTTCTGGTCGTCATAGCCTTATCGACAGAAGTAATCTTAGTTCCTCCCTCTTCCGAATCATACCAACCATCAAACGTATAATTCTCCCTTTCAATAACAGGCAGATCATAAGATGAACCCTGTACAAGTTGAAGTGTTACCTCTTCTCTACCATCAATCATACCACCATTTGCGTCATATGTTATATCAACATACGTTGTCGTATTGGTCTTTGTCCAATGTGCGTATATACTATGGGCCGCTGTTGTAGTAACTTTCGTTTCACTAAACACTCTTGTTCCATCGTTTGATGACGTGTACCATCCACCAAATGTATATCCGCTTCTTGTCGGGGTTGGAAGTTCTCCGTATGTTTCTCCTGCCGTCACATTCGCGCTCGTCTTTGTTACGTTTCCACCATTGGCATTAAACGTAACCACAACTGTTATCGGATTCCATCTTGCAATAAGAGTGTGTGCACTCTCATTCAAAACCTGTGTAGACGATGTAACCTTTGTTCCACCGGTCTTTGCCGTATACCAACCTGCGAATTCACAATACTCTTTGTAAGGTACCGGAAGATCAGTATAGTTACCACCATACGTATAATCCACATTTCTCGAACCTGACATCGTTCCGCCATTAGGATTAAATGTTACCGCAACAGTTTTTGCAGTCCAGCTTGCATATATCGAATGATCCTTAGCGATATTCACAATGCTGTCAGAAGAAATCTTGTTACCGAACTCATCATACCAGCCATCAAAATTATATCCGGTGCGAGTAGGTGTTTCCAACTCTCCGTATGTTGCATCATATGTAACCTGCTTACTTGTTGATGATATGCTTCCGGTATCCGCATTAATATCATATGTTACTGTATAAGTATTTGCTTTCCAATGAGCATATATCGTCTGCGCAGAAGTCTGCGTAAGTTTCGTACTTTCTGTAACCTTCGTTCCTCCGGATATAGCTGTATGCCAACCATCAAAAGAATATCCGGTTTTTGTAGGTGTCGGAAGTTCACCGTATGCCACATCATATTCTATCTGCTTACTTGTTGGGGTTACATTTCCACCGTTAGCATTAAACGTCAATGTGTATTTGTTCTTCGTCCATCTTGCATATATCGTATGGTCAGAGGTCTGCTGTACAGTAGTTTTGTCAGTCACCTGTGTTCCGCCCGTCTTGCTTGTGTACCATCCAACAAATGTTGAACCCGGCAAAGTAGGAACCGGAAGAGTACCATATTGCTTACCGTACTCAACCATTTTGATTTCATCTCTTACGCTTCCACCATTTGGATCAAAAGTAACTGTGCACGCCATTACTGACCAATGTGCATATAATGTCTGATTATCGGTTATCAAAACTCTCGATGTGGCAGTAACCTCTTCACCACCGGAAGCTGATGTAAACCAACCTAAGAAGGTGTAGCCATCACGTTCAGGAGTTTTCAACTCCCCGTATAAATCGTTGTATGTAACCTTCTTCACTCCATAATTGAGACTGACACCATTACCGTTATATGACACGTTGTAGGTATTAGCGGTCCATCTTGCATACAATGTTATATCTGATGTAAGCTCAACTATACTGTCCGCCTTAACGAGTGTACCACCTGTTTTTGCGGTGTACCAACCTGTAAGTGTATATCCTGTACGACTCGCAATCGGAAGATCTCCATACGACTGTCCATATACAACACTTATCGTATCTGTAACATCCTCACCATCTCCCGCATCAAACGATACAGTATAATTATTAACTGACCAATGCGCATACAGAATCTGATCATCTGTAATGGTTACAACGCTCGATTCAGTAATCAATGTTCCGCCGGATGTTGAAGTATACCATCCTTCAAAGGTGTGCCCCTGATATTCAGGAATAGGTAATTCCCCGTAAAAATCGTCACTTACAACATTTACACTTTCAGGTGTAACTGTTCCTCCGTTAGGATTAAATGTTACCTTATACGAATTGTTTGACCACATAGCATACAAAGTATGGTCTGTCGCAATATTAACTGTAGTTGATTCGTATATTCTCGTTCCGTTGGTCTTTGCTGTATACCAACCGGTAAATGTATATCCCGAACGTGTCGGAGTAGGAAGACTTGCATACTTACTTCCAAACGTATATGTTTTGCTTGCCACACTTACCGAACCACCATTAGCATTAAATGTAACTTTTGGTGTAGCAGCCGTCCAGTGTGCATACAATGTTTGATTGGATGTAATATTGACACTTGTTGAAGATGTAATCTTCGAACCTGATGTTTTATCCGTGTACCAACCATTAAAGGTATAGCCAGATACTGACGGTGACGGAAGTGTTCCATATGTTCCGCCATAAGTTACCTGCTGCGAATTAATACTGCTACTTTCATTACTAAGATTAATATCAAACGATATTGTATATTTCTTTGCTGTCCAATGTGCATATATTGTATGATCTGCAAGTTTTGACATAGTTGTCTCTGAAGTGATCAAAGTTCCGCCGGTCTTTGCTGTATACCAGCCATCAAAATTGTATCCTGTACGTGTCGGTTGCTCAAGATTTCCGTATTGAGCACCATATGCAACCGTAAAACTTTCTTTGTCGACACTTCCACCATTGGCATCGTATGTAACCGTATATCTGTTGGTTATCCAATGTGCATATATCGTCGTATCGGTGGTTGACTTAAATATTGTTGACTCAAGAACTCTATTTCCACTAGTCTGAGCCGTGAACCAACCATCAAATGTATGTCCGGTATATTCCGGTGTCGGAAGTTCTCCGTACTCGCTATCATAACTTACATTCTTGTAGGTAGGAGTTACACTTCCTCCATTCGGATTGAATGTTACTTTCTTGGTGTTTGCTGTCCAGCGTGCATATAATGTCTGATTTGATGTTATTTCAACTCTTGTAGAAGCCGTAATCTGGGTTCCACCTGTCTTTGCCGTATACCAGCCAACAAATGTATATCCTGTTCTTGGGTTCGGATCACCCAAATTACTATAGGTGCCACCATAAGAAACTGTAAAACTGGTAGTGGCTACCGAACCTCCATTGGCATCTAAGTTGATGGTGTATGTCGATGTAGTCCAGTGCGCATATAATGTCTGATTACTCTCCGTCGAATACACACTACTCTCCGTAATCTTAGTTCCTCCCGATATAGCTGTGTACCAACCGGCAAATGAATAACCGGGGTTTGTCGGTGTCGGAAGGTCAGCATATGCACTTCCATAAGTATATGTTTTTTTGGTAGGGCTCACTGTACCACCGTTGGCATCAAAAGTAACGGTATAAGTGTCTGCTTCCCAATGTGCATATATGGTTATATTAGTTGTGGATTTAAATATTGTCGTTCCAAATATTTTATCTCCACCTGATGCCTTTGTGTACCATCCAACGAATGTATGTCCCGCATATGTCGGTGTAGGAAGGTCACCGTATGCAGATTCATAGTCTATCTGTCTGCTTGTTTCCGTTACACTTCCTCCATTAGGGTTAAACGTCACCTTATATTTTCTTGCAGTCCAATGCGCATATAACGTCTGATTAGATGTCAATTGAACTGTTGTAGAAGTAGTAATCTGAGTTCCGCCGGTTCTTTCTGTATACCATCCATTAAAAGTATATCCTGTTCTCGCATAAGGATCCTTTAGATTTCTATATGTACCGCCGTTAGTAACTGTAAAACTTGTTGTAGATACCGTACCACCGTTGGCATCTAAGGTAACCGTAAATGTGTTAGTTGTAGATGCAGCTGTCCAATGCGCATACAAAGTCTGAGCACCCACTGTCGAGTATATACTGCTTGTAGTAACCTTTGTTCCGCCCGATGCAGCAGTATACCAACCGTCAAAAGAATATCCAGAATACGTCGGTGTAGGAAGGTCAGTGTATGCACTTCCATAAGTATATGTATTGCTTGTTGGACTAACCGTTCCACCGTTAGCATTAAACGTAACGGTATAGGTATTAGCTGTCCAATGTGCATATAATGTATGATTTGATGTATTAGTCACTTTGGTCGTCGCTGTTACAAGTGAACCACCGGAAGCCGCTGTATACCAACCATCAAATGCGTATCCATTTCGCGTCGGTGACGGAAGTGTTCCATATGTTTCTCCTACATTAACCGTCTTACCTGTTGCACTTCCTGTTCCACCATTATAATCATAGGTTACATTAACAGGAATTACATCTCCACCCCCTCCGGAAGAATTGTAGTTAATTGTTACGCTACTACCAACTGTATTATTAAGATTTGTCCACTGAGTCTGCGATCCAGCATAATATATATTTTTCAAATTACTTACACTCGTGAAATCCTGATTCTTAACCCATTTTTCAGGCAAATATATATTATTTACAGACGCCGAACTAAACATAGAGTTGACTGAACCATTAATATCAAAATTTTGTATATTGATACTAGTAGCTGTAACATTTACACCTACTTTCTGGAACATACTCGAATAATTCTTAACATTTGATGTATCGAAATCGCTTAAATCAATATTCTTAAGTGCATAGCACTGAAAGAACATATTCGACATATCAAATACATCTGAAGTATTAACCCCAGCAAGTGTTATAGTACTTAATTTCTGAAGGTTTGCAAACATATATTTCGAATCCTGCGAAAACTCTACGCCCGGCTTAAGGACAAGTGTGGAAAGCGTTGAAGCAACACTGTTCCATATCGAGGCCTTGTTATAACCTGATGTATTATTGGACGAATCAATGACTGTTGTATATGTCACACCATTAATTTTCGTATACGCCGGCACCGTGATACTTGTTGCGGAACTACCGGTGTATGATGTTATCTTAAGTCTCTTGTTTTTTTTGTTGATTGCATATTTATAATTCTTATACCAATCAGTAGTATCTGCATGACTTTCATCGGGCGATGTTTTTGTCATACCGTTATGATTGCATATAACGACAACTGACGAGGACGGTAATTTAACAGCTTTCTCATTCCATTCGCTTTGCGTTCCGGCATAATACACTCTCTTAAGAGTTGATGCATTTGATATGTCCCAACCATCCGGAATGGCCTCGGGAAGATAAAGATCATAGACACTTGACCCTCTTAGCATGTTTGTGCTGTCTGAAGCAGGGTTAGTCGTAATTGGGAATAAAAAGTTTGAAAGATCTAATTCCTGAATATTATATCCCACACCATAAAACATCTCTTGAGAATTAAGAAGTTTTGACGACCTTAACGCCGACGCATCAATTGTTACAAGTTTCGGGCAACTTTCAAACATTCCCTTCATAGTTGTAACTTCAGCCGTATTGATACTACCAAAATCAACACTCAACAACACCGAAGCATTGTTAAACATATAAGACATAATCTTAACATTTGATGAATCTGCACCACTCAAATCAACTCTTTCAAGATTCTCCATGCCAGCAAACAAGCTGTTACAGTTTGAATCCAAAAGCACACCCTGACTTAGATTAATCTCCTTTATCCTGGTATCCTTTGCCCACAAAGAACTTCCCACACTATAACCATTCGAAACCGCATTCTTATTCTTCAAGCATACCGTATAAGTCTGACCATCTTTTGTCACAGTAGCGGGTACGGTAACTGTATCAGATGATATCGAACCTTTTGATTCCGTAATATACATGATATTACCTGATGTCT
Source organism: Lachnospiraceae bacterium (assembly GCA_024698145.1). Taxonomy (GTDB): domain Bacteria; phylum Bacillota; class Clostridia; order Lachnospirales; family Lachnospiraceae; genus CAG-590. The sequence continues at coordinate 34,325 of JAILRO010000060.1, forward strand.
CATAGTTGTAATCGTCATACCAGGCAGCACTCACCTTGCCCATCGAGCCGGTTGACGACAACATCACCCCGCCAAACAGAACCAATAACGTCAGAACTGCATGCAAACGCCCTTTCTTCAAACATTCCTTCATAATTATCCCTACTCCTTTCCAATTCTGTATAATAAACCATCTAAATCATGCAATATACCGTGTTCTGCATGATTATTGGATTGTCCGATATTACACTCATAAGTAGATATATTTTACTGCAAAATGACGATTTTTTCAAGCAAAACCGCACTTTGTTTGTTTATTTTCAACATTTATCCCATATATTTTTACTTCATTTTCCAACATCCACAAGATATCGTTTGCGTCATGCTTAAAATACACAAAAATGGAGGATTCTGAAACTTTTTAGAATCCCCCATAACAGATGTCATTTACAAATTAAATATGCAATTAAGCTTCCTTACCTGCAAGGTAATTGTTGATGTCCTTGATAAGCTCGTCAACGTCCATACCATGAACCTGTGCAGCCTCCTCAAGAGTCTCGCCCTGAGCTGAAGGACAACCTACGCAATGCATTCCACTTGCCATAAGGATTGCGGCATTGCCCGGATCTACCTGAATAATCTCGCCGATTAACATATCTTTATTAACTGTCTGTGCCATTAGTTTTTCCTCCTAGATAATATATATTACTTAATTATAATAAAGCCTTAGTACCATAAAATAACGGTATTGCGTCATTAAGTGCCACTATTATAACATGATTTTTCAAAAACACAACCTTTATTTTACAAAATGAAGACCTTGCCTGCACGAAAGCGTCACATTCCTGACGCGACATGGAGTCTCGCCGTCCATATGAATCCATTGCGGCTCACTGGTTACAACACGCACGCTTCGGCTTCTATACTGGTCTATGTTAGAGAACAAAATGTGCTTGCCACGATATACCATCAAAACCTCCAAAAGCAATTTGGGGATCGGGGCCGCACTTGCAAGACATATATCAAGATACCCGTCTGTAGGGTCTGCATCAGGACAAAACGGTACGCCACCGCCTTCCATTTTGTGAATCATACCAACCGAAAAGAAAAGCCTGTCCACACTGACTGTATTGTTATCGTCCATGTAGAGCGTAACCTTCGTTGTCTTTCTTGAAAATATCTGCTTAATTCCAACCGCAACATACACAAGCTTGCCCATGTATAGTTTGTTGAGTTTCTTTTTTAACTTGCTTTTTGACACTTCTTCGCAAATATCAGCATCATATCCAACACCACTGCTTATTATAAATCGTTTAGTTGTCGTTTGTCCTACATCGTCTTCATAAGTTGCCTCACCGTAATCAAGAAGCAACTCCTCCGGCTCATCCAACAAGTGCAACAACGCTTTTTCAGGTTTCTTATCAATACCGTTATTTCTCGCAAAATCATTACCCGAACCAATTCGAATACAAGAAAGCTTTGTGTTATTAAGATTAACAATTGCATTAAGCACAAGGTTAAGAGTTCCGTCTCCACCAAGCACCACAAGGTGAATTGAGGAAGCATTTTGCAAAATGTTAAGCGACTTTTTGCCAAGCGTCTTCGTCGTTTCTTCGGTAATACCACCTCCGGTTGCGGCGCTTACAAATGCAACCAGTTTCTCTATTTTATTGAAAACAAGTAGTTTGTATTCAACATCTCTAGCGTCGAGTATGGGTTTTAACTTTTTCCAAACTCTGCGTCCCATTCCTGATGAAGCAGTTGGATTCATTATGAAACAATACATTATTATCCTCCAAAGAATCCTTGTACTTTCTCTGTTGTTATATGTTTTTCCTGCGTAGCAAGTATCCATAACTTCATATACACCGCAACAGGCGACACACCATAAATCAGTGATATACCAAGTTCGTCATAGACACTTGTACTTTCGTAGGAAATTCCTTTATTAACTCCGGCAAGAAATATAGGAATATTTCTCTTTTTCATTTCGTCAAAAAATGAACGATATCCCAGGTACTCTGTATTAATGGTTCCGGAATGATAGCCTTCTATTAATACACACTTTGTGCCTTCGGAAACATCGGGCAATTTTAACCCCGGATAAAATTTGATTCTGGTAATATCATTACACTCATCATTAAGACTTACATTATCAACTTGTAATATATTAAAGTCCTTAAAAGTATCATTTATACAAAATCTGTCATCCTTAATATGTCCGAAACACTCATTATTTATGCTGAAATATTCATCGGAACACGTAAACGTTTCAAGAAGTTTTGTAGGCCTGTGAATATAAGTTATGTCGTCGTGGTTCGTATATGGAACAAACACACCGCGCAGAGAATGTTCTTCAATAAGTTTGATTGCCCCACGCAGGTTGGCAAGGGCATTACTTCTCTTGTCATTTATAGGATAGTTGGCAGATACAACGCATACAGGAACACAGTCCTGTCCAAGTGCATAATCGAGTGCTGCCGCCGAGTACGGCAAAGTATCCGTTCCGTGAGTAACAATAACACCATCATAACTATCAGCTTGCGCTTTGCCGGGCGACGAGTTTTTGTTATTACCAGCACCTATAGCATCAGCCACACATTTAACGAGGTTTGTGATAGTTTTGCCGGTGTTGTTCTCGCTTAATTTTGTGTACGGCGTGATAATATCATACGAATGAGGCAGACCGTGCTTTCTGCTGTAAGCCTCTATAAGTTCATACGGCGCACTCTCGTCGGTTTTGATGTAGTTGTCATTTACCTTGCTGCCGATTGTTCCACCGGTAAATACAAAGAGAAGTTTCATTGTGCCTCCTAATTATTTATATTGCTGTTTAGTTACATTTTACGAGCGAAACTTCTAATTGTTTTTAAGCGTCTCTTATGATTGCAGTTCCAACGCAGGCAAGCTTTCGCCCGTTTTGAGCGCAACGGTACTAAGTTCGTACTACGTACTCACTAAGTACCGGCGGTCAAAGAGGACCTGC
>JAILRO010000044.1 GCA_024698145.1 Lachnospiraceae bacterium
TGTTCGGCATGTTCCATTGAGACAGGATGTCGAATTGGAACAGTGCCGCGTACAATATCATAATGTCACCGAGATAACTAGAAACTCTTATGTCCGTATGTCTCGTCACACAGAATGTAATATATCGACAATTTGTTATGCATCCGTTTTGAAAATGTATATAACAGTTAATTAGACACAGGATATTCATACATCTGATAATCTATACGCGTCCGTCACATATAAAAGTGCATTAAACAGCAATTTTTGTTGAGAATCTCTTTTTGATATGCTATCTTTGTAGTGATATAAAAAGCGGTATAGAGAGGTGCTTTCAGTGAAAAACAATCCGGTACGAATATATTTTATAATGTGTATTTTTGTAATGTGTCTTTGCACACATACCTGCGTCGCTTATGCAAAAGGTGATGTGACGACAATTACAATAAGTGCTGCCGGAGATACAACGCTTGGTATAGACAGCAGATATTGTGGTACATTTAATTCTTATTATAACGATAAAGGATCTGCTTATTTCTTGAAGAATGTCAGACCTTATTTTGGTAATGATGATATTACAATAGTGAATTTTGAGGGAACTCTCACGGAATCAACGTCAAGGGCGGCTAAGAAATATACTTTCAAAGGACCGGCAAAGCATGTAAAGGTATTGAAAAAAGGCTCGGTGGAGGTTGTTACGCTTGCCAATAACCATTCGTTTGATTTTGGAAAACGCGGTTTTGAGGATACGAAACACACACTTAAGAAGAATAAAATAAAGTTTTGCCGCAACAAAACCATAGCGTATAAGAAAGTAAAGGGCGTTAAGGTGGCATTTATAGGCTTTTCTCAGCTTGAAGGAGTCAGTGAGAATGATGTTAAGACTGCCATTAAAACTGCAAAGAAAAAAAGCGCAGACATTGTGATTGTCAGCTTTCATTGGGGGATAGAACGTGATTATTACCCGTCCGGCAGGCAGAAGTATATAGGCAGATATGCTATAAAGGCAGGAGCAAGTCTTGTTCTTGGGCATCATCCGCATGTACTTCAGGGAATAGAAAAGTATAAGGGAAGATATATAGTGTATAGTCTCGGTAATTTCTGTTTTGGAGGAAATGTTAATCCTGATGACAAGGATACAATGATATTTCAGCAGACATTTTATGTTAAAAAAGGGAAACTGCTTAAGAAAAGTGATGCGAAGGTCATTCCGTGTTCTTTGTCCGGAAAAACATACACTAACGATTATCAGCCGACACCACTTAAGGAAAAAGGGAAAAAACGTTTAATTCAAAAAATCAACAGGCTTTCGCATGGTATGAATGTGAAAGTTGGCAGGAACGGGAAACTGAAATAAACTTTCGTAATTACATTTATTGTAATTTGAACAATTTACATTAAATTTTGTAACATGTTGCCGAAAAGAAAAAAAGGTATTTTCAATTTCATGTCGTATACTAATTAATGGGCGGAGTTTTTCCGTCCATTAATTGTTGAAATATGGCGATGATGATAGATTCTTGAGATAAGAGGTGAGCCTTGTGAACGTAAGAGAGAAACTGGAAAAATGGGAACATCAGTATTTGTGCGAGTATGCTGCATTTTCAGATCAGTCAAAAGGTAGAGTAATTGAAGAGCCTATGTGTGATGTTAGAACAATATATCAAAGAGATCGCGATCGAATTATACACAGTAAGTCATTTAGACGTCTTAAAGAAAAGACGCAGGTATTTCTGTCTCCGGAAGGTGATCATTATAGAACACGACTTACTCATACATTAGAGGTGTCCCAGACTGCAAGAACAATAGCAAGAGCACTTCGACTTAATGAAGAACTAACGGAAGCAATTGCGCTTGGACATGATCTTGGACATACGCCGTTCGGACATGCCGGAGAGCGTGCACTTAATGAAGTGTGTAGTAAGGGATTTAAACATAATGAACAGAGTATAAGGGTAGTTGAGCATTTAGAGAAAAAGGGAAGAGGTCTTAATCTTGCATATGAGGTAAAAGACGGAATACTTAATCATAAGACAACGGGGAGTCCTTCTACATTAGAGGGAAAGATAGTTCAGCTTTCGGATAAGATAGCTTATATTAATCATGATATAGATGATGCAATAAGAGGAGGAATCCTTTCAGAGGAACAATTGCCCTCTGATTGCACCAAAGTTCTTGGTGGAAGAACCAGAGACCGGCTCAATACTATAATCCATGATGTCATCATGAATAGCGAGGGCACGGGCGATATTGTCTGTTCACCGGAGATAAGGCAGGCAATGACGAAACTTAGAAGCTTTTTGTTTGATACGGTATATACCAATCCCGTTGCAAAAGGAGAAGAAGGAAAAGCAAAAAGGATGCTTCAGGAATTGTTTCACTATTACATATTAAGACCGGAAGCCATGACCGAAGAGTTTACCTCTATGATTGAAAATGGTGAGGACAGAGAGGTCGTTGTATGTGATTATATAGCGGGCATGACTGATAATTATGCAGTGCTCAAATTCCAGGAAGCTTTTGAACCTTCAGGCTGGAAATGAGTTTTGTAACGTATGATAACAATGGGTGGTGGTATACTTGTATTATCCCGATGAATTAATAGAGGATATTCGTTCACGAAATGATATAGTGGACGTTATAGGGAGTTATGTAAACTTAAAACATAAAGGTAATTCATATACGGCATGTTGCCCGTTCCATCATGAAAAGACGCCATCTTTTCATGTGAGCAGAGAACGACAGATGTATCATTGCTTTGGCTGTGGTGTTGGAGGAAATGTTTATACTTTCCTTATGGAGCATGAGAATCTTACATTTCCTGAGGCTGTAGAGACGCTTGCAGAGAGGGCCGGAGTTGCACTTCCGGAGCAGAGTATGTCGAAAGAAGAACGACGGCGCGCAGATGAGAGAACAAGACTTAAGGAAATGAACAAAGCAGCGGCCGGATATTTTCATTATCTGTTAAAGACAGATCATGGAAGTAATGCTCTTGAATACCTGAAAAAACGAGGACTTTCGGACGATACGATAACAAAGTTTGGATTGGGCTATTCAGACAAATACCGGGACGATTTGTACAAATATCTCAAATCAAAAGGGTATAAAGATAATGAACTAAAAGATTCCGGACTTGCGATGTTTAATGAGAAGGAAGGTCCTTCTGATAGATTCTGGAATCGAGTAATGTTTCCGATAATTGATCCTAATAATAAAGTTATAGGTTTTGGCGGTCGAGTTATGGGAGATGCCAAGCCTAAATACATCAATTCGCAGGATACAATCGTTTTTGACAAGAGCCGTAATCTGTACGGTCTTAATCTTGCAAAGAAAAGTAAACGACGGGGAATCATTTTCTGTGAGGGCTATATGGATGTTATATCCATGCATCAGGCCGGCTTTGATAATGCGGTCGCGTCGCTTGGTACGGCACTTACTGTTGGCCAGGTCAATTTGATAAAACGTTATACCGACAGGGTTTTCCTTGCATATGACAGTGATGAAGCAGGAACTAAAGCTACGCTTCGTGCACTTGAGATAATGAGGGAGTTTGAACTGCCGGCGCGCGTGATATCATTAAAGCCGTATAAAGACCCTGATGAACTCATTTCAACTGAAGGAACTGAGGCTTTTGAAAAAAGAATTGAAGAAGCCAAAAGTGGAGTTATGTTTGAAATTGGGATTTTGGAGCATAACTATAATCAGGATGATCCGCAGGAAAGAACGGAGTTCCAAAAAGAAATTGCAAAATGTCTTTCAAAGATAAATGATCCTTTGGAGAGAAATAATTATATAGAAAGTGTTGCAAAGCTTTACAATATCGAAAAAGAGCCGCTTAAAGAGGCGGTTACGGTATTTGGAGTAAGCGGAAAAAGTAACGTTGACATGTCGGCATTTGCTGACAGGACAAGGCGGGGCTCACCGGAACAGGAGAAAAAGAAGGAAAGCCTCAAAACCGAGCGTATTCTTATTACATGGTTGGTTAATGACAATTCATTGATACAACCGGTAAGCGAGTACCTGACGCCGGAGGATTTTGTCGAGGATTTATATCGAGATGTTGTAAGAATGATTTATGACAGTTTTGATTCGACCGGTAAGATAGAACCGGCTGCCATAATGGATAGGTATTACAGCAAGGAAGAACACGAGGAACTATCCTCGATAATGCAACAGGATTTTGGGGTTGAGATAAGCAATGAGGAAAAATCCGGTGAGATAACTAATCTGGTTAAGAGAATCAAAGAAAAAAGTATCAAATATCGGATGGATAATTCCATTGATTTAAATGAACGCAGCAAACTAATCGAAGAGAAGAAGGCTGTTGGGAAAATACATATCAATTTGAATTAGGATAAATATTACATTCAATTTAAGGAAGGAAGCAGAAATGGAAGAACAACACAATATTGTCAATGATGAGAAGTTTCAGGCAAAATTGCAGGAGCTTTTGGACATTGCAAAGAAAAAGAAAAATGTAATTGAGGATACCGAAATTATTGCATGTTTTGCTACATGTAAGGACATTGAACTTACTACAGAGGTTATGGAAAGTATTTTCGATTTCCTTGAGACTCAGAAGGTAGACGTTCTCACAATCAAAGATGATGACGATGAAGAGCCTAGCGATGAAGCGCTTTTAGAGGTTGAGGGCGAAGAGGATATCGAGGTTGACAAGATTGACCTTTCCGTTCCTGAAGGAACGAATATTGAAGATCCCGTTCGTATGTATCTTAAGGAAATCGGTAAGGTTCCTCTTCTTAGTGCTGATGAGGAAATTGAACTTGCAAAGGAAATGGAAGCGGGTGATATTGCTGCAGCACAGCTTGAAGAGATGGGTGATGAGCTTGATATCGAGGCTGCTGAAGAACTTAAGGCTATTGTTGCCAAGGGAGATTATGCAAAGAAGAAGCTTGCAGAGGCCAATCTTCGTCTTGTTGTCAGCATTGCAAAACGTTATGTTGGACGTGGTATGCTTTTCCTTGACCTTATTCAGGAGGGTAACCTCGGACTTATTAAGGCTGTAGAGAAGTTTGATTACAGAAAAGGTTACAAGTTCTCAACATATGCTACATGGTGGATTAGACAGGCTATTACCAGAGCTATAGCTGATCAGGCAAGAACTATCCGTATTCCTGTTCATATGGTTGAAACCATCAACAAACTCATTCGTGTATCAAGACAGTTGCTTCAGGAATTAGGTCGTGAGCCAAGCCCGGAGGAAATTGCCGAGGAGATGGAAGTGCCTGTAGAAAGAGTTAGAGAGATTCTTAAGATTTCTCAGGAACCGGTTTCTCTTGAAACACCTATCGGTGAAGAGGAAGACAGCCACCTTGGAGATTTCATTCAGGATGAAAATGTTCCCGTTCCGGCCGATGCTGCTGCAAGTACACTTTTGCGTGAACAGCTTGTGGAAGTCCTTTCAACTCTTACAGAACGTGAACAGAAGGTGTTAAGACTTCGCTTTGGTCTTGATGATGGCAGAAACAGAACTCTTGAAGAGGTTGGACGCGAGTTTAATGTAACAAGAGAGCGTATAAGACAGATTGAGGCAAAGGCTTTAAGAAAATTAAGACACCCAAGCAGAAGCAGAAAACTTCGTGATTATTTGGAGTAATTATATGAATATACCTGATTTGTCGTTAAGAATGGAGCAGGTGCTTTCATTTGTTCCGCAAGATGCAGAAACTGTTGCTGATGTGGGTTGCGATCATGCGTATGTCTCAATCGCTCTAATTAAAAGGGATATAGCAAAGCATGTAATTGCAATGGATGTAAGGAGCGGACCACTTGAAATAGCAAAAAAGAATGTAGAAGAATATGGGCTTGTCACAGACATAGAACTTCGATTAAGTGACGGTCTTTCCAAGTTGTCCCCAATGGAGGTTGATGCTATTGTTATCGCCGGAATGGGTGGACTTCTTGTCAAAAAAATACTTGTAGAAGGACGAGATGTTCTTGAGTGCGAATGCCCACCGGAGCTTATTCTTCAGCCACAGTCTGATATAGGTGAAGTGAGAAAGTATCTTCACGATATCAATTATCATATTGTTAAAGAGATGATGTTAATTGACGAGGGGAAATACTATACAGTAATTCACGCTTCTTACGGTTGTGAAGAACACTATGAAGGTCCTGAAGATTATATTTACGGCAAATGTAATATAGAAGATGGCAAGGACGTATTTATAAGTTTTCTTGAGAAAGAGTCGGCTACATACATGGATGTACTTAATGGACTTGAGAAAAGTAATTCGGAAAATGAGCGTACTCTTATGAGAATCGAAGAAATAAAGTCTTTGCTTGAAATGAACAGAAAAGCGTATAAGAGGTGTTTGCATGAAATGTGAGGATATAACAGCTGTTCTTGACGAACTCTCGCCAAGAAAATATGCGTGCTCGTGGGATAATGTAGGATTGCTTGCAGGCAGGAAAAACAAGAATGTGTCAAAGGTTATGGTTGCGTTAGACGCCTCGTATGAGGTTATAAATGCAGCTGTGACACAAGGGGTCGATATGTTGATTACCCACCACCCGATGATATTCTCTCCGCTTAAGCAGATAAATGAAGAGGGTATCACTTCGGATAAGGTTATCACTCTTATAGAGAATCATATTGCCTACTATGCTATGCATACGAACTTTGATACTGTTGGTGGTATGGGAAGTTTGGCAGCGGGAGATAAGTATTTGAATCTTAAGGATGTAAAGCCTTTGATATTTGAGTCTGATGAGACTGAAGGTATGGGTAGAGGTGGATTCCTTCCAAAACCTATGACTTCAACGGAAGTCTGTGAATACGTCAAGAAAGTGTTTTCTCTTGATTTTGTTATGCTTTATCAGGGCAAAAATGATGTAGATAAAACATATGATAAGATAGCAGTTCTTCCCGGTTCCGGCAAAAGCGAGCTTGAAGAGGTAAAGGCGCTTGGTTATGAACTTTATCTTACCGGAGATTTTGGTCATCATCCGGGGCTTGATGCGATTGATGAAGGAATGGCGGTTATAGACGCTACTCATTACGGATTGGAGCACATTTTTATTTCTTATATAGCAAACTATTTAAAAGAAAAATTAAGCAATGAACTTGAAGTGATTGAACTGGATACAGGCTGTCCTTTGAGAATCATTTAAAAAAAAGGGGGTTTTGCGTATGATTAATATAACAATTGGAGATAATACATATCAGGTTGAAAAAGGAACTACATTAGAAGCGATTGCAAAACAGTATGGCAGTCCTGAAAATGGTGAGGAGATTGTGCTTGCATACAGAAACGGACATTTGTGCGAGTTGTTTAAAACAGTCGATGAGGATGCAACGATAAGTTTCCTTACAACAGCTGATAAGATTGGTAATGCAACTTACAGAAGAAGTGTTATTCTTATGATGATGAAGGCATTTCGTGATGTTGCTAAAAAGACCGGAACAACAGGACGTATAAGGGTACTGTTCTCATTGAGTCGTGGTTTTTATTGTGAATATAAGAATCCTAACATGACTGTAACTGATGAGGTGTTGAAGGATGTTGAAGCCAGAATGCACGAGATGGTTAAGGAGGATATCAAGATTGAGAAGAAAACGTATCCTTCTTATGATCTTATAGACAGATTTGAGCGTCAGGGAAGAATTGACAAGGTTAAATTGTTCAAATACCGTCGTGCGTCTAATACAAATGCGTATATATTGGACGGTTTTGAGGATTACTATTATGGATTTATGGTGCCTTCTACGGGTTATCTTAAATATTTTGAACTTCACAGGTTCGAGGAAGGTTTTGTTCTTCAACTTCCGGATAGAAGCAATCCGGCTGCAATACCTGAGTTTAAACCACAAAAGAAGCTGTATTCCGTGCTTAAGCAGTCAGATGATTGGGGAGTAATGCTTGGAATGGACACTGTCGGCGGATTAAATGATGCCATTGCGGAAGGCCAGATTAGTGACCTTATGCTGGTTCAGGAAGCACTTCAGGAGAAAAATATTGCCAAGATTGCCGAGCAAATTAAAAAGGATGGAAAGAAGTTTGTTCTTATTGCAGGACCATCATCTTCCGGTAAGACATCATTTTCACATAGATTAAGTATTCAGTTAAAAACAATGGGACTTAATCCTCATCCGATTGCTCTTGATAACTATTTTGTTGACAGACAATTCACTCCTAGAGATGAGTTTGGTAATTATGATTTTGAGTGTATAGAGGCGGTTGACATAAAACAGTTTAACGAGGATATGGTTAATTTGTTAAACGGTGAAACGGTTAAGATGCCTACCTTTGACTTTATAGAAGGCAAGCGTGAGTACAAAGGTAATACATTGACGATGACCGATAATGATGTACTCGTTATTGAGGGTATTCACGGACTTAATCCAAAGACATCGGAAATGCTGCCGGATAACAGTAAGTTTAAGATATACATAAGTGCTCTTACTCAGTTAAATGTTGACGAGCACAACAGAATAAGAACAACTGACGGACGTCTTATAAGAAGAATTGTCAGAGATGCAAGAACAAGAGGACATAGTGCACAGAAGACAATTTCTATGTGGGATTCGGTTAGAAGAGGAGAGGAACAGTACATATTCCCTTATCAGGAAGAGGCTGATGCAATGTTTAATTCGGCACTTATTTACGAATTGTCTGTAATTAAGCCTTATGTTGAACCATTGCTTTTTGCGATTCCAAGAGATAGCGATGAGTATCAGGAGGCAAAACGACTGCTCAAGTTCCTTGATTATTTTCTTGGCGTAAGTTCAGAGAATATCCCTAATAACAGCATTTTGAGGGAATTTGTTGGTGGAAGTTGTTTCCCGGTATAATATAAACAAAATCTTTTGTTAAAAAATAATAAAAACCATGGTAGAAATTGTGCAGAATAGTGACAAATGTAAATGGTTATGCTATAATCAAAGCTGTAAAGAATGAAAAAATAAGAAAAGGAGGGCTGTATATGGGTAGTGAATCGGGACAAAAGTTCAATTTACCGGAGATGAAAACATATTTTGAAGAACAGATACCCAAAGTTCGTCTGATTAGCGATCTTGCATTAAGCGAGACAGATTTTCGCAGACTGGGAACAAAGCTCAAATCAGCCTTTGTTTTTTCGGATAAAAAAGACGGCATTGATGAGATTATGCTATGTTACCTCGTTTACTGGGTGTATGCTTTAATTTATTGGGACGAGGACACCGGAATACATGATGAGCTGACAGATTACTGTGCGGAACTACCTCAGCATCAAATAAGACATCATTTTGAAATGATAGTTGATTTGTTTGCAGATTATGATATTGAGAAGTTTGGATATCAGAATGATAGCGTGGAAGAACAGGCTATGGTTCTTATAGCACGACATGCGGGAATACCTAACGATGAAAAGTATCTTGTGTTTGAACTTATTGATGACTACAGGAATCAGAATGTATCTGTAACTCAGATGGTTAACGATATTTATTCACATCTTCCTTACAAGAGTAAGTATATATTCTCTATGCTTGATTATCAGTCAAGACAGGATATGATATGGGAGATAAGAGCTCTCATGGCAGATATCTGTTCGGGAGTACCTTCAAGGGAGGAACTTCTTGCAAAGTATCCGCATACATCGATAAGTCTTATCGACTATTGCTTTTTCTGGCAGGAAGGTCGGTCGCTTATAGATCAGGCGAAATAAACAAAAACACTGCGTTTGATTATTATTCAAACGCAGTGTTTTTGTATGTAATGACTTGGTCGATAAGCCGGGTTATGTCGTTGAATGATCATCTATCTAGACCCGCTGTTACCAACGGGTTCGAGCAACCTACCCGAGAACGTGACGGGCAGCCACATGGTTCCCTATGCGGTCTTGCTTCGAGTGGGGTTTACAGAGCCTTGTCTGTTACCAGCCAAGCGGTGAGCTCTTACCTCGCCATTCCACCCTTACCGGTCAAAGACTGGCGGTATATTTCTGTTGCACTTTCCTTAGAGTCGCCTCCACCGGACGTTATCCGGCACCCTGCCCTATGAAGCCCGGACTTTCCTCACCTGCGGCGTTTCCGCTTCGCAGCCGCGATCATTTGGCCAAGTCATGTTTGCATTTATATTTAAAAGCGTTCCTATTATACCATAAGGTTATAAAAAATCAATGATGGATTTTGAATTGGTATTGTGAGTGTGGTATAATATTAGCGGCGTTTTGTTTTTAACGTATTTGAAGGGGGATTTATATGGAAAAGTATGCGGGTGTTACAAAGGCAAAAAAGAAGAATGGCGATGTTTATTATAGGAGTTCAATGACCATTAAGTCGAAACATATAAGTCTGGGAAGTTATTCCACACCACAGGAAGCAGCTAAGGCTTATATAGAAGCGTGTGATATTATCAAAAAGGGAAAATATGTATTAGAAGATTACAATGATAATTTTACGCTTGATTTTGCAAAGTTTGTTTCACTTATGAATTATCGTAATACGGGTATTATTTTTAAGACGCCTATTTATCTTCAGACAGGATATTTCTATTATTATTTCTCACCGGATAAACGGTTGATATTTGACAGAGAAGATTTGTTTTTCTATGCGGAGCATAAGATTCAAGTGCGCGGTGGTTATTATTTCATATGTGACTATGGTAGCCAGTACAGTATATTTTCAAGGTACGGTATTAAGAATTACGCAAAAAAAGGAATAGATTATATATTTGCCAATCATAATGAAGAAGATTTCAGATATGAGAATATCAAAATTGTTAATGAATATGTTGGAGTAACACAGACAGAAAGCGTTGGAAAAGAAGAGTATGAGACGGTGATACATATAAAAGGCAATTATGTTGTCGGAAGATATGATGATGTTGTAAGCGCGGCAATTGCATATAATAAGGCGGTTGACACACTTGCAAACAATGGTGTTAAGAAGAAATTTTCCAAGAATTATATACAGTCTCTTAATTCAGAACAATACAAAGAAATTTACGACAAGGTAGATATATCAAAACGTATTATGGAATATGTATGAAAATTGCTTGACCTTTTATAGTAAAACCAATATAATCCATTGTGGTATTGGTGTGAAATAGTGATGAGGGTGGTAAACTCATGAAGAAATCAATTAATTTCAAAACAATATTAGGCGTAATAATACTTGTTATTGTATCAGTAATGGTTGTGTTTTTAGGGTACAGGGTAATTATTACCAGTATAGAAGTTCCGGGAAAGCTATCCAGTATTTCTGCGGCGGCGGTTAATCTTAATCATAATGAAACGACTTTAAAACAGGTTAAAAAGGTCGATTATGATACGATGAAGTACGGATATATGGATGGCCTTATGGTTGCTCAGATGGACGAACTTGACAAGGTTTATGAACATGAGCAAATGGAAGATATCCGTGCTGTTAATGATTTGACTGCAATGAGCGAACGTACGGCGGACAAGATTGCGTACGAGAAACTTAAGGCGGAGAGAGAGGAAAAGGCAAGAAAGGCAAAACTTGCAGCGGAACAGGCGGAGGCTGCAAAAAGATTGCAGGCACAACAGGCTAATCTCGATAATTCAGCATTTGTTGATACAGGTTCGGGAGATACCGCAGCAAAAGGTGGACGAAAAGGCGCACCGGTTTATGCTGAATCTCATGGCGAGAGTTTGGGCAAGTTTGTTGTAACAGCTTATTGTACCTGTAAAATATGTTGTGGTATATATTCGGGACACAACAGAACGGCAAGTGGAACAGTGCCAACATCTAATCGAACAATAGCGGTTGATACGGATGTAATACCTTTCGGAACAAGGGTTGTTATCAACGGACAGGTTTATGTAGCCGAAGATAGAGGTAGTGCTATTGTTGGCAAGAGAATAGATATGTTTTTTATGACACATGCAGAAGCTACCAGATGGGGTAAGAAAACCGTTGAAGTATTTTTGGCGGATTGACAATATAAAGAAAAGAGGATGAAGAAATGGCAGTAATGTATAAGAGTACAAGAAATGACAAAGACAAGATAACAGCTTCACAGGCTATACTTAAGGGTCTTTCGGATGACGGTGGATTATTCGTTCCTGATAATATTCCTGCACTTGATGTTGACTTTGAAACACTTTCTAAAATGTCATATCAGCAGGTTGCTTATGAGGTTATGAGCAGAATGCTTACTGATTTTACTGAGGACGAGCTCAAACATTGTATTAACAGTGCATATGATAGCAAGTTTGATACAGATGTAATTGCTCCTCTTGTTAAGAAGGCAGGCGCTGATTATCTTGAGTTGTTCCATGGCTCAACAATTGCATTTAAGGACATGGCGCTTTCAATTTTGCCATATCTTCTTGTTACATCCGCAAAGAAGAACAATGTAAAGAACGAGATAGTTATTCTTACTGCAACATCAGGTGATACAGGAAAAGCTGCTCTTGCAGGTTTTGCTGATGTTCCCGGAACAAAGATTATTGTATTTTATCCTAAGAACGGTGTAAGTCCAATTCAGGAAAAACAGATGGTTACGCAGAAGGGCGACAATACTTCTGTTATAGGAATAATCGGTAACTTCGATGATGCGCAGACCGGTGTTAAGAACATGTTTAATGACAAAGAACTTGCAGGAGTTATGGATGAGAAAGGATATCAGTTCTCGTCAGCAAACTCAATCAATATCGGACGACTTGTTCCACAGATGGTATATTATGTATATGCATATTCACGCATGGTTGCAAACGGTGAAATCAAGGCCGGTGATAAGATAAATGTTGTTGTTCCGACAGGTAATTTCGGTAACATTTTGGCAGCATACTATGCAAAGGAAATGGGACTTCCTGTTGCTAAGTTTATATGCGCATCCAACGAGAATAAAGTATTGTATGATTTCTTTGAGACAGGTGTATATGACAGAAACAGAGAGTTTATTCTTACAAGTTCTCCTTCAATGGACATCCTTATTTCAAGCAACCTTGAGCGTTTGATATATCGTATTGCAGGAGACAGTGCAGAAAAAGATGTTGAACTTATGACAGCACTTTCTACCACAGGTAAGTACGAGATTTCAGCAGATATGAAGGGCAAGCTTTCAGAGTTTTACGGTAACTATGCAAGCGAGAAAGAAACAGCAGATACAATCAAGCGTGTATATGATGCCGAAGGATATATCATGGATACACACACAGCTGTTGCTGCAACAGTTTATGAGAAATACAAAGAAGCAACAGGTGATACTACACCTACAGTCATTGCATCAACTGCAAGTCCTTACAAGTTCACAAGAAGCGTAATGGAGGCAATCGACTCTGCATATGCATCAAAGTCTGATTTCGAACTTGTGGATGAGCTCAACAAATTATCCAAGGTTAAAATTCCTCAGGCTATCGAGGATATCAGAAGTGCAAAGGTATTGCATGACACTGTATGCGATAAGACTGAAATGGAAGCACAGGTAAGAAGAATACTTGGTCTTTAATTTTTAATTATAATAGAATACGACAGTTCGTTTGCACCATCCTGTCGCAAAATAAAACCAGGGCTTTTAGGGGACAATAGTCTTAAACTTTGGTTTTGGACATGTCCCCTTTTTGTAACTATTAATTATTTAATGAATACGGAGTGATAATATGTATACATTACAAACCAGTGCCTGCTTTGACAGTGCACATTTTTTGAAAGGCTATGAAGGCAAATGCAGCAACATTCATGGACACAGATGGTCTGTGGAGATAACGATTGCAGCGGAGAAATTAAGTGAAGAAGGTCAAACACGTGGTATGGTTGTTGATTTTCGCACATTAAAGGATGATCTTAGTAACTTGTGTGATGAGCTTGATCATTGTCTCATTATCGAAGAGGGTAGCCTTAAAGAAAAAACAATCGAGGCAATGCAGGAAGAAGACTTTAGAATCGTAGAGTTTGATTTTCGACCTACAGCTGAAAATATGGCAGAATATTTTTTCAATGAAATGGAGGAAATGGGGTATGATGTAGTGCTTTCTAAGGTTTATGAAACACCTAATAACTGTGCTGCATACTCCGGCTGATATGACAAATAATAATGAATATGTCTATAAGGTTGTGGAACATTTTATAAGTATTAACGGTGAAGGGAAACGAGCAGGACAGCTCGCGTTATTTATCAGATTTGCCGGTTGTAATCTTAATTGTGAATACTGTGATACGACATGGGCAAATGAGAAAGATGTTAAATATGAATCATTCACACAGGATGAATTGGTTGACATAATACTTAAAAGCAAAGTGAAAAATGTTACCTTGACAGGCGGTGAACCTCTGATTCAGGAGGGGGTTGGATGCCTGTTTAAAAGACTTCGAAAACTTACAGATATCAGGATTGAAATAGAAACCAACGGTAGTGTTGATATAAAACCGTATATCAAAAACGAACCGGATAATGTATCATTTACACTCGATTATAAAACCGGTGCAAGTGGCATGGAAAGCAGAATGTACCTTTATAATTACCGTAACGTGAGAAGCTGTGATACGGTTAAGTTTGTTGTGGGAAGCAGAAATGATCTTGAACAAACGGGTATTATAATCAAAAAATATAATCTTATAGAAAAGGGTTGTGGTATATATATAAGCCCTTGTTTTGGAAGAATACAACCTGAAGAGATTGTTGAATATCTGGTAGAGAATAGGCTCAATGATGTCAACGTTCAACTTCAGTTGCACAAATATATATGGGCGCCCGATAAACGTGGCGTGTAAGAAAGTGGAGGATTAGAATGGCTATTGATCAGGAAGCAATTAAAAAACATATTAAAGGAATCATAGAGGCGTTAGGCGATGACCCCAATCGTGAGGGGCTTAAAGATACCCCTGACAGGGTTGCGCGTATGTATGCAGAGGTTTTTGATGGCATGAATTACACTAACGATCAGATTGCAAAAATGTATTCGAAATGTTTTGAGATAACCGATGACGGAAAACAGGATATGGTCGTTGTAAGAGATATTGATGTGTTTAGTTATTGTGAGCACCACCTTGCACTTATGTATGACATGAAGGTTTCAGTGGCATACATACCTAAGGGTAAAGTTATTGGACTTAGCAAAATTGCAAGAATTGCCGATCTTGTGGCAAAAAGGTTGCAACTTCAGGAACGTATAGGAACAGATATTGCGGAAATAATACAGAAAGCAACAGGTTCTCCTGATGTTGCAGTGTATATAGAGGGAACTCATAGTTGCATGTCTGCAAGAGGAATTAAGAAGTCGAGTGCAACTACGGTAACGACCACCTTCAGAGGACAATTTGAAGATGATATCAATATGCAGAATAAATTGATGCTTTTGTTAAAAAAGTAGAGAGGAAGATATTATTATGAATATGAATACGAGAAACAAAGATAAAGCTGTAGTAATTTTTTCCGGAGGGCAGGATAGTACAACTTGTCTTTTGTGGGCACTTGATAGATATAAAGAGGTTGAAGCAGTTTCTTTCGATTATGGTCAGCGTCATAAAAAAGAACTTGAATGTGCAAAGGAAATAACAGATAAGTTAAATGTTAAGTGGCACGTGCTTGATATGTCGTTACTCAACCAATTAGCACCTAATTCTCTTACGAGAAGTGATATCGATGTAGATGAGACGGCACCGACAGACGCACCACCTAATAGTGTTGTTGATGGCAGAAACATGTTATTTATTACTTTTGCTGCTGTATATGCAAAACAGAAGGGAATAACTGATTTAATTACGGGAGTGTCGCAGAGTGATTTTTCAGGTTATCCTGACTGCAGAGATGTTTTTATTAAATCTCTTAATGCAACACTTAATCTTGCAATGGATTATACTTTCTGCATCGAAACACCGCTTATGTGGATAGACAAGGCTCAAACCTGGAAACTGGCTGATGATTTGGGTGGACTTGATCTGGTTAAAGATATGACACTTACTTGTTATAACGGAATAAAAGGTGACGGTTGTGGAAATTGTCCGAGTTGCAAGTTAAGAAGAGCGGGCTATGATGAGTTTGTGGCAAGATACAAAACTAATTGATGATGTTGCAAAAACTGCAAAAAATGGGTATAATAAAACGATTGCGTAATTATATTTTTATATAGGAGGAACACCTGGCAAATGGAAAGTATGATTTTCATTCTTAATCCTTCAGCAGGAAGAAAGCATATCAAGAGCAGACTTTTTGATATTGTTGATATATTTGTTAAGGGTGGATATGACGTTAAGGTTTATCCAACTCAGTCTAAAGGCGATGCCAAGAGAATTGTTTCGGAGGAAGGTTGGCTTTACAAGATGATTGTTTGTGCCGGTGGAGACGGAACATTAGATGAAGTTGTTGCAGGCTGTATGGAATGCGGATGCGATACTCCAATCGGTTATATCCCTTGTGGAACCACCAATGATTTCGCAAGAAGTTTGGGTATCCCAAAAGATCCGATAAGAGCGGCAAAAAGAATAGTCAAATACGACAAGAAGCCGATAGATATAGGATCATTTAATGGTGATAGTTTTGTATATGTTGCTGCTTTTGGCGCATTTACAGAGGTGACATACACAACGCCACAGGAGTACAAGAATGCTTTTGGACATATGGCGTATGTTTTTGAGGGTATCAAGAGTATGGCTAACCTGACTTCGTATCATATGAAAATAGAATATGATGACGGAGTGATAGAGGATGATTTTATTCTCGGTATGGTTACTAACTCGCTTACCGTTGGTGGATTCCCAAGTCCTAATGCAAAACTTGCTCAATTAGATGACGGATATTTTGAGGCGCTTTTCGTTAAGTATCCTAAGAATCCTCTGGATTTTCAGGCTACTGTAACATCATATTTTATGGGCGAGTTCAATCCGGATTATATGTATCAGGTTATGTCCAAAAAGATAGTGATAGAGGCAGAAGAAACGGTGCCATGGACATTAGACGGTGAGTTTGGCGGAAGTGTTACGTATGCGGAGATTATTAATATGAAGCATGCGGTAAGTATAGTCAAGAAGAATTAGAGGGAGAATTATATTATGGGTAAATATTTTGGTACTGATGGTTTCAGAGGAGAGGCTAATGTCAATTTGACAGTCGAGCATGCATATAAGGTTGGAAGATATCTTGGATATTATTACGGCAAACAACACGAAGACGGTAAGGCAAGTATTGTTATTGGTAAAGACACAAGACGCTCTTCATATATGTTTGAGTATTCATTGGTTGCCGGACTTACTGCAAGTGGTGCAGACGTATATCTTATGCATGTTACACCAACACCAAGTGTATCCTATATTGTAAGACTTGATGAGTTTGATTGCGGAATAATGATTTCTGCAAGTCATAATCCGTATTATGATAATGGAATCAAAGTTATTAACGGACAGGGCTCGAAACTCGAGGCTGAAGTTGAGAATGAAATAGAAAAATATATCGATGGTGAGATAGAAGAGATTCCTTTTGCAAAGCGTGAGCAGATAGGTAAGACAGTAGATTACTCGATGGGAAGAAACAGATACATAGGTTATCTTATGACGCTGGCAACCAGATCATACAAACATAAAAGAATTGGTCTTGACTGTGCCAATGGCGCATCGTCAACGGTTGCAAAGGCTGTATTCGAAGCTTTGGGTGCAAAGACCTATGTTATTAATAATGAGCCTGATGGAGTCAATATTAACGAGAATTGTGGTTCTACTCATATTGAGCAGTTGGTAAAACTTGTTAAGGATAAACAGTTGGATATTGGATTCGCTTATGACGGAGATGCTGATCGTTGCCTTGCAGTAGATGAGAATGGCGAGATTATTGACGGAGATAAGATTCTTTATGCTTGTGGATGTTATCTTTCCGAAAGAGGAGAACTTAATAATAATACAGTAGTTACAACAATAATGTCTAATCTCGGACTTTATAAGGCATTTGATAAAAAGAAGATTGCTTATGAGAAAACAGCTGTTGGTGATAAGTATGTATTTGAGAACATGATGGAAAATGGCCATTCGCTTGGTGGCGAACAGAGTGGACATATAATTTTCTCAAAGTATGCAACAACCGGAGACGGTGTACTTACATCAATCAAGCTCATGGAGGTCATACTTGAGAAGAAGGTTAAGGCTTCTGAATTATTCAGAGATTTGAAGATTTATCCTCAGCTTCTTGAGAATGTTAAGGTTAAAAGTAAGCCTGAAGCAAGAGAAGATGCTGATGTTGTTGCAGCTGTTAAGAAGGTTGAGGAAGCACTTGGTGATGATGGAAGAATCCTTCTTCGTGAAAGTGGTACCGAGCCTGTTATTCGTGTAATGGTAGAGGCTTCAAGCGATGAACTTTGCAAGAAGTATGTTGATGAAGTTGTGAGTGTAATTAAGAGTAAAGGACATGCGATTTAATATCGCTTTGAGGAGTTTTCATAATGAAAAAACGTGAGCGTTTTAAAAGAGTAATAAGTTTCTTTGAGGGCTTTGTTATACTTGCTATACATGTGCTTTTGTTTGCCTATGTATGGTACGGATTTTATGTACAACAGTTAAAGATTCCTTTCTTCCGTCGTGGTGACTGGGCTGTTATCGGTATGTATGGACTTATTCTGTTTTTGCTTACCAATTTGTACGGTGGTTTCAAAATAGGATATTTAAGACTTATGGATGTTTTGTATTCACAGATATTGTCGCTTGTAAGCGCCAATGTTGTTGCATATGTTCAGGTCGTGCTTATCAGTAGAAAGTATTTGAGTTCAGCGCCGATAGTCAAGATGACTTTTGTACAGTTGATATGCATTCTATTGTGGGTGCTTATATGTAAGATTATTTATGCAGCATTGTATCCACCGAGACAGATGCTTTTGGTCTGCTATGACAGAGACCCTGATGATATGATATTGAAAATGAGCTCGCGTCAGGACAAGTACGAAATATGCGATATTGCAGATCTTAATGAGGAACCGCTTGAGGCTGTATGCGATATGGTTAAGGATTATGAAGCGGTATTGATTTATGATATCCCTGCATATGAAAGGAATATCATACTTAAGAGATGTTTCATGGAATGTGTAAGAACTTATGTTACACCTAAAATATCAGATATACTCTTAAGAGGTGCCGACAATATTCATATTTTTGATACCCCGTTATATCTTTCAAGGAACAAAGGACTTTCCGGTGATCAGATTATTTTCAAGAGACTTCTTGATTTGGTAATCAGTGTTCCGATAGCAGTAATATTTATGCCTTTATTTATTATCATATCGTTGCTTATTAAGATATACGATGGCGGTCCGATTCTTTACAAACAGCCACGTCTTACAATCGACGGCAAGATATTTAATATTTATAAGTTCAGAAGTATGAAGATGGATTCGGAGAAAGATGGTGCACAGCTTGCAAAGAAAAACGATGACAGAGTAACACCTGTCGGTAAGGTTTTAAGAGCTTGCCACTTTGACGAGTTCCCACAGCTTATCAATATAATCAAAGGGGACATGTCTTTGGTAGGACCAAGACCTGAACGTCCGGAGATTGCCAAGCAGTATCAACAGATAATACCTGAGTTTGATTTCAGACTTAAGGTAAAAGCCGGTCTTACCGGATATGCACAGGTATATGGTAAGTATAACACTACTCCATATGATAAGTTAAAACTCGATCTTACCTATATCGAGAATTATTCAATATGGCTTGATATTAAGCTTATTTTGCTTACGTTTAAGATTCTTTTCCAGAAAGATAATACGGAGGGAATCGACCCAAGTCAGATAACTGCCATAAAAAGCAAGAAGGAGTAATTTTCCATAATGAACAAAGCTTTTTTGAAAGTTATTTTTTCAGAGGCTTTTAAGATTGCAACATTTCCAATGCGACTTAAGCCTGTTAAGAAAAACAGAATATTATTTACAGGACTTACCGGGGGTAATGTTTACGACTATTCGTGTAACCCGAAGTATATTTATCAATATTTGAGAGATAACTATCCGGGTAAGTACGAATATGTCTGGATGGTAAAAGATCCTGCAAAATATCATTTTTTGGAAGAAGAAGGGGTGAAAGTTAAGAAGCACTTTGCTGTTTCTTCTTTTCCTATGTTATTGACCGCAAAGGTTATAGTCTCTAATGGTTCGTATATTCCATGGTTTCCATTTAGAAAATCCCAATATGTTATCAATACCTGGCATGGTGGCGGAGCTTATAAGAAAGTTGAAAATGAACGTGCTGACGCTAATTGGGCTACCCAAAAACGCGCAAGATTTTGTGCAAAGAATATGAAGTTATTTCTTGCAAGTTGTAAGACACAAGAGGAACAGATGATTCGAACAACTTACGGATACAAGGGCGAGGTTTTCAAAGCCGGTACACCACGAAACGACTTGCTCATAAGCGGTGATGTTAATATGGCGGCTATGAAGGTCAAGAACTTTTATAATATTCCGGAAGATGGACGGATAATTTTGTATGCACCTACATACAGAAACTTAAAAAAGAATGTTACGTTAGATGCTAATTATATATTACAACAGTTAAATCTAAATGGTGGTAACTGGTATGTTATTAGTAGATACCACAGATATCAGAACGACCTTTCCAACGTTAAGGTAATTGGTGACAAGGTTATTTATGCTGAAGATTATCCGGACATGCAGGAACTTTTGTGTGCGGCGGATGTTTTAATAACGGATTATTCATCATGTGTTTGGGACTATGCATTTTTGAAGAGACCTTGCGTTTTGTTTGCACCGGACAGAAAGGAATATACAAGAGAAAATGGTTTCTATGTCGGCTTGGAAGAGTGGCCGTTTCCGTTATCCGGTAATTTGAGAGAAGTTGTTTCGGAAATTATTTGTTTGTTAAATGATT
The DNA here is from genome assembly GCA_024698145.1 of Lachnospiraceae bacterium. Lineage (GTDB taxonomy): Bacteria > Bacillota > Clostridia > Lachnospirales > Lachnospiraceae > CAG-590. The sequence goes on from JAILRO010000044.1 coordinate 20,750, forward strand.
CCGAAAAGATGAATGCTTACTGTAGTGATGTGGACAAGCACTTGCAGGACTTGGGTTCATATGAAACAGGAAAAGCAACCGAACATGTTTGCAAAAGAATAGAGGCGGTGACAAAGTAAGCTTTTTGGTTTACTTGTTAATAAACAAGATGTATGATACAATAATTAATTGGGTGTTATCAGATTACGGTAATGATAATATGAGGAAAATTAATGTTTAGAAGCATAGTAAAACGTATAGTTTTTGGATTGATATATCCGTGTCGGTACAAAATATCTTCGAGAAAAAAGATTAACAACAGGAAGGTTGTTTTTGTAGAAACTCACGAAGATTATATAACAGACAACTTTAAGTTGCTGTATGAAGAATTTAAGAAATTGGGATACGAGGTTAATGTATGTTTTCTTAAGGTTTCATCTTCTTCGTGGGGTACAATAATCAAAAAATCCATTAAACTTATTGATGATATTGGCGATGCATCTTATATTTTTTTGGATGAGTCTAACAGTCTCTTTGGATCATTTAAACTTAGAGAGGAAACACAACTTATTCAATTGTGGCATGCCTGTGGCGCTTTCAAAAAGTGGGGATATAGCGTTGCCGATAAGAGTTTTGGCGATGATAAAAAATCTCTTGATAGATATTCCGGACACAGGAATTACAGCCTTGTTACTGTAAGTGGTAAGGAGGTTTGCTGGGCGTACGAGGAGGCATTTGGCCTTTCACAGGAATCGGGAATTGTTAAGCCACTTGGTGTCTCAAGAACTGACATGTATTTTGATGAGGGCTATATTAATAAGGCTAAGAATCATTTAAGTAATCTACCGATTGATGTCAAAGGAAAGCAGATAATAACATATCTGCCGACATTTCGCGGAAGTATTGATAAGGCAAAGGGACCGGATTGTTTTGATATAAAAAGTTTTGAGAAGTACCGTGATAAATACGTTTTTTTGATTAAGAATCATCCGTTTGTTAAAGACGGATTGGCGATACCAAAAGATTTTCAGGATTTTTGTGTTAATGCCGGTGCTGATATAACAATTGAGGATTTGATAATTGCGTCAGATATTTGTATCACTGATTATTCGTCGGTAGTGTTTGAATATTCTCTTATGAATAAACCGATAATTTTCTTTGCATATGATATTGATGAATATGAGAAGGAACGAGGCTTTTATTATTCTTACAAAAAGTTTGTGCCGGGGCCGGTTTGCGACAATATGAAGGAGCTCGTTGATGCAATTGATAATATAGATAAGTTTGATTATGAACGTCTGAATCATTTTAAAGAGTTGTATATGAATGGCTGTGATGGCCACGCAACTAAAAGGATTCTTGACTATATAAATGCAATATAACAATAAGAGGTTTGTTTAATACAGGAGGTAAAACAATGGAACGCAGTAATGTTTTTGGAGTAGTGCTTGCAGGAGGAATCGGAACCCGTATGGGTAACGTAGAAAAACCAAAGCAGTTTATGGAGATTGGCGGCAAACCAATCATAGTTCACACGATTGAGAAATTTGCTGTTAATTCAGAGTTTGAGAAGATACTTGTGTTGTCACCAAAACAGTGGATTAAGCACACACAGGATCTTATTAAAAAGAACATTCCCAATTATGACAATATAGTTGTAATTGAGGGGGGAGCTTCTAGAAATGAAACTATCATGAATGCAATTGCATATATTGAGAAGGAAGGTCTTCTTGATGATGAGACAATAATAGTTACTCATGATTCCGTAAGACCGTTTGTAACTCATAGAATTCTTGAGGAAAATATTCGTTATGCAAAGGAGTTTGGTGCATGTGATACTGTAATTCCTGCGACAGACACAATAGTTGAGAGTACAGATCACAAGCTTATAACAAATATTCCTGATCGTTCCGTTATGTATCAGGGACAGACTCCTCAGTCATTTAAAGCAAAGAGACTTAGAGAACTTTACGAATCACTTACACCTTCGGAGAAGACAATACTTACTGATGCATGTAAAATACTTGTTATAAAAGGTGATAGTGTACACCTTGTTGAAGGAGAGGTTTCCAACATTAAGATTACATACCCATATGATCTTAAGGTTGCAGAGTCATTGTTAGGAGGCATGTAATATGTTAAATGCTGTATATCAGTTAAAAAGACCGAGACAGTTTGAATTAGTATACAAGGATATTGTGTTTGACAAAGAGAATGTTATTGTGCGTCCTACACACCTTTCAATCTGTAATGCGGACCAAAGATACTATCAAGGAACGCGTCCGGAAGAAATATTAAGAAAGAAACTTCCTATGGCACTTATTCACGAAGCTATAGGTAAAGTTATGTATGATCCTACCGGCGAGTTTAATGTTGGTGATTATGTAGTTATGATTCCAAATCTTCCTTGTGAAGAAGATGATATAATTGCAGAGAATTATCTTAGAAGTTCGAGATTCCGTGCAAGTGGTACGGATGGATTTTTGCAGGAGTATGTTCAGACTACCCCGGATAGATTGGTTAAACTTCCGGAAGGAATCAATCATACAGTTGCTGCTTTTAGTGAACTTGTGAGTGTAAGTCTTCATTCTATTGGAAGATTTATGGATACTGCACATGAGAGAAGAAGAAGAATAGGCGTATGGGGTGACGGTAACCTTGGCTATATTACATCACTTTTGTTAAAAACTATGTATCCGGAAACAGAAGTATATGTATTTGGTGTAAATGAATCCAAACTTCAGGACTTTACTTTTGCGGATGGAACATATCTGGTTAATTCGATACCGGATGATTTTTCTATGGACCATGCGTTTGAATGTGTTGGCGGTGGCGCTGCACACAAGGCAATCAATCAGATAATTGATTATATTAATCCGCAAGGAACTATAGGAATCCTTGGCGTGTCTGAAGATCTTGCGCCGATTAATACAAGAATGATTCTTGAGAAAGGACTCAAACTTGTAGGAAGTAGCAGAAGCGGAAGAGAAGATTTTGTAAAGCTTGTCAATCTATACAGTGAAAAACCTGAAGTTGTAGATTACCTTGAGAATATAGTAGGTGAGCAGATTGTGATACGTGAGCTTAAGGATATTTCAAGAGCATTTGAGAAGGATATTCATAAGCTTATCGGTAAAACAGTTATGATTTGGGATAAATAATTATGGATAATATTTCGGTATCTGTCATTATACCTGTGTATAATTGTGAACGATATATAGGCAAAGCGATAGAATCTGTGCTTGCACAAAAGGTGGATTTGGAATGCATAATTGTTGACGACAATTCTACCGATAAAACTTCATCTATTGTGAAAAGTTATATGGACGATGCACGCATTAAGTATGTGAAAAATGAAACAAACAAGGGCGTTGCATATAATAGGAATCTCGGTGTGAAGATGGCACGTGGCAAGTATGTTGCTTTTTTGGATGCTGATGATTATTGGACGGAGGACAAATTAAGCGTTCAGTTATCATTTATGGAAGAGAACGGTGCAGTACTTACATCTACAGGACGAGAACTTATGGATGAAGATGGTAATCTGTCCGGTAAATGCATAAATATTCCGGAGAAGATAACATATAAGAGGCTACTTACCGGCAATGTAATTAACACGTCAGCATCTATGGTGCTTACCGAGGTTGCAAGGAAGTATCCTATGGTTAATGATCGTCTTCATGAAGATTACATCATGTGGCTTTCAATATTGAAGGACGGTAATGTTGCTTATGGTATCAATGAGCCTATGTTGAAATATCGTATGGTTAAGGGCTCGAAGTCAAATAATAAGTTTAAGTCGGCACGGATGACATACGGTGTATATCGATACATCGGTTTATCACCGGTAAAAGCATTTTACTATTTCTGCTGTTACGCAGTTAAAGGTGTACTTAAATATATTTGACAGATAATATTAAGAATTTCATAAGAATTATACGCTTTAGTTCTATTGTAAAAAAATTACGGAAGTGTTATAATTCTCGTTGATTTGTGTTTGACAATGAAAAACAAACAGGAGGACATTTTATGTGTGGAATCGTAGGTTATATTGGTAATGAGCAGGCGGCACCTATACTTTTGGATGGACTTGCTAAGCTCGAGTACAGAGGATATGACTCAGCCGGACTTGCAGTTTTCGGCGATAAGGATATAGAAGTTGTTAAAGCTAAAGGAAGACTTCAGGCGTTGAGAGATTTGACCGGTGATGGCAAATCATTAAAAGGAACGCTTGGAATCGGACATACGAGATGGGCAACACACGGAGAACCTTCCGTTGCTAATGCGCATCCGCATTATAACAAGGATAAGACGATTGCCGTTGTTCATAATGGAATTATCGAGAATTATCAGCATTTGAAAGAGAAACTTATAAGCAGAGGATATGAGTTTTCTTCAGAAACAGATACAGAAGTAGTGGCTCATTATCTTGATTATTATTACAAGGGCAACCCGTTAGAAGCAGTACAGAAGGTTATGCACAGAGTTCAGGGATCATATGCACTTGGTATTATATTTAAGGATTTCCCTGATAAGCTTTTTGCTGTTCGTAAGGATTCGCCGCTTGTTGTAGGTCAGTCTGGAAAGGGTAATTTTATTGCATCGGATGTTCCTGCAATACTTAAATACACCAGAGAGGTTTATTTTATTGAGAATCAGGAAATATGCGAGCTTACAAGAGAAGGTATTTCTTTCTTCAATGAGGACCTTGAGAAGATTACAAAAGAAACCAAGACGATAGAATGGGATATCGAAGCTGCCGAGAAGGGCGGATACGAGCATTTCATGCTCAAAGAAATATACGAGCAGCCTAAGGCTGTTGCGGATACAATCAGTCCAAGAATAAAAGATGGTAAGGTTGTAATCGAAGAACTTAATATGACAGAAGAAGATATTAAGAAACTTAAGAGAATATATATTGTAGGTTGTGGTTCTGCTTATCATGTGGGTGTGACCGGTAGATACATTATTGAGAAGCTTACAAGAATACCGGTTGAGGTTGATCTTGCGTCAGAGTTTCGTTACAGAGATCCGATTATTGAGCCGGATTCAATGACGATAATAATAAGCCAGTCCGGAGAAACGGCAGATTCACTCGCGGCCCTTAGAAAAGCACAGGAGTTAGGCTCAAAGGTTCTTGGTATTGTTAACGTCGTTGGTTCTACAATTGCGAGAGAAGCAGATAATGTAATGTACACTCATGCAGGACCGGAGATTTCTGTTGCGACAACCAAGGCATATAGTACACAGCTTGTTTCACTTTATATGCTTGCTATGTTGTTTGCAAGCACAAGAGAGACAATAAGTGAAGAGGAAATGAATGAGCTTGTTGCTGAGATTACTAAGCTTCCGGATAAGATTTCGGAGATACTCGGCGACAAAGAGAGAATACAGTGGTTCGCCAGCAAATATGCTAATGCAAAAGATGTTTTCTTCCTTGGAAGAGGTTGCGATTATGCTACATCTCTTGAAGGTTCACTTAAGCTTAAGGAGATTTCGTACATTCACTCTGAAGCTTATGCGGCAGGCGAACTTAAACATGGAACAATTTCACTTATAGAGGATGGCGTACTTGTAGTTTCTGTTGTTACACAGCCTGATCTTTATGAGAAAATGATAAGTAACATCGTTGAAGTAAGAACAAGAGGCGGATATATCTTCTCGCTTACCAATAAGGGTAATTTTGCTATTGAAGATACATCTGATTTCACAGTATATATTCCGAATACGCATCCGTGCTTTACACCGTCACTTGCGGTAGTTCCGCTTCAGTTATTCGGATATTATGTATCGGTTGCTAAGGGTCTTGACGTAGATAAGCCAAGAAACCTTGCCAAATCGGTTACTGTAGAGTAATCGTATGTAAGACTATAGGAGGAATATTTTAATGAGTAAAGCAAGAAAAAAGAAGAAGGGCAAGAAACTTGGACTTATTCTTTTAATAGAGGTAATAGTACTTTTGGTGTTGGTTGCATGTTTTGCATGGTATTACGTCAATAGCAAGTTAGACATGGTGGTTGAGGATGATTCAATCAATAAGGAAGAAATAGATGTCAGTGATGCGGCAACAGATGCAATGGAAGAAGATTATACAACAATTGCACTGTTTGGACTTGATGCAAGAGAAGGCGGAGATATGACCAACTCGGGAGTTGCCCATAGTGATGCAGTAATAATTGCAAGTATTGATAATAAGACAAAGGAAGTCAGACTTGCGTCTGTATACAGAGATTGTTTCCTTGAACTTTCGAATAACTCTAATTCAACAGAGAAGGTTACTCATGCCTATATTTATGGAGGACCTACATGTTCGATGGAAACTCTTAATAAGAACTTAGATCTTAATATCAAAGATTACGTTGCTGTTGATTTTAAGGCACTTACCAAGGCTATAGATGCTTTAGGTGGCGTAACAATTGATGTTAAGTCAAAGGAGATTAATAATCTTAATCATAATTTGGAGGAACAGGTTCGGGTAACGGGAATTGCTTCGGAGGGTGTATGGTCTGCCGGTGAACAGACGCTTAATGGTACACAGGCAACTGCTTACGCACGAATTCGTAAGGTCGGAAATGGAGACTTTGAAAGAACACAGAGACAGAGAGCTGTAATAACAGCGATGGTTAAGAAAGCAAAAGATTCAGATCTCTCTACACTTAACAATGCAATTGATGAAGTGTTACCTCTTGTTGCAACTAATCTTTCAAGAAAACAGATTTTATCTTTGGCTAAAGATTTGGCCGGTTATGAACTTACAGAGAATATTGGATTCCCTCTTTCGAATACAACACCGAATCTGGGAAGCAAGGGAAGCGTTGTTGTTCCTGCCAATTTGCTTAGTAATGTTAAGAACCTTCACGAATTTTTGTATCCGACTGACAATGAATACAAACCTTCGTCAGAGGTAGAGAGAATTAGTAATGCAATAACAAATGAAACAGGTGTTGGTGACCAGTTTACAGATGATAAGAAGACTGAAGAACCTACACAGACTAATCAGGGGAAATAGAACACATTAGAGGAACTTTGTTGATTAAAATGACATTTAATGGATAAAGTTCCTTTTGTCATAGGAGGAGATATTATGAGGAAAAGATATTATGCTTGTGCGGCTATGTTTCTTGTATCGGGGTTGGCGGTTATGATGCCTGCAAGTGCTGTTAAAGCACAAAAGTCAGTAATTGAAGAGCAGAATATTCAACTCATACAAGAGGGTGATTTTGTTGTACCGGATGAAGATTATTCTTTCGATGACGAAGAATTGATAAGTTATCTTAACGGTAATGAAAGTGAGAACACCACGGAAACTGTTTCGTTAGATGAGCGAAAGAAAGCCTGTGCGGCCCAACTTTTATTAGCGATGCGTAACTGTGATTTGGAGATAGATGTCAGTGAATATGAACTTACGAAGGATGAGTTTAAGAAAGTAATATCTGACGTGGTTAATAGTAATCCTGAACTGTTTTATATTGGGCAGAAATATGGTGTTACAAAAACTTCGACAGATGACGGTACTGAAATTGTTAAAAAATGTCTTGGATTTTATGAGAATCAGAAGAAAATCAAAGATGACAACGGAAATGTTACAGGATACACGGCAGTTGATAAAGCGGATATAAAAGCAAAGAAAAAGGTAATTGAAGATAAAAGAGATGAGGTGTTAGCGACTGCGGTAAAAGCTAATATGACGACGGCAGAAAAAGCATTGCTTATTCACGATTATCTTTGTTTGAATGTAGAATATGATTATAGTGCGTATATGCAGGAGCAGACGGGTGGACAGACTAATTATACTGAATCTGACTATGATATTTACGGTGCGCTGATATGCAAAAAGGCGGTTTGTCAGGGATATTCGCTAGCATTTAAGTATCTTATGGAAGAAGCAGGTTGTGATAATATAGGATTTGCAACTACATCTTCTCATGTATGGAATACAATTACCATTGATGGTGAAGGATACAATGTTGATTGTACATGGGATGATCCTAATTGGGATACACTTGGTAATGTCAGACACAATTATCTGTTAAGAGGTCGCAATTTTGCTAACCATAATTCTTTGGAAAAGTCGGACAGGGAATGCAATGGAACACAATTTGACCACTACTTCTGGTGTGGAATAAACAGCGGAATATTTTATCATGAGGGTAAGTTATATTATATCAATTCGGATGGCAAACTTTGCAAACGTGACGGAATAAACACAGAAGATAAGGAAGAGACTACAGACCTTTCGCTTGAGACTACAGATTCATGGAATTACGTAAATGCCGCAAAACTTGCGCTCACAAAGAATTATGTTGTGTACCATGATCAGAAATCGTTATATGCTTATAAGTATAAGAACGGAGAAAAAGGAGAACTTTATAAGCCAAGCCTTGAGGATGAAGAAGAGATATATGGATTGGCTGTAAGCGGTGATACGTTGTCATATGCCACAAGAAACAGACAGGAAGTATTAGATAATAATATAACAGAGCAATCGGTTTATACTTACGCTTTGCCGGATGATCCGTTTATGGTTCCGGTAGAATCGGTTACAATCACAGGTACAAACACTTTGCACATAACAATGCAGAATGGTGCATATGTGTATGAAAAAGGACAGTTGAAAGCAACTGTTAGCCCAACAGATGCAACGAATAAAAGAATATATTCCTGGACAAGCAGTGATGAGTCGGTACTTCGAGTAGATGTTAATGGTGTGATTGTTGCAGTTGCGCCGGGAACGGTTACTGTCAAGGCAATATCTTATGATGGACCTACGGCAGCATTTAAAGTTTCGGTTGTTATGGAGGGTGATATTACATCTTCGGATGGCTCGGTTGTTCATTATGATGAAGGAAAACTTTTAGCTAACCAATTCTATACCGAGAATGGTAAAATATATTATTTGGGTGCCGATGGCAAACGTGTAAAAGGGTTTACTACAATAAGCGGCAATAAATACTATTTTGACAGTGAAGGAGCAATGCTTACCGGTTGGCAGAAAATTGGCGGTAATACGTACTGCTTCAAATCAAACGGTGTTATGCTTACGGGTTGGCAGAACATAAACGGTAATACATATTATTTCAATGAAAATGGTTGGATGTTTACAGGTTGGCAGGAAATAAACGGATTCAAGTATTACTTTAATGATAAAGGAATTTCATTGACTGTCGGTTGGCAAAAAATAGATGGAAAGCAGTATTACTTCAATATGCAAGGTGTACCTGTTACAGGCTGGCAGGTTATTGAAGGAAGCACATACTGTTTTGATGAAAAAGGAGTTATGTTAACCGGATGGCGGAAAATATCGGGTAAAAAATACTACTTCAATAAAGAAGGAGTTATGTTAACCGGATGGAGAAAAATCTCAAAGAAACAGTATTATTTTAACAAGAAAGGTGCAATGCAGACCGGTTGGAAGACTATCAAGAAGAAGCGTTACTATTTCAATAAGAAGGGTGTTATGCAGACCGGTTGGAAGACTATCAAGAAGAAGCGTTACTACTTCACAAAGAAGGGTGTTATGGTTAAAGGTCTTACTACAATTAAAGGAGTTTCATACTACTTTGCAAATGATGGTCATTTTATAAGTTAATAGTATTGTGAGAGGTGCAGGATGGAGAAAAGCTTTAAAAGAATATTATGTCAACTTGCGGTTGCACTATGCGCAGTTGCATTTATCGGATTAACAGGAATTAAAGCGCATGCTGCGGATTATGCAAACGATGGTGCGCTTAAAGTGTCCGGAGTGGGGCTTGCCAGTACAAAAACAGGACAGAAAGTAATCCTTCGTGGTGTGAGTACGCATGGAATAAACTGGGATGTTGCATATCCGTATATTTCAACAGAGGCATATGCAACGCTTAAGAATAATTATAATGTGGATGCGATAAGACTTGCGATGTATACTACAGAATATTTTGGCTATTGTGATAAAGCAGGTGCGGGCGAATCACAAAGCGAAGTCCAAAGAGTTCTTAAGGAAAGAATAGACACCGGAGTAAAAGCTGCAACTGCCAATAATATGTATGTAATAATAGATTGGCATATATTAAATGACCAGAATCCGAATAAATACAAGAGTCAGGCAAAAAAGTTTTTTGATGAGATTTCCAAAAAATATGCAGGTTATGATAATGTTCTTTATGAGATTTGCAACGAACCAAACGGAGGGACAAGTTGGAGTGATATAACCAAGTATGCCAAGGAAATCATACCTGTAATCAGAGCCAATTCACCTAACTCGATTATTATTGTCGGTACACCTACATGGTCTCAGGATGTGGATGTTGCTGCTGATAATCCTTTGCCGTACGATAATGTAATGTACACGCTTCATTTTTATTCGGCAACGCACAAAGACAGTTATCGCGACAAATTAAAAAAGGCCATAGACAAGGGTCTTCCGATTATGGTTACAGAATATGGACTCTCTCCGGCGAGTGGTGACGGTAACCTTGACAAAGCAGAAGCGAAAAAATGGCTTGACATGTTAGATGCAAATGGTATAAGTTATTTTGCGTGGAGTTTGAGCAATAAGTCAGAAACTTCAGCGTTACTTAAATCAGGTACATCGAAGAAAAGCGGTTGGTCAACATCTGATTTATCGGAAGCCGGTAAGTGGGTGTTTGCTCAATACAAAAGCAGAAGCGGTTCGACAGGTTCACAGACTGACAGTGATCTTACAATGCCTGTTAAAGTAAAAGGATTAAAACTTAAGAAGATTAAGGGCAAGAAGATAAAAGTAACGTTTGATGCTGTTGAAGGTGCTTCCGGATATCAAATAAGATACTCGGACAACAAGAACTTTAAGAAGGCGAAGAATGTTACATCATTTACTAATAAAGTGACACTTAAAAAACTTAAGAAGAAAAAGAGCTGCTATGTAAAAGTACGTGCATATAAAACGTCAGGGAATGTCAGAAAGTACGGAAAATACAGTGGCGTTAAAGTGATAAAAATAAAGTAGAAATGTGTTTTTATGGAGGAATTAAAGCAATGAGGTGCAGAAAAATAGTTGACATAATATCGGTTTCGCTGGCGCTTGCAATAATGTTGGCAAGTGGTGGAAAAGTAAACGCAAAGGAGATAACCATTCCATCGCAGCCGGCCACAACACAACAGGATACGCAAAGCACTTCGGAAGAAAAGAGTACACGTGAAACTAAAGAAAATGAGGCTACAACGGAATCGGTTGTAGATGCACAGGCAGGGGCAACACAGGTCTATCAATGTGCGAAAGCATTAGATGAGGATGTTCCGGAATTTACAACTGACGGTATAAGTCAGTATTGGAATAAAAAGAAAACAGCTTATTATGATGCAGATGAGAAAGTAACAGGTTGGAATGTTATTGACGGAAAACTTTATTATTTCGATAAAAAGGGTAAGTTGTTTACCGATACCGGAATGCAGAAGGTTGGTAAAAAGTTCTATTATTTTAGTGAAGAACATTTTGCTTTATATGGTGTATATACGTCTGAGGATAGGGCGTATTATTTCGTGAAAAAAGGCGGAGAAAGATGCGAAAAACAAGGTGTTGTTAAGTTCTCCGGCGAGTATTATTGCATACAAAATGATGCGTCTTTAAAAAGCGGATGGTACAGAAACGATAAGGGTAAAAGATATTATTTTGATAAAGAAACATACAAAGCATTAAAAGATTGGAATTATGTTGGTAAGTATAAGTTTTTCTTTAACACAAAAGGACAACTTATGCAGGATGTCAGAAAAAAACTTACCAAATCTCAGAAGAAGGAATACTTTATAAGAGTTAACAGAAAGGCAAGTTGTGTCACAGTATATGCCAAAGACGGAGATAAAGGATTCACTATTCCTGTTGTTGCTTTTATCTGTTCAGCCGGTAAAGAAACACCGAAGGGTTCATTTACAATCAAAGATAAACTCAGATGGCATGAACTTATGGGACCGTGCTGGGGACAGTGGTGCATGCACTTGACCACGGATATTTTATTCCATTCGGTTTATTACGACAAAGAAAGAGATAAGAAGTCGCTTAACGTATCTGCTTACAACAAGCTTGGAACGATGGCTTCTCATGGATGTGTTCGTATGAGAGCCGGTGATTGTAAATGGATATATGACAACTGTAATGTTGGAACCAAAGTAGAGATATACAATAATAAGAAGAATCCGGGTCCATTTGATAAACCGACAATTAAGAAATTGTCTTCCGGACATACTTGGGATCCTACAGATCCAACTATTAAATGATGTTTTAGACTGCGTATTACTGAATATGGTACGCAGTCTTTTAGTTTACATAATACATGGTAATATAATTACTGAATTTATATATTTTTGTTGTTTATTTTTACTAATAGTGATACAATAGGCACATAATTATGTAATTTTTTAAGGGGAAGTTATGGATAAATATTGGAAAACATCGCAAAAATCAATAATAGCGTATGCGCATCTGTTTGGTTTGGCGATAATTGCATTCTCTGTGCTTTTGTTTTTGAACTTTTATGCGCTTTTTCGTAGCTCGAGAAGTAATCTGATAGATTCTCAACAAAATGATGTTGAACAATCAGCCATTAAGACAACTTCGATAATTGAGGACAGTGTTAATGCCATCGAACTTACAACGTATGTACTTGATAAGATGATGGTGGATGGATTTACAGAGGAACAGATTACGGCATATCTTACAGAGCAGACGGAAGTATATACGAACGCTGTAGGTATGGATTTCACAGGAATTTATGGGTACATCAATGGAGAATATCTCGATGGATCCGGCTGGGTTCCTGATGATGATTATGTACCTGAAACGAGAGATTGGTATAAGGCTGCAATAGAATCGGATGGTGATATTGCTTTTGTTTCGCCTTATCTTGATATGCAGACAGGAAGCATGGTAATGTCTGTCAGTAAAATGTTAAATGATGGCAAGAGTGTGGTATCAGTTGATGTTGTGTTGGATGACATACAAAAAATAACCAAAGATCGAGTTCCGAAAGGTGAGGGCAATTATGCATTGGTGTTGTCAGGAGATGGAACGGTTGTTGCTCATTCTGCTCAGTCAAAGGTTGGACAATCTTATCTTAATGGTACAGGAACACTTGGTAATATCGTTGCCAAGAAATTGTTTGAAACTAAGGATAAGAACTTCGTTGCACAATATAACGGTGTCAGGTACATGGTATTTTCGGCGCCGATCGGAGATGATTGGTATGCACTTACTGTTATGAATGAGAACAGTCTTTACGGACCGTTAAGAGGCTTGTATTTCATCTTCTTCATTGTGCTTATATTCTTTGTTGGTGTGATTAGTGCTATTTTTATCAAGCTGACACAAAAGCGTACAGAGGCAGAAAGCCTTAATGTACAGCTTCGCTCTATATCGGCAATATATCGAACTGTGCATATGATTGACCTTAATGCGGATACATTTAAAGAGATAACAAGTACTCCGGAAATAAGCACGATGTTGCTTAATGGTTCAGAACATGCAGGCGATACACTTAAGCTTGTTATGGATATGAAGACGGCTGAGATTTCCAAAAAGTCGCTTGAACCATTCCTTGACCTTTCAACTCTTGATGAACGTCTTAAGTCGACAGGTACGGTTACTCAGGAGTTCCTTAATGATAACAACATGTGGTTCCGTGCGAGATTTGTTTCGGTAGATAATAATGATGACGGAACCCTTCACAGAGTATTATACATGGTTGAGGCGATAGATGAGGAGAAGAGACAACGTGATAATCTTCAGTATCTGTCAGAGACAGACCGTATGACGGGAATTCTTAACAGAGGTGGCGGCGAGACAAAGATTCGTGAAATGATTGAGAATGGACGAGGTGGAATGTTCTGTTTGTTGGATGCTGATAAGTTCAAATCAATCAATGATAACTATGGACACGGTGCAGGTGACAAAGTTCTTATTGAAATTGCTAATTGTTTGAAACGATCATTTAGAGGTAATGACGTTGTGCTAAGACTTGGTGGAGATGAGTTTGCGGCATATGCGCCTACCGTTATGAATGAGAAGATGGGTAAGCCTATTATAGACAGATTCTTTGATAATATTAATCAGATAGAGATTGAAGAATTAAAGGGACGTAAAATATGCGTAAGTATGGGAGTCGCATTCTATCAGACGGGCGACACATATTCTTTTGATGAACTATACAAGAGAGCTGACCAAGGAACCTACATAAGTAAGAAACATGAAGGTAATTATGTGACCTTCGAAGGGAAAGAATAATTTTTAAGAATGACTGCTGGTCGGCAGTCATTTTTTGTGCTCAAACCCTTGATAATGCGTGGCAATCCTTGACAAATATATTGCTTATAGGTAAAATATTATAGTTAATACAGTTTTATATTTTTTTGACATATTAAGGAGGAACAACAAGATGGCAACATCATATAATCATCGGTTGATTGAAGGAAAGTGGAGAGAAAAATGGGAGAAGAATCCCGTTAATGTAGAAGACGGTAAGAAGCCAAAATATTACTGTCTCGATATGTTCCCATATCCTTCAGGTAATGGTCTTCACGTAGGACATTGGAGAGGATACGTTATTTCGGACGTTTGGAGCCGTTACAAAATGATGCAGGGGTATTATCTCATTCATCCGATGGGCTGGGACGCATTTGGTCTCCCTGCGGAGAACTATGCTATTAAGCATGGAATTCATCCATCAATTTCTACAGCAGAGAATGTTGCTAACATTAAGAAGCAGATTAATGAGATTGCTGCTATATATGATTGGGACAGAGAAGTTAACACTACTGATCCTAACTACTATAAATGGACACAGTGGATTTTTGTTAAGATGTTTGAAAAAGGTCTTGCTTACGAGAAAGAGATGCCTATTAACTGGTGTCCGTCATGTAAGACAGGTCTTGCAAATGAAGAGGTTGTTGATGGTAAATGTGAGCGTTGTCACAGTGAGGTAACCAAGAAGAACCTTCGTCAGTGGATGCTTAAAATTACAGCTTATGCAGATAGACTCCTTTCAGACCTTGATAAGCTTGATTGGCCTGAAAAGGTTAAGAAGATGCAGACAGACTGGATAGGTAAATCATACGGTGCTGAGGTTAATTTTGCGGTTGATGGTATGGATGAAAGTATTACCGTATATACAACAAGACCTGATACATTATACGGAGCAACATTTATGGTACTTGCACCTGAGCATGCATTGGCTGCTAAGCTTGCAACTGATGAGACTAGAGAAGCGGTAGAGAAGTATATCTATGATGCTTCGATGAAATCTAATGTAGATCGTATGCAGGATAAGGAAAAGACAGGTGTATTTACAGGTTCTTATGCTATCAATCCGTTAAATGGAGCAAAGACACCAATCTGGCTTTCTGATTATGTACTTGCAGATTATGGTACAGGTGCAATCATGTGTGTACCTGCTCATGATGACAGAGACTTTGCATTTGCTAAGAAGTTTGACCTTCCTATCATTCAGGTTATTGCCGAGGATGGTAAGGAGATTCCGGATATGACCGAGGCATATACAGAGGCTAAAGGAACGATGATTAATTCAGGTGAATGGAACGGAAGAGAGTCTGCAGAACTTAAGCGTGAAGCACCTGAGATGATAGAGAAGCTTGGATATGGTAAAAAGACTGTTAATTATAAGCTTCGTGATTGGGTATTCTCTCGTCAGCGTTATTGGGGTGAGCCAATCCCTATTGTGCACTGTCCTGATTGTGGCGCAGTAGCGGTACCTGAAGATCAGCTTCCGGTATTACTTCCTGATGTTGAGAAGTATGAGCCTACAGGAACAGGTGAGTCACCTCTTGCAGCTATTGATTCATGGGTTAATACTACTTGTCCTAAGTGTGGCAAGCCTGCAAAACGTGAGACAAACACAATGCCTCAGTGGGCAGGTTCCTCATGGTATTTCCTTCGTTACGTTGACAGCAAGAATGATAAAGCATTGGTTGATAAGGAGAAGGCACATAAGTACCTTCCTGTTGATATGTACATTGGTGGTGTTGAGCATGCGGTACTTCATTTGCTCTACTCTCGTTTCTACACAAAATTCTTGTATGATATCGGTGTAGTTGACTTTGAAGAGCCGTTTACCAAGCTGTTCAATCAGGGTATGATTTGTGGTCGTGATAAAGATACAGGCGCTGCCACAAAGATGAGTAAATCACTTGGTAACATCGTTTCACCTGATGATATGGTAAGAGATTACGGTTGCGATGCGCTTCGTCTCTACGAGCTCTTTATCGGACCACCGGAGCTTGATTCGATTTGGGATGACAGAGGAATTGATGGAGTATATCGTTTCCTTGCAAGATTCTATACAATGGTAACGAACAATATTGAGAAAAATGTACCTGAGACAGAAGAACTTGTTAAGCTTCGTCATAAGCTTACACATGTTATTACAACACGTCTTGAAAGTTTCTCATTTAATACGGTAATATCAGGTTTCATGGAGTATAACAACAAGTTTGTTGAACTTACCAAAACTACAGGTGTCGATCGCGAGACACTTAAGACAATGGTTAGACTTATAGCTCCGTTTGCACCTCATGTAGGAGAGGAACTTTGGGAACAGCTTGGAGGAACAGAGTCTGTATTTGCTGCAGGCTGGCCTGAGTACGATGATGACAAGATTAACGATAATGTTATTACAATTCCTGTTCAGATTAACGGAAAGACTAAAGGAACTATTGATATTGCTGCCGATGAAGCTAAGGATGCTGTACTTGCCAAAGGAAAAGAGGCTATTGCAGATAAGCTTGCCGGACTTAATATCATCAAAGAGATATACGTACCGGGCAAAATCGTAAATATTGTTGCGAAGTAAATTGCTGTTTAATGTACTTTTTATATGTAACGGACGCGTATGGATTATCAGATACATGAATATCCTGTATCCAGGTGAAAGACGCTAAGAGTTTGTAAGTATGCCGACTACACTTTCTTATAATACGCGACCGGCTATGGATTCGACATCCTGTCTCAACATGCCTTGCCTGACATCCATGTCAGGCATTCGCTTATGTACTCACGGCATACCAACAAACTCTAAGTGTCTTTCAGATGTCACAGGATATTACATGCACAGATAATCCCACGCTGTTCCGTTCGTGTAGGAAAGTGAATCAAGTCAGCTGATGCGAGCCGAAGGCGAGTCGCGCACCACGTCCGTTTAGGGACATTTTTTGTGAAACTTCGAAACGTATATCAGGCGTCGAATTATGTTGCAGTATCCATAAGCAGGTCCTCTTTGACCGCCGGTAATTAGTGAGTACGTAGTACGATCTTAGTACCGTTGCGCTCAAAACGGGCGAAATCCCCTCTCTCTTAGCGAATGCAAAGCATGAGCTTAGAGACAGGGCATGCCTTGTGCTGCTTGCCTGCGTTGGAACTGCAATCATTAGAGACGCTTTAAAACAATTAGAAGTTTCGCTCGTAAAACTTAATTAAACAGCAAATTATAATATTTTGGAGTTATGATAATATGTCAGATATAAAGAAAGAAATAGAGAAACGTCGTACATTTGCGATAATTTCACATCCGGATGCGGGTAAGACAACGCTCACAGAGAAGTTTCTTCTCTTTGGTGGTGCGATTAATACCGCAGGTTCGGTTAAAGGTAAGGCTAATTCGAAGTATGCTGTTTCGGACTGGATGGATATAGAGAAGGAGAGAGGTATTTCGGTAACTTCCTCTGTGTTACAGTTCCAGTATGATGGATATTGCATTAATATCCTTGATACCCCCGGACATCAGGACTTTTCCGAGGATACTTACAGAACTTTAATGGCGGCAGATTCTGCCGTGATGGTAATAGATGCATCTAAAGGTGTTGAGGCACAGACTATCAAGCTTTTTAAGGTCTGTGTTATGAGACATATACCTATATTTACATTCATCAACAAGATGGATAGAGATGCGAAAGACACATTTGAACTTCTTGACGATATAGAGACAGTATTGGGTATACAGACTTGCCCGGTTAACTGGCCTATTGGTTCAGGTAAACAATTTAAAGGTGTGTATGACAGAGCATCAAGGGTTGTATCTAAGTTCCAGGCTGTGTCAACAGGAGGAGCTAAGAAGGCTGAAGAAACGGATTATTCAATTGATGACGAACAGTTGAAGAACGATATTGGTGAGGAATTATATAATCAACTTATGGAGGAAGTGGAGCTTCTTGATGGAGCGAGCGAGCCTCTTGATCAGGAAAAGGTTGATAAAGGTGAACTTTCACCGGTATTTTTCGGTTCTGCACTTAATACATTTGGTATAGAGACGTTTCTTAACCATTTCCTGAAGATGACAACATCGCCTCTTCCGAGAATGTCCAATGAAGGTCTTATTGACCCGATGAGTGAAGATTTTTCGGCGTTTGTATTCAAGATTCAGGCAAACATGAATAAGGCGCATCGTGATAGAATTGCATTTATGAGAATATGTTCAGGAAGATTCGATGCGAGCAAAGATATATATCATGTTCAGAGTAAGAGGAAAATGAAGCTTTCACAGCCACAGCAGCTCATGGCTCAGGACAGAAAGGTTGTTGATGAGGCTTATGCCGGTGACGTTATAGGTGTTTTTGATCCGGGTATTTTCTCAATTGGTGACACATTATGTCAACCGGGTAAGAAGTTTGAATATGAAGGTATTCCTACATTTGCACCGGAACATTTCTGTAGAGTAGTGCAGATGAATACAATGAAACGTAAGCAGTTTGTACAGGGAGTTACACAGATTGCTCAGGAAGGTGCTATTCAGATATTCCAGGAATATACAGCAGGAATGAGCGAGATAATTGTGGGAGTTGTTGGTGTTCTTCAGTTTGAGGTACTCAAATACCGACTTGAGAACGAGTACGGTTGCGAAATTAAGCTTGAACCGCTTCCGTATAATTTTATAAGATGGATTAAAGATCCTTCTACTGATGTTAATTCGTTAAAACGAGTTAATGAAGTTAAGAAGGTTAAGGATATGAAAGGTAATCCACTTCTTTTATTTACAAATCAGTGGACAATTAACACGGTTCTTGAACACAATGAGGGATTGGAGCTTCTTGAGTTTAGGAAGAATTAATGGTTACTTATTATGGGGTTAATGTAATTGGGGGAAGGAGGTTATATATGGAGCAGAACAAGAAGAGATTTTCTATAGGTGAGAAGATGTATCTTTTTGTTATTCTTACTGTTTTTGCGGCAGCATTTGGCGCAGCCATGATTACATATTTAATTAATGTCGGTAAGATAGACAGATATTTCAAAAGTCTTGCAATGGATTCTGCAACAAACTTTTCTGCTTTTGTAGATGGCGATTTCTTGACTGAACTTGCTAAAGTCGCAGAGTCAGATGAGTTTCAAAAGCTTAGAGATAAAGCGGAAGCAGAGGATGATGAAAAAGTCATCGAGGAGTACCTAAAGACAGCGGGACTTTGGGATAACTATTGTGAACAGAGAAGCCTGCTTTGTCGATATCTTCGCAATATGGAGGATATCAAATACCTTTATATAATCAAGTGGGGTGGCGATGACGCTGACCACGACATGTATCTGCTTGATGATGATGATAATCCTATATACGAAACAGGTTATTTTGAATTAAGAGAAGCAGAATTTGCCGGTGTTGATGCCAGTGAGTTTATACCACCAACGATTTCTCATGGTGATTGGGGATGGCTTTGTTCAGCGTATGCACCTGTATATGATTCAGACGGCAACCTTGTTTGTCATATAGGTTGTGATGTTGGAATGGATGACATCATGAAAGAAAGAAGAACGGTTTTGTTGTATGTCATTATCGGTTCTGTAGTGTTTACGTTGGTAGTGTTTGCTTGTGCAGTGCTTCTTATTAACAAAGTTGTTGTGAAACCACTTGATGAGTTAACGGTGAGAATTAAGAAGTTTTCACCGGCCAATGACAAATCGTATGAGGAATCAGGCGTAATTGATGTCAAAGTCAAGCGGAATGATGAAATCGGAGAGATATATAATGCTATTTATTCGATGCAAGTAAGAATTATTGATTATTTGCATGATATATCAAACATGGAACTCGATAAGCAAAGAACTGATGAGGTTTTGAAGAAAAAAGATGAACAACTTGGTGTCATGAACAAGGAGGCCTATAGGGACTCTCTTACAAGTGTTGGTAACAAATCTGCATATATCAGGAAGATAGACGAGATTAATTCGAAACTGGGTTCAGAGATTACAGAATTTGCTGTTGTAATGGTTGATGTTAACCGACTTAAATATGTTAATGACAATTACGGACATAGTGCTGGAGATGCATATCTCAAGGGGTGTTGTCGTGTTATCTGTAATGTATTTAAACATTCACCGATATTCCGTGTTGGAGGAGATGAGTTCGTTGCCTTGCTTGTAGGGGAAGACTACGATAACAGGCAAGATAGGGTAAATGAACTGGTTGACAGCTTTGATCAGTCGTTTAAGAAAACGACAGTTGATCCGTGGTTTAGATATTCGGCAGCAGTTGGTATTGCAGAATATACCACGTCCGATGAAGATGTTGAAACGGTATTCAGACGAGCTGACAAAGCAATGTATGATGCAAAACAGCAATTTAAAAAGATTAATAAAGTTCCTGAAAGAATATAATGATTATGAAAAAGGACCTGGCGTTATGCCAGGTCCTTTTTTACGTGATTCTTAATAGCTTCAAATGTTGTATCACTTATGTAATGTTCGACTCTGCAGGCGTCTTCAGCAGCAGTTTTCTCGTCGACACCGATTCTTGTTAACAAATCTGTCAGTACGGTATGTCTTTCATAAATACGTTTTGCTAGTATCTCGCCACCTTCGGTTAATCTGATAAAACCGTTATCATCTTTCTTGATAAGACCTTCGTCCTTGAGCAAGCCCAGAGCGCGACTTACGGAAGGCTTAGAATACCCCATATGTTCACCAATGTCTATTGCACGTACTTCTGTTGACTCTTGTGAAAGTACGTATATAGTTTCAAGATACATTTCCCCTGATTCTTGTAATGCCATGTAACACGTCCCCTTTTTGTAGTATATAAATATTTTTGTCAGTATAAATCACGTATCAATTAGCGTAAGTTTACCATAAATCAAAGAAAAATACAAATAGTTAAAAATGTTATTGACAATTATCTGCAGGTGTAATACAATACATTCAGTTAGATGAGACTAACTCGGGAAATGAGTGCTGTGTAATAATGTGTGTATTCTATAGAGAATACGTGCGTTATAACTACTATATTGCAGATTAGAGGAGGGTAACATGACACTTAACGAAGCGGAACTTGGCAAAGAATATACTATTAATGCTGTAGACACAGCCGGAGACGATGATATGGAGAGCTTTCTTTTTTCATTGGGCTGTTATAGTGGTGAGTCAATAACCGTTGTTGATAGAAGAAGAAACCTGGTTGTTTCTATTAAGGATGCAAGATACAACATAGATCCAGAACTTGCATCAGCTATTAGAGTCTAAAATATGTGCCGTTATTCGGCACAATATTTTTTTGATATATGGTTAGACGACGCTAACCCGAAATAGCTCGCAAAAGGTTGATTGTTTGGTAATAAGCGGAGCATATAGGACATATATGTGAAGCTTAATATAAATGTAATTTATAAGGAGGAGTCGTTATGAGAATTGCGTTAACAGGTAATCCTAACAGTGGTAAGACCACAATGTACAACGCATTAACAGGACGAAATGAAAAGATTGGTAACTGGGCAGGTGTTACTGTGGATAAGAAGGAGAGCCCTATCAAAAAAGCGTATAATGATACGGGAATGGATCTTATCGCCGTTGACTTGCCGGGTGCATATTCAATGTCACCATTTACATCAGAGGAGAGTATTACAAGCGGATATGTTAAGAATGAGCGTCCGGATGCGATAATCAATATCGTGGATGCGACTAACTTAAGCAGAAGCTTATTCTTCACTACCCAGTTACTTGAGCTTGGGATACCTGTTGTCGTAGCTCTTAATAAGAGTGATGTAAATGACAAGAAGGGTAACAAAATTGATGAGGAAAAACTTTCGGAGAAACTCGGTTGTCCGGTAATTAAGACCGTATCTACTCAAGAGAACGGTATCAAGGAAGTTGTAAGAGCTGCTGCCGGTCTTAAGGGTATGGGTCAGAAAGCACCTTATGTTCAGGGTGATATAGACCTTACAAGTAAAGAAGAAGTAGAGAATGCAGATAGAAAGCGTTTTGATTTTGTTAACGGTATTGTCAAAGAGGTTGAGAACCGTAAGGTGCTTACAAAAGACAAAAATAAAGGTGATGCACTTGATAAGGTTATAACGCATCCAATACTTGGCTTAATCATATTTGCGGCAATTATGTGGGTTGTTTTCTATGTTTCACAGACTACAGTAGGAACATGGATTGCCGATATTCTTGCAGGCTGGATTGAAACATTCCAGGGATGGGTTGGAGACAAAATGGCAGATGCAAATCCGCTTCTGTATGCATTGTTGGTTGACGGTATCATTGGTGGTGTAGGTGCGGTTGTAGGTTTCCTTCCACTTGTTATGGTAATGTATTTCCTTATCGCTTTATTAGAGGATTGCGGATACATGTCAAGAGCTACAGTTGTTCTTGATCCAATATTTAAGAGAGTTGGTCTTTCAGGTAAGTCGGTTATCCCTATGATTATCGGTACAGGTTGTGGTATTCCTGCTATTATGGCATGTCGTACCATTCGTAATGAAAGAGAAAGACGTTCTACTGCGATGCTTGCAACATTTATGCCATGTGGAGCTAAGCTTCCGGTTATTGCACTTTTTGCAGGAGCATTTTTCCCTGATTCAAAATGGGTAAGTTTTGTATGTTACATGTTAGGTATTGTTCTTGTACTTCTTGGTGCATTGCTTATCAAGGCGATTACAGGTATGAAGTTTAGAAAGTCTTTCTTCATCATAGAACTTCCTGAATACAAAGCACCTAGTCTTTTATTTGCAATAAAATCAATGCTTGAAAGAGGTAAAGCATATATTGTAAAAGCGGGAACTGTCATTCTTGTATGTAATACAGTTGTTCAGATTATGCAGGCGTTTAATTGGCACTTTGAAGTTGTTGAGGAGGGTATGGAAGATACCTCAATCCTTGCAAGTGTAGCCGGTCCTTTCTCTTACCTTCTTGTACCTATAGTTGGTGTCGCAGCATGGCAGCTTGCGGCTGCGGCAATTACAGGTTTCATAGCAAAAGAGAATGTTGTAGGAACTATTGCGACGGTATATGCGATTACCAATCTTGTAGATCCTGAGGAACTTGAGCTTATCGGAGAGGGTAATGCAGTTGCAGCTGTAATGGGTATTACTAAGGTTGCAGCGCTTGCATATCTTATGTTTAACTTATATACACCACCATGCTTTGCGGCTCTTGGTGCTATGAACTCTGAAATGAAGTCGGCTAAATGGCTTTGGGGCGCAATTGCATTACAGCTTTCGACAGGATTTATTGTAGGTTTCCTTGTATATCAGATTGGAACACTTATAACAACTGGAGCGCTTGGTGCAGGATTTGTAGGAGGACTTATCTTCGTTGTTCTTTTTGCAATCGTAGTAACTCTTCTTATCAGATCTAACAGAAAACAGATGGCACTTGAATATAAGCTTGATTAAAGAACTTTTGCGTATATAATAAATGTAGATTTTTAAATGGAGGTATGCTTATGACAGGAATAGTGGCTGATATAATTGTTTCAATTATACTGCTTGTGTTAGTTGGCGGAGCTGTTTATTACATCTACAAAGAAAAGAAAAAGGGTACAAGGTGTATTGGTTGCCCGATGGCAGGTAACTGTCAAAAGTACAAAAGCGGTGCAGGCTGCAAAAAATAACCAATGTAAAATATTCGTGGGTAAAGGAATTAATTTTTGGGTTCCTTTGCCCACGGTATTATTGTTTCTAATACATCGCCGGTAAACGTATAGAGTTTTTGTGCGGTGTTTTAATATGAACATGAGTTAGCGGAGGCTAACACATGATGATTTACAAGTGAATAATAAGGAAGGGGAAAGTAATCTTAATTATCACAAATGGATAATTGGATTATATGAGTATGAAAATGAAACTCAAAGAATTAAAAGAAAATTCAATAGCTGTAGTCAAGGGACTTTCCGGCGATTCGAGATTTATCGGAAGAATAACTTCCATAGGACTCACGCCGGGGTGCCGTATAAGCGTTATTAAGAATGACAAGAATCGCCCGATTCTGTTATACTCTCGTGACACGATGATAAGTATTAACCGTAAAGAATGTGAAGGTATAGAAGTTGAGGAGGTGATGGCATGAGCACAACAACTATCGCTTTACTCGGTCAACCTAATTCAGGTAAATCGACTTTATTTAACGCCTTAACCGGACTTCACCAGCATGTAGGAAACTGGCCGGGTAAGACAGTAGAGAAAAAAGAAGGCTCATTTGCATATAAGGGTTCGACTTATGATGTTGCCGACCTTCCGGGTTCGTACAGTATGTCTGCAAACTCTGATGAAGAAGTTATAACACGTGATTTTATCGCATCGGGAAATGCGGATGTAGTTTGTATCCTTGCAGACAGTTCGCAGCTCGAAAGAAGTCTTTTTATGCTTGCGGACTATGCAGGTATAGATGCGCCTTGTTTTCTTGTCCTTAATATGGAGGACGTTGCAAAGGAGCAGGGAAAGACAATTGATGTAGCATCACTTGAGAAGAAATTGGGGATACCGGTAATGCTTTTTTCTGCGACCGATACCAAGGCGTATGACAAGTTCTACACGACGTTAGAACGAGCACTTAAAGCAAAGAGCCGTATAGATGTGTCTGCGCTTGAAGAAGAGTATGAAAAGCTTGAAGGTTACAATGAGATAAAGGAACAAATACACGACAATGTCATCCCGGGATATACACCAATGTGGCTTACGGTTAAATACCTTGAAAATGACAAGGTTGTTTCGGCGAAACTTAAGAGTGAATTGTCCGAAGATAAGGTGGCAACGATTGAATCTTTAAAAGGTGATAATAATGGTGCTATTGCGACGGGTGAATGCAAATTCAAATGGATAGACGAACTTGTTGAAGGAACTGTTAAGGGAAAGAAGAAAACAATCAAACTTGGAAAACTTGATCGCATATATACACACAGATTTTGGGGAAAACCGGCGGTTGTACTCACTGTAGTGCTCGGACTTTTGGCTTCATTTATTCCGGCACTTCCTATTATGGCAGTTGCTTCAGTGTTTGATATACTAAAAAACTTTGCTGGGGAGGCACTTAACTCTGCCGGATGCAGTCCGTTTCTTATAGGTTTGTTATGCGATGTTGTCATTCAATCAATGAGTTATGTCACAAAGATGTTAGGTTTTGTGTTTGGTGTAACTCTTGTGTTTGGTTTACTTGAAGAAGTAGGTGTTATGGCTCGTATTTCGTACGTGTTTGATAACACTATGGGAAAACTCGGACTTCAGGGTAAGTCGGTTATGCCGTTTCTTGTAAGTTTTGGATGTACTATGGGTGGTGCTGCAGGTGCCAGAGTTATTGATAATTGGGGACAGAAGATTCTTACTATTGCTCTTGCGTGGGCGGTTCCGTGTGGTGCTGCATGGGCGACTATACCGATGCTTTCCACTGTTTTCTTTGGACCCGCGGCGCCGGTTGTAATAATTGCAGTTCTTATTGTGATGATACTTCACATGTGGATAACTGCGAAAATATTTGGCGCAAAACTCATCAATAAAGAGGATAGATGCGGAATGATAATGGAGCTTCCACCATATCACAAGCCTAAGTGGGGAGCACTTTTCAGATATGTGTTCGGAAGAACTAAAGACACATTTTTCAGAGTTGTCAAAGTAGTTCTTCTTGTATGTCTCATATTCTGGTTATTAAGCTACGGTAGTGGTGCTACCGACACAAGTATTCTTTATAAAGTTGGTACGGCTATTGAACCTGTTACGAAGTTCTTTGGACTTCCTTGGCAGTTGTTTATTGCGTTTATTGCAGCTTCTGTAGGTAAAGAAGGTGCAATAGGTGTTATAACTGCTTTATATACAGGCGGTAGTTACGGTGAAGGATTTGCTCAGGCAATGAGTGGTGCAGCAAGAGCTGCGAACCTTGGAGATATATTACTTGCAAATGTGTCAAGACCGGAGGCACTTGCATTTATTTTTGCAATAACATTCAATATGCCTTGCGTTGTTGCACTTGCGGCTACATATCAGGAAATCCATTCCGTGAAGTGGACAGCGAGAATTGCGCTCTATTATACATTGGTTTCGTTGGCACTTGCGTGTGCAGCATATCACATAGGTCTTATTATCTGGTAATGGAGGGATAACATGAAAAGACTATTGGAATTGTTAAATGATGGCAATTCAAGAACACTTGAAATGTTAGCAGATGAACTTGGCACAACAACAGATGATGTTATTAGGCAGATGGAATATCTTGAATGTATAGGCGCAATAAGAAAAGTTGTTAAGCCTTTTGAAAAGAAAAATCCGTGTGCAAGTTGTAGTGGTTGTGAAAGTGGGTCAGCAGCCTGTAAGGGCTGCATCCCGCAAAATGCAGCCGTGAATATGGGACAAATGTGGGAAGTATTGTGATTGATTTTTAAGGAGGAATTAATTATGGATTGGAAGAAAGCTGGAATATTTGCATTAGGAACATTATTTGGATATGAAGGTATCAGATTATTATCATCAAAGGATGCAAAGAAGGTTTATACACATGGAACGGCGGCAGTGCTTCGTGCTAAAGATACTGTTCTTACACAGGTAACAACTCTTCAGGAGAACTGTTCGGATATTTATGCCGATGCGAAGGAAATCAATGAAGAAAGAGCAGAGAAATTGGCTAATGCCAACCAGGATGAGGCTACTGATAAAACAGAGAAATAGTATTTTAGATATTAGAGGTAACTATGAAATATGTTATAAAACATGAGAACAGAAATAGAATAAGATTTCATTTTCCTATGAGTAGGTTTTCTTACAAACAGGCAGATATAATCGAATATTATCTGCTTAGATTTGATGAAATAAGAGAGGTTCGCATTTATGAGAGAACTGCGGATGTGGTTATCATTTATCATGGTGACAGGAATTATGCACTCAAGGTAATAAATGATTTTTCGTTTGAAAATTCAAAGGTTTCTGAATGCGAACTTGAGAGTTCGGGAAGGGAACTATATGCAGAATACAGGGAGCGAATAGTTACTTCAATCATATTACATTATGGTAAGCGCCTTATTGTTCCGTTGCCAATCAGAAGAATATGGATTCTTATTAAGACTGCAAAGTATATAATGAGAGGACTAAAAACGTTGGGCAAGGGTGGCTTTAAAGTAGAACTGCTTGATTCGATTGCCATATCAGCGGCTATTGCAACTAACGATTACAAAACCGCATCGAGCGTGATGTTTTTGCTAAAGATAGGTGACATTTTAGAAGAATGGACTCATAAGAAATCAGTTGATGATCTGGCAAGAAGAATGTCCCTTAATATTGATAAGGTATGGCTTGTAACAGATGACGGAGAGGTGCTTACGGATTCTGATAAAATTGATTGTGGCGATAAAGTTGTAGTCCGTATGGGTAATATAATTCCGTTTGATGGAAAAGTATGTGATGGAGAAGCGGTTGTCAATCAGGCTTCTATGACAGGAGAAGCAGAAGCGGTAAGAAAAGCCTTTGGCTCACCTGTGTTTGCCGGTACGGTCTTGGAAGAAGGCGAACTTACAATTGAGGTATCAAACGTAAGTGGAGCCGGTCGTTTTGACAAGATTGTAAAAATGATAGAAGAGTCAGAGAAAATGAAATCGTCAGTGGAAAGCAAGGCTGAAAGACTAGCAGATGGTCTAGTGCCATATACATTAGCAGGGGCTGGACTTACATATCTGTTAAGTCGCAACGTTTCGAAAGCGGTATCAGTTCTTATGGTGGATTACTCTTGCGCGCTTAAAATGGCTATGCCAATATCCGTACTGTCTGCAATCAAGGAAGCGGCAGATTATGGAATAACGGTTAAAGGCGGACGCTTTATGGAGGAGGTGGCTGTTGCAGACACAATTGTGTTTGATAAGACAGGAACTCTTACAATGGCAAGCCCGATGGTTGCCAAAGTTGTATCGTTTAACGGTGAATCTGAAGATGAACTGCTTAGACAAGCGGCTTGTTTGGAGGAACACTTCCCGCATTCAGTTGCGAAAGCTGTCGTTGATGCTGCAATTAGAAAAGGTCTTAGTCATGAGGAAATGCATTCGAAAGTAGAGTACATTGTAGCACATGGTATAGCATCATCAATTGACGGCAAGAAAGCGGTTATTGGTAGTTACCATTTTGTATTTGAAGACGAGAAGGTTGTGATTCCTGATGGAATGCAAGATATTTTTGATAATCTTCCGGCACAATATTCCCATCTTTATTTTGCAAAGGGTGGTAAGCTTTGTGCGTGCATTCTCATAGAAGATCCGATGAGAGAAGAAGCACTTGATGTGGTTACCGGTCTTAAAGATTTGGGCTTTAAGCATGTTGTTATGATGACAGGAGACAGTGAAAGAACAGCGGCAGCAATTGCAAGTGCAGCGGGAATAGATGAGTATTATTCCGAGGTGCTTCCGGAGGATAAAGCTTCGTATGTTGAGAAGGCGAAGAACGAAGGAAGACATGTAATAATGGTTGGTGATGGAATTAACGATTCGCCCGCTCTTTCTGCGGCAGATGTAGGAATTGCAATAAGTGACGGTGCAGAGATTGCAAGACAGATAGCGGACATCACCATCAGTTCGTCAGATCTTAACAGCATTATAACATTAAGGGAATTAAGCACATTGCTAATGAAAAGAATTCGTTTTAATTACAGAACGATTGTCGGATTTAATACGGCACTTATTGTGCTTGGCGTTGCAGGGATTATTCCGCCGGCAACATCAGCAATGCTTCATAATGGCTCGACAGTTGCGCTTGGACTTGAGAGTATGACTAATATGTTGCCGGAGTGATGATATTTAAAGAAATGAGTCTCACAGAGTTTTAGTTCGTGCATTGGTCTAAGTGGTATAAATACAAAACACAAGGAGACGAATTCAATACGAAAAGGATTTCGAGGATGGAGGATAATATAAATGTTCGTTGAAGTATCAGATATAAAGAAAAGCTACGGTGAGGGTGGAAGTTATATTCAAGTTTTAAAAGGTATTTCCACAGGTATTTCACATGGGGAGATGTGCGTTATTCAAGGAACATCAGGCTCCGGTAAGTCGACATTTCTTAACTGTATAGGTGGACTTGATGACGTTGATTCGGGTTCTATACGCATAGATGATAAGGAAATAGTCGGACTTAGGGGAGAGAAGCTTTCTGATTACCGTCGTGATAATCTTGGCTTCATATTTCAGTTCTACAATCTTGTGCCCAACCTTACCGTGCGAGAGAACATTCAGGTTTGCGAATATCTGACTGACAAACCGCTTTCGATGAACGAGCTATTAGATGTGCTTGGATTAGCCGAGCATGCTGATAAGTTCCCGTCACAACTTTCGGGAGGACAGCAGCAAAGATGTGCTATTGCAAGAGCACTGATTAAGAATCCGAAGCTTCTGCTCTGTGATGAGCCGACAGGAGCACTTGATTCAAAGACATCAAGAGATATTCTTATACTTCTCGAGAAGATAAATGCGGTATATGGTACGACAATGATGATAGTAACACATAATAATTCAATCAAGAATATGGTTGATCATGCAATCTATCTAAAAGACGGAGAGATTTCCAAGGATTACTACAATGAAACCAAGGTTGCGGCGGCAGAGCTTGAAGACTTGTGAGTAGTAGTGGCATTTGTAAAAAAGTAAATGACACTAACGCGAAATGTTGTAGTTTTGGAGAGGATAATGATATGAAGAGAGTATTATTCAAACGCTCACTAAGAGATTTAAAAGCTAATTTGCCTAGATACATGGCTCTGGGTATGCTTATCATTTTTTCAATATATATTGTATTAAGTCTTGTTGGTGCTGCTAATTCCGTTATGGTTCAGACTGCGGAATATGATGAGAAACTTAATTGTGAGGACGGTGAATTTTCCGTATTTGTGCCTTTGACAGACTCGGAACTTAAGAGAATAACAGATAAAGGTGTTACAGTCGAGGAGATGTTTTTTCTTGATTATCTTATGCAGGATAACAGTGTCTGTCGAGTCTTTAAGACGAGGAAAGATATTAATAAGTTGACATTAAAGGAAGGACGTATGCCGGAAAATGATTCCGAAGCTGTCCTTGAAAGGCGTTATGCAGAAGTTGGTAATATTAATATAGGCGATAAGATAACTCTCGGTAATTTTGAAGATGACACCAGCAGTACTTATGAATATACAGTTGTGGGAATAGGTGCCGTTTCTGATTATAATGCTACGCTTAAGAATCTCTCGGATGCTGCTGTTTCAAGCAAAGATTTCGGTATTTGTTTTGTGACGGATAAGGCGTATGAGAAGTTAAAAGAAGCCAAGACGTCAATGAAGTCAGAGGAATATTATTATGCATACAAACTTAACGGCGCCTTGACCAATGTTCAACTTAAGGATATTTTGAAAGATAATTCTTTTAATGCCAATTCTGTGGATGATGCATATTTTCGTGAATATTATGAAAGACTTTCAGGTGGAGGTGCATTAGCGGGTGTCATGCTTTCGATGTTTCAAGATAGTGCACTTTTTAAGGATAGCACCGCTAATTTAATTTCGCTTATGAAGGCCGAAGATAATGTAAGGATTGATGCAGCTGCCGATGATGTTCAGATTAATAAAAGTGCGGGAATGTTTGTAGGTGTTCTTCTTATGGTACTTTTTTCGTATGTCATATCAGTGTTTGTTGTTCATACAATTGATCAGGAGAGTGCTGTTATCGGAGCGTTATATTCCATGGGTGTTAAGAGGAAGGAGCTTATGCTGCACTATATCTTCATACCCGTAATGGTAACATTTATTTCAGGTCTTTTTGGACTTTTTTTTGCCACGACAAAATATGGCATCAAAGTGCAGATGCAGGACTGCTACAATTATTACTCAATGCCTGAAATGCGGCCGGAGGTGACGCTGTTTATGGTAATATATGCAGTCATACTTCCACCGGTTATATCTGCGTTTGTAAATGTACTTGTAATAAGGAGCAGACTTAAGCGCACACCACTTTCACTTCTCAGGAATGAGCAGAGAGTGTCTAAGACTAAAGACGTGAAGCTTAAGAAAATGGAGTTTATAAGACTTTTCAAGATACGACAACTGCTCCGTGAGAGAAGAACGGGTTTCGCGGTTGTGTTTGGACTTTTTATGAGTCTGCTTGTGGCTATGCTTGCGCTCAATATATATGTGTATTGTGACAAAGTTAAGAAAAGAAATGTAGAGGATACTCATTTTGAATATATGTACACATATAAATACCCAAGCGAAAAGGTGCCTGAGGGTGGATATGAGGCAGTTGCCAAGAGCATGAAGAAACGCTTTAGCGTTTACAATTTTGATGTGACGGTACTTGGAATAAACAAAGACAATCCTTTCTTTGATATTGAAAGGTTGCCAAAGAGCAAGAACGAGGTTGTGGTAAGTGATTCATTTGCATACAAATATCAATTAAAGGAAGGCGAAGAATTTACCTTGGTAACTGAAGATGGTGACAGGGCGTATGCATTTACTGTGGCCGGAATTACCCGTTATTCGCCATCGTTTATGATATTCATGGATATTGACGAATGCAGGGAATTGTTCGGAGAAATGGATGATTATTATAACGTGGTATTTTCTGATCACAAATTGAATATTCCCGGACCAAGACTATATAGTACTCTTACAAAAGCGGATGTAGAAAATGCCGCTGAGGTTTTTCTTGAGATGATGATGTCAATGATAGTTACAATGAGTGTTGCGTCGGCGGTTATATTTGTTGTTGTAATGTATCTCATGATGAAAATGATGCTTGATAAGGCATCGTTTAATATCGCGCTTGTTAAGATATTTGGATTCCGCGATAAGGAAGTCAGAAGGATGTACCTTGATGGCAATTTCTATATTGTTGCAGGTGGTACGCTTATATCAATTCCGATTTGCAAAGCAATTCTTGATTACGTGTATCCAAATTACCTTGTGGCAAATGTGGCATCTGCCTTTGAACAGTCATTTCCATTCTATATATATGTAATTGTTATCCTATCAATAATCGTGCTTTATTTTGTTATCAATAATGCGCTTGTCGGCAGAATTAAGCAAATGGTTCCGGCACAGGTGCTTAAGAACCGAGAGTGATAAGGAGGGAAGATAAACATGAGTCCTGAAATGTCAAATGCATTAATATTTGTAGTAGTTGTTGTTATATTTATTTTTGCTGTTAAGAATTCTATACCACATTTTATGGGCAAGGGGGCATGTTGCGGTGGAGGTGACAAAGGAAAAGTCATTAAACCGAAGAAACTTGACAAGGTAATTGCAATTAAAAGAATTAAGATAGGTGGGATGCACTGCGAAAATTGCTCGAGACGCGTCCAGAACGCACTTAATTCAATTGAAGGTGTTAACGCAAAAGTAAAACTATCAAGAGAACTTGCAATCATAAAAATTGATCGTGAGATAGATGATGGTGTATTCAAGAAAGCGATAACGGATTTGGGGTATGAAGTGAAAGAGTAATGGTTAGCAGACATACATTTGATGATGGATGTGTTAGGAAAAGGAGTACATTATGGGGAAGAGTAGTTCATCAGAGGATTACATGAAAGTCATTTTAATCCTTCATAAAAGAAAAGGCTTGGTTAGATCCGTTGATATTGCGGAAGAGATGGGCGTAACTAAGCCTAGTGTCAGCAATGCAATGAAGAAACTTCGGGAAGAAAAAATGATCTATTTTGGCGATGATGGTAACATTATTTTTACAGACGAAGGAAGAACATTTGCTGAGAAAATATATAGCAAACATTCATTGCTATCAAAATTATTAAGAATTATAGGCGTTAATAAAGATACCGCTGATAAAGAGGCGTGCATGATGGAACACGCAATCAGTGATGAGACATATAAATGTCTCGGTGAGTTCATTAACGCTCATGGTGGCGAGACGTTTATGGAAAAGAAAATATAAATGGAGGAAATTAATTGTGAATGAAACAGAAAATAAGAAGTAAAAAGGGTATTGACAATTAAAAACAGTTAGCATATACTAACTATAGAGTTAGCAAATGCTAACTGAATAAATCATGTTAATTCTCCCGGAAGAAAGCTGTGACTTCCGGGAGAACCTTGTGTTATAAGAAAGGAAGGAATAATATATGAATTACTTGGAAATCGAAAAGGTTATAGGACGTGAGATACTTGATTCAAGAGGCAATCCCACAGTTGAGGCTGAAGTGTATCTTGTCGATGGTACTGTAGGAAGGGGAACTGCGCCAAGCGGAGCATCAACTGGAGAGTTTGAGGCGTTAGAACTTCGTGATGGGGATAAGGAAAGATATCTTGGTAAAGGAGTAACAAAAGCTGTTAACAATATCAATACAACTATAAATGATGTGCTTGTTGGAATGGATGCGTCTGATACGTATGCAATAGATGCTGCAATGATTAAAGAGGATGGAACAAAAGACAAATCAAATCTTGGAGCAAATGCTATACTTGCCGTATCCATTGCAACTGCGCGCGCTGCTGCAATTTCATTAGATATTCCCTTATACAGATTTTTAGGCGGCGTTCAGGGTAATAAACTTCCTGTTCCTATGATGAATATATTAAACGGAGGAGCGCATGCAACTAATACTGTTGATACACAGGAGTTTATGATTATGCCTGTTGGTGCTCCTACATTTAAGGAATGTTTGAGATGGTGCACGGAAGTATTTCATGCGTTGGCAAAGTTGCTCAAATCAAAGGGACTTGCAACATCGGTAGGAGATGAGGGTGGTTTTGCACCGAATCTTTCTTCGGATGAAGAGACAATTGAGACAATACTTCAAGCTATCAAAGATGCAGGGTATGAGCCGGGTAAGGATTTCATGATTGCTATGGATGCAGCTTCTTCTGAATGGAAGAGTGAAAAAGGTAAAGGTTATTACAAACAGCCGAAGTCAGGAAAAGAATTTACATCAGATGAACTTATAGCACATTGGGAGTCACTCGTTGATAAATATCCTATTATTTCAATCGAAGATGGTCTTGATGAAGAGGATTGGGAAGGCTGGAAGAGAATGACTGAAAAAATAGGTCACAAAGTTCAGCTTGTTGGAGATGATCTTTTTGTTACCAATACAGAAAGACTTTCGAAGGGAATTGAACTTGGCGCCGCTAATTCGATTCTTATTAAACTTAATCAGATTGGCTCAGTGTCAGAAACTTTAGAGGCAATCAAAATGGCGAATAAAGCAGGGTATACAGCTATTTCGTCACATCGTTCAGGAGAAACTGCAGATACAACAATAGCAGATCTTGCTGTTGCACTCAATACATGTCAGATTAAAACCGGTGCACCGAGTCGTTCAGAGAGAGTTGCAAAGTATAATCAATTGTTGCGAATTGAAGAGGAACTTGGCGATAGTGCTGTTTATCCGCAAATGAGTGCTTTTAATGTGAAGAAGTAGCAACATTGATTAAGAATAAGTATGTATTGTAATGACAACTCCGTGGTAAAAGCGGAGTTGTTTAACGAGGTTGAGTTAGTCAAAACTAACTTGTATGTGCAATGTGAAAGGTGAGTGGTATGATGATTAATACAATCATGATTGGTTTAATGATTCCTTTTATAGGTACAGCGACAGGCTCGGCATGTGTATTTGTTTTACGTGATCAATTAAAAATCGGTGTGCAAAAAGCATTGACGGGTTTTGCGGCTGGCGTTATGGTTGCAGCCTCAATATGGAGCCTTATTATCCCGGCGATAGAACAGTCGGAGAATATGGGTAATTTTGCGTTTTTGCCTGCATTTATAGGCTTTTGGATTGGAGTTTTTTTTCTGCTTTTGCTTGACCATATTATACCGCATTTGCATATAGGTGCTTCAAAAGCGGAAGGTGTAAAAAGTCATTTGACTAGAACTGTCATGCTTGTGCTTGCAGTTACACTTCACAATATTCCGGAAGGAATGGCTGTTGGAGTTGTCTATGCCGGACTACTTAGCGGCTCTGATAAGATTACCGCGGGCGCGGCGTTGGCACTTGCTCTTGGAATTGCAATACAGAATTTTCCGGAGGGTGCAATAATATCCATGCCGCTTTATGCAGAGGGAAAGAGCAAACCGAAATCATTTTGGTTGGGTGTTTTATCGGGAGCAGTCGAGCCGGTGTTTGGTGGGCTTACTGTTATTCTTGCAGGAATGATTCTGCCTGCAATGCCTTATCTTTTGTCGTTTGCAGCGGGAGCAATGCTTTATGTTGTTGTGGAAGAACTTATACCGGAGATGGCAGCGGGAGAGCATTCGCACGTAGGAGTTATTGCATTTGCAATAGGTTTCAGTCTTATGATGACATTGGATGTGGCACTAGGATAATAAAAAATAAATATAAACAATTAAGGAGGCTAACATGGGTTTAGAGTTTGGAGATGTTCAGGAAACAGCGTTGATTCCGCTTGCTATTAAGGCAAGTGAAACAGCAAGACCAAATGCGAGGATTAAGGATGAAAAAGCAAAAGAAATTATCGATTCACTCGGAATTGATGTCAGTAAATACGATCCTTTTCTGTCACATGAAGGAGTTGTTGCGAGAACGATATTGTTTAGAAATAAGCTAAAGGCTTTTTTTAATAAATATCCGGAAGCAGTAGGCATTAATTTGGGGTGTGGTTTTGATGATAAATTTGTACAGATTGATAACGGAAGACTTAGATGGTACGACGTTGATCTGCCGGACCAGATTGAAAAAAGACGAAAAGTTTATGAGGATAGAGAAAGATGCATAATGCTTGATGGTAGTGCTCTTGATGGAGAGTGGACAAAAAATATACCGGAAAGTGATCAGTACGTTATTGTAATGGAAGGTGTACTTGAATACTTTTCTAAAGAGCAGGTAAAAACATGCTTAAACATGATTTGCGATAGTTTCCCTCATGGTTATCTTCTTGCGGAATTACATTCGCCATTTCTTGAAAAACACGGTAGCCACCATGATGCAGTAAAGCATACAAATGCAACATTTGGCTGGGGGACAAAATCAGGAAGAGAGTATCTTGAGCTGGAACCACGTATGAATTTTGTTTCGGAAACAAGTTATAACGAAGAAATGAAGAAGTATTCAATTCGTGGAAAGATATTTGCTATCGTAGGTAGGAATATCAATAACCGAATAGCTATTTTTAAGTGGTAGAGCAAAAAGAGGGAGGACATAACATTGGGAAAGACGCCAAAATACGATCACATGAAATTAATAAGGCAGTATGCCAGAGGTCATAAAACACTTATTACTCTAGGAAGACTTCTGGCAGGAGTAAGTGCCGTGCTTGCACTTGTTCCGTATTACAGTCTCTGGAAAATTATTAAAATAGCTGTTGATGGAAAAAATACGGATAAAATCAGTAGTCTTGCGTGGTTTGCGGTTGCCATGACTGTGGCATCGTTGCTCGTATATATTGTTGCGCTTTTATGTACACACGTAGCGGCGTTTCGTGTGCAGGCTAATCTTCGAAGCGGACTCATGAGAAGAATTATTACGCTTCCTTTAGGTGTTTTTGATGAGGATGGAACAGGTAAGATCAGACGTACTGTAAATGATTCAACCGCTGCAACTGAAACTTTTATTGCACATAATCTTCCTGACAAAGCAGTAGCTACTGTAACGCCAATTGGTCTTCTTGTTCTTATATTCGCATTTAACTGGAAAATCGGATTGATATGTATGGTGCCGGCAGTTATTGGTTTCTTATGCATGATGTCGATGATGGGAGAAGGAATGCAACAAAAGATGAAAGAATATCAGAACGCGTTGGATACTATGAGTAGTGAAGCTACAGAGTATGTAAGAGGTGTGCCTGTAGTTAAGACGTTTGGACAGACAGTCCACTCATTTAAACGCTTTAAGACCTGCATAGACGGTTATGGAAAATGGACGACTGATTATACATTGATGCTTAGATTACCTATGATAGGATTTATGACATGCATTAACGCTATTTTTGCATTTATCGTTATAGCAGCTTATGTAGTTACGAAAGATGGGATTATGTCGGCAGATATTCTCAATATAATGTACTACATAATTGTTACGCCTCTTATTACTGTTGCACTTACCAAGATTGCATATTCGGGCGAGGCGGAGATGACACTTATTGACGCACTTAAACGTGTTGATGGCATAATGGAAATTAATCCACTAGAAGAAGGAAAGGCAAGTACGTCGTTAAAGGATTATGGTATAGAACTAAAAAATGTTACATACAGGTACAAAGATGCAACTTATGATGCCGTAAGTGATGTGTCACTTACAATTGCACAGGGCGCACATGTTGCTTTTGTTGGACCTTCAGGTTCGGGCAAAACAACTCTTGCAGAACTTTTGGTTCGATTCTTTGATGTTAGTCAAGGAGAAATTTTGATAGGCGGATTAAATGTCAAAGATATGCCGTCAAAAAAACTTATGCAATGCGTTTCGTTTGTATTTCAGGATAGCAGACTGATTAAGAAATCGATTCTTGAAAATGTTCGTATGGGAAAGCCTGATGCGACAGAGGAAGAGGTACTTGAGGCACTAAAAAAAGCACAGTGTATGGATATAATTGAAAAACTTCCAAATGGAATACATACTGTAATAGGAGAGAAAGGAACTTACTTATCAGGCGGTGAACAACAAAGAATTACAATTGCAAGAGCGGTTCTTAAAGATGCGCCGATTCTTATACTTGACGAGGCTACAGCATTTGCAGATCCCGATAATGAAAGTAAGGTTCAAAAAGCATTTGAGGAATTGTCAAAGGGAAAAACTCTTATCATGATAGCACACAGATTAAGCACGGTTATGAATGCAGACAGAATATTTGTTATGGATAGAGGTAAATGTGTTGAGATGGGAACTCACGAAGAACTCATGCAAAATGGAGGACTTTATCAGCGTATGTTTAACGAGTATTCAAAATCAATCGAGTGGAAGGTGGGTGCTTAAAATGATAGAAAAATTACAACATAAATACGCACTTTCAAGAGAAGGTGCCGTTGATATGATAAAGGCTTGCATCAGTGTAACATTTACCAACATTGCTCTTATGATGCCGGCAGGAATACTTTATTGTCTTATAAATGATATGCTTAACAACAATCTTACAAAAGACAGAATAACGTTTTATGTATTGGGAAGTATAGTTGTACTTTTTCTCGTTGCAATTACCAATTACATTCAGTACAATGCAACATTTCTTACCACTTACAAAGAGAGTGGTGTAAGAAGAACGAAGATTGCAGAGAAACTCAGAAAACTTCCGCTTTCGTATTTTGGTAAGAAAAATATTGCAGATTTAACGACTAATATCATGGGTGATTGCGCAATGATAGAGACTGCTTCAAGCCACTGGATACCGGAGCTGATTGGCGCTCTTATTTCGGTGAGCCTTGTTGGTGTAAGTCTTTTCTTTGCGTTTGACTGGAGAATGGTTATTGCCAGCTTTTGGGTGATTCCGGTAGCGTTTATTATAGTTACAACATGCTCGGGTGCCGAGAAAAGAGCTGTTCGTAAGAACTCGGCAGTGAAGCTTGCATTTACCGATGGGGTTCAGGAATGTCTTGAATCAATAAGGGATTTGCGTGCCAACAACGCAGAGGACAGTTACATGGAGGAACTAGAAGAGAAAATAAGAAATGTCGAGAAAATGGCACTTTTTACTGAACTTAAGATGGCGGTATATGTCAATTCGGCAGCAATTATATTAAAACTTGGCATAGGAACGACTGCTGTTGTGGGAGGTATTCTTTTTGCAAAGGGTGAGATATCATTGCTTACTTTCTTTATGTTCCTAATGCTTGTATCCAGACTTTATTCACCTATGGAAATATCATTACAGAACTTTGCGGCTATTATTGCAACATCAGTGCAATGCGAGAGACTTGATGAGGTTCTCTCTCATGAGATACAGAGCGGTGAAGATAACGTAAAATATGATGGCTATGATATAGTGTTTGATCATGTGGGATTTAAGTATTCGGATGATACTGATGTTCTTACCGATGTATCATTTACCGCAAAACAGGGAGAAGTTACGGCTCTAATAGGACCGAGCGGTGGTGGAAAGACCACTATATCGAGACTGGCTGCAAGATTCTGGGATGCAGATGATG
This sequence comes from Lachnospiraceae bacterium, assembly GCA_024698145.1. Lineage (GTDB taxonomy): Bacteria > Bacillota > Clostridia > Lachnospirales > Lachnospiraceae > CAG-590. The sequence continues at coordinate 59,980 of JAILRO010000044.1, forward strand.
GTAAGATAACGCTTGGTGGCGTTGATATATCAAAGGTGGATCCGGAAACACTTCTTGCAAATTATTCTATAGTTTTCCAGGACGTTACGCTTTTTAACAACTCTGTAATGGAGAATATAAGAATAGGAAAGAGCGGTGCGACTGATGAAGAAGTGATAAGAGCCGCACGACTTGCCAATTGTGATGAGTTTGTAAGCCTTCTTCCGGATGGTTACAACACCAATATCGGCGAGAACGGAAGCGAACTTTCGGGGGGCGAAAGACAAAGAATATCTATTGCAAGAGCATTCTTAAAAGATGCTCCGGTTATTCTTTTGGATGAAGCTACCGCATCGTTAGATGCAGAAAATGAAACTGCTATTCAGGAAGCACTCTCAAGACTTATCAAGGATAAGACTGTGCTAATTATAGCGCACAGAATGAGAACAATTGCTAACGCTGACAATATTGTTGTGCTAAAAGACGGAGTTGTTGCAGAGCAGGGAACACCGGAGTTTCTTTCGTCGTATGACAGCATCTACAGCCGTATGACTAAACAGCAATTGCTGTCACAAAACTGGAGAATGGTGTGAGCTAATACTATTTTTTTTTCCGGCTTTTAATGGTTTGATACAGCGCTTTGACCCCTTTATTATGATTTTTTTAGGAGTTCCTTTAAGTGCGTTCTTTCCAACCTTCTTAAGGACAGTGGATTTGGAATTGATTGTTTTTAAGTTGCTGCAATTTTCAAAAGCACTTGCACCGATGGACTTAACGTTCTTACCGATTGTTACTTTGGTAAGAACGTTATTGTTCTTGAAAGCTTTTTTGGATATGGAAGTAACCTTGAACGTAATGCCACATAACTTGATTGAGTCCTTGATTTTTGCTGTTGAACAGTATTTGTTATACGGTTTTACATAGGTTACGGTTCCGCCCTTTATCTTACCGTGTTTTTTTGTTATCTTTGTTATTCTGTATTTTCCACCGGATTTTTTGTCCGCGATGGCAAGGTTTTTCTTAAGATCTTTAGCTTTTATGTTTGTGGCAACATAATATTTAACGCCGTCACCATCTGTGATGACTTTGGCTTCCTGATAAGAAGGTACGGGGATATTTTTTAACTTTATATTATTCTTATCCAGCATGATTCTTATAGTTGATTCTAATTCTTTGCGTGTCACTTTGTCGTGAGGACCTATTTTTTGTTCGGCTTTAGAAGAACCTGCAGGTCCTTTGCCTTCCATGATTCCCCATGTTACAGCCCAGGTGAGCGCTTCCCATGCGTAGTAATCTATTTCGTAGTAATCAATGTAATCATCAGTTCTTCCAAAATCAATGGCTCTGTCATATCCCATAAGTTCTGCGTAACGCATGAGCATAAGTGCCATGTCCTGTCTTTGGACACATTTTCCTACACCGAAATAGTCGGATGTTACATATGGATAACCGACGCAAATAGAGTTCTTTTCACCCCAAAGCAGAGCATCTTCATACCAGGCACCTTTTACTACATCTTTAAATCTGGATTTGAGTCCTTTGACACTAGGCTTGCCTGCCATTTCATAGAGAGTTACAACGACCATTTCTCTTGTCACTCTCTCTTTTTTTGCAGGAAGATTGTCCTCGTCATGTGGTCTGTCGGTTGCGTCTAACAGATTGTTGGCGACTTTTTTGTTGATAACAAGCTTGGCAGAGTCATCAAAACAAAGGAAACATTTATTGTCGTCTCCGGTAGAGGTATCTCCACCGTAATCCAGAGTCCACGAATGTCCTTTGCATGTATTAGATTCATCTGCTTTGACACCCTTATTGTATGTCTGTACAAGGAAAGGATTATAGCTTATGTCAATTTTTGTAAGCGGATTTGTAAATGCCATCAAATAATACAGATATGTATTTTTGGACAAATCAAGCTTGCTTATATCGTTGCATGAACAATCCAGATAAAGTAATTTGGGATTGTGTGTAACGTCTAATGTTTTGAGGCAATCACGATTGTAACTACAGATAAGTTTTTGTAATTCTTTGTTGTTGCTTACATCCACGTTTGTGGCGCTGTTGTTGGCACAATTATAATATTGTAATCCTGGGCATTTGCTGACATCAATGCTTCCAAGTCCCGGGTTATCCCATATGTCAAGGCGCTTCATTTTTGGACATAGCGTTACGTCCAATTGCGTGAATTTGTTGCGCATTGCATCAAGATGCTGCAGATTAGGATTATGACTTAAATCAAGCGTAGTAAGTCCGCAATCACCGCATGTTAAATGTTCCAACAAAGGATTTTTTGAAACATCCAAGCCATTTAACGGGTTGGAATTGATTTCTATAAATGATACCTTGGGATTGTTGGATACGTTAAATGAAGTTAGTTTGCAATCGAAACAATATACCCATTCAAGATCTGGGTTTGGCGTAAAATCAAGTTCAGTAAAAAGATTGCCGGAACACCATACACCTGTAAGTAATTTGTTGTTACTAAGATCCATTTCGGATATCTGATTATCCATGCAATATAGACCGCGCAATTCCGTGAAATACTCGATTCCCTTAAGTGACTTTATTCCTTTGTTGACACACCATATGTTTCTTAAGTAGATAATTTCATCTTCATCTATAATTCCGTCACCGTTGCGGTCATAATCGGAACCGGCAATTACGGCACGAAAATTATCGTCCGGAAAGTTGGATTCGTTAATTGTTACAACAGGTTTTGGAGTGCCTGGGACAAAGTCACCTGCGAAAGCGGTAGAAGATAAGCTGTTCATCGTAATTAATGCTGTGGTTAAGCCAAAAAATGATCGGATAACAATGCGCGATAGTTTACTCATTTGTATGGTATACCTCCTTAGTTGCGGGATTATCTGATTAGATTGTATGATAAATTGTAGCCGGTCGCAACAAGTATTTGATACAAAGACAGATTCTCACATCATTGACATTATCATATCGATTTTCTGTCGTTTTTCAGGGGACATGTCTCGAGTCAGAATATCTATCATCAGCCTGCTTTCTGATTTTGTAAAACTGAGATTTCTTTTAGAAAGTTCCTTATTGATTGTCATGATTTTTGGAATCATAGACTCTATTGAGCTGTTGTTGCCGGTTGTCGCAAGCTCTTTGATTATACGTTGTTTTAATGGATGGAGCCGTTGAAATTCTTCCGTCATAAAGAAATCTTGCTGTTGCATTATGTAAACCTCTCTTTCTCGTTATATTCAGCTGCCTGTAATAAATCATAGTCGGCAAATATTTTGTTAATATTGTCGTCAAAACTATCACTTGTACCCGTATGTATATATTGGGTATTGTTTACAAGGTCTTCGTTATGTAAACTTGAATCACGAATACTTTGCGATGAGTTATGTAAACCTTGATTTTTATCGGAATAACTAATGTTATGTAAACTGTTGTCCTGGGTTTCCTGCATCACATTCATAACGGTTTTTAGCATATCAGGTGACATTCCGGTAAGGCCGGCAATCATATCCATAGGATCTTTTGACTCTTTATGTAAACCATATGCCGTGATAATATCATTTGACTTAAACGCATTTAAAATCATTTTAACCTCATAGTATTTGACGATGAGAGCAAGAGCAAGCTTCATGGAACTGTCCACAAAGGGGATCAGGGCTTCTAGCATGGAATAGGGATTATTTCTTGTTATGGCATCGAGAGGATGATTGTTGGGAAATTCCATGTAGTAACCCTTGTACTCTTTACATCTAATATATGCATTTTGTTTTCATTTATGAAAAAGTTGTTTGAGGCTATTTTTGCAACTAATATTGCCTTGTAAGAACTGAGAATATTTGATAGAATAGTAAAATCCGAGAGGAAAGAAGGAAAGATAATGATTAATATTGTATTACATGAACCTGAAATGCCGGCTAATACCGGTAATATTGGAAGAACGTGCGTGGCAACAGGTGCGAGACTTCATCTTATAGAACCACTTGGCTTTATTCTTAATGATAAGATGGTCAAGCGTGCAGGAATGGATTATTGGGACAAGTTGGATGTTACCAGATACGTAAGTTACGAGGATTTCCTTGAAAAGAATCCGGGTGCGAAAATATACATGGCTACTACAAAGGCAAAGTACACCTATGCCGAGACACATTATGAAGATGATTGTTATATAATGTTCGGTAAGGAGAGTGCCGGAATACCTGAAGATATTCTCTATGCAAACAGCGAGAATTGCATACGTATTCCTATGCTTCCGGATATACGTTCACTCAACTTATCTAATTCCGTTGCCGTTGTGCTTTACGAAGCACTTCGTCAGAATAATTTTATGGATATGGAACTCGGAGGAAAAATGAGCAAGATGTGATATGCATCTGCTCATTTAGAGGTATAATACAATGAATATTGACGATTTCTACAATGGTAATGAATGGAAAGCATATGAGTATTTTGGAGCACACCCGGAAAAGGACGGTGTGCGTTTTTGCGTTTATGCACCAAGAGCCAAAAAGGTTTCTGTAATCGGTGAGTTTAATTATTGGCGAGATACATTTATGGACTGCGAGGGAAGAGGAGGAATATATTCTATTTTTATTCCTGAAGCAAAAGAAGGACAGATGTATAAGTATCGGATATATCATCATGACGGAACAGTTACTGACAAAGCTGATCCGTACGGATTTGGAATGGAACTTAGACCATGTTCAGCATCTATAATAAGAAGACGTGATGGATATGTTTTTTCTGATGATGAGTGGATGCGGGATTGTGATAAGCGATATGACAGACCACTTAATATATTTGAGATGCATTTTGGCTCGTGGAAGAAAACGTCAGAAGAAATGGATGGTTTACATAATATTTGGTATCGTTATGAGGAGATGGGTGAGGTCTTGATTCCGTATCTTAAGGATAACGGATACACGCATGTGGAGATTATGCCTCTTTTTGAGCACCCCCTGGATGAGTCATGGGGATATCAATCAACCGGTTTTTTCGCGCCTACGTCAAGATACGGAACCTGTGATGGCTTGAAATCATTTATAAATGATTGCCATAACGCAGGGATAGGCGTAATCCTGGACTTTGTTATGGTTCATTTTGCAACGGATGATTATGGACTAAAAACATTTGATGGTGGTGATTTGTATGAACTTCCTCAAAGTGATATCACGATGAGTGAATGGGGTTCATACAATTTCTTTCATGCAAAAGGCGAAGTTGCAAGTTTTTTAAAATCATGCGCCGATTACTGGCTTTCTGATTATCATTTTGATGGACTTAGATTTGATGCAATTTCCAATATAATCTACTGGCGTGGACGACAGGAGTGTGGTGTTAACGAGAAGGCGTTAGAGTTTGTTAAGAGTCTTAATCGTGGTATAAAAGACCGTCATCCGCATGCCATCCTATTTGCAGAAGATTCTACGACATACCTTAAGGTCACAGCACCGGTTGAGTATGACGGGCTTGGATTTGATTACAAATGGGATTTGGGATTTATGCATGATACACTTGATTTTTTTGCTTGTCCTGTTGACGAGCGTAGGAACCGTTATGATCAGCTACTATTTTCAATGCACTATTTCTATAATGAACTTTATTTGCTTGCATTTTCGCATGATGAGGTGGTTCATGGTAAGAAAACATTGATTGATAAGATGTACGGAAGTTATGAGGATAAGTTTGCACAGTATAGAGCATTTTATCTGTATTGGTACACACATCCAGGCAAAAAATTGTCGTTTATGGGTAATGAGATTGCGCAGTTTCGTGAGTGGGGCGAGTGGCGAGAACAGGACTATGATGTTTTGATGCAATTTCCGATGCACAGAATGTTTGCCAGGTTTTCAAAAGATGTTGGGCTTACTTACTTATCACATAGAGCTCTTAATGAAGGCGAGTATAACAGTGCATGCTTTAACTACATAATAAATGACAGACGTGATGATCTTGTCTATGCTTATGAACGCGTTGCCGGTGGGGAGAAGATTCTTGCGGTATTTAATTTCGGTGGCAGGGATTATCGTGATTATGAGATTAAAATTGCAGGCAATCATCAGTTAAATGAACTTATCAACTCCAATGCGGAAATATATGGTGGAAGTGACAAAGGGAATATGATAAATGTTCCTGTTAGAAACAATAGATGTTATGTCAACCTGGCTGCGTATTCCGGAAGATTGTTTGTGGTGGAGTAGATGAATGCAGTGGCGTAACTTACGTAATTATGATTGATAAGAAGAATCATTTTAGTTATAATAAGAAAGTTATTAATAATAAATGGAGGACTTAAAATGGCTGAAGTTGAAAAGTCTAAAAAGAATATAATTAAGAGAGGCATAGGCTTTATAAGGAGACAGTTTACAAGAGTAAGAAACAGATGGCATAAGTTCTATACCTTGAAAATCCTGTATCCGTCTATATACAAAAAGTACTCAAAACAGCCGGTTAAAGAGGATAAGGTTGTTTTCATTGAACTTAGACAGCCGGCTATTTCTAACAGCTTTTCGGTTCTTTATAAGGATCTTAAGGAGAATTACAATTTTGACATACGTGAGCATTACCTTAGAACGTCTTTTATTCCAAGACCTAATCATGTTAAGCGTTGTAAGGAAATGATTAAGGATATAGCAGATGCCAAGTATATTTTCATGAATGAGGCGTCAAATGTTGTCAGTTCGGTAAAACTTCGTCCCGAGACTTTTGAGGCACAGCTTTGGCATGGATGTGGTGCGTTTAAGAAGTTTGGTATGAGTACAGCAGATCTTATATTCGGTGATAACAGACGCAACATGTTAAAGTATCCGTTTAATAAGAATTATTCATTGGTTACTGTCAGCAGTCCGGAGGTTATATGGGCTTATGAAGAGGCTATGAATATCGATAAGAAGGGAATAGTTACCGCGACGGGTAACAGCCGTACAGACGTATTTTATGACGGAACATTTATTAGGGCAGCTTATGATAAATTGTACAAGAAACTTCCGCAGGCTAAAGGCAAGAAGATAATCCTTTTTGCACCAACTTTCAGAGGAAGAGTTGCGCAGGCAACATCACCGGATTGCTTTGATATTGCAGGATTTTGTGAAGCATTTTCGGACGAGTATTTGTTACTTTTTAAGCACCATCCTAATGTTAAGGTACGTCCTGAAATCCCTGAAGAGTATAAGGACTTTGCGTTTGACTTTACGGATGCGATGGCAATAGATGAATTGCTTTGCGTCAGTGATATTTGTATATCGGATTATTCGTCACTTGTATTTGAATACTCATTGTTTGAAAAGCCGATGATATTCTTTGCATATGATTTGGATGAGTACTTTGACTGGCGCGGATTCTATTATGATTATTTCGAACTTGCACCGGGACCTGTATGTAAGACTAACGAGGAAATGATAGATTATATTAAGCACATCGATGAGCGTTTTGAACGCGACAAGGTTGTTGCCTTCCGCGAGAAGTTTATGGCATCCTGTGACGGACATGCTACTGAACGAATCAAGGACATTGTTTTTGGCAAGGAAGTGCTTGATAAGTTCCATATAGCAAAAGATGTGGAAGTGGAAAGACGTATCATGGAGCCATCCGTTTACGGAAGAGACGGCGTTCTGGGAATAGAGAAAATAACCGAAAAGCCTGAGAATCCGAAGGTGTCCGTAATTATGCCGGTATATAACGTTTCAGCGTACCTTGAAAGTACGTTAAATGACGTTGCAAACCAGTCGCTTAAGGACATAGAGATCATATGTGTTGATGATGGCTCAACAGATGGAAGCGACAAGATATTAGATGAATATGCAAAACGCGATGCGAGATTTACAATAATACATCAGCAGAATCAGTATGCGGGCGTGGCAAGAAATAACGGACTTGCCAAAGCAAAAGGTAAGTATGTAGTGTTTTGGGATTCTGATGATATATTCCGTATCAATGCACTTGAAAAACTATATATCGAGGCAGAAAGAACTCAAGCAGAGATTGTTGTATGTAACGCCAACAAGTATGACGAGCAGATAGATAAAGAAGTTCTTACGGCACTTTACCTCAATGAGCCGTTGCTTCCGGAAAACAGACCATTCTCGCGTGATGATATGGGAGAGTATATTTACAACTTCTCAACCAATGTTCCTTGGAACAAGTTCTACTTAAGAAGTTTTGTACAGGAGCATAATTTAAGTTTTGAGGCGAGACGTCAGGCTAATGACACTTACTTTGTTCTTATGGCTTACTATTATGCCAAGAGAATATCTACTGTAAATGATAAGCTTATGTTGTATCGTATCTCAACTTCAACAAGCTTAACAGATACAGCAGGTAAGGATCCGTTATGTGCAATCCATTCATATGAAGCTGTATGGAATGAGTTAAAGACCAGGACCGATTATAAGGATAAGCTTGAACAGAGTTTCATAAACAGAGCATTAAGTGGATTCCTCGTATCACTTAATCTTCAGAAGAACTTTGCAAATTACAAGGAGATATATGAGTATCTTGTTAATAAATCATTTATCGAGTTTGGAATTGGCGATCATCCAAAAGAGTATTATCATCGTGAGTGGATGTATGATGATTATCAGTTGATGATTAAGACTGCACCGGAAGATTTTGTTACCGGTAAGTTCAAAGAAACCAATGATAAGTTAAAACTTCGTTCGAGCCAGTTGACTGTTGCGAAAATGAAACGCGATGAATTGATTATCAAACGTGACGAACTTAGAGCAGAGATACAGGAAAAGAAGGAGATTATCAAAGAGAATAACAAAGTCTTGGGAAGTAAACCGGTAAGACTTGCTATTAAGTTCAGAACTTTCGTAAGACTTGTGTTGTACGGAAAACGTTAATATAGTCAAAAACTTATTAATAAAAAAGTAATTAAAAGAGGCAATTGCATGTTGATTAGTGCAATCGCCTCTTTTTGGTTTAATTGTTTATTTGATTTCTACTGTTCTTACTACTGTGTTCTTATTCTTATCTGTAAATGTTACAGGCACGCTGCTGACTGATTTTTTATATTTCTTAAAGTAGAATGTGTAATTGGCAGCCTTTGTACTCTTGGTGTATGACTTCTTGCCTATTTTGATTTTAATCTTTTTAAGATTTGAAGCCTTTGTTACCATGTTACCGCCTGCGAGGTTAAGACTGACAACTTTAGGTGAGAATGTGTATTTCTGCTTTTTCTTCTTGGAGAACTTGCTGTCAATCTTAAGCGCTGTCTTTCCGACTGAAGTAAGCTTGTTTGACTTACAAGTAATCTTAATCTTATCATTCTTAACATAGATACCGTTCTTACCTGTGTTTTTAATTGTATTGGACGAAAGCGTCTTAACTGATGCTTTGTTATAAACATATACACCATACTGACCACATTTATTAATTGTGTTTTTCTTAATATTTGTGACTGTAGCAGATGTGTATGCGGCAATACCTGTTCCTGTACAATTACTTATCTTATTGGATTTTACATTTGTTACTTTTGCAGAGTTGTATATTTGAATACCACTCTTTGAACATGTATCAATGGTGTTGCTTGCAACGTTAGAAACGTTTGCAGATGAATATACCAAAATACCGTTTGATTTACAGTTTTTAATTTTATTGCTTTTAACCTCTGTAGCAGTGGCTGATGTGTGAACCAGAATACCGTTTATATTGCTGTTTGTAATTGTGTTACCTGAAACAGTGTTAGCAACAGTTCCGTTACCATATACGATTATACCCTGGTTTTTGAGTTCGCTTATTGCGTTGTTTGTTATCTGTCCATTGCTGGCATCTGTTTCGATAACACCGTATGTTGCTTTGCTAATGTTATTGCCGGTAATATTAAATCCTGCACTTGCACTTGCTTTTACGCCTGTTGAGTAGTTCGTAATTGTGTTACCGCTTGCAACAGAATTATCACATCCAAACAACTTGATTCCACTGTTCATTGTCTTGGTTCCGATGATCTTATTGCCTGTAACCGATATGTTGGTGTGATGATGTCCGTCAAGATAGTGGTGGTTACCTACAGCAACAGGATAATCGGTAAATGTATTATCGTGGATGTTAATGTTATTACATGGTGTGTTGTCCGTAAGGTATGCAGATGTCCATGACGATTTGCTATCCTTGTGTGCTACATCAATCTGAATTGCTTCTGCAAGATCGCCTTCCTTGTCGGCATATGACTTTGTTCCGTCATCGTCATTTATCTCGGATTCAACATATCTAAAGCCTGAGAATGTACATTCTGAAATCTCAACATTCTGTGCTGCTACAAGTTCTATCAAATGGTTACCGTAGCAGTTCTTGAAGTTGGCATTTCTTATCGTTATATTGTTGACATGTCCGAGGTTAAACAAGTTTGAAGCGCTTGTTGCTGCAGAAATGTTACCACCGTCAAAGTTACCACCTTCAATAAGAATGTTGACACCGTTGGAATAACCACCTGTCTTAAGTGTTGAATCAGCACTGCTTTCTCCATAAGGAGCAATCTTAAACATATTCTTGTTGACACCGAGTCTGTTTGTTGTTCCTGCTGCAACACCCTGGTCTATGTTAGAGTTTCTTATGATTGTTGCATCATTTGCAAGTTTTAATATTGTGTTTGAATGCAAATACAAATTGCCACCTATATAATAATTACCTGAAGGGAAATTAATAAGTGTTGTATGACCGGCACCTGCAAGGTCTAAAGCATCCTGAATTGCTGCCTTATCTGTTTTGTTATCGGTAGTGTTTGCACCAAAGTTTTGTGGAGTTACTGTTATAACACCGTTAATTGCGTAAGGTGCAAGTATTGTTACTTTTGCAGTAGTTGCCGTAAGCGTTGTGCTTGGGTTGATTTTTTTCTCGGCAGTAACAGTGGCACTGTCGACAGTCTGTATTGTTACTTCTTTGCCGTCACTACCTGTATATGTAAGCTTGGCAGCCACTTCCTGATTCTTTCCTACAAGCTTCTTGATTGTGTTAATATTGGTTGCAACCTTGTAATCATCGGTTGTTTCAACTTCTTTTGTAGCAGTCTTGCCATTCTCATAAGTAAGAACAAGATTAAAATCAGAAGGACTTAATAACTCATTAGTCTTCATCAATCCGTTATCAGCATAAAACTTCTTGTCCTTGCTTGTGTCTTTAAGCTTTATTGCGATTGCCTTAAGCTTCATTGTGCTTGGGGCAGGGATGATGTTTACAATTGGATTGTCCTTTGGTTCGTTATCGCTTGATTTGATTGTCGTTCCATTAATGGTAAGTTCAGCCCATAATTCCTGTTCTTCACCAACTTGTTTTCTGATTTCATTAATGTTGGTTTTAATAGTGTACTCATCAGTTGAATCGAGAGGAATCGTCTCTGTTACTTCTGTTGTTGTACTTTCGTATACGCCGCTATTATTAAGACATTGTACTTTAAATGTTGCCTTAAGTTCCAAATCGTCAGCATCTAAAGTGTCTTCACTATCTAACCCGTCGGACATTGCAGCGTAGAATGTTGTTTTTTTTCTGTCTTTAAGGATAAGACTTATTTTTGTGGCGTCAACTTTGTGTGTTGAAGATGTTATTGTAACCGGAACTTCGTTGGATGAAGATATTTCTTTTTCGTTATTCTCTGAATCTTTGTATTTGAGTTTTGCTGTTACAGGTTGATCTTTTCCAACTGTTTTGCTTACCTTTTCGATTACAGTACCGTCAATAGTGTATATATTGCCGTCGTTGTCTTTTAAAACGGTCGTGCCGTTTGAATCGACTTCTTGTAACTTTTCTGGTATTGGAGAACCATCATATGTTATTGTGTATTCGAAATCATAGATGTCAAGTGTTTTTGCGTTCGTAAGCGTGCCGTTTGCGGCTGGAAAAGAACGCCCTTGTTCTTTGAGAGCAAAAGTAAATCCTGTAATGTTCTTTGGCATTGCTGCCGCTTTACTCTTTATTGATAATCCACTAAAAGGTAAGACCAATAAAGATAATACGAGAAGTACGCCAAGCAGCGTCTTCTTTTTTTGTAACTTCATAATATCATTCTCCTTTTTTTGAATCTTTTAATAATTATTATAATATCTCAAAATAGATTTTCAAATAGCAATGTGTAATTTTTGTGAAGTTTTATTAAATCAATCATATATGTTGTGTTTTGAATGTTGGTATGATAAAATATTGTGGTAATTTTATGTGTTTTATAGTTAAACATTAACAACCGTGTTGATATGAGGAGGAGGTTTTATTATGAAAAAACACATCGTAAAAACAATGGTTTTTGCCGTTGCACTTGTGGGATTAATACAAGTTCCTGTTAAGGCAGAGACGAAGACGGTTAATATTACCGTAACCAATCCGGCTGATGCAGGCAAAGAGATTCAGGATCAGCTTGACCAGGCAAAGTATGATTCTTCAGGAATTAACAATTATGTTTTCAATTTTCCTAAGGGAGAACTTATATTAAAGGATACGGTACTTAAGGTATACAGTTATTCGACTCTTAATCTCGATGGTTGTACTCTTAAGAGAGTTGGTACAGAGAAAAAGTGGAAATCAATGCTCCGTATAGGTAATGCAACCGGCGAGGATACAGGTGATGTGCTTGATAAAGGTTCGAAGGGTTATGAAGGATACCATGATATCAAGATTATCGGTGGAACCTTTGACGGCAACGGTTCTGTTGCCGCGGTTAATAATAATGACAGTCCGACAATGCTTAGATTCGGTCATGGATATAACCTTACATTTGAAGGGGTAACATTTAAGAATCCTTATGATAATCATCACATGGAGTTTGCTGCCTGTAAGGGAATAACAATCAAGAACTGCGTGTTTGAAGGATTTACTCCTAAGAAAGGTAAGACAGGTGCCAAGGCTGTTAATTACGCCAATAACGAGGCGGTGCAGTTTGATATCATGCACAACAGTGCACACTTTACCCAGTATCCGGAATATGACGATACACCGTGTCAGGATATTGTTGTAGATGGTTGTACATTTACAAACTTACAGCGTGGTCTTGGAACACATAGTGCTGTTGCAGGTTCGTATTTTAACAACATTCAGTTTACCAATAACAATTTCAGCAATATTACAGGTTATGCAATCGCAGCAACGAACTTCAAGAATGCGACAATATCAGGTAATACGATAACAGATTGTGGCGCAGGTATTATTTTCAGAACAATGGTACAGAGCCACGACACATTCTATGCACCTCTTGCAGGTTCATTTACTGTAGATTATGACGCTGCATCGGTAATAACAGGTAACACAATTTTAGTTACTGACAAGAAATATACCAATGCTATTGCATATGGTGTTTCGCTTTATGGTGAGGTTGTTACTGAAGATATCATAAATGATGATGGAAATGACAAGGTACCTAAGGGTAATTTCACACTTAAGGGTGTTACGGTATCAGACAATACGATTACTATGAAGAACAGCGGATATGGTATCTGGCTTCAGAATGCGGATGCTTGCGTTGTTTCGGGTAATACTGTTACAATGAATGTTGCAACAGGAGTATCGGGCAAAGGTAACTGTGATCCGGTTCGTCTTGTTAAGAGTAAGAATAACAGTCTTATCAACAATACGTTGGAAATCAAAAAGAAAAACAAGAAGACGAAGAAGGCTTGCGGTGTTGTAATCACAACTAAGTCATCGGCAACACTCACAGGTAACACAATCAAGAATGCCTGCAAGGATGGAATATTCGTTGTTACCAAGTCTTCAGCAGTTGTTAAGAGTAATAAGGTGTTAAAGACAGGTCGTTACGGTCTTAACGTGTGTGAGAAATCCAATGCACGTTCAATAAAAAATACATTCAAGAAATGTAAGAAACGTCATTATAATGAGTATAATAAGAGTAAGATAAAGAAAAAATAATAACACATATAAGGATAAAATCGCTTAAGAAAGTGAGGAGTTAGAAGATGCAATCTCTGTGGAAAGAAGACAGGGCTCAATTTATTAGAAAGGTTTTGGCATTATTATTGGTGGCCTTTGGTATGGTTTTTGTTATTGCCAATAAGGGCGTTTACTACAGCGTTCACAAAGACAAGGTATCCATACCCGCGGAGGTGGTTGCAAATCCTATAATAGTATCTTTTGATGGTGATAAAGTATTCGAACAGGAATTTAAGGGTTGGGACGGAACTCTTGAACATACACTTATTCGTTTTTCGAATCAGGGTAATCAGGATGCTACGGGAGTCATTACGGTCAATGTGTTAGACAGTGACCGTAATCTCCTTGCTACATCCTCAAGAGAAATGTCAACTATCATGACAACCAAGCCATGTAAGTTCAAGTTCGAGGAAGAGAACAGAAAGCTTCTTTCAGATGACAATTCTTATATATTACAGGTTGTTGCATCCGGAGTGCATAACAGTCAGGGAACCGGTATCTTCACTTATGAGGAAAAAGGAGAATTATACGGAACGCTTACTGATGACGGTACACCGATAGACGGAAGATTGGGTGCGACATTCTTCTATTCATATTATAATTACGGTGCAGTAGTTCATATGTATATGTTCTTTGTGCTTGCAATTATATTTATCTTTTTCCCGTTTGCAAAACTTGATAAGGTAATTAAGGATAAACGCGACAAAGAAGTAGATACTAATAAGATAATGACGAGAATATTCTTCTTCGCATCACCGCTTCTTTGTGTTATGCTTGCTGATCGATTTAACGGAGCATATTTTGTACAGATGCTCAAACATATGTTAAACGGATGGACATTTATACTTAATCTGTTTATTTATTTAGTAATATGGTTTGCTTTATACACAATAATCAACAGAGCACAGTATACAAGTATGATTTTGTTGTTATTTGTTTTTGCAGTGACAATTGCAAACTACTATGTGTGGGCATTCCGTGGTTGTCCGATTCTTGCAACGGATATTCAATCTGCCAAAACAGCAATGAACGTTGCAGCAAACTTCTCATACAAATTAGACCTTACAGGAGTATGGGGCGTTGTATATATAATTACATTTACAGCCATGCTCTTAAGTCTTAAGGGATATAAGGGAGCAGGTCTTAAGAGAAGAGGTGTGATGTTAGTACTTTCAATTGCTTCTCTAATCCTCTTTAACCAGATTTTCTTCCAATCGGATTTTGTTAAGAACAGAGGAATTAAGGCGGAGGTATGGCACCCGCAGGTAAGATATGCTAAGAATGGTACAGCACTTTCTTTTGTGCTTTCATGGTCTTATATACGTGTAGATGTACCAAAGGGATATTCGGCCCAAAAGGCATATGCTGCTATGGAAGGATATGAGTCAGATGATGCGGCCGGTAATGAGGCAACTGCTGATAAACTTCCTAACGTAATAGCAATTATGAATGAGTCACTTGGTGATTTCTCGTATGACGGAGATATCGAATATACAGAAGATTACATTCCTTTTATCCATAGTCTTTCTGAAGACACGATAAAGGGTAAATTATATGTTTCCATAGAGGGAGCCAACACTGCTAATTCGGAGTTTGAGTTCCTTACAGGTAATACTATGGCATTTTTGCCTTACAGATGTATTCCTTATAATTTGTACATCAATGATGAAACTGCATCAATGGCGCAGAACGCAAAGAGTGAAGGATTTTCCGGTGTTAATGCATATCATCCTTACCTTGCATCCGGCTGGAACAGAGAGAATGTATATCCGCTTATGGGATTTGATAATTTCTTCCCTGACACATACTACTATGAGCATGGTAATGATAAGCTTGTTCGTAATTATATTTCGGATGAATCTGATTTTCAGCAGATAATTGATGATTACAAAGCTGCAAAGAAAGCAGATAAGGACAAACCGTTCTATCTGTTCAATGTTACAATGCAGAATCATGGTGGATATGATGGTAAGAGAGGTTTGGTTGATACAAAGATTAAGATTACTTCTGATAATCTTAACAGTGACGAGGCTGAGCAGTTCATCAATCTTGCGAAAATGAGCGATGATGCCTTCAAAGAGCTGGTTAATTATTTTAAAAATGTTGATGAGCCTACATTGATTGTAATGTTTGGTGATCATCAGCCACCTGTAGAGAATCAGTTCTATTCAGATTTGATTGGCAAGGATGTTGCTAATCTTCCTGTTGAGAAACAGGCTAACTGGTACGCAACACCATATGTTATATGGGCAAACTATGACATAGAAGAGACAGAACTTGATATGAGTGCCAATTATTTATCTTCGTATGTTATGCAGCTTGCGGGAATGAAACTTACAGGATATAACAAATATCTTCTTGACTTACAGAAAGAAGTGCCTATAATATCTGCTGTATGCTATATGGGTGCGGATGGCGTATTCCATGAGCTTGATGAGAAAACAGAGTATTCAGATAAGATAGAAGAATATCAGGTTATCCAATATAACAATTTGTTTGATATTGATAACAGAAATAATGATTTCTTCTTCTTGAAGTAGGAAGGGTAGATTATGTTTCAGAAGAAAGAATCAACAGTTGAGACTACACAAGATGGTAGCTTGAACATTAATAAGAAGAATATAATTATAGCAATTATAATTGCGGTAGTTGGTATCGTATTTATGATTGTTTGTAAAGATTTATTTTACAGAGCCAACGGAGACGGAAAAACGGTTCTTCTTAAAAAAATGCTGCTGTTATATATGGCATGCTTTGCAAGTTATGTTTTTTCTTTATTTTGGAATAACAGATTCAGTGAAACAACGAATAGAATAATCAATATTCATATAATGGAGTGGTATCCTGTAGTATGTTTTATTCTTACAGAAATGACTGTGGGAACGGGCATTGATCTCATTAATCTTAACTTCAAGAGATACATCCTTAATATTGCGCTTTATATGATAGTTTTTTATTTTATATATGTCGTGACGGTCAGTATAAAGACTTCGGTAATAACACTTACGGCACTTACAGCTATTTATACAACGGTCAATATTTATCTTATAAGGTTTCGTCAGACTCCTCTTATTGCAACTGATTTTTCGGTAATGAAGACAGCATTTAATGTTGCCGGAGGTTATGATTATACACCTAATGCAGAAATAGTTGTCCTCTTTTGCTATCTCGTAGCAATAATTATGCTGGCTCAGAAAATTAAAGAGCCGGAAGGCAAAGCAAAAAATATTCGTCACAGAATAGTAGTTACAACATGTTATATTGCATTTTTTGCAGTTATGTATAACAGAACAATAGGCACGGATTTTCTTGAAGAAAGACATATAATGTTTAATACATTCCGTCCGCTTACAAGCTTTATGAAAAACGGTACATTGCTTACGTTTACAAAGAGTATTAAGCTTACAATTGTGGACAAACCTGAAGGTTATTCGACTAAAGAGGTTGATAAGATAACCAAAGATTATACTTCGGATTCAGTAACTCTTGTGGATAACAAGAAACAGCCTAATGTTATAGTGATAATGGATGAGGCTTTTGCAGATCTTCAAAGTGTTGGTGAACTGGAGACCAATGAGGAGGTGCTGCCTTTCTACAACACCCTTTCTGAAGATACAGTCAAAGGATTTGTTTATGTTTCTGTTTTTGGTGGACAAACAGCTAATTCGGAGTATGAGTTCTTGACAGGAGACAGCAAAGCATTTATGCCCGAGAACTCAACCCCTTATCAGTTGTATATCAAACAGTTCATGCCGTCGCTTACCGGTAATATGAAATTAAACGGATATGGCGGAATGCTTGCACTTCATCCGTTTGAAGCATCGGGATACAACAGAATCAACGTGTATAACAATTTTGGCTTTTCTAAGTTCATAACAATGGAAGAGTTTGAAAATCCCACATACGTACATGGGTTTATAGATGATGTTTCTGACTTTGATAAGATTATATCGGAATATGAGAAACATAATGAATCATCAGATGAGCCATTCTATATGTTTAATGTAACGATGCAGAATCATAGTAGTTATGATATAGATTATGAAGATATTCCGACAACAATTAAGATTACAGACGAGGACAAGAGAGACGATATGGCAGAAAGATATCTTAATCTTGTTCATCTGTCTGATGAGGCTTTAAAAGGACTTGTGGAATATTTTAAGAATCAGGATGAGCCTACCGTTATTGTATTGTTCGGAGATCATGAGCCTGCAGTTAATGATAAGTTCTATAAGAAACTTATCGGTAAGGATTTGGATTCACTTACAGAAGCGGAAGCAATGGAGATGTACAAAACTCCTTTCTTGATATGGGCTAATTATGACATTGAGGAAAAGTATATCGAACGCGTAAGTGCCAATTATCTTCATTCCGTTATGTTGGATGTTGTAGGGCTTGAAAAGACAGGATATAACAAGTTTTTGCTTGATATGAATAAGCAGGTGCCGGTTATAACGGTTAATGGATATTTCGGTGCTGACGGTAATTATTACAAAACGAACGATAAAACATCACCTTATTATGATTGGATTGCCAAGTATAATAAGCTTGAGTACAATCACCTGTTTGATGTGGATGACAGAAAAAATGAGTTTTTTGAATATGCAAAATAAAAAAGACCGCTTAGCGGTCTTTTTTGTTGAATCAATAGAGTGTTATTGATGATATGTTGAAAGGAAATCTTTGAGTCTGTCTGTTGCAACTCTAAGGTCATCAAGTCTTGGCAGGTACACGATTCTGAAATGATCGGGTGCTGTCCAGTTAAATCCTGTTCCCTGTACTATAAGTACATGTTGCTGTCTTAAGAAATCAAGTGCAAATTGTACATCGTCTGTGATGTTGAACTTCTTTGTATCAATCTTGGGGAATATATAAAACGCTGCGTCCGGCTTGGTTGTGCTTATGCCGGGAATATCATTTAACGCATTATATATAAACTCGCGTTGCTCATATATTCTTCCACCCGGAAGGAGAAGCTCATCAGCACTTTGTATTCCGCCAAGAGCTGTCTGGATTATAGACTGCGCCGGAACATTGGAACAAAGTCGCATTGATGAAAGCATGTTAAGTCCTTCGATGTATCCCTTACAATATGATTTTTCGCCTGAAAGACACATCCAACCACTTCGAAATCCTGCAATTCTATGAGATTTTGAAAGGCCGTTAAAGGTTACGCAGAAAAGATCCGGTGCAAGTGAAGCAATAGATATATGCTTCTTGCCATCCATAACAAGTCTGTCGTATATTTCGTCAGAGAAAATAATGAGTTCATGTTTTCTAGCAAGTTCAACTATTTCCAATAATATATCTTTTGTGTAAAGAGCACCTGTAGGGTTGTTTGGGTTGATAATTACAATACCTTTTGTGCGGTCTGTAATCTTGCTTTCCATATCCTTGATGTCAGGAAACCAGTTAGCTTTCTCGTCACATATGTAGTGAACCGGCTTTCCGCCTGCAAGATTAGCGGCAGCAGTCCATAATGGATAATCCGGTGCCGGTACAAGAATCTCATCGCCATCATCAAGTAAGCCCTGCATACTAAGTGTAATAAGCTCGGATGCACCGTTACCTGTGTAGATATCATTTATTCCCACGTTTGGAATGTTTTTGAGCTGGCAGTATTGCATGATTGCTTTTCTCGCTCCGAATATTCCTTTTGAATCTGAATAGCCCTGTGACTCTAACAGATTATAACTTATATCCTGAATGATTTCGTTAGGGGCGTTGAAGCCGAAGGGATAGGGATTGCCTATATTTAACTTCAATATATCTATATTGTTCTCAATCATTCGGTTAGCCTCGTCAACAACGGGACCTCTTACATCGTAGCATACATTATCCAATTTGTGGGATTTCCCAAACTGTCTCATGACTCTGTCTCCTTAATATGTTATATTTACGAGAAGTATTTCATACTTCTCATTTAACTCGAAACCTTTGGTTTCTCGTTGTCATATCGGGTAGAAGCAAATACTCGCGTTGCTCGTGCTTGCTTTTCATCCGATATGATTATATTACGAAATTCTGAATTTGTATAGTTTAACTTGATTAAATGGCAATTAGGGTTTGCAAATATGGAATAAATGTTTATAATAAGATTTGGCAAAAAAAGAAAGAGGGAAAAGTAGGAGGCGATGTAAATGCGCACGCGTTTAGTTAAAGGTTTCATGATGTTGACATTGGTAGGAATTGCTATGACCGGTTCGGTTATGCATGTAAATGCAGAAAAAGCAAAGAAACCTGTCAAGTCATTATCTTGGAGTGAATATAATAAGACAATAACAATCAGTAAGGGTGAGAAGAAGAAATTGGCAGTTACAATATCTCCCAAGAAAGCTTCAAACAAAACTCTTAAATGGACCAGTTCCAAGAAGAAAATTGTTTCTGTAACAAAAAAAGGTGTTATAAAAGGAAAGAAAAAAGGTAAAGCTACAATAACCGCTCAGACGACAGACGGTTCTAATAAGAAGATAAAGTTAAAAGTTACGGTTGGTGTCAAGGTTGAGTCATTAAGTTTTGATAAGACACCGTCTACGGATGTAATGTATGTAGGAAAGAGTTATTCTTTTCATGCAGCAGTTACACCAAGCAATGCTTCAAATAAGAATCTTGTATGGAGTACTAGTGATCCTGATGTGGCGACAGTTGATTCAAAAGGTAACGTGAAAAGCGTAGGCAACGGAGTGGTTACAATTTCTGCACAGTCCACTGATGGTACGGATGTGGATGTTTCACAAGATTATGAAGTTGTAACTCTTGTAAGTTCTGTTTCGGTTTCACTTGCTAAAAAGTCACCTTATGCAGTGCCGGTAAGTGCAATGAGTTCGGGAGCATACATGCTTGCAGGTACAACTTGTCAGTTAAACGCCAATGTAAAACCGGAAAATGCATCGAATAAAACAATTTCATGGAGTGCAAGTAATCCTCTTGTGGCATTTGTAGATAATAACGGTGTTGTCCATGCAACAGGCTGTGGTATTTCGGTAATAACCGGACAATCTACAGATGGAACCAATAAAACAGACAATTTCATTGTGTATGTTAATTTATATAAGAAGGAAGATTGTGCGTTTACCGCGCATAGAGGTTTTAGCGAGAAGGCTCCTGCTAATTCCATGACAGCATTTAAATTGGCAATGGATGAGGGCTTTGAGAATGTTGAACTCGATATTTGGCCGACTAGTGACGGAGGATTTGTTATATCTCATGATAAAACACTTTCGAAATCATGCGGAGTGGATGTGGACCTTACAACGATAACGCTTTCTCAAGCAACAACATATACAATAACTGCCGGTAATTCAGTAGATGTGTATTCGGCTGAACATATACCGACTCTTGAACAGGTGTTATCTCTTGCAAGCAGGTATCCTAATGTGACCTTGTGGGTAGAACTCAAACCGGCATTTACTGATGAACAGATTGATAGTTTACTTGAACTTTGCGACAGATATTTGATGCTTGATAACATTAAGTTTATATCTTTTAAGGCGTCGAATTTGTCCAAAATTAAAGCAAATGAAAAGTATTCAAAGTATGATTACACGTTGGAATACCTTACACATGAGTTGAATTACAGTATTATTGATACATGCACTAAGTTAAATGCTGAAATAGGTGCGGAATACAATGTTCTTAATAAGGATTATGTAACAGCCGCTCATGATGCGGGTGTGAAGGTTAACGCCTGGACTATACCGAACGTGTTTATGGCCGGATACGCTATAGATACATTAAAATGTGACGGAATAACTTCTGATTATAAGTTCTTTCAGTAGATAAGGGAGATGTAACGTGAGAAATATTATAACCAATGTTAAAAGAATAAGAAAACAGGTATTTACCGAAGTGGCAAAACTTGCATATGAATCGGAGAATATCAATGATGATATAGAGGCAATTCCCTATAAGATTACTCCGGGTGATACACCACAGTATCTTGATAACATTTACAGGGAAAGAGCAATCACAAGTGAGCGTATAAGACTTGCGATGGGAATGTCACTTCGTCCGGAAGATAAGCCTGTTCATTTGACACAGGGTGTCGAAGAAAGTAACATTGATGAGAAATACTACGAACCACCGCTTATGCAGGTAATTCCTGCAGCATGTAATGCGTGCGAGCAGAATGTGTATGAGGTCAGTAACCAGTGCAAAGGTTGTGTAGCACATCCTTGTATGGAGGTGTGCCCGGTTGGCGCAATCCATTTTGAAAACGGCAAGTCAGTGATTGATAAGAATATATGTATCAAATGCGGTAAATGTAAGAGCAATTGTCCATATGATGCAATATCTTACAAGAGACGTCCGTGTGCGGATGCCTGTGGCGCCAATGCTATTGTAAATGACGAACTTGGACGCGCCAAGATTGATGAGAATAAATGTGTATCGTGCGGTATGTGTATGGTTAATTGTCCTTTCGGAGCAATTGCCGATAAGTCGCAGATATTCCAGTTGATACGTGCACTTCGTTCAGGTAAGACTATATATGCGGCAGTAGCGCCTGCATTTGTAGGACAGTTTGGTAAGTATGCGACACCTGACAAAATCAAAGCAGCTTTGCTAAAACTTGGTTTTGCAGGAGTATATGAGGTTGCCATGGGCGCCGACATGGGAGCATACACGGAGGCAGAACATTATGTGAATGAGGTTGTTACTGGTAAAGTTCCGTTCCTGCTTACATCATGTTGTCCGTCATGGGCAATGCTTTCAAAAAAACATTTTCCTGAAACCATCGATAAGATTTCCAATGCATTAACTCCGATGGTTGCAACCGCAAGAATGATTAAGAAAGAACATCCGGATTCTTCCGTAGTTTTCATAGGACCTTGTGCAGCTAAGAAGCTTGAGGCGATGAGAAGAACTGTTCGAAGTGATGTGGATTTTGTTATCACTTTTGAAGAACTTGATGCGATGTTCGTTGCAAAGGATATAGAGTTTGACGATTTCAAAGTTGGAGTTCCTGTTGAGGATGCGACCGGAGCCGGACGTGGGTATGCTGTTGCAGGCGGAGTTGCCAAGGCGATAGAAGCATGTATTAATGAGTATTATCCGGGAACAGAAGTACATATAGAACATGCCGAGGGACTGGATGAGTGTCGTAAGATGTTGATGCTTGCTAAGGCAGGCAAGAAAGATGGCTGTCTTATAGAAGGAATGGGTTGTCCCGGAGGTTGTGTTGCCGGAGCCGGAACTAACGTACCTATCAATGAGGCTATGGCACAGGTTAGAAACTTTGTTAATTCGACCAAGAAAGCCATACCTGATTCAAAGGTAGTTGATAATTATCACCCTGAGGAGTAAGGATTAAGAGGCAACATTTTGTCACAGAGATAGGAGAGTATCGTTATGTATGAGAATATTATCGGAATTGCCAATACAGGAGATACATCAAGGCCGTGGCTTATTGCTATATGTATGATTGTATCGATTGTGGGAGTTGTGGCATTATTCGTAATGGGACGAAAAGGCAATGACAGCGATGATGAGGAAGAAGAATAGTTTTCTTGACATCTGGGCTGATTATGCATAAGATGACTAAGGTTAATCAAATTAAAGTTGGAGGACTAGTGAAGTATGAGCAAGATTGCAATGACAACACCGTTGGTTGAAATGGACGGAGATGAAATGACAAGAATCTTATGGAAGATGATTAAGGATGAGCTTCTTATACCTTTCATAGATTTAAAGACAGAGTACTATGATCTTGGATTAGAGCGCAGAAATGAAACTGATGATCAGGTTACTTTTGATAGTGCAGAGGCTACTAAGAAATATGGAGTTGCTGTTAAGTGTGCAACAATTACACCTAACGCTGCTCGTATGACAGAGTATAACCTTAAGGAAATGTGGAAGTCACCTAACGGAACTATTCGTGCGGCACTTGACGGTACGGTATTCCGTGCACCAATTATTGTTAAGGGAATAGAACCATGTGTTAAGAATTGGAAGAAGCCTATCACTCTTGCAAGACATGCATATGGTGATGTGTATAAGAATTCAGAAATAAGAGTGCCGGGTGCAGGTAAAGCAGAACTCGTTTTCACAGGTGAGGATGGAACAGAGATTAGAGAGACTATTCACGAGTTTAAGGGTCCAGGTGTGATTCAGGGTATGCACAATCTTGACGACTCTATCTCAAGTTTTGCAAGAGCATGTTTTAACTATGCATTGGATACAAAGCAGTCTGTATGGTTTGCGACAAAGGATACTATTTCTAAAAAGTATGACCACAGATTCAAAGATATTTTCCAGGAGATATACGATGCAGAGTATGATGATAAGTTTAAGGCTGCAGGCATTGAGTATTTCTATACATTGATTGATGATGCGGTAGCTCGTGTTATGAAGGCTGAGGGTGGATTTATCTGGGCTTGTAAGAATTATGACGGAGATGTAATGTCTGATATGGTATCATCTGCTTTTGGTTCACTTGCAATGATGACTTCAGTACTTGTTTCACCTTCAGGAGTATATGAGTATGAAGCAGCACACGGTACTGTTCAGAGACACTATTATAAGCATCTTAAGGGTGAGGAGACATCTACTAACTCTGTTGCTACAATATTTGCATGGACAGGAGCTCTTAGAAAGAGGGGAGAGCTTGATAATATCCCTGAACTTTCTGCATTTGCCGACAAGCTTGAGAAAGCAACACTTGGTGTTATTGAGTCAGGCAAAATGACAAAGGATCTTGCTCTTATTACCACAATAGATAATCCTACAGTTCTTAATTCTCAGGAGTTTATCAAAGAGATTAGAAGCAATCTTGAAACAATGCTTTAATTAGATGATATATTAATAAATAATCCACCATATCTCAAAGATATGGTGGATTGTTTTATTGTTCGGATAATTGTTCCCAATTATCGTATAGAGTTTCGAGTTCGTTTGATAATTTGATTTGTTTTGTTGAAAGTTCGTTGAGCTTTGCAGAATTGGTTGCGTTTTCCGGCAGTGCCATTTCGTCGTCTATTTCCGCTATTTGTGTTTCTAATTCTTCGATTCGGTTTTCTATTTTTTTGATATCGTTTTGTCTCTTTCGTTCTTTTGCCTGTTCTTCTTTCGAACGTTGCCAATCCTTTTTGCCTTCAGAATCTGACTTGTTGGAAGGTGTTCCTGTAAAGAGATTATTGCCGGTATTTGTTATACCTAATTTTGCTTTTTCTTCAACATAAGCATCGTAGTTGCCAAGGTAGGAAGTTATACCGTTCGCGTTAAGTTCCAACACTCTTGTTGCGGTTTTATTGACAAAGAATCTGTCGTGTGAAACGTAAAAAACTGTTCCTGTGTAGTTGGAGAGAGCATTCTCAAGTATTTCCTTTGAAGTAATATCCAAGTGGTTTGTCGGCTCGTCGAGGATGAGAAAATTAGCGTTGGAAAGCATCAACTTTGCAAGACTGACACGACCCCTTTCTCCACCACTAAGATCTTTGATTACCTTAAATACATCATCGCCGGTAAATAAAAAAGCGGCCAGGAGATTACGAATCTTTGTGTTGGTAAGATCAGGATATGAATTGTGCAATTCATCGAATATTGTTTTGTCCGGATGAAGTACTTGGTGTTCCTGATCATAATATCCGATATGTACCTGTGAACCCAAAGTGATACGCCCCTCATCTTTTGGGGTTAACTGGTTAATAATCTTAAGTATTGTTGTTTTGCCGGTGCCGTTATCACCGATAAGAGCAACTCGTTCGCCTTTCTTGATATCAATATGAACATTGGAAAAAAGTTGTTTGTTATCGTAAGATTTGGCAAGGTTATCAACTAACAACACATCGTTGCCGCTTTCGATATCAGGAGTTAATGTAAGACGTATTTCGTCTCTTACGGCTTGAGGTTTATCCAAGCGTTCTATTTTATCCAACATTTTTTCGCGGCTTTCGGCACGCTTTATGGATTTCTCTCGGTTAAACTGTTTAAGTTTGTCTATTACGGCTTCCTGATGTTTGATTTCTGCCTGTTGGTTCATGTAGGCACGATATTTGGACATACGAACTTCTTCGCGTTTGGTTGCGTAGTAGCTGTAGTTGCCATGATAAACAGTGCTTTGTGTGTTTTCAATCTCGACAACTTTGGTTACGATTTTGTCGAGAAAATATCTATCGTGGGACACGATAATAACAGCACCGTCGTAATTTTTCAGATAGCCCTCTAACCAGGTTATGCTGTTAAGGTCAAGATGGTTTGTTGGCTCATCAAGAAGAATGATGTCCGGACGTGACAGCAGAAGTCTTCCAAGAGATACTCTTGTTTTCTGTCCACCGGAAAGTGATTTGATTGGTTTATCAAATTCCGATTCGTCAAACCCAAGTCCTTTAAGTACGCCTGTGATCTGACTTTCGTAAGCGTAGCCGTCCTGTAGTTCGAATGTGTGATTCATTCGTGCATATCTGTCTAGGGCATCATTAAGCTCATCTCCGGAAAGAGTCTCGATTGCTTTTTCAAGGGCACGTAACTGTTCGGACAGGTTAATTACGTCCTGCTTTGCTGTGAGCATTTCCTCTTTGATAGTTTTGTCGTAAAAGATTTCCTGATGCTGTGCAAGATATCCGATGGTTACGTCTTTGGCTATGGTAATATTGCCTGAATCGGCGTCCTCTTCTCCAGTTATAATTTTAAGGAGAGTGGATTTGCCTGCGCCGTTAATGCCAGATATGGCTATTTTTTCTTTTGCTTCTATCTGAAAATTAACCTTGTTTAAAATTTCTTTTGCTCCGTATGATTTGGAGACATTTTGACATGCTAAAACCATGTTGGTGTCCTTTGCTAATTAAAAATCTTATATCTCATATATGTATTCGGTGGCTGACAATTCTGCACCGGAGTCGTTCTTAATTGCAAGCTCCGGAGGAGTGACAGATACCCTTGTTTTGGGAGAAATTGACGAGGTGATAAATGCACCACCACCGATAACGGAATCTTCTCCAATAACAGTTTCTCCACCAAGTACCGTTGCGTTGGAATAAATAGTTACGCGATTGCCTATTGTCGGATGACGTTTTACCCCGGCAAGATGTTGACCGCCGCGTGTGCTTAACGCACCAAGGGTAACACCTTGATATAATTTGACATAGTCTCCGATAATGGTCGTTTCACCGACAACAATACCGGTACCGTGGTCCATGAAGAAATATTTGCCGATAGTTGCACCGGCATTTATATCTATTCCTGTTTTGCTGTGAGCATGTTCAGTCATCATTCTTGGAATGAACGGAACGTCCGCTTTGTATAATTCGTGAGCAATTCTGTAAACAAATGTTGCATAAAATCCCGGGTAAGAGAAGATGATTTGTTCTCTGTTTGAGGCTGCGGGATCTCCGTCATAACCGGCCTGTGCATCCAATAATAACATTTGTTGTACCTTGGGTAATTCCTTGAAAAACTCACAACTGATTTGCTCTGCTTTATCAATTATATCTTTGTCGGAAGAAGTTACATTATCGGGATGACTGTATGCAAGTGCAAGAGCAATCTGTTTCACAAGCTTTTGATGAATGGTTGCAATAAGCTGTCCTGTAAAGTAAGAAGCTGAGGCTGCTGTAACCTGATCCTTGCAAAAGTATCCGGGAAACAGAAGTCTTCTTGTGTCTTCAAGAATCTCTATTATAGTGGTCCTTGTGGGAAGTGATTTGTTATTCTTTCCGATTAAAAGATCAGACTCCATATAATTATTGGAAATTTGTTTCGCAACGTCGTGCAATAATTCATTAAAATCGTGGTTCATGGCGTCCTCCTAAATGATTTTATATTATAATATGTATTCTCATACGCCGAATGTTCACATTATAGCATAGTTTGAGCCGTTGTAAAACGACAAAAAAATAAAAAAAATCAAAAAAATATCATTTTTGTTTGATTACGTGCGTCGTTTCATGTATAATATACCTATTATGTATTACAAGGTTACAGTATATAGAAGGTATTAGAAAAGGGGAGAGACATGAAAAAGGCATTAGATGTGAATAACATTAATCCGTTTTTACAATCCACTATTAGCGTGTTTGAAACGGTAACGCAATTAAAGTTAAAAGTCGGTAAGCCCTCTCTTGCAGATTTTTCATTTTCAAAACCGACATACACGATTACCGTTGGGGTGGTAGGTCAGATGAAAGGACAAGCAGTGCTTGCGATGGAGGTAGATTGTGCAAAAGATATCGCCAGTAAGATGATGTTTGGTATGCCCGTCGCAGAGCTTGATGAGATGGCTTGTTCAGCACTTAACGAGTTAAGTAATATGATTATGGGTAATACTGCTACTGTGTTCTCGACACAGGGCAAGATTATAGACATCACACCACCTATTTCAATGATAGGTACCGATTTAAAGATTCAGGCCGATATTCAGCCGCTCAAGGTTCCTTTATCGTTGGATGACAGGGAATATATGCAATTATATATTTGTGTGTATGAAGACTAAATTTTTTACAGCAGGGAGATTTGTTGATATGAGTAAGATAATAGGCAAAGGTATTACGTTCGACGATGTGTTGTTGGTTCCCGCTTATTCGGAAGTTATCCCCAACGACGTAGACTTGAGAACGCAGCTCACAAAGAAGATTCAGTTGCAGATTCCACTTATGAGTTCAGGTATGGATACTGTTACTGAGCACAGAATGGCAATTGCAATGGCAAGACAAGGTGGAATAGGTGTTATCCACAAGAATATGTCAATCGAGGAGCAGGCAGAAGAAGTCGATAAGGTAAAACGTTCAGAGAATGGTGTTATTACCGATCCATTTTTCCTTACTCCTGACAATACTTTGGATGATGCAGACAAGCTTATGGCTAAGTTCCGCATTTCAGGCGTTCCTATTTGTGAAGGTACAAAGCTTGTTGGTATTATTACCAACAGAGACCTTTTGTTTGAAGAGGATTATACTAAGAAAATCAAAGAGTCTATGACTTCAGATGGACTTATTACCGCAAGAGAAGGTATCACTTTAGATGAGGCTAAGAAGATGCTTGCGGCAGCTCGTAAAGAGAAGTTACCGATTGTTGATGAGAACTATAACCTCAAAGGCCTTATTACAATTAAGGATATCGAGAAGACAATCAAGTATCCTAACTCTGCAAAGGATTCACAGGGAAGACTTCTTTGTGCTGCAGCAGTTGGTGTTACTCCTGATATTACAGACAGAGTTGATGAGCTTGTTAAGTCTAAGGTTGATGCTGTTGTTATTGATACAGCTCATGGTCATTCGGCTAACGTGCTTAAGACATTTAAGCTTATTAGAGAGAAGTATCCTGATCTTCAGGTTATTGCCGGTAACGTTGCAACACGTTCAGGTACTGAAGCAATGATTAAGATGGGTGTTGACGCTGTTAAGATAGGTATTGGTCCTGGTTCGATTTGTACAACTCGTATCGTTGCCGGAATCGGTGTTCCTCAGATTACAGCTATTATGGATGCATATGATGTTGCGAAAGAATATGGCATTCCTGTTATTGCAGATGGTGGTATTAAGTATTCGGGTGATATTACCAAGGCTCTTGCAGCAGGTGCTAACGTATGTATGATGGGTAGTCTCTTTGCAGGAACAGATGAGTCGCCTGGAGATTTTGAATTGTATCAGGGTCGTAAATATAAAGTATATCGTGGAATGGGCTCGATTGCTGCCATGGAAAATGGAAGTAAGGATCGTTATTTCCAGGCTAATGCTAAGAAGTTGGTTCCTGAAGGCGTTGAAGGAAGAGTAGCCTATAAGGGTACGGTTGAAGATACTGTATTCCAGTTGCTCGGAGGACTTCGTTCAGGTATGGGATATTGCGGAGCTAAAACTATTGAAGATCTTCATGAGAAGGCTGAGTTTGTTGAGATTTCATCAGCATCACTCAAGGAAAGCCATCCTCATGACATTCAGATCACGAAGGAAGCACCTAATTACTCAGTAGAGTAATTGATTCGAAGCAATGATTATAAAAGGTAAGACAATGAGAGATGTTTTCGCGTATTGTCTTACCTTTTTTGTGAGTAATTTAGATTAAGGAGGATTATGTAATGATTAATGAGTTAGTTAAGAAGATTTCAGATTTGAATGCACCGGTGGTTGTTGGACTTGATCCAATGCTTTCATATGTCCCGGACCATATAATAAAGGCTGCATTTGATAAATACGGAGAGACTTTAGAAGGCGCCGGCGAAGCAATATGGCAGTACAATAAGGCAATTGTTGATGCAATATATGATATTATTCCTGCAGTAAAACCTCAAATAGCAATGTATGAGCAGTTTGGTATTCCGGGTTTGGTAGCATTTAACAAAACATGTGAATACTGTAAGGAAAAAGGACTTGTTATTATCGGCGATATTAAGCGTGGTGATATCGGTTCAACATCTGGTGCTTACGCCACAGGACATCTTGGCAAAGTACAGGTTGGAAGCAAAAGTTATTCCGGTTTCACAGAGGATTTCGTTACTGTTAATCCGTATCTTGGAACAGACGGAGTTAAGCCATTTATTGATGTTTGTAATGAAGAAAACAAAGGTATATTTGTGCTTGTTAAGACTTCCAATCCTTCTTCAGGAGAGTTCCAGGATCAGTTGGTGGATGGAACGCCGATATATGAACTTGTTGCACGTAAGGTTGTAGAGTGGGGCGAGACATGTATGGGTGATACATACAGCAATGTTGGTTGTGTTGTAGGAGCAACATATCCTGAACAGGGTAAGAAGTTAAGAAAACTTATGCCAAAGACATATATTTTAGTACCGGGTTATGGTGCTCAGGGTGGTAAGGCAGAAGATCTTGTTGATTATTTTAATGCAGACGGACTTGGTGCGATAGTTAATTCTTCAAGAGGAATTATTACAGCCTATAAGCAGGAGAAATACGCACAGTTTGGAGAAGAGAATTTTGCGGATGCTTCTAGACAGGCGACACTTGATATGATAGAGGATATTATAGGAGCGCTTGCACGTAAATAAATTGCTGTTTAATGCACTTTTATCCCTAACAAACGCGTATAGATTATCAGATGTATGAATATCCTGTATCCAGGTGAAACGCACTAAGAGGTTGTAGGTATGCCGACTACACTTTCTTATAATACGCGACCGGCT
>JAILRO010000059.1 GCA_024698145.1 Lachnospiraceae bacterium
AGCGAAATATCCTCCGAAAACTTCTGTATCGTAGTCAGAAATACTCCTCCGCTGGCACGCCCCTCAAGCTCTTCTTTTAACTTGTCACGGGATTCAATGCTGATAATCTTTTCATCCCCGATAAATCCCTTTGAAGCCGTAAATTGCCCCGACAGCTGATCATCAAGGTCTGTGCGGTCCGTGATGATTAGTATGGTAGGGCTATGAAAATACCTGCTCTTCATAAGCATTCTTGAAAGAAACAGCATAGTATAGCTCTTACCGCATCCCGTAGTACCAAAATAAGTACCGCCCTTTCCATCTCCTTTCGGACGCATATGTTCCCTAATGTTAAGAAAAAGCTTTGTAGCGGCAAAATACTGAGGATACCGGCATACAATCTTAACCTCTTTATTTGACTGATCGGGGAAGTAGATGAAATCCTTAACTACAGCAAGAAATCTGTCTCTCCTAAACAGCCCCTTGACCATAGTAATCAAGGAATTTATCCCATCCACATCTTTATCCTCGGATTCTATCTTCCTCCATGCGTAAAAGAAATCATAAGAACTGAACAGCGAACCATATTTATTATTTACGCCGTCACTTATCACCACAAAAGCGTTGTATATGAACAGGTCAGGGATATCCCTTTTATATCTCACAGTCAGTTGCGTATATGCATCAAGAATAGTTGTATTCTCATTTGTTGCCGTCTTAAATTCCAAGACAACAAGAGGCAGACCATTCACATAAACAATTCCGTCAGGTATACGAAACTGCTCATAGCCTTGAATCTCGACCTGATTCACTATCTTAAATATATTCTTTTCAGGTTCCTCATAATTTACAAGGCTGATAAAGATATCCTTTTTGCTGCGATCCTCTCTGGTAAGAATGAAGCCATCGGTAAGCAACCTTAAAAACGCCTTGTTTTCCTCATAAAGCGTACCCGATATAGACCTTATTTTGAGAATAATACTATCTATTTCTCCCTCTGTGATTCCGTCAGAGGCGTAACAGTCTCTAAGATATTGCCTTATGTCGTCTACAAGCAATACCTCCGATTTTTCTCTATGGATTTGATTCCCTGTCATATGGAGATATCCCTCATTCTGGAACAGTTCCATAATTGAGAGTTCCAACGCATGTTCATTAAATCCCATTTCTTTTCATCCTTTCAGTTTATTGTTTTTGCTAAATGATAATTTAGAGTCTCAACTATCTGCTGAATATCACCTTATCTTTGATGATGATAGGGCTAACGAGTGCACGGTAGGTAAGTATGGCGAAATAATAAGCGGAGCAACACCTTCTACTGCCAATGATGAATTCTTTTGTGATGAAGGAATTGTTTGGCTTACACCAAAGGATTTAACTTCCACAGGTTTAAAATTTATCACCAAAGGTGAAGTCGACATTACATCAGAGGCATACAATAGTTGTAGTACAAAACTTTTACCAGTAGGAACTGTGTTGCTTACATCAAGAGCTCCTGTTGGAACTGTTGCGATTGCAGATAAGGAGTTATGCACCAATCAGGGCTTCAAATCAATTGTTCCGCATCCTAATTATGGATCCGAATTTGTCTATCAATTTTTGAAAGAAAACAAGGCGTTGTTAGATAGTCATGCCTCTGGAACAACATTCATGGAGATATCTGGCAATGTACTTAAAAGTGTTCCAGCATTTGAGCCAAAGGCGGAAAATATAACAAAGTATAAACTGTTTTGTGAACCTATATATAATCAGCAACGTTGCAATGAAAAGGAAATAAAACTACTAAATAGTATGCTTGAAACTCTTTTGTGCCAATTATCAAGCCGATAAATTATCATTTATCCTCCCT
This sequence comes from Lachnospiraceae bacterium, assembly GCA_024698145.1. Classification (GTDB taxonomy): domain Bacteria; phylum Bacillota; class Clostridia; order Lachnospirales; family Lachnospiraceae; genus CAG-590. The sequence goes on from JAILRO010000059.1 coordinate 1,829, forward strand.
TTCAAATTGATTCTATCTGTAATAATACGATAATTCTTTACAATGTGTTCCTGCTCGTCATAAGGTATAACAGGAATTTCCATTCGACAAATATCATCCCATGTAATTCCTCCACGAACACTCCCATCCGTTTTTAACCAGCAAACCCTGTCAAACTCAGGTCTACGAAACCACATCATGAGATATTCATCATTAAGCACTGTTTTGTCAATAACTTCAAACATAAAATATGCAGGTGAAACCAATGCCGGCTCATCTTTTTGATAAAGTGCTATAGGCAATCTTTCATCTCTTCCAACATGCATAGGATTACAAGCAAATACACCTTTTGAAAGCAATTTATATTTACTTAAGTCAGTCCCTATAACATTCGCCACTGAAGGCATGAAATACTTATCAATGTTTATTCCAAGAACTTCATCCGTTATCGAATTGACATTCCTTGCATCAACCATATGGATGTGTTTTCCAAGCGGTTCATAATTCACCATATTGTTTCACCTCAACTAATATATTTCTTGTGTGCCAACTTTACATTGCTTTGCTTAACCATAGCATATTGCAGCGTTGTATCTATTCTCTGATGCCCCAGTAACTGTTGTAGCTGTTCAATGGGCATTCCCTTGTCGATAGCCATAGTTGCGAGCGTTCTCCTGAACTTATGTGGGTGGACCTTGCTAATTCCCAACTTTTTCCCTATATTCCTGAGCCGTACTTCAATACCGCCTATCTTCATCCTACTATAAGGAGCATTTAGGGTAACAAATAAGGCAGGATTATCATCCATTCTACTGTCCAAGTAACTTTGTAAGTGCATCTTTGTTCTCGCATCAAAATAAACTATTCTCTCCTTATCCCCTTTTCCAAAAACAACACATTCCCTTTCAGCAAAATTTACATCATCTCGATTCAAAAGAACCATTTCACCGACACGCATTCCTGTAGATGCAAGCAAATCTATCATTGCAAGATCTCGTGCTTCCGTGCAGCTATCCCTCATCACCTCAAGTTCTTCATCAGAGTATGTTTCCTTCACTGTTTTGCCCGTTTTCACCTTATGAATACGCCTCACCGGACTTTTGATGATATAATCCTCATCCTCCAGCCATCCAAAGAATGATGACAGGATTCGGCGAATATTGTCTATCGTAACCTTGCTTGATCCATGTTGTTCTTGATAATTAGCAAGATACTCTCGCAAATCATCTGTAGTTATGTGTTTTACCTCTTTACTAACTGCCTCCAACAGTTTTGTAATAGTATTCTTGTAATAGGCAAGCGATTTTTCCGAACGTCCCTCAATTCTCTTTGCAGACAGAAAAAGCTCCACATAATCCTTGTCATCCGCAACGGGTTCACTTTGTCCGGCAATCTCATAGTTTTCAAAACAAAGTCTCAATGTTCGATGTAATGCTTCCAACTGGCTATTATCCAAAACACGAAGCATCTGTTGCTCAATTTCCGTTATCAGTTCTTCTTTCATGGTCGTATCTCCTTTACATAGGTATTAAGAGAACGACACCAGCGGCGGTTCTGATGTTATAACTCTCGCCGCTGCTAAGAGTAGTTGCCTATTTATTCTCGTCTGTAAGCAGTTTTTTGTCTTCTATATCTTCTAACACTGACATCTGCTGGATTGCAATTTTATTAAGTTTATCCAATCTTTCTGATTGTGGCATACCATCATTTATAAACACCGAATTCAAGTTTTCCATGTTGGATAAACATATTAACTGGTTTATAGTCGCATAGTCTCGCATATTTCCTTTTTTATCCGGGTTATTACTTCTCCACTGTTTAGCGGTCATTCCAAACATCGCAACATTTAGCATATCTGCCTCATCTGCATATATAAACGATTTTTGCTTTTCTGTAATACGCTCAGGAATCAAATTCTGCTTTATCGCATCAGTATGAATCCTATAATTGATTTTTGATAGTTCTCTCTTTGCACTCCAACCTAACAGTTTTTGTTCTTCTTCTTTTAGTCGTTGAAATTCTTTTACAATATATATCTTAAATTCCGGACTAATCCACATTGCAAATTCAAATGCAATATCCTTATGTGCGTATGTACCGCCGTATCTGCCGGCTTTTGCCTGAATACTTATTGCGTTCGTTCTTGCAACAAATTCCTTGACACTGATTTTAAAACTATTTAAGCCCGACTGACTTTTAATTATGGCGAATTCGCCATAATTAAAATCCGGATTGTATACTTTCTCCCAAATCCCGATATATTCAAGCGTATTTCGATTGCGAAGCCAATCAGTGATGAAGAAATCACCATCTTTAGCCTTCAACATATCGGTCAGGCACAGATAATCCTCATCATTTACCCGACTAATATTTATTTCAGTATCTTTCACAACCAATTTACTCATATTATTTCCCTTCCTGATAAATATATTGTAAATGATAATTTAGCAGCTTAATGAGTCAACTGACCGAGCATGGTCGAGCAAACATCCTGCAACTGAAATATTTCATACTCGTTGGCTTTGATAGATGCATCAATGGGTGCCACCACGCTTTCAAATTCATTGCGCCTTTGATTATCAAGAGGGACGATTTTGAGAGCAAACAAATCGTCCTTTGTAATAGAGCCAAAAACCGTGCCTTCATCGTTGAACTTTTTAAGCTCAAAGTTCAACTCTTGCATAGTGTAATACAGAAAAGAGTAGCAACCGTCTTTAGGACGAATAGAAGCTAACCCTCGGCCTATGGC
>JAILRO010000061.1 GCA_024698145.1 Lachnospiraceae bacterium
TAAGAGGTATATAACCTGCTTCAAACAAAATTCCAACAAGGAAATCACCCATGAGACCTGCACATGCAATTGTATATATCCATATTAACAACGCATCAAATATTTTTGTCAGTCCATATAAAATGATTTCCTTGTTTGAATCGTCCACTACTAGTCCATTGCTTTCAAATAAATGAAAAATTTTATTCTTCATGATATTTCCGCAATGAATTTAATTCAGGGCTTAATTCATCTTGATAAAAATGATATGCACATGTAGAGTTGACCGACAACTGTGCTATAATAACTGCAAAAGCACATAAGCCCTTTAAAAACTTTGTCTTAAACTTCATACCATCCACCTCCACTAATAATATATCACAAAAAATACCAGTATTATCAGGTTGTCAAAAAATGTTCGATTTTTGTCAAAATTTGCAAAAAACTTATCAAAAAAATATAAGCAACATTACACCGTATTAGATTGAACCAACATTATAAATACATAATAATATCTACAGTATAAATATTTTTCTCAAAATTGACTTTCATTTCTCCATTATACTTATCAACAATCTTTTGCACATTTTTTATTCCTATACCATGCTTTCCAGACTCTCTTTTTCTGCTTATAACAACTCCATTTTTTCTAATAACCTTACCGTCAAAATAATTCTTAACGCGAATAATGAATATGCCTTTATGTATGCTAAGACCTACAAATAAATATCTTTCTTTTATTTTTTCAAGTGCCTCAATTGCATTATCCAGTAAATTTCCAAGCAACATTGTCATATCAAATTCAGGAATGACTGTACTGTTAGGGACCACTATCTTTGTTTCAATAGTACAATCTAATTTATCCGCCCTATCCAAATAGTAATTCAAGATCGCATCCAATTCCTGATTTCCTGTTTTAACATACTGTTCCGGTATAGATATATACTTCTGAGTATTCTTGATATATTGTTTTGCAGAATCACAGTCATTTTCTTCAAGATATGAATATATTAACAACAGATGGTTTTTCATATCATGATTCAAAGAATCAATTATATCCTGCGATTGTTCTATAATTTGGAACTGTTTTTTATACATTAATATTTGTTCTTTCATTATCTGATGTTCAATTTCTTCACTATATACTTCATTTACCTTATTATGAAGCCAAAACGTGCTTATGTCTATAATACATATCATTATCAACAAAAGCATTACCGCAGTTTCATCCACAGTTGAAACACCCGACAATATATATATCAAAAAAATATTTCCTAAAAGTACTAACAGTATATTAATATAACTTTCTTTAGATATATATTTGTTTTTATTTGGAACTATAAACCGCTCTAAAAATAATATTAACAATATTGTAATCAATGAAACGATAAGGTTTCCAAACAAAGCAATTTTATCTAATATGCCTAAATACAAACATACTCTCCATACAATCTCATCAACAACTACCACAACCGCCACACTCGAAAAAACAGCAACTACCTTCCTAAGATATGACCCATTATAAATAATAGATGTAGCTATCAGCAGCATTATAATCAGTGAACCCGAGGTAATATACATATTACCTATCAGAAAATATATGCCAAAATTTGATATCCATGTTAAAAAATACACTAAAAATTTAAAATATTTATTAATATCTTTCTTATCAAGAAATATTTCAATTATCCTAAAATTTGTATAGACACTTAATATGTTCAAAACCGCACTAAATAACAATTCTATTATGGTCATTTATCTTGCCCCACTCATTTTCTATAATCATTTCACTTAATTTGTCTCTCATGGAACGGCTTACCGGAACAACATCTCCATTAGTCATTGTTACACTATCCCTGCTGTATTCCGATACGTATCTCCTGTTTATTATATATGATTTATGAATTACGACAAAGCTTTGAGCCTTGAGATTAGGTGTCAATTCTGAAAGTTTCCCATAGAATTCTTTCGTTCCATTGGAAGTGACCATGCTGATTTTTCTTCCTATACTCTGAAAATATAGAATTGCCTGCTCATCAATCTTGTAACATATTTTGCCTATACGATATTCAAAATAATTCTGTTTAACCATATATAATCTGCTATATTCGTCCATTATATATTCAACCTTCTTATAATCTATAGGCTTGAGAAGAAAATCAAACGGACGAATATTAAAGAGCTGCATGGCATAGTTTTCTTTAGACGACACAAATACTATCTGCATGAAATCATTATGCATATCCCGTCTTATCATATTGCCGATATCAACCCCTGTTATATCATTTAATTCTATATCCAAAAACAAAAGGTCTATATTATTTTCTTTCTCCAAACATGTAATCAAATCACGTGAATTAGTAAATGTCTGTATCTCTGCAACAGAACCGTTTGAATCCAGATATTCCCATATCAATTTTTCCAAATTGTGTGCAAACTGCTTATCATCATCACATATGCCTATGTTCAACATTGGGTTTCTCCTATATACTTATACATATATCATTTCTTCAAATAATACTAATATTATAGTTCTAATGCAAAATTACTGTCAAGAATAATTAAACATCAGGCAGGTAGTTATTATTTCGCTTAATTAAAAACAAACTTGTATAATTCAGATAAGTAATGTATAATATTGTACAAATATTTACTTAAGTTTTATGAAAACTTAACATACAACGAGGAGGTTACTATATGAAAAAACTATTTCAGAAGTCACATCTTTCATTTCTGGTGTCGCAGTTAATGCTCGTGACACCGGCAATCATATGTCTTATCGTATGCATTGTCTTTTTCTCTATGAGAGTCAGTTCCACCTACAAAGACTCTCAAGAGATGTATTACAACACGCTGTACCAAATTAACACTACTTTGCTTAATGCAGACAGAGATTTCTATCAGGCACAGATTGCTGCGGTAAACTACCACTCAGTTTTCAATATGCAGGGTGCCGAGGAATACAGTGTTACGCAGCTAGATGCTTTCAACGAGAACAAAGATCAGGTTCTTGACAGACTTAACACTTCCAATGACATTGCAAAAGAGTATGACAAACTTTACACCGGACTTACAGCTGAAAACGGTAACACTTACCAAGCAGCATATGACAAGTTCAGTGAGGTCTACAACAGGTGGTTAAGTGATTACAACTTTGATAATGACGAGGGTGATCAGGCAACCTTTACAACAGATTTTGAGGAAGCAAGAAGTTACATTTCGGATATGACCGATGTCGTAGAAGTATGGGCTAAAGAAGAAGATGCAATTCTTAAAAAGCAACTTCAAAAAAGTGTAACAACAATAATTATTATTTTCGCAATTATTTCAATAATCCTTGTCATTGCTGTAGTATCAACAGCTAAGGCCATGGCAGACGGAATCAAGCGTGTTGCCGTATCTATTGATGGAATGGCAGAAGGAGACTTCGTAACTCCTATAGACAGAGATAGTCCTATTAACGAGTTTGTTGACATCGCAACTTCGGCAGATGACATGAGACTTAAAATGCAAGCAGCATTGCTTGATGTTGCATCATATGCAAAAGATGTTAACGAAGGTGCTGCCACAACAGAGAAAAGCGTTGAGGACAGCCAGAAAATGTCTAAAGATATCAATCAGGCAGTTGAAGATATTGCAAACGGCGCAACTTCAATGGCTCAAGATGTACAGAATACATCAGGACTTACAGTTAACATCGGTCGTTCAGTTGAATCGGTTCTTTCATCAACCGAAACAAATACAGAGAACGGCAAAACAGTATTTAAAAACTCTGAAGCAGTTAAAAAACAGCTTGAGGGTGTTAAGAAATCCGGTGCTCTTACCACCAACATGGCAGAGCAGGTTGCACAGTCAGTTAATGAAACTGCAGACCTTGTAAATGAAATCAGTAGCGCTGCTGAAGCAATTATCGGTATTGCAAGCCAGACAAACCTTCTTGCACTTAATGCTTCTATCGAGGCTGCAAGAGCCGGTGAAGCCGGAAGAGGATTTGCCGTTGTTGCAGAGAGTATCAAGAATCTTGCTGAAGAATCAGATACAACTGCAAAGAAGATTACAGATATGCTTTCACGTATTGTTGAACTCTCTGACAGAAACAGAAATCTTACCAATCAGATTGAACAGGCAACACAGAATGAAGCAAAAGATCTCGAGAAGATGGTTGAGGCCTTTGATGAAATGATGGTTCTTTTGAAGCAGACAGAAGAAGGCAACCAGAACATATTAAAACTTATGGAATCACTCAATTCAGACAAAGATTCCGTTATGGTATCCGTTGACTCATTGTCAGCAATCTCTGAAGAGAATGCCGCATCTACAGAAGAAACTTCTGCAATCCTTGTTCAGCTTACTGAGTACATGCAGACAATCGTCGAGCAGGCAAATACACAGAAAAGAGCAGCTGACGGACTTCAGGAAAGCATTTCCAAGTTCACGGTTGAGTAACCCATTAACTTCAAAAACCGTCCCATTCATATGGGACGGTTTTTTATTACCACTTTTTATATTCCTATTTTTTTACATACATCTTTAAGACAACATTTATCACAATAAGGCTTTGTTCTTGCTGTACATATCTCTCTTCCATGATACACAATTCTATGACAAAAATCGCTGCCCTCTTCAGGGGGTATAAGCTTCCATAATGCCATTTCCACCTTCTTGGGGTCCTTGATTCCATCTACAAGTCCCAACCTGTTAACAAGGCGAATACAATGTGTATCGGTCACAATAGCCGGCTTCCCGAAAACATCACCCATGATAAGATTGGCACTTTTTCTTCCGACTCCCGGAAGTTTTAACAGTTCATCAAAATCCTCCGGCACTTTTCCGCCATAATCAGCCTGTAGCATTTTCATACATGCGGATATATCACGCGCTTTACTTTTGCCAAGTCCGCAAGGTTTAACAATACTTTCTATATCATCAACCTGCGCCCCTGCCAAAGCCTTTACGGACGGATATTTCTCAAACAAATCCTTAACGACAACATTTACCCTGGCATCCGTACATTGTGCCGCAAGCCTGACACTGACAAGAAGTTTCCACGCATCATCATAGTCAAGTGTGCAGTCTGCATCAGGATACTCCGTTTTAAGCAACTTAATTATCTCTAATGCTCTCTGTTTTTTTGTCATATGTAACCTCTAAACGCCTTACTCCGCTTCATCACTTTCAGTTTCTTCAGATTCAGTTTCTTCAGATTCTTCATTGTCGTCTTCGACAACACCGCCTTCATAAGCTGCAAGATATTCTTCTTCAGATACCTCTGTAAGTTTTGCATTATCATAAACAAAATTGCAAAGCTTATCCATCAAAAGATATTCTTTAATACTGTCTTCTCCATATTCTTTAATGAAGGCATCTGCGCTTTCACATTCGTAATCGGCATAGCTTTGTTCGGCAAATTCTTTTACCTCTTTGTCAGAGATTTCAAGTCCTTCCTTCTTTGCAATAGCCTCCACTACCTGTTTCTCATGGATTATTCCCTCAATGTCTGTTTTCTTTGTTTTGTCGTCTATGCCCATCATTTCCTCATAGTCTTTGAGTTCCATGCCATACATTGAAGCCATATTCTCGTTGTTTGCGTCATACTCTTCCTGACATTTCTTGTAAAGCTCCTTTGAGTAACTGCCAAACTCGGAATTATCAATTACCTCCTGTAAAATCTCTGTAAAGCATTCATACTTATATTCATCTTCTTTCTCGGCATATAACTGTTGCTTCAAATCCTCCTCGTAAGCAGCCACGCTGTCAAAACCAAGATTCTCCTTAACAAAATCATCATTATATTCCGGTAATATCTCTACCGATATTTCATTAACCGTAAGCTCTATAGTTGCCTCTTTTCCAACAAGGTCTTCTTCTGCATATTCTTCGGTCAATTTGGATGTTACTGTTGTTGACTCACCTGTTTTCATTCCAACGATGGCTTTTTCCACTTCAGGATAAAGATACTCATCACCAACACAAATATCCTCTTCTTCTCCGGATAAGTCTTCGTCATACTCACCGTCCACTGTTACTTTATATGTAATATTTACATAATCACCATTCTTGGCACCTCTGTCGGTAACAGGGTCATACTGTACATAATCATAAAGCATTTCATCTACGGCGCCACTTACATCTTCATCTGTTATTTCAAAGACAACCTTCTGTCCTTCCAATCCTTTATATTCTGCTAGTTTCAACTTTCCGCAACCGGTAAGACCAATCGCCATAATTGCAGCCATAAGAACCAATCCAATATTTTTTCTCATCAGTTTATCTCCTTTATCTTAATTTGCTTTATCTAATCTAGCATGATTGTTATCAAAAGTAAAGAAAAGGTCATACCACTCTTTCCTTGTAAGTTTGATGTTCATAGCCGAGCACATTTCTTTAACGTGTTCTGCAGAATTAGCTTCAATCATAATCTGCATATTCGCCGGATTTCTAAGAACCCATGCAAGAGCAACCACTTCGCCGGAAACACCGTATTCCTTGGCAATTTTATTAAGAACCTCCAACATATGTTGTCTATCTTCCTTAACAATTGTATCTACTGCCTGCACCGTTATATCCTGAAGCTTGCAGAAATCAACAATCTCCATTGTCTTGTTGATATCTGTCTCTGTTGATAAACCACAAGATAATCTTTCAAGAAGTATAGAGTCCTTACAGGATGCCTGTAACAGTTTCATCTGATCGATTGAAAAACCACTCACTCCAAACTGACGAACCTTGCCACTCTTCTGCAAATAAGAAATTGTATCAGCAATCTCATCCGGATCCATAAGATAATCAGATTTTCCAAGCATTAACAAATCGATGCAGTCAACATTTAACCTCTTCAAACTGTCATCAACAGAAGAAACCATATAAGCCTTTGAGAGGTCGTAATAACCTTTATGATTACCGCACTCCGTCTGTATTCTCATACGTTGGCGCATACCTTTATTATCGGACAATATTTGTCCAAATATCTCTTCGCATCTGCCATCACCGTAAGACGGAGAATTGTCAAACATCGTTATTCCACTTTCGAGTGCGCAATCAACAACTCTTAATGCTTCATGATAAGAAAGCTTATCGAAATTTTTACAACTTAATGCAAATCTGCTTGCATCCATATCAGAATTACCAAGACGCATCGCCATTTGTCCGCCAAGTGGTTTAGTACCTGTACGAACAAAACCGATCTTACCTGCCACTTTATTGGCCATTCTCATGAGAATATTCCTATGATTCTTGATAACATGATAGTAAATGTTTTCCACCTTAGCAGCGAACTCCTCCGTAGAGAACTTCAAAACACTGTTTATAGCATTGGTTCTGTAATCAATTCCTGTACCATTGTATAATACGGCATCCATTCCCTTTGCAAAAGAATCAACATCCTCATACTCATAGCCGTTTTCCCCGTTTAACAATACGCCATCAAGGCAATCATCTTTTCTGACAACCAGCGCAACTCCCGAGGCCAGCGCTTCAATGTATGTAAGCCCCTGCGTCTCACTGGTAGATGCGGAAACAAACACATCGCCGAGCTGATAGTAATGATTAATCTCATCCCAAGGTTTAGCACCTGCAAAAATCATACTCTTTTTGTGTTTCAACCCTTTTGCCTTACGTTCCAACGCACCCTTGTAAGGTCCATCACCTACTATCAAAAATGTCACATCATTATGCTTTTCCATATAAATATCAAGGTATTCCATTACCTCATCGATATTCTTTTCTTCGGATACACGTCCAAGTGACAAAACAACTTTATTTCCCTTCGGGATACCGAGAGAACGCTTGAGTTTTTCCCTCTCTTCGTCTGTATCCCACTCTTGAAACTTCGTCAAATCAATACCGGTAGGAATAATATTAATATCAGGCTTAACACCGTAGTGCCTCATAAGTGTAGCAACTTTCTCTGTCGGCACTATCAATTCCTCTGCGCCACGAACACTGAATTTGCTGTAGGTTCTCGCAAACTGCTTGGCACGTTTCTCACTGGATATATATTTTTTCAGATAATGAGTATAATCTTCGTATATTGTATGATATGTATGAACTACCGGAATAAATAGTTCTCTTGCCATTATACGACCAAACAATCCAATTCCGAACTCTGTGTTAGTATGGATAATGTCCAATTTCATCTTGTGAATCTTAAGCGCAATCTTCGGATGATACGGCATTCCAATTCGTCTTTCAGGCACCATCGGTGCAGCCTTTGAAGGCACTCTGAAAACTCTGTCATCTTCGTCGATTACACCCGGTGTTTTGGTAGTTATTACATAGACATTATGACCTCTTTTTTCCAACTCCTGCTTCAAAAGATAGACAGAATTGGCAACACCATTTAGTTCCGGATAATATGTGTCTGTAAACAAACCAATATTCATTATTTATATCTCTCCTTCTGTTTTGTAGATATCACTCTACTCACAATATTTCACTGCTTCCATTTCATCACGTGCTTCTATAATACACTCTCTCATCTTCGGTGATAATTCACCGCACCTGCCGTCAAGTATTAAGAAAACCGCCTCTTCATTGGTATAGGTTGCACGTCTTCCTTTGAAATTGACCAATGCATCATATATATCTGCCAATCCGACAAGTAGCGCCTCAATCGGAACTTTTTTCCCTTTTAATCCATATGGATACCCGCTTCCATCATATTTTTCATGATGGTACAGGCATGTATTATAACTTATTCTTTCATACTCACGGCCAATCTTTCCTGATAAATTAAGTATCATCTGACTGCCCTTGATAGTATGTTTTTTGTAGTATTCCAGTTCCATATCCGACATTTCACCCGCCTTATCAAGCAAAACATCAGGCAATGCAAGTTTTCCTATATCTCGAATCTTCGAAGCCTGAATAATGATCGATCTTTTCTTCGCAGTCATTCTGGCTTTTGGATATAATCTTGCATATGTTTCTGCAAGTATTTCAGTGTATCTGGCAACATACCAGATATGCTCTCTTGTGTCAGCTTTACATTGGACAAGCATATCTACCATAAACTCAACAAAGTCATTGTATAGTTCTTCGGGCTTGACCTTAATATATTCTTCCTCTTTCACGTTATTGTGTTCTCCTTAGTCCACGCGATGTTCTATAAGAAATCTTCTTTTATACTTCAAAACAGCGTAGTCCGTGATTCTTTTTAAGCATACAATATCATTTACACCACCAATAAGACCAATTATAGCCTTGCCTTGGATGAATTTCCCATATAAAAGTTCTCTTGATAAAGCATTGGCAGCGCCATCGGTCTGTCTTACGACCATGACTCTTAAAAGACCTTCATCTAATTCTTCGCCATTGCTCATCGCATCTATTAACTCGTTGATTTCTTCATTTTTCTTACGAAGAACATCTCCGCTTTTCAACGAAGCATCTATAAGTTTAAGTATAAACAGTTTTTCTTTTTCTGAAGTGTACCCAAATCCAAAACTTATTGCTATTTCATAAATGCTTTTCAACATAACAGAAACAAAAATCGGAATATCCGGAATACCCATACCACAAAGTCCCAATGCAATGCCCTCAAACAACGATATAATAAGGTTCTTTCTTATTGTCATCTTTGCCTGTCTGTCAAAACGCTTAACCCCGGATACAGAAAATCCTTCTCTGTTCATTTTCTTATCAGATTGCTTATATATACTTTTTTGCTCGTCTTTTCTGTATGTTTTCTCAATAATAGCCGTTCCCTTTTGAAATACCATATGAAACGCCTTACCAAATGCTGACTCCAACGTTCTTTGCAAGGACGAAGGGACCTTTTCCCTGATGAAACTAACCCAGCCAGGCGTTTTGTCCATTATATGTTTTGTAAGAAAAGATTCTTCCTTTAAATTCTCCAGTCTCCATTCATTATCCCATGAAAACCTGCTCATGTAATCACCTTCTGCAAAATGTAAAAATGCTGTCGGTATCACATAATACCAACAGCATTTATTATACGTTCTATCAGTCTTTTTTACAAGTTAAGATTCTATTAACTTTCTGTGTAAATCATGCCTGCAAAACGGCTTCTTTCATGCTTTTTACATAATCTGCAACATAAGGAACCGCATCTTTTCCATACTTTGCGATTAATTTAACGATCGCGCTACCAACAATTGCTCCATCCGACAAGCTTGCCATCTTACGAGCCTGTTCGGGCGTTGAAATACCAAAACCAACCGCAACCGGCGTGTCGGTAACGTTCTTTACATGTTTTACCATTTCGCCTATATCGGTTTTTATCTCTGAACGTACACCGGTAACTCCAAGCGAAGAGACACAATATATAAAACCTTTTGCTTCCTTGGATATCGACTCTATCCTTGCTTCAGATGTTGGTGCAATCATGGAAATAAGGTCAAGACCGTTATCCTCACACTGCTTGCTCAGTTCCTCTTTTTCTTCAAAAGGCACATCCGGAACAATAACTCCGTCAATTCCGACTTCCGCACACTTCTTCATAAAATTATCTGTTCCGTACACATAAATCGGATTCATGTATGTCATAAAAATAAGCGGCACATCCGTCTCTTTTCTCAAACGTACAACAAGATTAAACAAGCTGTCCGTTGTAGTACCTGAAGCAAGTGCTCTTATATCTGCTTCCTGAATTACAGGTCCTTCGGCTATAGGATCTGAAAACGGAATACCGATTTCTATAATGTCGGCACCATTTTCCACCATTGCCATTATTATATTATATGTAGTTTCCACATCCGGATCTCCACCGGTTACGAAAGGAATAAATACCTTTCCCTTTGCAAATGCATCACTTATTCTACTCATATATCTCAACTCCTCTGTATCTTGCTATTGCCGCAACATCCTTATCTCCACGTCCGGAAACTGTTGCAATTATAATCTTGTCCTTATCCATTGTAGGCGCAACCTTCATTACATGAGCTATTGCATGTGCGCTTTCAATCGCAGGAATAATACCTTCAGTTCTTGAAAGATACTCAAAAGCATTAACAGCCTCCTCATCCGTAATCGGAACATAAGTCGCTCTTCCGGATTCATTTAACCAAGCATGTTCAGGTCCAATTCCCGGATAATCAAGTCCCGCAGATATCGAATAAACAGGCGCAATCTGTCCGTACTTATCCTGACAGAACAATGATTTCATACCATGGAATATTCCCATCGAACCGTTAGCTATTGTAGCTGCATTTTTCGGATTATCAACACCTAAACCTGCAGCCTCACAGCCGACAAGCTCAACATCCTTATCATTGATATATTCGTAAAATGAACCCATTGCATTACTTCCACCACCAACACAGGCAACAATCATATCCGGAAGTCTTCCTTCTACTTCTTGAATCTGTGCACGGCTTTCCTTACTTATAACACTTTGGAAATCTCTTACTATCATAGGGAAGGGGTGCGGTCCCATAACAGAACCCAAAACATATAATGTATCGGATACTCTTGAAGTCCACTCTCGCATTGCCTCATTAACGGCGTCCTTAAGTGTCATTGTCCCTGTTGTAACAGGATGAACCTTTGCTCCCAAAAGCTCCATACGGAAAACATTAAGTGCCTGTCTTTCAGTGTCTTCTTTTCCCATGAAAATCTCACATTCCATATCCATAAGTGCAGCCGCTGTAGCCGTTGCAACACCATGTTGTCCGGCACCTGTCTCTGCAATTACTCGTGTCTTTCCCATTTTCTTTGCGAGAAGCACCTGGCCAAGTACGTTATTAATCTTGTGAGAACCTGTATGATTAAGATCTTCTCTCTTTAAGTAAATCTTGGCTCCACCCAGGTCTTTTGTCATTTTCTCTGCATAGTATAACAAAGAAGGTCGTCCCGCATAATTCTTTAATAAATCGTCAAGCTCCTTATTAAACTCAGGATCATTCTTATAATGTTCGTATGCTTCATTAAGTTCGTGTACAGCATTCATCAACGTTTCCGGAACGTACTGTCCACCATATTGTCCGTATCTTCCTTCTTTCATGTCGTTTTTCCTTTCTTTTTTATGATAAACTTCTTATAGCATTTATTATGTTTCTTATTTTTGTTTCATCCTTGTAACCAGCGGTTTCTACAGAACTGCTTACATCCATGCAAAATGGCATTTTGACATTTCTTCTCATGATTTCATCACATATTTCGAATACATTATCAGAATTAACACCACCTGCAAGCATATAAGGCTTGTCTATATCCGGAATCAAATCACAATCAAATCGCTTACCCATACCACCGTATTCTGTTTCACTGAAAGCGTCTAACAGGAATATATCCGCAGACATTAAACACTCCTCTTGTATCTGGGCTTTGGACTTAACCCTAATAGCTTTGACTATAGTAACGTCATCTGTTGTCACATCACGTAAGGCATTTCTCAACGTCCTAATATATAGCTCATCCTCATCGCCATGAAGCTGCACAACTTTGATTATCTTATTTTTAACGAGCTTGACTATATTGTCAATACTCTCGTTAACAAATACTCCTACTGGAATTATAGAAGCGTCTAATCTTTCACTTAACAGTTTTGCGGTGTCGTAATCTACCTTACGTTTGCTTTTTGCAAAAACATAGCCAATGTAATCCGGTCGATATTGGTTGACATAATCTATATCTTCAATTCTTCTCAAACCGCATATCTTTATCTTCATACCCTACCTCTTAATGTATTAAGTGCTTTTGCTTTATCGTCCGCTCTCATAAGAGTTTCACCTACTAAAACCGCATTTGCGCCAACCTTTTCAAAGGCGGCAACATCCGCTCTTTCCTTTATTCCACTCTCTGCAACGAACAGGATATTATCAGGCGCAAGCTCCCTCAACCTTGTTGTATTTCCTATATCCACTGAAAAATCCTTAAGATTGCGATTGTTAACGCCTATAATTCTTGCTCCGGCATTAACCGCCATTTCAATTTCATTTTCATTATGCGTTTCAACCAAGGCAGAAAGTCCCAACTCATCGCATATCTTGATGCCTTTTCTGATGAACTCCTCGTCCAACAACGAACAGATAAGCAAAACCGCGTCTGCACCTATTACTTTTGCCTGATATATCTGATATGTATCAACCGTAAAATCTTTTCTTATGATAGGTATGTTTACTTCTTTTCGGATTTCCTCAAGATATCTGTCACTTCCAAGGAAATATTTCGGTTCGGTAAGTACCGATATACAATCAGCACCCGCATCTTCATATTCTTTTGCAATATCAAGATACGGAAAATCCTCTGCTATAATACCTTTAGAAGGTGACGCCTTCTTGACCTCGCATATAAATGAGATGCCGCTCTTCTCTAATGCTTTTTCAAATGCAAAAGGTTCTAATTTACCCTTTTTATCCTTAGCAAGTCTTATCATCTCTTCCGGGGATATCGTCTTCTTTTCTTCTGCTATTTGAACTCTTTTATCTGCTGCAATTTTTTCTAAAATATCCATCTGTTTGACCTCTACATACTCAAAAAGTTCTCTATCATTTTCATGCCATAATCAGTTAATACAGATTCCGGATGGAACTGAAGTCCGTATATGCTTTTATTTTTGTGACGAACTGCCATTACTTCCCCATCGTCAGCTCTTGCTATAACTTGCAGACATTCCGGTATCGAATCAGGTTTTGCCGCCAAAGAATGATATCTTGCAACATTTGAATCTTTCGGAATATCCTCAAAGATTTTTTCCTCCTCATCAAAGGTGATTCTGCTTTGTTTGCCATGCATCAACTCTTTTGCATAGGTTATCTCTCCACCAAAAGCTTCGCATATTGCCTGATGACCAAGACAAACACCCAGAATCTTTGCATCGTCATCTGCTTCCTTTAATAAATCTTCACATACCCCCGCATCTATCGGTCTTCCCGGTCCCGGTGAAATAATTATATATTCCGGCGAAAGTGCTTTGATTTCTTCTACCGTAAGTTCATCATTTCTTATAACCCTGATACCGTAATTATCAGCGGTCGATTCCTTTATAACTCCCTTTTCGTATCTGTTCTTTTGTATAGTCCCGATGAACTGTACAAGATTATACGAAAAGCTATCGTAATTATCTATTAACAATATCATCCGTTTACCTCCCATGCTGTCTTGACTGCGTCAATAACTGCTCCTGCTTTGTTGGCACATTCCATATATTCGTTTTCAGGTACGCTGTCCGCAACAATTCCTGCTCCTGCCTGAACATATATCTTTCCTGCTTTTTTCACTGCTGTTCTTATTGCTATACAGACATCAAGATTTCCCGAGAAATCCAGATAACCGATTGCGCCACCATATATTCCACGTGCCACAGGCTCTAACTCATCTATAATTTCGCAAGCCCTGATTTTCGGTGCACCCGAAAGTGTTCCTGCCGGAAGCAAGGCACTGATTGTATCACAGCCATCTTTGTCTTTTCTGATCTGTCCGGTTACCGTAGAAGCAATGTGCATAACCTTTGAAAAACGATGGATTTTCATATATTCTTCCACATTTACCGAACCAAACTCTGCGATTCGTCCTATATCGTTCCTTGCTAGATCTACAAGCATGTTGTGCTCGGCACACTCTTTCTCATCTGCCAACAACTCAACTTCAAGTTCTTTGTCTTCTTCATCGGTTTCACCACGTTTTCTTGTTCCCGCAACAGGAAATGTAGTAAGCTTGCCGTCTTTTAATCTCACCATAGTCTCCGGTGATGTTCCTGCTATCTCAACGTCATCACAACCGATAAAATACATATAAGGCGAAGGGTTTGTTGTTCTTAGGACACGATATGT
Source organism: Lachnospiraceae bacterium (assembly GCA_024698145.1). Classification (GTDB taxonomy): domain Bacteria; phylum Bacillota; class Clostridia; order Lachnospirales; family Lachnospiraceae; genus CAG-590. The sequence continues at coordinate 14,712 of JAILRO010000061.1, forward strand.
ATTGATAAGACTTCCCTTATAATCAGCCTCAAATCTTCTTGAAACAACACCCTGGAAAATATCTCCTTCCTTGATGTATTTCTTTGTCTTTTCAACCATTTCACAATAAGCTTCTTCACTCATATTACAGATAAAATTCACATCTTTGTCAGCCTCTTCCATTTTAAGAGGTGTGTTATCATATATAAGATGTATTATCTTATCTATTTCAAGGGATGCAGCGTTATAACCCCTTTCGCCCTGACTGCTTTGATAATTAACAATAACGCTGATTTTCTGCTTCAAATGATCATATGCTATGACCTTATCAAATAACATCAGATTATAATCATCGAACTCACTCTCTTTAAGCTTTAAAGTCGGTTCGGCATATCCAATCATTTCGTACGAAAAATAACCCACAAGTCCACCTGTGAAACTTGGCATACCCTCAATCTTCGGTGAACGATACTTTTCAAGAAGCTTTCGTAAAGAATCCATAGCATCGGTTTTCTCTTCCGTTACCATTGCTCCGCTTTTCATGGTAACAATGCCATTCTTACACGATATCTGAAGAAGCGGATTAACTCCAAGGAAGGAATACTGTCCCCATCGATTACCACCCTCGACACTTTCTAAAAGATAATACCTGTTGTCAATCTCTTTGAGTCTTCTTAACAACGTAATTGGTGTCACTACATCCGCAAACACTTCCTTACATACCGGAATCATATTGTAGTCTGCTTCGTACTGCTTTGCTGTTTCGTAACTTGGAAACATATTCATCCTCCTTTCTCGAAATAAAAAAGCCTTTGCCCCTATTCTAAGGGACAAAAGCTTGTAATCAACTTCTGCGGTACCACCCAAATTGGTGCGAATGCACCCACTCTTCCATACATACCATCATATGCACCCCATTGATAACGGACAGGCTCCCGTTGGCATCTACTCTGCTTATGCATTTCAAGCCACCCTCATAAGTCCATTCAACTATTGACCACTTACTGCATCTCACCACCACAGTTCTCTGTATAGCTTTACAATAGCCTACTCCTCTTACTCATCGGTTTCGTAGTACTATGTGACCGAATCTCTTGAATCGGTGTTTAATATAGGAATAGTATATTCACAAAGTAGGTTTTTGTCAACCCAAAAATTACAATCACAAAATTACAGAACCTAACAATCATCATTTTTTCTCGCGACTGCGTTGATGTTTATCTCTACACTCCATTGCAAAACTGATTAAATAATCATAAAAATCTTTAACTATCACATTTTTTTCTGATTGAGAATTGCATGTAATAACAATATCTCGCTTACATTCCTGTTCTTTTACCGGCAAAAGTACCACATTTTTCGAAGGTTCAGCACTTTCCCATGAATATTCCGGCCAGAATCCAACTCCTAGACCTGCACTTATAAGACTTCGCACCGACTCAAAGTTCATACTTTCAAAAATAATATTAGGGGTAAATCCGGCTTCCAAACAAAACTGGTCGCATATACTTCGTATCGGTCTTGTATCCGACATCATAATAAATCCTTCATCCGCAACTTCAGACAGGTCTATTTCCGGATATGTGGCATACTTAGATGATGCGGGTACAGCCAAATAAAACTTTTCCTCAAGGGTTATCTGATCGGATACGGCAACATTCTTCGGAAGCGTTGCTGTGATACACAAGTCATAGTCCTCTGCAGTGGGACTCTGCACAAACTCAAAGTTGATATCCGGATGTTTGGCCTTGTATGAAATGATACAATTTGTAACCAGAATCGACGCTGCCAAAACATTAAGATGTATTGTGCTGTTTTGCTTCTTATCAATATCAGCAAGTTTTCGTGGAAGCGCTTCTATAGTACTTACTATAGGTTTTACTTCCTCCTCTAATAATTTACCTGCCTTACTTAAAGTTATTCCACCCTTTTTTCTTTCAAAAAGCTTAACACCAAGCTCTGCCTCGAGTCTTTTTATCGACTGAGAAAGCGCCGGTTGTGCTATATGCAATGAGTTTGCCGCCTTTGTTATGTGCTCATAACGTGCTGCCACTAGAAAATACTGCAACTGCTGTAATTCCATATATTTCTCCTATCTACTTCCTACATTATCGACAATACCAACAGATACGTAGCGCTTGATAATAGCATCCATATCACTACCTTCTTCCGCTTCTTCTCTGTAATCACCCTCGACCATATATCTTATACCATTATTATCAAGGTTTTCAACCACATTGTAGTGGTCCTTGTAAAACATACCATGAGACACTGTCCTGTCAAAAAGAACACCTTTGCATTCAGAAACAGTTCCCCCGGGGAAGTTTACATTGTGAATCTGTCCGTACATGAGTGGCTTATCAAGCAATTCTTCTAAAATTTCATCCAGATAATAATCCGTTATATCATCAGGACCTTCAAAACTCTCTGAAAGCGCTATTGCATGACATCCCTGAAATGCCGCCTCAAATGCCGCGCCTGCAGTTGCCGAATATTGAATATCCGTTCCCGAATTGTATCCTCTGTTAATTCCGGAAAGAACCACATCCGGTTTTTGGGGCATTACATTAAGACATCCGACTCTCACACAATCCGACGGTGTACCGCTACAAGAAAAAGCTTTAACTCCATCGATAGGAAAATCGTACGGATACACATCTATCGTCCCATGAAGCGATATACTATGAGATGCTGCACTTCTCTGCCCGTCCGGTGCAACAACCCACACTTCACCGTATTTTAATGCCGCTTTCGCCAACCTGATTATTCCGTTAGAATCAATTCCGTCATCATTTGTAATCAGAATTCTTCTCATGTTCTTCTGCAATCTTTCTTACCTCATCTTCTGCTTCTATAAAGAGTTCTGCAAGTTTCGGATCAAAATGCTTGCCGGCACCCTCTTTTATAATGCCTAATGCCTCCTCTATTGTAAAAGGCTTTTTATAACTTCGTTTTGATACAAGAGCATCAAACACATCCGCAACCGCCATAATTCGTGCCGATAACGGAATGTCCTCTCCTGATTTGCCACTTGGATAACCTGAACCATCCCATTTCTCATGATGATATGTTGCAAGGTTCTTTGCTTCTTTTAGATAGCCACTGTCAGATACCAACGCCATAGCACTGGCAATTATATCATTACCTGCTGTAGTGTGACTCTTCATTATCTCAAACTCATTATCATCAAGCTTTCCCGGCTTATTAAGAATCAAATCGGATACCTTAATCTTACCTACATCATGAAGCGGTGCCGAATTGCAAACGTCCTCGATATATTCATCTGTAAGATACTCGGTATATATGCCCTTCTCCTGCATTTTCTCTAATATGAGACGCACATACGCTGCCGTTTTCCTTACATGGTCGCCGGTATTTTTATCTCTGCTCTCCACAAGATCTGCAAGAACATAAATAAGACCGTTCTGCATGTGGGCAATCTCCTCACCCTTTTCCTTCACATCCTCTATGTATCCAACCGTCTCGGCAATCGTCTTTGAAAGCGACTCATACAGATTCTCTATCTCATCACCCGTTCTTACATGAAGATTATTAAGTCGTTCAACACTGACATCCAACGCTTCCTCACTGTCATATGCAAACTTTCTTGCAGAATGCGTCATTGCTGCAATAGGATATATCAAATGATAATCCGCAAGCCATACACAAAGAACAAGTATCAAAATGAAGAAACCAAGGAACATTGCCGCAACTCTTGATAAGAAACTGATACCGTTGATCAGAATATCTTCCATCTGTATATCTGCACCAGCATAACATACTGTTTTACCGGTAGAATCCATAATTGGTTCGAAATCCGTGAGCAAATGACCATACTTATCTTCGGTAATCATCGGTTCTACCTCTTCGCCGGCCATCATTTTGGGAACATTTATCCTAAGTATCTCATCAAAATCCTCTAGCTTAACAATATCTCCGGGATTCTCCGCTTTCATCTCCGGGGTATCAAGGTCAAACACAACATGGCAACCGTCTTGTTGCACCATATATACGTAAATATACTCTATATCAGGATTGGTTTCACGAATCTTTTCTAATCGTTCTTCTGTCTCTATGTAACCTTCTGCTGCTTCACCTTTTTCAAGATATTCTTCGACCATATCTCCATCTACAGTACTGGCTGCAAGTTTTGCCACACTAATACCAACATTAGTATATTCTTTGATGGCAAATGTTCTGTATAGAATATAACTAATACTTGTCGTTACCACCGCAACAAAAATCATAACAACACTGATAATCAAAACAATCTTTGCACGCAGGGAAACAGAACGGGTATCGTTATGAGTTGCCGCATCCATAACGTCCTTAGAAAGTGGTTCCTGTCTCCAACCGGTAACCTTAAGTTCGTCTTTAATTTTGGCAGGAATAAGTTTCAGAAAAAAGAACACTATAACAACAGTTATAAGTTTATCTATGATATCTATACTTACGTCAGATATAAGTTGTGCCTGAAACACAGAAAGCGAGCCTTTTGCAAGCAATTCTTTGGCAAAGGGGGCAGATATTCCCTCTCCCATTCCATAACCGTAAAAAAGAAATGTTAGAATTGAGCCCAATCCACCTCCAAGAAGCGCAAAAACCGGCACTGTAAGCAGAGTTTTACCGAACTTTTCAAACATTCCCTTTTGACTCATATATGTAGCCGCTACGGCAATGAGCGCACTTATTACCGCATAATACGCATTAGTTGTATCCGCTGTCATATTAACAATATTTGTCACATAGCCAACAACAACTCCGGGCAGATATCCACCAAGAATCGCTGCTGACATCGTTCCAACATTATCAACAAACAAAGGAAGTCCTAATTTCCCAACAAGTCGATTGAAAAATATATTAACCAACACCATAAACACGTAAAAAAGTGCCGGTCTGATTATATACCATCTGTTAGTCTTAGTATCCGGTTCCAAAAAACATCCCCCCAATCGTTTTTATTTTAAGAAACCGTTAATTATCTGTTCTTCTGCTTCTGCTTCAGTAAGACCTAATGTCATCAGCTTTGTAAGTTGTTCCCCTGCAATCTTACCTATCGCTGCTTCGTGGAATAATTCCGCATCCACATTATTAGCTTCAAGCCCCGGAACAGCAAGAATACGTCCGTTATCCATAATAATTGAATCACACTCTGTATGACCGTGACACGGTGCATTACCGATAATCTTCGCCTCAAATTCCTGATAAGAGTTATCTCTTGCCACAGATCTGGAAACAACATCAGCACTTGCGCCTTCCCCATCAAGTGTCACATCATATAGGCTGATTGCTCTTTGTTCTCCATGAGTCATAAGTCTTTCTCTTACGATTAACTTAGCTCCGGCTTTGAGATTAGCGGTTGTTTTCCTGTTCGTATCATCCACGCCTTTGATCTGGACCATTTCCATCTCGGCGTAGCTTCCTTCATCCATATATACCTCGGTACCGGGATTAAGGATTCGTTTACCTGTTCCCTCTCCCGAACCGTAATGCTTCTCCACGTATTTCACGGAAGCATTCTTCTCAATAAAGAACCTATGAATACCGTCATGCTCGGAATCTTTTGGTCCGCAATTGTCTATTCCGCAACCCGCAACGATTGTAACATCGGCACCCTCACCAATATAGAAATCGTTATAAACAACCTCTGTAAGACCACTCTTTGTCATAACTACAGGTATATGCACGCTTTCATTTTTGGTGCCGGGTTTGATTCGAATATCAAGACCGCTTCCGTTATCCTTCGGTATAATCTCAATATTGGCGGAAGACTGTCTTCCTGCCGATTCACCATTCGACCTTATATTAAATGCACCTTCCGGCACTTTGTGAAGATCGGCAACCTCCATGAGAAGTCTCTTTTGAATCTCATCTAACTGTATCATTTTGCCTCTCCTCCTTTTCGCATAACTACCTTGCTGCATCCTGTAATAGCAGCTGATGTACCTATAAGACCGGGAAGCACATCTTCTTTTGATCCCTGTTTTGTAACCTTACCGTCACTTAACACAATGATCTCATCCGCAATGTTAAGTATTCTTTCCTGGTGAGAGATTATTAGAATTGAACTGTCATGAATATTCTCTCTCATTCCTTCAAACACTTCTATAAGATTGCCAAAACTCCACAAATCAATTCCGGCTTCCGGCTCATCAAACACCGAAAGCGAAGAACCTTTTGCAAGAACGGTTGCAATCTCTATTCGTTTGAGCTCACCGCCTGAAAGACTGCCGTCAACCTCTCTGTCAATGTAGTCTCTTGCACACATTCCTACTGCCGCAAGATAATCACAAGCATCTCCTGGCGAAAGTCTTTTCCCTGCCGCGAGTCTTACAAGGTCAAGAACTGTAATACCCTTAAACTTAACCGGTTGCTGAAAGGCATATCCCATACCCATTTTTGCTCTTTCAGTAATCGTCTTATCTGTTATATCCTCGCCATTAAGTATTATCTGACCTGAAGTTGGCTTCTCTATACCAACTATAAGTTTGGCAAGCGTAGACTTACCTCCACCGTTAGGTCCGGTTATAACAACAAACTTATTATCAGGGATAGTTAGACTGACATCGCGAATTATCTCTTTGCTCTGCCCATCAGACTCTACTCCAAATGATATATTTTTTAATTCAAGCATATGCCTGAAACCTCCTTATGAAAATTATCATACGTAAAATGATTTCCGCACTAAGCAGAACCAACTTTAACTATATCATAATTTGTCCGATTTTCACAGAGTTTATAAGCATTTTTTTTACTTGTTAAAATACACAAAGCATATTGTTCTATCTATTACTTACCTCGATGAACTTTTCAAGCGTTGCAAGTGCCTTTCCGGAATCAATAATCTCTGCTGCAAGTTTAACGCCATCCTTAAATGTATCAGCTTTTCCACCTATGTAGAGTGAGGCACCCGCATTAAGCAATACCGCATTTCTCTTAGGTCCCTTTGCTCCGCCTAAGATTTCTCTTGTGATTTTGGCATTTTCTTCAGGTGTTCCACCCTTAAGGTCATCCTTTGTACATCTCTCAAATCCGAAATCTTCAGGTGTAATTGTGAATTGTCTGTACCATCCATCCTTAATCTCGCTGATAACCGTTGGTGCACTCATAGAAATCTCATCAAGTTTGTCCTTACCGTACACTACCATTCCTCTCTTTACCCCAAGATTAATAAGAACCTGGGCAAGAGGGCCTACCAAATATTCATCATATACACCAAGAAGCTGCATTGATGGCACACTTGGATTAGTAAGAGGTCCAAGAATATTAAACACAGTTCTGAAACCTAATTCTTTTCTTATGGCACCAACATATTTCATTGATGTATGATACTTCTGTGCGAAGAAGAAGCACATTCCAACCTCATTAAGCAACTCAACACACTTTTCAGGACTCTGTTCGATATTAACACCCAATGCTTCAAGACAGTCCGCAGTTCCGCAAAGTGATGATGCTGCTCTGTTGCCATGCTTTGCTACCTTCATTCCACCGGCTGCCGCAACAAGACCTGATGTTGTGGATATGTTAAAGCTTCCTGCATTATCTCCACCCGTACCAACAATCTCAAATACATCCATTCCTGTTTCAACTTTCACGGCATGCTCTCTCATAGCTGCGGCGCAACCTGCAATCTCGTCAGTTGTTTCGGCACGTGCACTCTTTGTAGATAACGCCGCCAAAAATGCCGCATTCTGTGTAGGTGTTGTCTCGCCATCCATAATTTCATTCATAACCTTGTATGCTTCTGCATAGGTTAAGTCCTCTTTGTTAACGATTTTTACAATTGCTTCTTTGATCATTTCTTTGATCTCCTTTCTTTTGATAGATATTTCCGTCTCAGATTTTTTGCAATAAAAAAGTCCTTGACAGATTAATACTGTCAAGGACGAATAATTCATATATTACCCGCGGTGCCACCTTGATTCACGATAGTACGTGCGCTTAGCAGAATACCAACATATTCCCGGCAAGTAACGCCTGCCTACAACGTTGCAGAATACTCCGGATTGCTCCGTTTGACTGCACCCTCAGCGGTCCATTTGACAACTTGTTTCTCACCTGTTCTCAGCTTACCAGGCTCTCTGTAAAGGCATGATTGCCGTTATCTCCGCATCAACGGTTTTCTCTATTAAGATACTAGGATTATAGCACCGACATTATAACATGTCAATACTTAATACTATTCCATATATACACTAAAAACATTACTTATCAAGCCATTCTATACCGGTAACATATATTACCTCACAAGAACCGTCACCGTCATCATCACGAGTCGTGCTTGAATTCCACCAGAAGTTGGCGCCCTTATCGTCGTTGGCTGCAACATTGACAAGATAGCCTTTGATTCTTATGCAGTCCCCTGTGTGTATCTTTTTAACAAGTTTTCTTACATCATCATTAGCAGGAATTAAATGATTGTTTGACGAATGAGCCGTTACGCCTGCAACTCCGCCAACAGGTTCAATAACTTCATAGGAGTCTGTCCTCCAGCGGTACCACCTACCTGACTGACTCCAGTTAAAATCAATTCTATCGTTATATTCAGCGACCGGTCCCCAAGCTAAAGCTATATCTCTCGGTGCCAATTTACCCGAGAAATCCAAGGAACTGTAATCCTGCGTACTTACCACCAAAGCACTTATATCGTACGAATATTTGTAATCAACCGTAACGTTATATTCTTCTAGTGAAAAAGAAGTGCTTCCCTGTGCCTCCTCTTGCACGGGGTCAGGAAGACCAGCTACTGCGTTATTGCTGTTACCGGAATTGGCGGCCGCAAAAAAACCTGCAACTGCTGCCGCAAGGACAACAATAATTTTAATAAGTTTATTGTTTATAAACTCCATAAACTCACGTCCTTTTTACATCCTCTGCTCAAAATCATTTTTAGGCATAGGCTTTGCATAGTAATAGCCCTGTATCATGTCACAATCCTGTTTTGCGAGGAAATCGACCTGTTCTTTGACTTCTACTCCTTCTGCTACAATTCGCATATTAAGGTTCTTGGCAAGTTTTATAGCTTCAGCAACAACTATCTCACCACGTTCTCCCGCATTCTCACCTCTGAAGAACTCTGCATCCAGTTTAAGAACATCAAGCGGCATATCCTTAAGTGAATTAAGCGAAGAGTAACCCGAACCAAAATCATCCATCGAAACAGAAAAACCGTAATTCTTAAGTTTCACAATTGTAGAAACAATGGCTTTTTTATCATCGAAGAATGCACTCTCCGTAAGTTCTATTTCTATTAAATTATGTGGCGTACCCACTTTATCCACCGTATCTCTTATCTGCTCTGCAAGATCATTCTCAATAAAATGTGCTCTCGAAATATTGACAGATACCGGTACACATTTGCAACCCTTATCAAGCCACGCCTTCTGATCTTTTGCCACATGTTCAAGCATATAATGATCAATTTCCGTGATGAAACCGTTCTTTTCAAATATCGGTATAAATCGTCCCGGCGGTATGAAACCAAGTTCCGGCGACTGCCATCTAATTAGTGCTTCTGCGCCACGAAGTTCATCTGTCTTGGGATCATATTTGGGCTGATAGAACACCAAAAACTCCTCGTGTTCTAACGCAAATCTCTGCTTCTCTGTAACCTTATCAAGCCACAACTGATCTTCAATCAACTTCTGATCAAAGAACGCAACTCCGGACTCATCTCCGTCTGCCAAAGTTGCTCTTGCAGTACATGCGTTATTATACTCAACCTCGATATCTATATTCTTTCTTCTGACTACCCTTCCTTTTTCATTGTGAAGCACCGGGAGCAAGTCCACGCCCACCTGAAAACTAAATACATGTTCCGGATCAATCTTTTCCAATTCTAAAATAAGACTCTGTATTCTCATTTTGAGTTTATCTTCGTCCTCATACTTCATCAAAACCGCAAAGTTTGAATTGGAAACATGCGCAAGCATTTCCTTTCTGACAAGATTCTTCTGTATTAAAGTATATACCTTCTTAAGAACCTTTTCACCCTGTTCAACAGTATGACATACGCAATAATTCCTGTACTTTACAAACACAAAGTTAAGAACTGCATAATTCTTCTTCGCCGAGCTTCCTTTTCGAAGAAGCGCTTCTCCTTTGTATAAAAACCACATCCAATTGTGTCCGTCAATTATGATATCGGTAAAGAACACCTTAAACATTCTTCGCTGTCTGACTATTCCGTTAATAACCGTAACCAATACAATAACAAAAAGTATAAATGTAAGAACAACGATAACCGCCAGGAAAACACCAACCAGCGACATATCATGCATATCTATCTTCATTATTACTTTTGCATAAAGTTTGCTACCGTCCTTTAAGTTGACAACTGCCCATGCCGGAATTTTGAAATAAATCTGATTCGAAGCGCTTACAACAGAACCAATGTATACACCATCATCATCTCCTGTTATGTCTTCCCCGACAACATCTTCGTCTCCAATACCATTTACCGTAATAGAAAAAGATTGATTGTCCGTTTCATTATACGCGTTTAAATCTATGGAATCAGCATTGCCCACAAAATCATCATACTCTCCATTCTTTATTTCTTCCGGAGTAATATTGGACAACAACTTGTAGAGACTTCTCAAATCAACCATTATTTTACCGGCGGCATTAACTGTAATATAACCGTGAACAGAATCCTTGTATAGATAAGCATCCTTAATATCGTTAGAAAGCACTACTTTGCCACCCTCGTTGGTGCAAGTATTTTTTCCTCTTGAGTGAATTATATTCCCCTTACTATCCTTGATGAAATAATCTCTGCCTTCCTCATCAAACATATCATACAGATTTTTTTCATCAGAAAACATAGTGTCTTTCCTACCGTACAGTTCTGCCATATTAAAAACCGATTGGTATTCACTTGAAATCTTGGATTCAATAACATAGTCCACCATCGACTCTAAAACCACTGTCAATAAAGATCCAATCAAAAAAATCAAAAAAACGAATACTATAAGCGAAACCCAAGAATGATTCTTTTTTAATTTACGTATCTTCTTTTGTTTTGTATTGGCCATAACAAAAGCCCTCCCCCGCAGTATAACATGTTCTCATTATACCACAGCAAAAGGGCTGTGAACAGTTTCTTTTCTTGTGTATCATCGAAGATTAAAGCACTTCTCTATAAACTCTCATGACGTTATTGAAGAAAATATCATCAATCCGGTCATCAGAAAACCCTTTTTTGTGAAGTGCGTGTGCTAAATATTCCATCTTATCAGCTTGGGGCATTCCGACATAATTATGTATGCCGTCAAAATCACTTCCAAGTCCAAGCACTCCCATACCGCCTACATTCACAATATGTCTTGCATGTTCGACAATCTTGTCGCAGGTAATATCAAGATATTTGTCATCATCAGTTGCTACCTTATCCAGAAGAGCTTGTTTATCAATCTCTCTTTCCTCATCGGATGTAAAAAGAAAGTCCCTGCAATAATTAAGGCCGGTTACACCTCCTCGTTCTCCTAATTTTCTTATCATATCATCCGTAAGATTTCTCACAAACGGACATACTTCTCTCGCATTGGAATGACTTGCAACAAACGGCTTCTTTGTATTGTTGTATACGTCACAAAATCCCGCATCTGACAAATGAGACACATCAACAATCATACCAATATCTTCCATTGCTTTGACAAACTCTATTCCTGTTTCCGTCAGCCCGTTTTCCACATCAGGAACGAAAGGCGAAAAGTCTGAATCGTTCCGTTTCATGCCATTGATGTTGGGGTGTCCGAGCTCGTTAATGTAATTCCACGTAAGTGTCATCATGCGAACACCTTTATCGTATAGATACGAAAGCTTCTCTATATCGCCTCGGCACGCCTCGCCACCTTCAACGGTAAGTAACGCAGAAAGTCTGCCTTCGCTCATATTTTCCTCTATCTCACCGGCATTAGTCACAATCGAAATCCTATCACAGTATGCATTCGTCTGATTGATGAATTCCTTGTATAAATCCTCAAAACGCCTATAACAATCTATTCTTTCGTTATCTTCGTACGCCTCAATAAACATTGCGAAATTCTGCACAGCATATCCGCCATTTTCCATCTTCGAAATGTTAAGCATATAATCGTCGCTTGCAAGATTCTTATTCTTTCCGGCAATATTTGCTTTCCAAATCTTATGAATGGTGTCACAATGCATATCTATAATCTTCATATTATGTCAACCTCCACAAGTATTAATCAAACAATTTTCTTATAAGATATCGCACATGTCGGACACTTGCCCATGCACTCTCCGCAGTGCACGCATTCCCTATCGCCGACACTTTTTACATCCATCAGACATTCATTAACACACGCGTCACAGCCCACGCATTTATCCTTGTCAACTCTAACACCGCAAAATGATACCTTGTAAAACAATGAATAAATTGCACCAAGCGGGCATACAAATCGACAGAAGCTTCGGAACACAAAAACTGCTGATATTATAATTATGACAAGCACAATTATCTTCCACATAAACAATGTTCCAACAAGAGTTCTAAGCTGTTCATTAGCCGTTACAAGCGGTATTCCACCTTCCAAAGTTCCGGCAGGGCAAATATATTTACAAAAGCCCGGTGCAAACTTTACAAGCGGTATCACAACTACAAACACCACAAGAATAACGTATTTTAAGTACGACAAAATACGGCTCCATTTACCCTTCTTAATCTTCTTAGTCGGAAGCTTATATAACAACTCTTGAAAAAGACCAAACGGACATAAGAACCCGCACACTATTCGACCAAATATAACACCGAATAGTAGTAGCATGCCAAGTATATAATAATTGATCTTGTACTTGGAAGATACCAGTGCGGATTGCAGACTTCCAAGCGGACACGAAAATGCTGCCCCCGGACAGGAATAACAATTAAGTCCAGGCACACATGCGCTCTTTGCTTTGCCCTGATAAATCTTTCCCTGTGCAAAGCCTTTGAAGTTGCAATTATACAACAATGCACAGACCAACTGAGTCAGTCTGCGCTTTTTTTCTTTTATCTTCATTTTCTCATCCTATCCCGATACATTCATAACATATGCGTATTGCCTTGTTCATAACAGCAATATAATCTCCGCCGTTTATCCCTACAATGAGAAGACCAATTGAAACGGCAAGAATTGTCACGCGTGCAAAAACAATCTTTTTACAAGTAGTCTTTGAGCTGTTCATGGCACCACCTCTTAATCTGCAAGTGCAGCATCAATGGCATCCTTGTAGGCACTGTATTGTTCTTCCATTCCCATTGAACCTACATAAATGTTCTTGACTTTTCCATCTTTTCCAACCACTAATGTATATGGAATTCCCTGCGTAGGGTATTTGAAACTAACCGCTCCACTTTCGTCATAAGCAATAGGGAATGTGTATCCGTTCTCTTTCACAAAGCTATCCACATCGCTTTTGGGCTCCATACAATTAACGCATACGATTTGAACATCATCACCATACTCTTTGTTCAACTTTTCAAATGCCGGCATTTCCTCCACGCATGGGCCACACCATGTTGCCCACAAATTGATGAGAACAACTTTGCCGGAATTCTCCGAAAGAACAAACTTACTACCGTCAACAAGTTCTGCGGTAAAATCAGGTGCAGTATCACCTTCCGATAATTCACTGTAATTTCCGTTATTATCCACCGTCTCATCACGCGTGGTAATAATATCCTGACCTTCTACGTTCTCAAGACCGGGCAACTCATCGCATCCTGTAAGACAAAATGCTGCCCCCAAAGTAAGTAACGCTACCGCCGAAAAAAACTTTGACCCAAATAACTTCATTCAAGCACCTCCATTTTAACTTATTTACATTTCGCAACTTTAGCATATATAGACTGGAATTTGCAAGGCGTAAATGCGATAATTCCACCAAATATAATCAATTTACTCAATCGTCTCATATGCCTTTCCCTCCAACTTAATTATAAAAAACTATAGTTGAAATCTAACTTCTCTTCTTCGCAAGTGCCATAACTCTCAAATAACAAAGACTCGAAAGTCCCGCTGCTATAAAAGTCATAATTATTGTTAATAATTTATGGTCTATTTTCATTCCAAGAAATACGACAAGCACAACCAATCCCATAACAACAAACATGTTAGGGAACATGTAGATTGCGACAGCTGCGCCTTGCTTGATAACCTCAACCTCATTCTCCCAGTCAAGACGCATATGTTTCACACCACACACGCATCCCCACGTTGTAGAGAACGCACAAAGTGCGACTCCAAGCACGAGATAGAAAATCGTGTTAACTACCGGCACCTTTGCAGATATCGAAAGGCACAAAATACCAAACGACATAAACGGAACTGTAAGGTACATATTAAAGAGCATCTTACCCTGATAAATTGTCTTATTCTCTAACGGAAGACTCTGCATAATCCAGTAATTCTTACCTTCAAGCGAAGGTGTAAATGCTGTCGTTGACACCATACCAATCATGAAGTAAACGACAAAAGGAATTGCAGGCTGTATTATTGACGCATCAAAAGGTGCTCCCTGTGTTACAACCTTTACTATCTTATCAAAACCGACAACAAGAGTAACGACACCAAGTATTACCGCCAACACCTCACCCATACAACCGTTGGTCATGTAAATTGTCGAGCCCGTCATTCTCTTAAACTCTTTAAATGCAATCGCATTTAACACGCTATGTTTCTTTTGCGCGGTCATTTTGTAATCCTTAGATGCCACATGAGACTTAAGTGCTGAATTAATCTGTCTGTATGACTTGCCTACAACATAGAACACACACGAAAATAGCAGGATGCTAAAGCCGACAAGTTGAAGCATATCCGATAAAACAAGCTTTGTTACCGCACCTGAAAACCATGCAGCCGGCAGATAAACCTGCGCCGCACTATCCGTTGCCACAGACACAGTCTTTAGTATGTCATCAACCTTATCCGATTTAACAACTGCATCTATTATGTAGCGAAGAGAGAAACAGAAAATGACAAACACAAACGAGAATATTGTTTGTATAAGGTTAGTTTTCCTAAATCCCGCACTAATCTTCGCAATTATAAAACCGACAAGAGAGGCAAGCAACATCGGAATTACAGGAATGAATAACGACATTACAATCCACACCGGATACACAAGCACGGAAGGTCTCTTATAGTAACCGTAACCAATTAACATCGCTAATGAAATGCTTATATACCAGCCAAGACTCTTGATATACATATACGCAAACTTACATCCCGCAACGGTTCTTGCCTCAAACGGAAGCGACATCAACATATCATATTCCTTGAAGTTAAATAGATATCCGTTTGTCTTAAAGAATGTAAACAGAAACGACATTGCACTGATTATAAACGCACACATCACAGGCGTTGCGTCAATAATTCCGAGTTTCCCGTAGCCGATACACATTGACAGGCTGTAGCCCATAAGCATCGCATATAGAATAATTATGCCGATAAAGCCTGCCACCACTTTTTTCTTCTTCTTTTTATCTGTTGTGTATCTGTAAATATTAACAAGACTTGTAGACTTAAGCATAGTCCTAAGAAGGATAATATTACTCTTCATTTGCCACCTCCAAGAAAGCCTCTTCCAATGATTGTCCTACAGTTAACTCCTCCATTGTGCCGGATGCGATAATCTTGCCCTTCTTGATAATTGCAACTTTGTTACACAACTTCTCGGCAACATCAAGCACGTGTGTCGAGAAGAAAATCGCTGTACCTTGCTTACACATTTCATGCATTATTTCTTTAAGTGTAAATGTTGCCTTAGGGTCAAGTCCTACAAACGGCTCATCAAGGACAAGAAGTTTCGGATTATGAATAAGTGCTGAAATGATTGCAACCTTCTGTTTCATACCATGTGAGTACGAACTTATAAGGTCTCCCAAAGAATCTGTTATCTCAAACGTGTCCGCATATTTTTTGATACGTTCCTCTCTGTCCTTTGCACTGATATCAAAAACATCTGCCACAAAGTTAAGATACTGAATACCTGTTAAGTTCTCATAAAGATCCGGATTGTCAGGAATGTATGCAGTAATCTTTTTGCACTCTAACGGCTCATCCTTAACAGAGTGACCGTCTATGTATATCTCACCTTCGGTAAAATCAAGCACTCCCACAACCGCACGAATTGTTGTTGATTTACCCGCGCCGTTGTGACCGATAAAGCCGTAAATATCTCCGCTCTCTACTGTAAGTGTCACGTCATCTGCTGCTTTCTTGCCCTCCGCATACGATTTTGAATAATTTTTAATCTCTAACATTTTATATCCTCCCAATTATTTTATTTCCTCATATGTTTTTCTTGTTTCTTTATTGGTCTTATCATTTATAAAATAAGTTGTCTTGTCGGTTTTAATTCTTATGTAACTATCCACCTTGCCATTCATAAATAGTTTTGCATCATTTTCTCCCTCAACACCAAACTTACCTTTCAAAACATTATCGCTTTCCACACCTGCAATTTTTATTGGTTTAAAATCGCCCTTATTTTCCACGTAAGTTACTTCCTTAATGTCCTCAAGAGCAATGTTATATTCATCTCTTAATTGATGACATATTACATAACCGTTATCAACACGAAGTTCAAGCGGTGTAACCTCGATAACACCGACATAGAACAGCATCACAAACGAAAAGACTATTGCCAAGACACAAAAAGCTGCAATAACTTTTCCGACAGGATGCGCCATGTTCACCGTAGAACCGATACCGGTTCTTTTCTCAACATTAAGTCTTACATCTTTGGGATTATAATAAAACACGCCATATATCCAAAAATCGTCATCGTCCTCAGTAACTTTTTCCGACTCATAATGCTCATTTAAAAGCGATGTCTTTCTCGTCAACATGAACATAAGAAGTATCGTTGCCACAAGCCAAACCGTCGCACCAACAAGTACCGTTACCGGTGATAATCCCAAAACAATAGTAAAAACCATAAACAAGAGTAATGCTGTGTTTATCCATGTCATCAAAAGCCACATATCACTCCACAACTTTTTCTTAGCCCGGTTGTAATTGGCATTGACATCACTCTTTTGGGAAATCACTTCGTTTCGCATATTATCCATCATTATTGCAAGCACAACGAACAACACTCCCTGAAAGAAAAACACACCCGAAAGCACCGTTGCACCAAATGATCCCTGATATAAACCTTTGCCGACATCAACTAACTTAAGGTCATATAAAATCGAAAACACCAAGCATATCATGGAAACTCCGTTAGGTATTATGAAAGATAAAATGTTAAACGTATGCGACGCGCTGATACTCTTTAAATCGGCAGTCCTTACAGTTGAACCGGCCACTATTCCCAGCTCACGCTTTAGGCTTTTCATTTCGCCATTACCCTTAATATGTGGCAGCATTATAACAACACAAATAATCATTATAAATACCGTAAATGAAATCATCATTGCACTTAAGTTTGGTATAAGCAAAAACGCCAGCGATATGATACATGAAGATATTAAAATCACCGTTGCAAGTTTTCTGTTTCCTTTAACGATTTCATCTACAAGCCCACTGTTGTCACCGTCCAAAAACTCTGACCTATTCCTCACACCAAAAATAGTTTTTTTCTTCTTCCAGTTTTTCGGATACATAACAAAGTACATTATTATCAAAAACGGAACGAAACACAAAAACATTATTAAACCAAGTATTTTATTCATAATTTCATCCCCTTTCAATAGTATTCGTCTATCATTTTCTTAAGTTCACTTTTGGAAACCCCGGATAGTCTGGCCTCTGAAACAATTCTTCTAAGTTCAGCCTTGTTATCCTCGCTTACTTCCCCGGACTGTTTGATTTCCTCACGAACTCTCGCACCGTTTTTCCTATCTGTTGTAATGTAACCTTCGTTCTTTAGAATCTGATACGTCTTGCTGACGGTCATCGTATTGATCCCCATTTCCATCGCAAGAGCTCTGACAGTCGGAAGCTGTTCGCCGGGTTTTAGTTCTCCACCGGAAATACCCATTACAATCTGATTTCTAATCTGCATATATATAGGTACATCAGAATAATCATCTACTTTAATAACCATTGCCGCTTCCTTTCTTAAACTGTATTAATATTTTATATTTTTTTCACTCTTAAGAGCACATACACCCATAATTATAGCAATTATCACCCTTGCTTATAAAAAAACCAGCGTTGTATTATTTGTATTACTCCTTGTAATACAAATAATACAACGCCGGTTTTCTTTTGTCAATAATATTTTTACTCGTTCATAAAGAACGCTACAGCTATAGCTCCCGGGCCTGCATATGTACCAATTGTTGCACCGACAGATACAACCTTTAACTCATCAAGCTTACCCTCATAAATATCTTTACCATCACGTATATACTTTTGAAGCATATCATCAGAAAGACCGGTATAGCCAAAACAGATTGGCATTGAAAAATCAATTCCGCCCACCTTGTCTATCGTCTGGTTCAATATATTGTTACCATTTTTTGATCCGCGTGCTTTACCTATAACCTCCACAACACCGTCAGTAATTGTAATAACAGGTTTAATCGACAATACATTACCTACAAATGCTGCTGTTGATGAAAGTCTTCCTCCGGCTTTGAGATACTCTAACGTATCAAATACGCTAAGCACCTTGGCTCTTGATTTAACATTTTCTATAGCCTCAGCAATTTCTGCGGCACTCTTGCCCTCATCACGTAAACGAACCGCATACTCAACAAGAATATAGTAAGAAAGTGAAAACTGCCTTGTATCAACCAAATGAATCTTATCTTCGAAATCGCTTGAAGCAATTGTTGCACTTTGGAAGCATCCCGACACTCCTGATGATAAAACAAGACATACAACCTCATCTCCCGCTTCGACCGCATTTTCAAATTCATCTATATATTCCGCAGGCGGAATCTGACTTGTTTTCGGAACAACATCCGTCTCTATAAGTCTTTCATAAAACTCTGTATTGGATAATGTTTTTCCGTCCTGATACTCATCATCGCCAAAGCGAACCTTTAACGGAACAACGGTAATCCCCCATTCCTTTGCTGTTGCCTGACTCACATCACTCGCTGAATCTACAATAATTCTAACTGCCATTTCTTCTCCTCACATTTCATCAATAGTTTCTTCTTTTTCCTTAAACAACTTAATATCTCTGTTAATCTGTCTGACTTCGCGTCTGAAAACAAGATACTGTAATAACCATATCATAATATAGGCAAAAAGCATAGCCAAAAACTGTATTATATTTTGAATACTGTGGTACGGAGTCAACCATCCATTAAACAATCCAACAAATACATATACAAGCATTGTTACTCCAAAATGGATTGTTGTAGGCTTAAGTATCCCCCAAGCTTCAATCTCATAGACTACCGAACCGCCGTTACCCACAAGGCCCAAAAGTCCCCCGGTTAACAGTTCAAGCAAAAGTCTTGGAACAGTTCTACCAACATCGTTGCTTGCAAATTCATCTATATACGCCCCGGCATTACCAAGCATTATAGAATCCACAAGTATATTAATAATTATTGTTACAAGTACACCAAGCGAAAATCCGATTGCTGCTTTGTATACGAATCTATCTTTTATACTCATAATATGTCTCCTTTCATTCCTCGTCATATGCCATTCTTAAGTTTGTCTCTTAAAGACTTGACACATCTTCTAGCTACAAAGCTTCGTGTACCGTTATCAAACACAACACCAATATTGCCCTTGATACTGAAATCAAAACTATCTACTTTGTATAGGTTAACAATTTCTGATTGCGATATTCGGAAGAAACGTTCTGAATCAAGTTCTTCTTCAAATCTTGCCATCGTCCCCTTTACTGTATATGATTCTTTTTCAGTTTCAAGAATAACATTGCGTCCTTCAATCTTTATTCGATACACCTCTCGTTGAGAAATGAATTTCAAATTATCATTGTCATACACCGGTATCGGTGGATACTTGTTCTTTGCCGCATTCTCAATCGAATAAATAATATTATCAATCTGTTCAGTATGTTTTTTTGTGTAGATATTGACGAACGTATCCTCATACTTATCGTCAACAATCACATTGACATCCATTATGTCTTTCATTGTACTTCTCCTGTTTAAATCGTAGTTTTTACGGTTAAACTAACACTGTACACAATCATTTTGTCGTAAATGTGTAATCCCCAATTGAAGTGACAAAAAACTCCCTATTTCCCTTGTATACAGTGGCGTCTCCCGACACAGTCCAAGTTCCGCTATCCAAACCATACATTCTTCCTGTTTTGAGTGGCAATTTTCTTCCTGAAGGAACAATATTTGTTTCCATCCATGCTGCACTCAACACAAACGAGATTGTATGTTCATGGCCTGCCTTATCCTCCGCAGTCAACGAAAACTTTTTGGTATCATCATATGATTCAAGACTTAATAAAGCCTTTCCATCAACAGCTTCAAGCTCCTGCACTTCGCTGTCGACAATAATTTTAACCTCTGTCAAATTATCATCATTAAACTGTATTGTCAACTTATCGGCATAAATCGTATTTCCGTCCGAAACATATATATTCTTGCCACTGTCTGTATACGCGCTTGTTATTGTCGGATAATCTTTGTCAATATCAATTTTCGAAGATATTTTAGCCGGCTCAAGCCAAGCCCCATCAGAAGCTCGTCTCAGATACACAGTTGTTATATTCTCATCATATAGAATCTCATCACTGTACTTCCCATCTCTTGATGTCGATATCTCGTATCCTTTGGGTGCTTTTAAATATACGTCACTTACATAGTACCCGTTTTTTCCTTTTTCGCCTGATATACTGTAGGACGCTTTCGTGTCGGAAAGGTATTTGATTTCAAACTCTTTTTCCACAGAAACCGCATTGTATTTGTCTGTCTCAGGAACATCCACCTTAAGCACATACGCACCTGCTTCTGTCGGCTTTGCACTTGTAAATGCAGACTCGTCTTCTCCTGCCTTTCTGTAGCGGAAGGTTGCTTTATACTTGCCATCAGAAGCCGTCGTTAACACCGGCTCATATTTAACTCCCACATACTGATCTGATAATTTGACTGTAGCGGTAGCCGTTTTCTTTTTGATGCTAAATGTTGCCTCACACGTCACTTTCTCGTATTTGTCCGTCTTAGGAACAGTGGCTCTCACCGTGTATGCTCCTGCATTTTTCGGTTCTGTTTTCGAATATGAACTGTCAGATTGTCCTTCAACCTTATATTCAAAAACTGTTTTATCCTTACCATCCGAATCTGTTGTAATAACCGGCGTTATATCATCCCCTATAGTTATATCTGCCACCTTGACAAGAGCAGTCTGGGGTTTCAAGCGGCTTATTGTAAATGATGTCGAGCAGGTAATCTTGCCATATTTCGCAGTTTTGGGAATTGTTGCTATTACAGTATATTTTCCCGCTGCTGTCGGAACGGTACTGTCATAAGTAGAATCATCAGCATCATATTTTTTATACATGTATGACGGTGTTCCGTCTGAATCTGTTGTAACAGTCGGAGTTACTTCCTCACCAACCTTAATGTCCGGCACATTAACCTTCGCCGTTTGCGGAGTCTTTCTGCTAATTGTATATGATACCGCAGGACAATTAACCTGTTCGTAATTATCCGTTGACGGAACAGTTGCTTTCACGTAATATGTACCTGCTTTGATCGGCTTTTCGGTAGTGTAGGCATCATCAGCCGCACCTGACGGTTTGTAATAAAACACTGCAGCGGATTTCCCTTCTGCCACCGTATCAACCACAGGCTGATAATCTGTTCCAACAACCGTATTAGATACAGATACAGTTCCGGAAACACTAAGTTTATTGATGTTAAATGCTACAGGTGTGCTGGTTATTGAATTATACTTATCCGTTTCAGGTATTATCGCCTCAACCCAGTATTTTCCAGCATTTTCGGGTGTTGTATACTCACTTTCCCCATCCTTTTTATACTTATATGTAACATTCGCCCCACCATCAGAATCTGTAGAAATACTGGGCGATGGTTCTTCTCCATAGTCAATGTCCGCAATCGTCACCATTGCTGTATTGGGTGTAATCTTTTTTATCTCAAAGCCAGTCTCCATACCGGTTGAATCCGGAGAATAATATGATGTCTCAGGCAAAGTAACCCTAACATTATATTCACCCGCAGCTGTCGGAACTATTTCAGAATATTGGTCACTTCCCTCACTCTGTTTCTTGTACTCTATCTTTACACTACTATGAACGCTGTCAGGATTTGTTGTAAATACAGGATTTGGTGTTCCCTCAACCTCTATATCTGCACACGACAGACTTGTAACCGATTGTGTATTCTTAACAATGGAAAATTCTCTTTCTTCATGTGCATATTCATAATTTGCATCTTCTGCAACCGATGCTCTAACAATGTAATCACCTGCCTCGGTAGGCTGTGTCGTCGTAAAGCTTGTGCCATCTTTATTTTCCCTATATTCCAATGTCACCGTAGCTGAAGGTTCTGCCTCAGCAGAAATTGAAAATGTTTCTCCTACATTATAGGATGATTGTACATCGAAATTTTTTATCGTCCTTAAACGCTTGTACTTAAGTGTGAACTCGCATTTTTCCTCATTACCAAAGAAATCTGTCACCGTAATACTGCATGCTTTTTCAGAATTATCGGGATTGGCATCAAAAACTATTGTTTGTTTCCATCGAGTCCAATTCAACGAATTCTGAGTATTACTTGTTGCATTCTCCGCAGTAATATCACATTTTTTATTGCCACTGCTCTCCGTTGAATAAACAAATCTATTGCCACCTGCCGAAACTTCAACCGTAACTGTATGTACACGCACAATATTATCCGTATTCGTATTAATCTCGTTATTATCCTCGTCCTTCATCGAGAATGTTACTGTACTGGCAGTTTTATCACATCTCATTATGCTTTTGATATCAGGATTTTCTGTGTTGGGGTATAAGCTGCTTACTGTTATCTGCCCATATTCAGCTCCGGATAAAGACGGATTATCAGGATCAAAATTATCAGGGTCACTTGGGCAAGCATATTCAATGGTTCCTGCTCCAATCTGACTTATGTCAGAACCAAATCGTGTAGAGATTTCATTAGCCTTTATACTAATCTCTGTTGCATAAGAGGTATCTTTATGTGCTTTTATGTAATATCCCGAAGCTGTCACTTTGATTTTAACTATTGAGTTTTCGCCTAAATAGTAATATTTTTGTTCAGAATTATAATTATAAGTTTTTACATCTTCCCCCTCTACCGTAATATATATTGGGGGTTGTGTAGGCGCAGAAATAACCTTTATCGGAACCGCCCACAAAAGGCTTACAACCATAATAAATGCCAGTGTTAAACTTGATATACGTCTATTCATTTTTCTCATAAACAATCACCTCTTTTATGGTACAAACATGTATAGTATTCAATGAATAAATTATATCAAATTGAAAATCAAAAGTACGGTTTTATGTCTATTCGGTCGTTTTTCGTGTCCATTCGGTCAAATATAAAAATCCCGACAACCACCTTAGTGATTATCGGGATTACATTAATTGATTTTTCAAGTTCAAGCCAATATTTCCGTTGCCATTTTTGTTGCTTCTTCTTTTGATAACAAAGGGTCTGTTGACATGTAATGAGCAGCAAGCTTAGCTATATTCTCTGCTCTTTCTTCTGTTTTGCCTTCTTGTCTGCCCTCAGTTCTTCCCTCGGCAATGCCTTGTCTATGTGCCGTTATAACCTCTAGTTCTATTACTTTACCGCCCATAATATCACCCACTCTCTTCTGAACTTTCTCTCTTTTCATAGTCATTTTGTATGCGACTTTGTGTATCATATTAATTATAACACTACATGACATAACAGGCAAGAACCCGCTTTCCACTTCTTTCTCTAACCTTGCAAGTATATCCCTATACACATCCGAAAACTCCTCAAGCCTTTCCGAATCTTCGTTAATGGCATCCAACGAAGATTCCATATTGAAAATATAAAATGGCAGCAGCATATATAAATGTTTCTCAAATATATCTTCAATACCAAGCTCCGACATTCGTCTTATAGCAATGGGATATTCCACACTTCCACCAGGTGTTGACAGTTTAACATACGCCTTGTCAAAATCTCCACTACCTCGTAGCAACAAAATTCCACTATACGGCATCTTTTTTCTTACTTTCTTTCTTCTTCCCGGACATCCAATACCTTATCCTTCCGGTGTAACGTCACACAAAATATTCGATCGTGTACGTAGCATACCACATCAAAAATACCCGACAACCACATTGATATGTACCCTCTTAACATGGACTATATCATTGTGATTGCCGGGACCGGCTCATAATTCTTAATATTTCACTTTAACCTTCTTGCCTACATTCTTCTTTGTGAATATCTTCTTGTAAAGTTTGGCGTACTTCTTGTTAAGTTTCTTCGAGCCAACATTAACCTTGATAGTTATTGATTTTGCCTTACTTCCCTTGAATGCATTCTTAACACTTTTCTTCGTAAGTTTCTTGGTCTTAATAACCACCGTACTTATCTTCGATTTATTGAATGCACCAGTAGAGAGCGTTTCTACATTCTTACCTATTGTTGCTTTCGTTGCGACACATCCGCTAAATGCATTCTTATCCACAGAAGTAACTTCATATGTCACACCGTCAAGTGTTACCGTATCCGATACTACAACACTCTTTGCCTTTGTATCTGTTGTACTCTTATATTCAACCTCCGGTGTCTCTCCGACTTTTGATGTTACTACAACCTCTGCCTTAGAAGTGCTATCCGTAACCGTAGTTCCCTCTGCCTTAGGGGTATCTTCTGCAGCAGGTGCTTGTGTTGTTGCAGGTGCCGATGTAGTTCCAGCCGAACCACTTGATGCAGCCGTAACAGTTAAAACACATGTCGCAGACTTTCCACCTACAGTAGCAGTAATCGTTGCTGTACCTGCGGCAACTGCTGTAACCTTTCCACCATCAACTGTAGCAACAGCCTGATTACTTGAAGACCATGTAACAGTACTGTTAGTTGCGTTAGAAGGTGCTACTGTTGCAGTTAATGTCTCACTACCGCCTGCAGTAAGAGCCATAGTTGACTTGTCAAGAGAAACACCGGTAACAGGAATCGTTGTATTAATCTCAACAGGAAACTGAACTTTCTTAAACGTTAATTCTGCTCCCGTAGCATTAATTGCAATATCTGTTGCAGCACCTGTTCCTGTATAATCTGCCCATCCCTTGCCTGCAATTTCATTTTTTACATTACCGTAAATTGCAACATACTCTTCTTGTTCTGCAACATTTGTTCCTGCTCTGGCAATAAGAGTACTGTCTTTTGAAATAATAACATCGCCTTTCACTCTATTTATTTGATCATAACAATAAATCCCTGAACTCATATCACCACTACCGCCTGATAGTCCTTCCGCAATAAGATTTCCACCGTTGATCTTAACAAAGGCATTTTCGCCAACAACCTGCATTCCATTGCATCGTGTTCCCACAGCATTGACATTTCCACCATTAATCGTAACGGAATTCGTATTAATCCCATCATATAAAGCCGTCAAAGATATGTCTCCACTTTCAATAACAATACCATTCTGATAACTATTAATGGCAAAATCTTCCGTATTAACATTTAGACTTCCTTGACCTTTTAAAACAATCGTGCCTACACTTTCAATTCCTACTCTATATCCATCAATACTATTTTTTCCTTGTAGTTCTATATTAAGTGCTTCTGTACCCGAATATAAAATAGCTGCGTAGGGTCTTCCTTCTTCATCTCCTGTGTAGTTATAACTTGCACCATTCAATGTCAGCGTATGTGTTGATGCCACATAAGTCCACCCTTCACCTGAACAATCATTGTCACTATCATAATTTGAACCCGCAATACACAGGTCATCCGTCGCGGCGTACACATTTTTAGTTGTAGCTTGAACTACCCCAAAACTTAGAACAAAACAGATTAATAATGATACACATTTCCAATTCATTTTTCTACCCATACATCTTCCTCCATTTCTAATACATTAATAAGTTACCTAATGAACGCATTATATCAAATTAAAAACCAAAAATACTGATATTTGTCTATTCGGTCGTTTTTCGTGTCTATTCGGTCATTTTCCCCATTATTTCATTGCAAGAAAAGCCTTTTAACGATATAATACATATAGTTACAAACATACGAGAAGTTGTTTTGGGGGAATACAAATATGTTGAAGTTTTTTGGACGGGGTTCAGCATTCGACGAGGAACAGAACGGTGCGTTTTTCACTGATGGTGATGATGTAATTCTGCTTGATTGTCCAATGTCATCATTTCACAAATTACGGCAAATGAATATCGAACATCTTACGGAATCTCGAAATATCCGTATTATTTTTGTGCTGGTTACGCACACTCACGGAGACCATGTAAGCGGTATATCAACGCTTATCCAGTTTGCATACTACGTATGGCATGTGCCTGTTGTTATCGCAGCACCAAACAATAAGGTCAAAGAGGATTTACGATATCTCATTCTTCACCTTGAAGGTTGCGACAGTCACGCATTTCATCTTACAACATCAGATATGCTCAAGCTATGGGTCAAGGATGTAATACCAACCACGCACGTTCCGGGACTTAACGGTCGTTGCTTTGGGTATCATTTAACAGTTGGTGACAAATCAATAATATATACCGGCGATACCAACACATTAGAACCATACAAGCCGTATCTTACCGGTGGTGAAAACACATATCTTTACACGGAAATGTCGGTAAGCAAGTCACCTGTTCATCTTTATCTTGAAGAAGAGCTTGATTACTTAAAAACACTTGCAGAAAGCGGAGTTCATGTATATCTGATGCATCTTGATAACATACCGAAGGCCGAAGAAATGATTAAAGGAACTCCAATTCAAATCGCACCATTATATACAGAGAAATAACCACGATATATTACAACTTGCAAAGGGGGATTACCATGGCAGCTAATTCAGAACAGACACTCAATGATATTTTCGCAATATCAGACCAACTTTATTCAAGCATGAACAGCGAGGCAGGCGGTGACCACTCCAAGATTTTCGAATATCTTACCAATCTTGGCAAACTTCTTGCAGATTCAGACAGAGCAAGCTTCTGGAAATGGGACAAAAACAGCCACACACTTTGGACTACAGCCGCAACAGGGACAAACAGAATTACAATTCCGGACACAACAGGACTTGTCGGCAAAGCATTATCCGAAGGTAGGGTTATCGTTACCAACGACCCATACAACGATCCCAATTTCAATTCAGATGTTGACAAGAAAACCGGATATGTAACACGTTCAATTCTTGTTATGCCGGTTGCCAACATCAAGGGTGAATATATCGGTGCGTACCAGGTAATCAACAAGCTTGGTGGCGATGGTAAGTTTGACGAGAAAGAAGACTGCCACAAGCTTTCTCTTGCAGCAATGATATGCGGTCTTGCACTTGAATCTGATGTATTCTTAGAAGAGTCATACACAGACAAACTCACAAAACTCAAAAACCGCATGGGCTTCTTTGCAGACTTCAAGAAATCCTACGATGCAATTATCGCTGACCCTAACAGAAAGCTTTCGCTTTTCATTTGCGATATAGATAAGTTCAAGAGAGTAAATGATACCTACGGTCACAATGCCGGTGACGAAGTACTTAAGCACGTTGCTCAGGTAATGACCGAGAACACAAGAGAATGCGACGGCATGTATCGTTGGGGTGGTGAGGAATTCATCATGATTATGACCGATACCGACATCAACGGTTGTGCAGAAAAAGCAGAAACATTAAGAAAACTTATCGAAGCATCTGAATGTGTTGCAGACGGCAATACAATCAAACATACAATGAGTTTTGGTGTAACAGGGTTTGACCCTAATAAGACTATTGAAGAGAATATCAGTGTAGCTGACGAAAAGCTCTATACCGCAAAAGAAAGCGGACGTAACCGAGTAATCGTTTAAACAGTTGAAACTATAAATCAATTCATCAAACAACAAGTAAGCCGCAGGAATATAACATTCCTACGGCTCTTCTTATTATCTATCCACACTCACGACCTCATATACCATAAAGCCCTTGCTCTTACCCTTTAATGCAAGTTCTCCAACTTCCTTGACCTTGATTCTATCTTTTAATCTTCTATATACCTCATCACTGATAAGAACCTGACCTTTCTTGGCGTTTGCCTCAAGTCTTGCAGCAGTATTAACCGTATCACCTATTGCCGTAAAGTCCATTCTAAACTCACAACCCACGTTACCTATTACGGCCGGTCCGCAATTGACACCAACACCAAATCCAACACTTCTACCATACTTCTCAAAGAGAACCTTCTCAAGTTCTTCTCCGCCCTTAACAATATCCATTGCCGCACACACTGCTTTGAACTCATAATCAGGAAGTTCAAACGGAGAATTGAAAACAGCCATAGTCGCATCACCGACAAACTTATCAAGCGTTCCGGAATTATCAAATATCGACTTCGTTGTAAGACTTAGATATTCATTTAAGATTTCCACAACTGTTTCCGGCTCTAACGCCTCCGACATCGTTGTAAATCCTCTGATATCAACAAAAAGCACAGCTATATCTCTATTCTCTCCACCAAGTTTGATTGAAAAATCTCCCTTCTTGGAAATCTCCTCAACAATCTGTGGTGCAACGTATTTACGGAATGCATTAAGCACTTTCTGTTTTCTTGCTTTTTCAACAAGATAATGAATACCCAGAGCATATATAAATGACAAAAATGCAATCAAAGGTAAATATACAATATTGAAACTAACGCCCTTATTGTTAAGTGAAACACAAACAAACACTTCAACCGCGATTGATATACAGAGAAGTATTACCGACTGCCATATTTTAGCCTTACGGAACACAAAATGTAATACCATGGCAATTATCGCTATAATTATTCCAAAAACAATAGGATTACCGTTTACAGCAAAACGATTCTGAAGATAGGATTGGAAAATGTTGGCATGAACCTCAACTCCGTACATCTGATGACTTCCACCATTAGGAACTTTGAAATTATCCTGCATTCCCTGTGCATAAGCTCCGACAAAAACAATGCTGTCGGCAAATGCTCTTGTATCTATCTTGCCGTCCAACATATCCGCCATCGATACACATTCAAAATCGCCCGGTTTACCCGAATAATTGATTATAGAACGTCCTGATTTGTCGGTCGGAATCTCTCTTTTTTCTGTACCTGTAATCTCACAATATTTCCGATACATTACAGTGGAAAACATATTATAATCCTGCTCCACCGGTTTGATACGCCTTACAACTCCATCCGAATCAGCCGACACATTGGAAAACCCGATATCTGTAACATCCGCAAGCTCTTTGTAAGGTTCTGATACATCGTTAATCTTATTGACCTTCTCACCCGCCTCATTCTCAACAAGACGATCATCATATATAAGCTGGTTAACGACAACGACATTACCACTCTCCTCACAGGCTTTGGCAAATGAATCATCACCATCATCAACATTACCCGAAAACATAATATCGAAGCCGATAAGCAATGGTTTTCCGTCACTGTTCTCATTTAACTTATTGACAAGCTCCGCATAACGTTCTCTGGACCATGTCTGTATTGGACCATATTCATCCAGTGTCTTCTCATCGATTCCTATTACCTTAATATCACTATTAATTCCTCGTGGCATCTGATACATTCTGTCGCGAAGCATGTAATCAACCGGCGACAGAAGATTAAACACAGACAACAAAAAAACAAGTATTCCTACAACCAGGGATTCAACTATTACTGTCCAGTTCTTTTTCATCATACCCTCCATATACAATTATACCCGGCGACTACCACCGGGCATAATAATTATTGTTTTGTAAATGTATAATCTCCCGGTGCAACAACGTAGAACGCGCTACCACCGTTATATACCGTGCTATCGCCCGATACAGTCCATTTTCCAATCTCGAAGTTATACTTCTTTCCTTTAACTAACGGAAGTTTTCTTCCCGAAGGAACCTTTCCATCCTCCAACCATGATGACATCAACACAAGCTTGATATTATTCTCATTACCGGCCTCGTCTTCGGTTGTAATGGTAAATGATTTCTCTCCATCCTCTGCATCAAGATCGATAGTCGCAATGTTATCAACAATCTTGACATCATTTCCATCAAGACTCACCTTGCTCAAATGTTCATCAGATACTGTTATTGTAAGTGTATCCTGATATATCTCTTTGCCATCTTCAATCGAAATAACTTTGCCACTTACGTTACATGCATACTTCGGTGCATCTTTGTCGATTTTGAGTTTCTCTACACTCATCTCGTCCGATTGTGCTCCATCGTATTCTCTCTTTATATACACCTTATCCATATCACTCTTGTAAAGTATTCTTTGTTTGTAGTCACCATCGTATTTTGACGATATAACGTATCCTTTTGGTGCAACAAGATAAACATCACTCGTGTAATAACCGTTCTTTCCTTTATCACCGGAAATAGTGTACTTAACATCTGAAAGATACTTAATCTTGAACTCACACGTACATGTTGTTGCTTCGTATTTGTCCGTTGCAGGTATAGATGCTTTAACTATATATGTACCGGCTTTCTTTGGCTTTTTTGTCGTGTAGGCATCATCAGATTCATCCTTTTCCTTGTAAGTAAATACTGCTTTGCTCTTACCGTCAGAATCAGTGGTGAGTACCGGTTCATAATCCTTACCAACATACGTATCTTCAATTTCAACTTTCGTTTTACCAACTGACTTTCGTACTATCGAAAACTTCGCAGTACACTGTACAGATGTATATTTTTCAGTTGCAGGAATTGTCGCTCTAACAACATATGTACCTACAGCAGTAGGTGCTTTCTTACTGTAATCTTTGTCATCCTGTCCATCTTTCTTGTATTCATATGTAACTTTGGACTTACCATCGGAATTAGTCTCCAAAACAGGTGTAATTTCCTGTCCGTATTTGATATCTGCAACTGTAAGTTTTGCATCCGGTTTTATTAATGCATATGCCAGCTTAAAGCTGATTTTGGTTGATCTTCCCGACTTATCATAAGCCCAGAACTCTATATCTGTAGTCTTATCCAATGTAGACTCAAACGTCAACTCTGCAATCCTTGTGCTTCCGGATTCCTTGACTGTGGCAAGTTCCTCACCGTCAGATGTCACTACCTTATCAAGGTTAGTATCCTCAATTGTAAGCTGAAGTTTCTTAGCCCTTACTGTTCCGTCGAGATCGATAGATTTAAGTTCATCGTCTACATACGACTTGGAAATCACCGGATTCTGTTCATCAAAAATCAGATTAGACAATCCGGGAGCCATTGTTGAATAACCAAAAGGTTTTGTCTCTGCTCCGTCTGATTCTCTTTTCAATGAAAAGTTCGCACTTGAATCTAATTTTTTCAAAGCAACTGAAGACAAATATTCCCCACCATCAACACTTACTTTATATCCCGTCGCAGGTTTTAAAATAACACCTTTTTCTGTATTAACATATTTGTCATTGGAAAGTCCTTCCATCGTAAGATATCCGCCACCTGACACACCCATGCTACTATCTAACGGCATAGGAGTGATTGTATATGTCAAAGATCCCTTTTTCTGTCTAAACGTTCCCTTTGCAATTATACTATAGTTGAGTTTATGTTCTCCTGATGTTGTAGGAGGAGCTGAAGTTCCGTCATCATACGTAAGACTCACATCACCTTCTTCATCATACGTAGTACTTCCTGTATCAATCACCATATACTCACGCAAATTATAATTCGTGACACCCTGATATATCAGAGGCATTGAACTATTCAATGATACTTCAAAATCTGTCCCCAGAAAATCACCAGCTTTTGTTCCTGACGCAATCGGACCGGTGTGAATTATTTCAGGATTTGACGCAATTTCAAGATAAAGTGTACCATCTGAAGCGTATAACAATGCCTCTTCATCATCCACATGCAAATGTCCTATAGTATCCGAACTATCATATCCTTCAAAGCTTGCTTCGCTCCTGACATTGTACTTAAATGAATCACTGGTGCTAACTACCGATTTGTTGACCTTAATAGCAGAAGCCGTAAGACTTCCACTAACAAGCTCTATACGTATGTTACCAGTCGATGTAAAGTCGACCCCTGAGGAAGAGGAAACTTCTATATCACCCTGATTCTTAAATGTTGTAACCTTATCAGATGTGGGGCCACTGAAAACTTCCACTGAATTGAGACTCATATCGTGCATATTTACAAATGTACCACCACTACCTAATGTAAAACGACCTTTCATCATTCCTTCATTTTGACCGTACACGCCACAATACAACGATTCTGTAGCAGCAATTGTTCCATAGTTGTTAATTATTCCACAACTAATGCCTTTGCATGACAATAATTTTTCACTCGAAACCTCTAATTTGGAACTATCCTCTCCCATTATGCCCAAATTAGAATTGTCTATATCAACATTAATAACACATGAGGAATTGGCGCCTATTTCTATCTGTTTTAGAGTTGTTACATCATATGTTATTTCGTTATACTCGAAAGTATCACCATCAATTGTAAACTCGGTGTTAGCCGGTATTATCAAAGTCTCATAGTCTGATGCGCCTGAACTTTTAAGACTTATCCCTGATACGCTTCCCAATATCATAACAAAAGCAAGTATAATACTTAGTACTCTTTTACGTCTTTTTTCAATATCTCTTTTCTGGACCATAGAACCCCTCCTTAAATCGTTATATATACCTTATACATCAACTTACTTCCACTCAATAGTTACATCTCTGTCTATCGGCGTTGAGAACTCAAAGTCCCAACCTCCCGTTTCTGCAGGTGCAAGGGAAGGCATCGTAGCACATTCTCCCTTTTTCACCGTCTGTCTTCCAAACTCTGTACCGTTATACATAAATATAACATCAAAAGGTCCTTCAAGTGCCTTATCTACCTTTTTCTCGTCAATTGTAATGTCTCTGTTCTTCTCAAGGAATTTCTTCAAAATACGAAGGACTTTCTCCGGCAAATCATTTAAGTCAATCTCTTTCGGTTCAGACATATAATCCGTTGTGTCACCATCGTCATAGATTATTACTTCCTTACCATTCTCAACCAAAACTTCCTCTGCCGACAACGTTCCGTCACTATAAACAAGCTTTGTAGCAACAGAACCCTGGAATACGGAAACCTTGGTGTAAACAACGCCATCCTCTTCGTATATCCATACACGATATATTGTTCCTCGAACCGACATCGTTGAATTCGGTGTGTTAACTTCATAAGAAGATTCTGCGGACAACTTATTCTGAATATCATTGGTTATCGCACCCGATACAAGCTCTATAGTCGTCTTACTGTTGTCAGAATCACCCTCTGCGGTAAGAACAAGCTCTGTATTATCTTCCAGATATATGTATTTGTCATCATCCGCCTTGATAGTAAATGTTCCCGAATTAAGAATCACTCTATCACCGGACTCAAGAACCATGTTAGCATAAGGTTCGATATCGCCCTTGCCTTCACGCACTACTTTTGCATCGCCTTCAACCTCATATACCTTAAGTATTCGGTAGCTGTCATCCTTCTTATTATGTAATAAGATAACCGCAGCAACTGCAATCGCAATGACAAAAACAACGCTTATAATAATTACTATCTTCTTGTTCTTTCCCATATGTACCTCTTTTCTTCCTTCTCTTAAGTCTATTTGCAAAATCTCTGATATTACAGGTCAATCTCTATCTTTATGTCCATAGGCTTATATTCACGATACTTAACTCCTACCATATCAAACATCATTTTTGAAGCAATAGTAGCTTCAGTATCCGAATATTTATCAGAGAGATATACAATCTCCTTGATTCCACTTTGAATTATTGCCTTGGCACACTCGTTACAAGGGAATAGTGTCGAATAGCATGTTGCTCCTTTTAATGAACCCGCTCCATAATTGAGTATGGCATTAAGCTCTGCATGACATACAAAGAAATATTTGTTCTCAAGAGGTTTGCCTACTCTGCCCCATGGCATCTTATCATCATTACACCCTGATGGCATACCGTTATATCCAACTGATAATATCTTGTTATTCTCATCAACTATACAGGCACCTACCTGTGTGTTAGGGTCCTTGCTTCTCTCTGCGGAAAGCAAAGCAATTCCCATAAAATACTGATCCCATGAAAGATAATCGTCTCTTTTTGTCCCCTGTACATTCATTGTTATATTCTCCTTCCGGCCATTCTTTAAATAATAGAAAAATTCACTATATATTTTAGCATAATTTACCGCAAATATCCACAAATATATGCATAAATAACCATCGAAAAATATCTATCCATTACTTTATATCATATATTTGAATTTTTACTCAAAAAAAACTCCTTTCCATATACGGAAAGGAGTTTTATAAACATTATTCTATATTAGTCCTCAAGATTGAACTTGTCATGAATTGCATTCATAGCTCTCTCTGTATGCTTCTCATCGATAAGAACAGATACACGAATCTCTGATGTAGAAATCATTCTGATGTTGATTCCCTCATCGTAAAGAGCTTCGAACATCTTAGCAGCAACACCTGCATTACTCATCATTCCTGCACCAACGATTGAAACCTTTGCTACATTCTTAGCAACATCAATCTTCTCATACTCATGGAAATGTCTCTCAACAATCTCAACAGCCTCATCAGCGTTATCAACTGCAACTGTGAAAGAAATATCCTTTGTTGCATCACGTCCAACTGACTGTAAAATCATATCTACATTGATGTTATGGCGAGCAAGGTGATTGAATAATCTGAAAGCCACACCCGGCTCATCTTTAAGTCCTATCAAAGCTATTCTTGCTGCATCTTTATCACATGCTACTCCGCTTACGAGCATTTTTTCCATTTTTGTACCCTCCTTAACAATTGTACCTTCTGATGTATTCAAGCTTGAACGTACAACGAGCTGTACGCCGTATTTCTTTGCAAGTTCAACCGAACGATTGTGAAGCACGCCCGCACCAAGTGTTGCAAGCTCCAACATCTCGTCATATGTAATCTGATCAAGTTTTCTGGCTTTTGTAACAATTCGCGGATCTGCGGTAAACACACCATCAACGTCTGTATAAATCTCACATGCATCTGCATTCAATGCTGCTGCAAGAGCAACTGCTGTTGTGTCTGAACCACCACGTCCAAGAGTTGTATAATCATCATACTTGTTAATACCCTGAAATCCGGTTATAATGACTATCTTTCTCTGCTCTAATTCATTACGAATACGATCTGTATCAATTCTCTTAATACGTGCATTACCATAAACCGAAGTTGTGTGCATTGCTACCTGAAATGCATTAAGTGAAATTGCGGGAACGCCAAGATTATTCATTACCATTCCCATAAGAGCTACCGACATCTGCTCACCTATTGTATAGAGCATATCCATCTCACGTTTAGGTGGATTAGGATTCATGTCCTGAGCCATAGTTATAAGCTCATCTGTGTATTTACCCATTGCGGATAATACAACAACAACGTCATTACCCTTCTTATAGTCCTCGATGCATCTGTTTGCAACATTATACATTCTTTCCTTGTTGGCAACAGATGTTCCACCGAACTTCTTAACTATTAACATCTTTAATTGCTTCCTCCTATTGTCACAATCTTAAAAAACCATTGCATACTTTACTACTTTTTATTAAGTCGGTCAATGCTTTTTTTCTAAAAATTAGAAATCTACACGAATTACACTGTAAACATCATCAAATTTCTTGAGATGCTCTGCAAATTCTTCTTCCTTAATCGGATTTGTAATAAATGCAAGCTCATCCTTAACTCCGGGTGCTTTAACATATAATACATCTCCAAATGCTTCCTTAATAGTTACCATCTGATCGTCATCAAGACCTTTATCTTTCATACGAACAAAGAACTTATTGGTACATTCCTCAAAGCTTCCAAGGCTGCTCTTTCTTCTCTCCCAGATTGTCATTATATTGACATTAAGGTGCTTTACGGCATCAACTATATCTGAAACAACAGCACTTGCTGTCGGAAGTTTACCCGCACCACGTCCATAGAACATAACGTCATCAAGCACATTACCATGAACGAATATTCCGTTAAATACACCATTAACTCCGATAAGAGGATGGTTCTGACCAATCATGTAAGGCGCTACCATTGAGTAGAATACTCCGTCAACCTTCTTACTCATACCCAAAAGTTTGATTGAAGCCTTAAGTTCTTTGGCATATTTGAAATCAATATCACTTATCTTTGTGATACCTTCTGTATGAATATCCTGATAATCTACCTGTGCACCTGTAACAAGTGATGTAAGAATTGCAATCTTACGACATGCATCATATCCTTCAACATCAGCTTCCGGATTACGCTCTGCATAACCCTTATCCTGTGCAACCTTAAGAACATCATCAAAAGCCGAGCCCTTCTCAGCCATTTCTGTCAAAATATAATTAGTGGTACCATTTAAAATACCGGTAATTTCAGTGATCTCGTCTGCGGTAAGTGAACTGTTAAGAGGTCTGATAATCGGAATACCACCACCAACAGATGCCTCAAAGAGATAGTTAACCTTCTTCTCTTTGGCAATCTCCAAAAGTTCAGCACCATGTGCTGCAACAAGTTCCTTATTAGAAGTACATACACTCTTACCTGCAAGAAGTGCACTCTTGGTAAATGTATAAGCAGGCTCAACTCCACCCATTGCCTCTGCTATAATCTTTACCTCAGGATCCTTCAAAATGATATCGAAATCATGAACGAGAATATTCTCTACCGGATCCCCTGGGAAATCTCTAAGGTCCAGAACATACTTAATTTCTATATCCTGTCCTGCTCTCTTATTGATGCTTTCATGATTACGGTCAATAACCTCAACAACTCCGGAACCAACCGTACCATAACCTAATACTGCTATTTTTACCATGACTTCCTCCTTTATTCTTGAGCCTCTTCGTCGACGTCAGACTCAACTTGTTCTTCGTCGTCCTCCGACTCGGTGCTTTCTTCCTCTTTACTTCTTTCCTCTATAAGCCTCTCTAATCGTTCAATATCTTCATCAGGAATAACCCGATTCACATCTACAACAACCACTATACCTTGTCCTATGTGAAGCACCTGATCCATAAACTCTGCATCCGCGCCACCATGTATAGCTATCCTTGGCATTGTATTAACATCATTGGTATCTAATTCTTCGATATTAACAACCTCATCAACCTCATAGCCAACCATAATGCCTGAACTTCGCACTATCATAAGACTTTTGCTGTCGTTATATATACGTGTCGGCAAACCGAATCTTCCACGTAAGCTGTACACCGGAATAATCCCGCCTCGAAGATTAACAACTCCGGTAACATTGTCCGGCGCATCCGGAATAGGTATAACACTGTAGTTCTGTTCCGTACCGTTGACATGGACAAGCTCCATTGCGTATTTTCTGTTAGCGATACTGAATATCAAATATTTTACATATGCCATAACACCACTCCTTACTTATAATTATTCTCCGACTTCAGCTTCTCCAAGACTGAGCCACTTAAGATATGCATTCATGAAAGGCTCAATACCGCCATCCAAAACGCCATTAACATCCGTTGCTTCAAATCCTGTTCTCTTATCTTTTACCATGGTATATGGCTGCATAACATATGATCTGATAGCAGAACCAAAACCATTCTCCGAAACCTCGCCACGAATATCATCGAGTTTTTCCTGGTTCTCCTGCTGCTTCAAAAGATAGAGTTTGGACATAAGCATTTTCATAGCCTTGTCTTTGTTCTGATGCTGAGATCTCTGATTCTGACATTGTACAACTATTCCCGTCGGCAAATGAGTAATTCTTATTGCCGAAGATGTCTTATTAATATGCTGACCACCGGCACCGCTGGCACGGTAAGTATCAATTCTAAGATCATCCTCATTAATATCTACTGTAATATCATCATCAATATCCGGCATTACATCACACGAAGAAAATGATGTCTGTCTTTTTCCCGCTGCATTATATGGTGAAATACGCACCAAACGGTGAACTCCCGCTTCGGACTTAAGATAGCCATATGCATTCTCTCCATTTATCTGCAAGGTTACAGACTTAACACCGGCAACATCCCCCTCAAGGTAATCAAGCTCTTCAACCGAAAAGCCCTTCTTCTCTGCCCATCTTGTGTACATACGAAGAAGCATACCGGTCCAGTCGCAACTCTCGGTTCCGCCCGCACCCGCATGAAGGGTAACTATCGCATTATCTTTATCAAATTCTCCCGACAATAAAGTTTGAATCCTTAATGTCTCAAAGTTTTCTTTGAAGGTATTGAATGTGTCCTCAATTTCAGGAACTAAAGATGCATCATTCTCTTCCTCCGCCATCTCAATAAGAACACCTATTTCTTCATATTGTTCTTCCACCTGCTCAAATGCAGCAAGTGTATCCTTGAGATTCTTAACTGTTTTCATTACTTCATTGGAACGCTCCACATCATTCCAGAAATCCGGAGCCTCCATATCTGCTTCTAACTCTGCCACCTTATCTTTCTTGATAGGGATGTCAAAGTGAATCCCTCACTTCCTGTAATGGACTTTCATAAGAAGCAAGTTCGACTTTAATTGCATCTGTCTCAATCACAGAATCACCTCTTTCCTATAATTCCACTTAATTGCAAATGCTATGCGTTTTTACCGCAGCACTGCTTATACTTAAGACCCGAACCACATGGGCAAGGATCGTTACGTCCAATCTTGGCACTCTTTCTCTTAACAGGCTCTTTCATTGCAGAATCGTCTTTGTTGGTTCCTGTAACCTTAGCAACCTCCTCACGCTCTACCTTCTGCTCCACTCTGATATGCGTCATCATCTTAACAGTATCCTGTCTGATTGATGCAGTCATATCATTGAACATATCAAAACCTGCAAACTTATACTCAACAAGCGGATCACGCTGACCTAATGCACGAAGTCCGATACCCTGACGCATCTGGTCCATATCATCAATATGATCCATCCACTTATGATCAATAACCTTAAGAAGAATTACTCGCTCTGCCTCACGAATCATTTCAGGCTCAGGGAACTCCTGCTCTCTGCTTTCATAAAGCTTGGTTGCCTCTTCCTTAATTCTGTCAGAAAGCTGCTTCTTGGTAATACTCTTCATATCATCATCAGAAAGTGTAATCTTATTAATAGGGATAAGATCACGCATCTCCTGATTGAGTGTCTTCATATCCCACTCTGAAGGATCCAAATCTTCCAATATATTACGATCAACAACCTCGTCAACGGTATCATTTATCATGTTGAAGATAACCTCACGCATGTTCTCACCATCAAGAACACGGCGACGCTCTTTGTAGATTACCTCTCTCTGCTCATTCATTACCTGATCATAATCAAGCAAGTTCTTACGAATACCAAAGTTATTGTTCTCAATCTTCTTCTGTGCCTTCTCGATGAAGTTTGTTATTGTCTTGTGCTGAATCTCCTCACCCTCAGGTATCTTAAGAGCCTGATACATAGCCATAACTCTCTCTGAACCGAACAGTCTCATAAGATCATCCTCAAGAGAAAGGTAGAACTTTGACTGTCCCGGATCACCCTGACGTCCCGAACGACCACGCAACTGGTTATCGATACGTCTTGACTCATGACGCTCAGTACCTATAATACGAAGTCCTCCAAGTTCTTTAACTCCTTCACCAAGCTTGATATCAGTACCACGACCTGCCATGTTAGTAGCAATTGTTACGGCATTCATCTGACCTGCCTGTGCAACGATTTCAGCCTCCATCTCGTGGAACTTGGCATTTAACACCTTATGAGGAATATGCTTCTTAGTAAGAAGTCTGCTGACCTCCTCTGAAGAATCGATTGTAATGGTACCAACCAATACAGGCTGACCTCTATGATAGCAATCTGCAATATCCTCAATTATAGCGTTAAGTTTCTCTTTCTTTGTACAATATACAGAATCGTCCTCATCAATACGTGCAACCGGAAGGTTGGTAGGAACCTCTACAACGTCCATTCCGTATATCTCTCTAAACTCGTTTTCCTCTGTAAGAGCGGTACCTGTCATACCTGCTTTCTTCTCGTACTTATTAAAGAAGTTCTGGAATGTGATTGTTGCAAGAGTCTTGCTCTCACGTCTTACCTTAACATTCTCCTTTGCCTCGATTGCCTGATGAAGTCCGTCTGAAAAACGACGTCCCGGCATTATACGTCCGGTAAACTCATCTACAATCAATACTTCCTCATCTTTAACAATGTAATCCTTATCCTTATGCATAAGATTATGAGCACGAAGTGCAAGTATAATATTATGCTGTATTTCAAGATTCTCTGCATCGGCAAGGTTCTCTATATGGAAGAAATCCTCTACTTCCTTAACACCCTGTGCCGTAAGCATAACCTGTTTGTCCTTCTCATTAACAAGGAAATCACCATCTTCCTCGATGTCAACACCCATAATGGCATCCATCTTCGAAAGTTCACCGTCTCCCTGACCGCGCTTCATTCTTCTTGCAAGAAGATCACACATACGATAAAGCTCTGTTGACTTACCACTCTGACCGGAAATGATAAGCGGTGTTCTTGCCTCATCAATCAATACAGAGTCAACCTCATCCACGATAGCGTAATGAAGGCTTCTCTGCACAAGCTGGTTCTTATAAATCGCCATGTTATCACGAAGATAATCAAAACCAAGCTCGTTGTTAGTTATATATGTAATATCACAATTATAAGCTTCACGTCTTTCATCCTTATCATAGCTGTTAAGGATTACTCCAACCCTAAGTCCCAAGAACTCATGAATCTGACCCATCCACTCCGCATCACGCTTTGCAAGATAGTCATTAACAGTAACTATATGAACGCCCTTACCTTCAAGAGCATTAAGATATGCGGGAAGTGTTGAAACCAAAGTCTTACCTTCACCTGTTCTCATCTCAGGGA
The DNA here is from genome assembly GCA_024698145.1 of Lachnospiraceae bacterium. GTDB lineage: Bacteria > Bacillota > Clostridia > Lachnospirales > Lachnospiraceae > CAG-590. The sequence continues at coordinate 55,681 of JAILRO010000061.1, forward strand.
TTCTACCCTGATGAAGAAGGATACCACCCATAAGCTGAACACGATAATGCTTCATTCCAAGCACTCTCGAAGCCGCCTCACGAACAACGGCAAATGCTTCAACTAACAAGTCGTCTAATGTCTCACCTTCCTCAAGACGTTTCTTAAACTCGTCTGTTTTCGCCTTGAGATCGGCATCACTTAACGCCTGCATTGTCTCATCCAACGCTTCTATCTGATCCACCAAGGGCGTAATACGCTTGATTTCTTTCTCGCTGTGTGTTCCAAACACCTTTTCAAAAATACTCATTTCAACACTCCTCGTTTACTTGCAAAATAATTCACCGTGCTATTTTATCATCATTCTGTCAAAAAGTAAAGTATTACAAATACACACAAAAAGGTCGGAGATGTTATATCTCCGACCCGCCAATTACATGTTATACAGGATCTAGCACTCAGGCTCGATAAGACCGTAAGTATTGCCCTTTCTCTTATATACAACATTAACTTCATCTGTCTCCGAATTACGGAATACGAAGAAGTTATGTCCCAAAAGATCCATCTGTACACAAGCCTCTTCAGGATCCATAGGCTTAACAGCAAACTTCTTAGTACGAATAATGCTAATCTCGTCATCATCAGGAATGTCATCCTCAATAAATGATTTCTGGAAGTATGCAGCGCTCTGTGCCTGATCAACTAATTTCTTCTTGTGTCTTGAAATCTGACGCTCAATAACCTCTGTTACAAGATCTATAGATACGTACATATCATCACTAACCTGCTCTGCACGGATGATATTGCCCTTAATAGGTATTGTTACCTCCATCTTCTGTCTGTCCTTCTCCACAGAAAATGTTACATGAACCTCTGTATCCTCATTAAAATATTTCTCCAATCTGTCAAGTTTCTCGTAAACTGCAGATCTTAAACCATCTGTCACCTCAATATTCTTACCACTTATAATGTACTTCATAATCTGTCAACTCCTTCTTGTCTTAATTACAGCCGGCTTATCCCCATTCTCTCCCTCGAAGGGTTTGGTATCGCACTAAAAATCATGCACCCTTCGCATAAGTCAACCGCAATTATATTATACCATATCCTGTGATTTTTTCAATGAATATATTAAGTTATTTTTGTATTTTTTTAGGTTTTAACGCTATATTTTCTGACATTTATGGTAAATTGTATCACTTTTCTTGATATTTATTTTGTCAATACTTTTCACAAACTCCTTATTTTTCGTCATAAATGCCAAAACATACTTTCGATTTTTTTGGATTATTTCCCACTAAAAAACAGGTTTTTTTGTGGACAATGTGGATAACTTTGTGTATAAGTCCATTTTTCAAGCATTTTTTCAAAATCAGAATGTGTATAACCGGATTTCATAATCACTTTACATAATTTAGAATGCCTTTTATAAGATTTTTTGCGTAATTTTTTTGTGCATATCAACCAATTTGTAAAATACCTAATAATTTAAAGTATAAGAAAATTAAGAAAACTTGATTAAATTGTATGTCATATTCAAAAAATATTAAGTCAAATAAAAAACTCCTGCCAAAACATAAGTTTCGGCAGGAGCCAATATGACTATATTATCAATCCCAGATAACTCTTGCTGCACCACACGGTGTACGATATCCTACACCTGATACAATAATACCTGTTGTCGAACTACTTGCGTGCACAACCTGTCCACCACCAATATACATGGTAACGTGTCCAACTCCACCACTCTTATCCTTGTAGAACAACAAATCTCCCGGCTGAATCGATGAAATAGGAACACTTGAAAGTCCTGCCATCTGAGCTGCCGCTGTTCTTGGAAGCGAATATCCAAAGTGTGCGTAAACACTCATAGTAAATCCCGAACAGTCAGTTCCGTTCGTAAGACTCGTTCCACCATAAACATAAGGATTACCAACAAACTGAAGAGCATAGTTAACAACTTCCTGTCTCTTGGTACTTGTCATTTCTGCAAGTCTTCTAAGCTCAGCTTCTTCTTCCTGACGTCTTAACTCTTCCTCCTCAGGAACTGAAAGCGCATGAGCAAATCCATAAGACACATCTACATATTCTGATGATACATAACCTTCTATATCAGAGTCCACTCGGATATGAGTCCACTCATCAACATCATCACTTGAATGAATTACTTCGTACGATTCGCCTTCACCAACCATCGTAAGACAATCGCTGGATTCATCACGATCTGCACGTACGTATAATGTTTCTGTATTAACAACAGCTTTCTTAGGACATGTCTCCTCTGCATAGGCACCGGCTGCATCTCCAAAAAGAAGATAGTCATTTCTTACATATCCTAATGTGATACCGGATTCAATCTTTGTCCATGTATCACCCTTCTCTACAACAAGAGCAATACCGTGAACCGGAAGACTACCCATTCTTTCAGAATCCTCATTGGGTTCCGCTCTTACGTTAACGGCCTCATCAACGTAAGCAAGACACTTGCCCTCAAACTCAGGATATCTGCAGGTAGGCGCGTCCTCTCCTTCTGTCTGCTCCAAATCTTTCTCTGATACTTCTTTTATATTGAGACTACTTACATACTGATCAAGTGCGTAAGTAATACTAATATTCGTTTCATCCAATACTTCGGCTTTGCTTACATTAACAGGTGCAAGGCACATCAAACCCGCAGTAAATAATGCCATAACCGATGCTTTACGTATTCTCACAATAAACCTCCTTATCGTACTGCAATTAACTAATCATAGCGATTATAACAAAGCAAAATCGCCTTGTCAACAAAGCATAGCAATAAAAAAACACACCACAAACGGTATCGTTCATGGTGTGCATATAAATCATCTATAAACGAATATCTATATTCTGACCAACCATTGGATTAACTGAACGCTCTAACATCTGAGCCAACATATCTCCATTAGTTTGATCAACCTCCAATGCCTTGTCAAGTAAAGCCATTCCCACTGCTGTATTAGTGTTGGCATTCGATAATACAGTTGTCGACATTCCAATTCCTGAAATCTCCATAATACATATACCTTCCTTATTATCTAATACGTTCGTGTGCTAAACACATTCTCTTGTGCTTTATTATACCTTGCCACCACAAAATATGCAACAATATTTTTTGAAAAAATGTGAATTTTTGTTCACAATGTACATTATTTGAGGTTTTTGATGCATTTATGGCAAAACTTGTCAATCTGCTCAAACACAACCTGTTTTTCAGATTCGTTGTGGATTTCATGACGCATACCTTCAATTAAAATCCCGCTGACATTCATATATCCAAGACTTCTCATTCTCTCAAGCGCCTGGTTCCATTTCTTTTCATTGATATAGCAAGGATCATCCTCACCGGAAACAAATAAAATCGGAAGAAGTTTGTTGCTGACACTGTAACCTTTTTCCTTATATACTGTCCATTCAAGATTAAGAAGTGCCTGATATCCATTAAGCGTATATACAAATTGGCATAGCTTATCCGCATTGAACTTGTCAGAAACTTCACTGTCACAAGAAAGCCATGCGTTGCGTCGTCCTTCCGCTTCAAACGGTTTGTTAAAAGCTCCGACCGCAAGTTCATTTACAAAGGAAGAACGATACCTTTCACCTTTTAAAAGCTTCATCATCTTAACTAACAGCTTGCCAAACGGCACTGCCGGTGTATAGGACGGACATCCCGATATAAAGAGTCCATCTATATCAGCATCATACTTTTTAAGGTATGCCCTGACAATTAAAGAACCCATGCTGTGTCCATACAAAATCAACGGAAGATCAGGGTATTTTTCCCTTATTCTTCTGGTTGCAATGTGTGTGTCCTCGACATAACCTTTTTCCATTGATTTGTAGCAATAGCCTATGTCATCCGGTGTGTTGACACTTTGTCCGTGTCCTCGATTGTCCTGCATAAAAACGATATAACCGCGTTCTGCCATCGCTTGCATAAACGAAGTATATCTGTCCTTGTGCTCATTCATACCATGAACCATTTGCAATATTGCAACAGGATTCTCCGGAATCATGCAAACACCGTGTATCGTAACACCATCAACAGATTCAAACGAATAAGTTCTTGTTGTAATCATTTAAATCCCCCTTACCACAGACAAATCAATATACTACTTGCTCTTTTGTTTCTTATCTTTAAGCACAAGCAAGCCAAGCGGAATACATATAACCGCGGCAGCAATCAATGCAGCATATACCGGTTTTGCATTCTTCTCATCATTAAGAAATGCTATCTCGTCTCCATAATAAAGTGTTATTACCGATAATGAATTATTAAAGAAATGCATTACCGACGAACACAACAAACTTTTTGTTTTATATGCAGCATAGCAAAGAGCCAATCCAAGAAGCATTGTCGGTATGAATCTAATAAGACTCATGTGATTAAGGCCAAACAATATTGAGACATAAAGTATAGCCATCGGAATCTTGATTTTGCTCTTAAATGCCGTAAACATATAACCTCTAAACATCAATTCCTCGCACACAGCAGGCGTTGCCGCAATAAGAAGCAGACCTACCGCAAAAGGCATGTGTGATACCAAATCACCAAAACCTTCATTTACAGCCTCGTTGCTCTTTGGAAGCAAATAAGCCAATATGTTGGCCACAATAAGTACTCCGCTAGACACTCCGACCATCATTACAATGGAACCGATGAAATGTCGAATACTTGGCATTTTAAGCAGGAATACTTCCTTTAAATCCGCTTTGATATAAACAGCTGCAAGCACCGGCAAAAGTCCTATGAACAATTGCGGAATTATAACCCCGTAAAGAGGATTATCAAGACTCATCACACCACCCACATAGACCATAATGAGCAATGCAACTATCATGACAAGAAGGCTTTCCTGAATAGTAGGTGTGCTACCCTTCTTGATATTCTTTCTTCTCTCGAACAACTTAATACCGCTTAACGATTCACCAAACAATATAGACTCGCTGTTGTATATCTTTGCAAGTACCCACACTGCGATAAATGCATATATAACGTTAGATAACAGCACAATTAATATAAGCTGAAAATCATATTTGAAAACCATAAGTGTCTTAATAAGAAGACATACATTTGCAACCGGTATAAGCGCCGTCTTGGAAGAGAGCTCAACGTTAGGTATAAATCCAATGTAACCGGTGAGCATTACAACTAAAGTAACCGGTGTTACATAGTTGTTGGCTTCTTTGAAACTCTTGGCAAATGCACATACGCACATAACAACCGCGCTCATTAAAAGTGCAAATGCAATAACGCATACTACCGATATAAGTATTGCAGGAACAAAAGTTGAAACTTTAAATGATCCCGCATCCTCGGATAAGCTCTTTATCGTGGCAAACATATAGCCTGCCACGCCACCCATCGAGAGCACATTTATACATACCGAAACAACCGATATTGTTGCAACCGATAAGAACTTACTCATAATAAGTTCCATGTTGCCAACAGGCATTGTAAGCATTGTTTCAAGTGTACCTCTCTCCTTCTCACCGGCAGTTGTATCTATTGCAGGGTACATAGAACCCATAAGGATTGCCGTTATCAAAAGGAACGGTACTATTCCGCCCAATATATTTCCTACAGAACTTTCGGTACTTGATCTGTCTTTGCTTTCAGACTTGACCGGATATAATACTCTGTCAACATCAAGACCGTCTTCTTTGACATTCTTCTCTGCTATATGCTTCGCGTAGCTGTCAATCTCGTCCTCAAGCATTTCCTTAACTGTTGAAGAATTGGTTACTGCCGACAAATAATGAACCTCGTATATTATCTGCGACTCGGTAACCTTTGTTGTAATGTATGCATCTATTTCTTCATCATCAAGCGCCTTTTTAACATCGGATACTTTGGACTTTTTTATCTTGTAGTCGAAACCATCTTCGTCACCTTTAATCCAATCTTCCAAAGCTTCTACGTCAGCATCTGCGACATTTTCATATACAACCTTGTAGGTACGCTCCTGCTGTGAAGTATTAATCATTGAAATGACCTGCATAATAACAAGGAACAATAACGGATACAATATTACAGGCAGCACAACCATTGTAAATATAGTCTTCTTATCCCTGATTACATCCATTATTTCCTTCTTGTAAAGGGTTTTTAACTGCTTATAATTCATCGTCAACACCTCCCTCTACAAGCGCAAAGAAAGCGTCACGCAAATTGCTCGTATTAGTTTGCTTTCTAAGTTCCTCGGGCGTTCCGGTTGCGATAATTGTGCCTTTATTAATCATAACTATTCTGTCGCACAAAAACTCGGCTTCTTCCATGTAGTGTGTTGAATAAAGAACACTCTTGCCGCGTTTTTTCTCTTGCTTCATAAAGTCAATTATCGACTTTGAACTTATTATATCAAGACCAAGTGTTGGCTCATCGAATATGTAAATGTCAGGGTCATGCACGAGACATCTTGCAATCGACGTACGCTGCTTTTGTCCTGTAGATAATTTTTCCACGCGGTTGTCAATAAATGATTCCATTCCGAGAACTTCACATGTCTTTTCAACCTGTTCTTTGATATATTCGCGTTCAAAACCGTAAAGCTCACCAAAAAGATTCAATGTTTCCCTTACGGTAAAACGACCATAAAGCTTGGTATTTTCGGAAAGATATCCAATATGCTTCTTAAGTTCTGTTTTGTCTGTTATCTCATTTCCTTCATTGTCAGTTATAACAACGCTTCCCTCTGTCGGCTCCATAAGAGAACCAAGCATACGAAGAAGTGTTGTTTTACCGGCACCATTAGGACCGAGTATTCCAAGTATCTCTCCCTGATTTGCCTCAAAACTAATGTGATTAACAGCATAGAATTCCTCTTTCTTTCCCTTTTGAAGAGTTCTTACAAACTGTTTTGTTAATCCCTTTGATTGAATCAATTAATCATCCTCCCATGTTGATTATACATATTACAAAACATATAAGCCAACCGATGACAAGACATACATTGTTGGCATTTAATACAGGGGTATCATCATTTTTCTCTGTGAGTTTTTCCCATGTAAGTTCTTTTTGATTGATATGCGCAATTGCATTGATCAAAAGAACCGTGAGCACAATACCTACTATAGCCATTGGCGCAAAAAGGTATATGCTTTGCAACAATTCCTTGTTGCTAGGGGTCTTATTAAGTAACTCTTCAAACGACTGACCTTCTTTGAGCGCACCAATATTTTCTAATGCATTCAACATTTTGGGTAATGCATACATATATATTGTACTCATCGAATTAAATATCATGTGCAATATCATTGTTGAAAGCAATGAATCCGTAGCCTCTGCGACAAATGCAAATACAGCACCAAGATATACTGCATACAGCATCTGATTAAAATTAAGATGCATCAATCCAAACGAAAGCGAGCTTACAATTATTCCCACAATAATGGATTTCTTTCTGTAGCCTGTACGCATAATTCCTCTGTATATAAGCTCCTCGCAAAAGCCCGGCAAACAACCGATAATAATGATTGCCAGCCAGAAAGGAACATTCTGCGTCACTTCAAAAATTGCAACCGATGTCTCATTTTTTACAAAGAACTGGCTTAGTATATTAAGCACAGTTGCCATAGGTGACGAAACAAGCAGCACCAGAAGTGATAAGAAAAAAGTCGAAATCTTGTATTTCCTGATTCGAAGATCTTCCTTAAAACTTGTGTGTGTCAAAAATATAAAAATAAATGCGCTAAAAAGAAGATACCCTTGTGTAATTAACAACGACACAAGCGTTTGCTTATTTGAGGGAACCATGCTTTGAATGTATCTAACAAAAAAAGCAAGTGGAATCTCTAAAAGCATAAGCAGGAGGAAATACACTCCCGCCTTGTTGCTTTTTGCGCCAACGCTCTCAACACTTAAGGTATCCTGATTTTCGCTATAGTTACTATCTTCTGTCATAACATTCTCTCCCAAGGTGTTATTTTTTGATTGCAATTGCTTCCATCTCAATAAGAACATCCTTTGGAAGTCTGGCAACCTCTACGCACGAACGTGCAGGAAATGCACCTGTGAAATATGTAGCATAGATTTCGTTAAGTGCAGCAAAGTCATTCATATCTTTGATAAACACCGTTGTCTTAACAACATCTTCGCAAGATGAACCAGCAGCCTCAAGCAAAGCTTTCATACTGTCAAACACACGTGTTGCCTGAACTTTGATATCGCCGTTAACAACCTCGTCTGTTGCGGGATCAATAGGAACAACTCCTGATGTATATACCATTCCGTTTACTTCAATTGCCTGTGAATATGGGCCTATTGCCTGTGGTGCCTTGTCTGTTTTAATTACATTTTTCATTATTATGTCCTCCATATTTTTATAATACATCATTCTCACTTTGTGATGATTGAATGCTCATGAATTTCGATACGACCTTCTTTTAAAAGGCGACCTACAGCACGTTTAAATGCAGCCTTGGAAAGACCAAGTTCCCTTTCAATAAGCTCCGGTGAAGCTTTGTCATTAAAGGGCAGTACACCGTCAAAAGACAGGATTGACTCATATACCATCTCGCTATCTTCTTCCATCTGCACATACGAAAGTTTTGATACAGAAAGATTAAGCTTGCCATCCTCTCTTACTTCCGTAACACGAAGATCAAGAGTATCTCCGACATTGACTCTCTTATGTAACTCCTGCTTCGGAACAAGCCCCTGATACTTATCATCAACTGCTATAAATGCACCCATTTGCTCATTTATCTCGTATATGTAACCTTTTACGGAATCACCCTTCTTATAGTCACAATCCGTTGACAAATGATTATAGAGCTTCATCGAAACACATGGACGGTTACTTTTGTCCATATACATATAGACAAGATATTCGCTGTCTTTTCTCACTTTTCCCGTCATTTCTTTAAACGGAAGAAGGATATCTTTCGGAAGTCCCCAGTCCATAAACGCACCAATCTTACCCACGCTCGCACAACGAAGTCTTCTAACCTCTCCAAGCGTTATTAGCGGTTTTGCCGTTGTTGCTATCGGACGGTCTTCCGAATCGAGATAAACAAAAACCTCTATGCTTCCACCGGCCTTAAGTCCTTCGGGCACCTGCTTTCTCGGAAGAAGAACAGCGTCATCATCGCCCTCATTCTCAGCCAAATATATTCCAAAATCTTTGCTTCTGACAACCTTCAAGGTCTGCCACTTTCCTATTTCTACCATTAGTTCTCCTTTTTTATATATTTCTCATCCGCTGACAGCGAAGCATAATTATCTATATAACTTATATAAAATCATGAAATCTCTACGATTACGTAGGGTTTACCCTCTGAATCGTTCAAGGAAACCTGACGGATCGGGTCGTTGATGTAGCAGACGGGGTGGAGGGTGTCTCCAAATATTGCTGCTTTTCTGTAGTCGACACGAAGTTTCCTAATGTCGGTGGCATCAATGATGTCTAATGCTTCTAGGACGTAGCGTCCGTTATTGACATGCTGATTAGAATCTATAAATGAGCGTTTTACGCGAATTGGTGTATCTATATCATGACTTCCACCTATTATTCTATCCTCTTCAGGAAGAAGCTTAATCTTCCTTGCAGCGTAGTCCATATCCAGTGCGGGTTCTAACACATAGCCCTCCATGTCTTCTTCTGTGGGCTTAGTCGGTGTCATGTTATTAATATCCATAAACACCCATATTGAGTTAGCACTTACGATTCGCCGTCCGTCTTCGCCTAATATATCAAAGTTACGATAGCCGTAGAGTCCTTTGAAGTCATGCGGCCATGTTCGCACCGTAATATTCTCCTTATATTTGGGGTATCTGTCAAGTTCTATTTGCCAACCGGTCAAAAACCATGCTCTTTTGTGCTTCGCAACATGCTCTACGCCTTTGCCAATACTTTCAGATTGAGCAAGCACACAATCCTGAAGGAAATTGACAACTCCTGCCATGTCCATCGTAAGATTACTGCCCACCTGCGAGTATGTTACCGTTCTTTCCATTATATACATATATCTCACCTTATCTACATTTATTCAAAATCACTTAAGTGCTTTTAAGTATCTTTTATACTGCGCCTGTTTAACCTCTACAACTTCATCAAGTTTGAGCTTGTCAAGTTCGTCCAGATAATCATCAAACTTTTCTTCGATATCCATCTTCCCGGTTATAAAATCGTCACTACTCTTATTAACCTTATTCTGAATATCCTCCATATACAGGTTAACCGTATCACTTTCCTTACTGGTCGCATATATGTCCGGCCATGGATCCTTGATATATTTGCGAAGTTCTCTGTTTATCTGTGCGTGCCAATCAGCAACAAGGATATCCGTAGCCTCTACTGATTGAGCAGCCGGAAGAACAAATGCAGGATTAATGCCGAATTGTTGCAACCAATCATTGTCCTTTCCTTTCTCGGTATACTCTCTGCTTCCATCGTCATTAACAACGTAGCTTTCTCCTTCTATTCCCCACTGATAATACTCCTGGCAATGCTCTGACATTGCATAATCAAGAAACTTAACAGCAAGCTCTATTCTGTACGACTGCGTACTTACTCCAAACATTCCCGAAAGAGCGTTTCTACCAACATAAAATCCCTCGTACTCTCCAGAAAGAGGGGCAGCACCTACAAATGCGGTAGCAGCCGTTCCATCATAGTACGGGAGCACATTAGAGTACATCATCGACATTGCCCAACTGTAATCAAAAGCAACACCTGTAATGTCTTTTGAAATACGCTCTATTACCTCATCTCTGTCAACATCAGTATAATTCTTTTCAAGAAGTCCCTCTTCATACAATCCGTTAAGGAACTTAAGATATTCCTTATAATTCTCGGAATCTGCATAAGCATAGGTTACGTTTCCATCGTCATCAGCCTGAAAACCGCTTACCAAATCAAGTCCAAATGCCGGACCAAACATATACGGAAGAAACTCGGCCATAACACTCATCGGAATCTCGTCTGTAGCATCACCGTTATCATTCATGTCGTTGTCTCTAAAATAACGCAACAACTCGACAAAATCGTCAAGTGTCTCCGGTGCTTTCATGCCTGCTTTGTCAAGCCACACCTGATTAAACATAAGACACGGCTGATAATCATCGGCAACATTTATTCCTGAAACATAATAAATGTGACCATCCTCTGCCGTAAGTTCAGCCTTCTCAACAGGATTTTCTGATAACCATTTCGTAAAGTTTGGCATATAGTCGAAGAACTCATCTAGTGGAACAAAAAGCCCCGACTTAATATAAACCTGATTCGGGTCGTTGTCAGGAATCTTGATTATATCTGCATCCGTGTCGCCCGAACTGATAATAGACGCAGCTTTTTCCTCGTAGTTGTCATAATCAATAAGTTGCCAATCAGGCTCTACTCCCGCTTCCTTAAATACTTTTTTTACAATAGGCGCATTAGCTATATCAACACCGGAATAATTAGAGGTCTGCGCAAGAATCTTAAGTGTTCCCCCGTCCTTTGTAATAGGGGCTTTACCTCTATATACATACCCCGAAGCATCCTCCACCTGTTCAGCATTTCTTATCGCATTATCAACAAGATCGGTGTTTGCAAGTTTGTCATCATTTTTCGCACCGTCATTTATTCCGCAACCGGCAACAGTTCCCATTGTCATTGCTAAAACAAGCATTCCTGATAATAATCTTTTCCTCATGTGACCTCCCCCTTTATTCATAAACCTGCCGTATTTTTCCGATGAGCCCCATACATTCATCAGTATCGATATCAGCTATCGCTTTGCTTAAAGCCTCAATATTCTCCTTTGTCTCACCTTCATAAGAGTAGGCTTTTAATCGGGCATCGACATCTTCCATTCCATCCATATCAAGATTGTCGCACGCATTTTCGAGCTCATCCATAAGAACAAGAAGAGTTTCTTTATCTATCGGTTGTTTATCTTTGGCATCATCATTGTTATCATCAAAATACATTGAGAGATTATCAAGCAACTCATTAAAGACCGAAAGCGCAGTATCAGTATCTGACTTTATCGTTTCAATATCACCTGATTTTCCGGCTTTTTCAAGTGCTTCTGCCAAATTTCCAAGTTCCATTGCACCAATCTGTCTCGAACTGCTTTTTAATGCATGAACATTTATTGTATATGTATCCCAATCTTCATTGTCAAATGCAGTCTTAATCTCATTATATTTATTTGAACCCGAGCGATAATACTCGCCTGCAATCTTATTGTACAAGGATTCCGAGCCAAGAGCATGCACAGCACTTTCGACATCTAATCCTTCGCAGCGAATAGCCGATGATGAGTTATCATCCTTCTCTTCTTCTGTTCCGTCACTCTCGATTATCTTCTCTTGAGGCAACCATTTTTTGATGGTTGAAATAAGCACACGAACATCAATAGGTTTGGCAACAAAATCATCCATACCTGATTCGGCAAAAAGCTTCTTGGCCTCCTCCATGACATTAGCCGACAACGCAATAATAACAGGCTGATAAACTTTATCTCCTGCAGAACGAATTGCTTTTGTCGCATCAACACCATCTATTTCCGGCATCATATGATCCATGAATACGATATCATATTCATTAGCCATCATTTTCTCTATAGCTTCCTTACCACCATCTGCAGTCTCAATATTAGCCCTAATTGGTTCAATCAATTCACTTGCAATTGTTAAATTGATGTGATTATCATCGACAATTAATATTTTTGCCTCGGGCGCACGGAAATCAGGTTTGAAGATCTTGCTCGAATCAACTTTTCCCACCTCATCATAGCGCTCATTTAATATACCAACCATATTCATGGAGGACTCCGGACGTCTCATTATATGCAGATTGGAAACATCAGGATTAAACTCTGACATAATTCCAACAAGGACAATTCCGTTAATATCCGGATGGTTTTCAAGAAATGATTTGATATCTTCGGCATAGCGTTCCTCTTTGAAGAAGAAGAAATCTTTCTTGCCGGTAGGTGTATAATCACTTAACTTGTCAATAATTGTACTACCCACACCAAGTCTGTCCGTTTCCTTACAGAACTCCGCAAGCATCAATCCGTTATCATCAAAGACAAATGCATGTTTTCCTGAAGCATTATCAATGCTAATATCATTCGTTGGATCCACAATTTTCTGAGGTATGGTAAACCAGAAATCCGAACCTCTTCCATACTCACTCTTTACACCGATAGTGCCGCCCATATTTTCCACAAGTTTCTTGGATATAGCAAGTCCAAGTCCCGTACCTTCTACAGAACGATTACGTTTCGAATCTACCTGTTGGAAACTTACAAAAAGTCTGTCCAAATCATCTTTCTTAATACCGATTCCTGTATCGACTACATGGTATGTCATATTAACCGTATCATCCGATACAGCCTGACAGTCTATATGTATTCGAACAATTCCTTCTTTGGTAAACTTAACTGCATTGCTTGCAAGATTAGTGAGTATCTGCCTAATACGCATTGCATCTCCTCGCAATATATGCGGAAGATTTGTTTCGACAGCAACAAAAAGTTCGATTGGCTTGTCCCCTATTCTTGTAAAAATAACAGAAGCTATATCCGAGTATTCAGCAAGTGGCTCGTAATCTTCCTCCACAATTTCCATCTTGCCGGATTCAATCTTTGAATAATCCAATATATCATTGATAATGTTAAGAAGAGTTCGTCCGGAACTCTGAATTTGAAGAAGATACTCAACCATACGATCAGTGTTTTTTTCACGCATAGCAATCTCTGCCATTCCAATAACAGCATTCATAGGTGTACGGATTTCATGACTCATATTGGCAAGAAAGTCCGACTTCATACGATTAGCACGCTCAAGAGAATCATTAGCCTCTTCCATGAGTTTCAACTGTGATATAGAATCAGTTGCATCATGCAAAATAAACAAAGTACCGATAGGCGATTCCTCTTCACCAAATCTTCTTTCATTAACGGTAAGATAGTAATCCTTATCGTTACCATGGTATTTGACAATCCTATCGTCTCTTCCTTCAGTCCATTCGCCGAGCCACTCCTCCAACTTACTCTTGTCTTTGAAACGCTCAACAAGTCTGTCACTTAATGTATTCTTGATCATATCATTCATGTGAATAAGATCATTATGCTTGTCATACAGTATAAGACCATCACTCATATCATTGGCAAAACGATCCAACGACCATTCACGCAATTTGTTTCTGGCATAATTATTGGTAAGATACAAGCACAACAAAGACACGATATTATATGACATGCAAGGAATCCAAATAGGTACAGCATAACGAACTTTAATTCCCTCCACAACACTGTACACAAATGCCATAAGTAGCAACGTGTAGTAACGTGCTCGAAAAATCTTATGCGACTGTAAAATGCATATTGTAAGCACACAAAAAATTATAAATATATTGATATACAAACAAATTCTATACGAGCGATAACTAAACAAAAGCCCTGTATTCTTTGAATCAACCGCTACCCAAAACGCCTTGCGGAAATATATTCTTTTCTGAAAGGAAAGTATTCTGGCTCCGAAATACTGACTAACAATAAGATATGTCTGATAAATGCAGACTAATACCGACACAACAACAGACACTATGTGCCTCTTTTTCTGCTCAATTAAAATAACCATAAGCAAAAAGGCAAAAAGAGACCATGCATGCATAATGTAATAGGGAAGGAAGATATTAGAGTTATATCTAATCGGTCCCGGATCAAGCACTCCGATGCTAAACAAGTTGCCTGCCGAAATCATTAGCGTAAGAACAATAAAACCTATATTCCTTCTTTTATCAGCAATCCCATTCAACACACACGACATGGATATGAGAAATAAAATTACAAAAACTGCTTTTAGTATATACATAATAATCTACCTACAAAAATAATATTCCGGAATATGCAAAAATGGCATAATTCACTATGAATTATACCATTTTTCATATTTTGCGTCAAACCGTCATTTTGTGTTATATACAGCCTTTGCAACAGAAATAGCGACTTCATAATTGTATGGAATTATCGTTGCCTGCACCGCATGATACAGGTCAGATTTGCCGGGCCAAACTGTGGTCAACAGCATATTATGACTATCCAACTGATGGTACCACGAACCATGTTCCTTATCATGAACAACCTCATCAAGATACCTTAAAAAATCGGCATAATCCGAGGCATAACTTTCATCTTTGGTAACGTGATATAATACCGCTGATGTATTGATCGCTTCTGCCAGTGTCCAATGCATTCTGTCATGAACAACCGGTTTTCCCTCCCAATCTGTTGTATATACAATTCCACGCTCGCCATCACAATTCCATGCGTCTTCTATAGCTCGTTTGTATAAATGACACGCAGCATCAATATATGACTTTTCATCTATATCTTCATTCTTGCTTACTGCTAGCGCCCACTGTGTGATAAGCCTTGCCCACTCAATTCCGTGTCCGGGCGTTGCACCGTACGGCTTAAACGGATCATCAGGTGTTTCTTTAGCACACTCCAGGTCAGGAGTCCAGTCGCTTTTATAGTGCTCCGGGATTCTCCATTCATTATCACGAGCCCAGCCGATTACACGATCTATTATTCTTCCTGCGCGTTTCAGATACTTCTTATCCCCAATACAATCATGCACTGCAAGAAACGCTTCTACACTATGCATGTTTGCATTAAGTCCTCTGTAATCCGAAAGTTTTGAAAAATCCTCGTTCCACGTATCAACTGCCAGCCCCTGCTCCTCATTCCAAAAGTATTTGTCGTATATTTCGAGGGCATCATTTAACAGCTCGTCTGCCTTCTTGCAACCTGCAAGTTTCGCCGATGTTGCAGCTAGTATTACAAATGCATGTGCATAACACTGCTTGTCACCCAAAATATCTCCGGTAGAAGTTCTTGCCGCATACCATCCGCCATTCTTATCGTCATGCAGTTCTCCGCATATTCCGGTTATTGCCGCATCAACAAGCTTGTCGGCATCGTCAAAACCAAATAGCTTCGCAATACTGTAAACATGAGCCATTCGGCAGGTTATCCAAGTTTCTCGTGGTCTTTCAACTATCGGGGTGCCGTCGTCAGAAAGATAATACGAACCGCCTTGCTTTGAAGGGAAATTCTTTCCGAAATCAAACAGTTCATCCCGCAGTTGCTTTAGCCAGATTTTGTTTTCTTCTGTGTCAATAGTGTATTTCATATGGCATTGTCCTCTCCTAAATCTTTTTTATTTTAACTTTCTTTGAAAGTCCCTTCTTACGGAACAATTTCTTGTATTTTGCAAGCATTTTCTTCGGAACCTTTATCACGACTTTGTTCTTAATTCCCTTAAAAGTCTTCTTGCTCACGTTCTTTGATGTAAGTTTAGTCGTTTTGACTATTATTGTTTTTAACTTCTTGCAGCCACCAAAGGCTTTATTACCTATTTTCTTACAACTTACAGGAATCGTAATCTTTGTAAGTTCCTTGCAATTCTCAAAAGCACTATCACCGATTGATTCAACCGAAGCCGGAATCGTTACTGACTTAAGTGTTGATACACCCTTAAACGCATTGTCAGCAATAGAAGTCACTTTGTATTCAACGCCATCAACCAAAATTGTTTCAGGAACCACAACATCCTTAACCTCTGCATCCGACGTAATACTGTAGGAAACTGTAGGTGTTTCGGTCTGGGTTGATGTCACAACATACGTTGCTGTGGCGTCATTGTCATCAAGGGTTGTTCCCTCTGACTTGACGGTATAGGTAGCCTGGCTGGTAACGCTACTTGTCTGCTGCGATGTTTGTGATGACTGTTGTTGTCCATTTCCACTCTGTTCTGAGGTTTGTGATGACTGCTGTTGTTCGCTTCCTGTCTGCTCTAAGGTTTGTGATGCAATTATCGCACCTGTAACAGATACATCTGACATATCAAGAGAATAATTAGCTGCATCATCGCCTGATAACGAATATCCATAAAATACAACTTTCTTATTATCCCCTACGTTTTTATCTTCAAATTCTGCTTTTGCATTTGTTACATTAATCGACACATCATCAGTATCATTGCAAACACCGACTAGTGTGCCATAACTTGTAATTTCCGCATCAGTAGTTCCGTCATAAGTCTTATCTTTTACCTTCATTCCCGTAACACTTAATTCTTTCGGCGAAATGGTAAAGTAGTTCTCAATCACGCCAGTATAATTACCATTACCTGTGATAGTTACTGACGCTTTTCCTGCTTTCGTATTATCTTCGTATGTTACGGAATAATCAGTACCGGCCTTTAACGACGTATTATCAATAGATATACTAACGCTCGGCGTATTAGCACTTCCACTATAGGTATACTTCGACGGTGAAACCGTACACAATACACCTGCTATTGTTCTTTTGGTGATTGTAAATGTTTTCGTCTTTGAACCTGTATAATTACCTTTTCCGGTAATAATCAATTTGGCAGTATCACCGGCATTAATGTTATCTTCGTAGGAAACCGTGTAATTAACGCCCTTTATAAGCTTTACTCCGTCTACACTAACACTTTTGGGCGCAGGCATGTTCCCCTCAGGTGAATACTCATATGAATCCTTTGCTAAAGTAACAACTGCATCAGAAATGTCAACAGTGTCGGTTACATCATAAACAACTACACAATAATCAACTCCCAAGTAACTTATAGGGTAATACGACGAGCTACTAATACCCAGTTTTTGAGCCACTGCCCTTGTAACTGTAAAATCGTTTGTCATATACGTTATAGTTGTTCCCAATCTACGTGATTTCGTCTTGATATACTTTGCAAAACTATCATAGTTTGTATCGTTACAATAAAATCCGCCTCTATAATAATATGTACCTGCCAAGGTATCACTTATATTGTTCGGTAGCGCATATAACCATTCACCCTCTGTATTGGTCGGAACATACGCATAGTGAGAATTCTCAAAGTCACTCTTAGGCATTCCAAAATACTTATAATAATAGCCACCTTCTTTGATGTCATCCCATGTAAGGTCAATATACATATATGTAGCTCCGCCATCATCAGAAACTGCATTCCATGCGTGGCCTCCTCCGCCTCCGGCACCACTAGAATTAGCAGTACCTACTATGTAATAATTAGGGATTCCAATATAATTCATCATCAAAGAAAATGTATCTGCATATCCCTCACAAACAACTTGACGATAATTGTCATCAAAAACACCTTGTACGCTATGTGCCCATTTTGCCGTTTCCGGTGTGTTTGTTCCATTCTTATATGCATAAGCCACATCCTGCACAATCCGGTCATGTATAATCGAAATCTTATCTAAATCATCCATCCCGTCATCTACAAGAGCAGCATAAGACTTTACACCATTTACTATCATATTATTTATTGAATTTCTTTCAGTTGCACTTGCATACGTCTCATCCGTACACAGATAAAAATACTGACCACCGGTTGAATACCATAAAGTGTTGCTTATCCAATAATAAGCCGGATGATCATAATTAAATGCATTATATACCTGATACGCACTGTCATAAGAAAGACCAAATGAAGCATAACTTACCCTAGCGACAATATATGCTGTATCTCCGTCAGAATTCATAGTTGTCTGACTAATATCTGCATTAGATTGCATGAATTCCGTAGCTGCTTCTTCAAACTTCTTGTAGTACTCTTTCTGTGCCGAAGTCAGGGAATTGTATCCATTATTTCCTACGCCCTTCACAAAAACAGAATCCATACCGGAGTTAAACAACCTGGTACATTTTGTGGGTTCATTTGTTTTGACCTCAACATCAATATCAACTTCATGCGCCTCGGGTGCTTCCCAGCCACCAACAGGAAGATTGTCATCCGTCACCAATTGTTCCGAATCAGTCTTTGGGTTTGCATAAACCGTTGTACCGCAAACAAACAACAATACCGATGTGCACAGTACCATTTTTAATTCATTCGCCCATCCTTTTTTCATGGTTTACCTCCTTTGCGCATTTCATGTCAAAATGTACCTAACCCAAACAGAATTTTTGATTAATTGAGCTTCTCAATTATCTCCTCACAAGTTGTCACATCCAAATCATCGATAGACTTAATAAGCGTGAATAAATCGTCTTCTATTTCCGAAGGCCAGTCATACTTCTTAAGTTCGCTCTGTACCTCTTCCATGCCGTCCATATCCAGATTGTCACAAGCTTCACGTAGTTTTTCAAACAACTCTTTCATTACGTCAGTCGGAAGCATCGGCAACTCTTTGTTATACTGTACGCCTTCTTCATAGATAGAGGACATGCTGCTAAGCAGACCCTGAAATGAAGATAACATATTCTCGGTATTTTCATTGATAAATGTCATATCTTCATTTTTACCCGCTTTCTCCAAAGCCTCTGCCATATCACCAAGTCGCGCAGCACCAATTTGTCTCGAACTACTCTTTAATGCATGAACTTTGATTGTAAAATCTTTTACATTCGCATCTTTGTATGCCTTCATTATTTCATCATACTTATCCTGTCCGCTTCTGTAATACTCACCCACTATTTTTCTAAACAGTTCGGCAGAGCCAAGCGCTTGAACTGCGCTCTCCGTATCTAACATATCAAACTCTTCAAGAGTATCCTCTTCCTGTGTTTCTTCCTGTGCTACACCTTTCTCAATCTTGTCATCCGGCAACCATTTCTTGATTTTTGAAGACAACTCTTTAATGTCTATCGGCTTGGCAACAAAATCATTCATGCCAACCTCAAAGAACATATTACGTGCTTCTTCAACTGCATTTGCCGAAAGCGCAATGATTACCAATTCATCTGCGCCTTTGAGAGTACCTCTTATAATCTTCGTTGTGTCAATACCATCCATATCCGGCATCATATGATCCATAAGGACAATATCGTAATCCTCTGTTTTTATTTTCTCTATGGCTTCCGCACCGCTTAATGCAGAATCAAGTTTCATTCTCATTGGTGAAAGAAGACCTTCAGCTATAGTAATGTTAATCTCGTTATCATCAACTATCAAAATCTTCGCTTTCGGTGCAGTGAAGCTTATGCTATATGCCTCTTCAGACTCAAACGACTCCAAATCGTCTGTATCATCATTTAACACTTTGACCATCTTACGAGTAGTAATCGGGCGTCTCAACGTGTACAGATTGTCCATTTCCGACTTAAATGTCGAATTAAAATCAATAGTTATAATACCCGTCACATCACGATGGTTCTCCAGAAATTCACGTATCTGATCATTATAATCTTTTCGATCAAAGAACAGAAAATCTCTGTGTCCAGTGTAGTGTTTGTATTCTTTGATATTTTCAATAAAGCCCTTTCCAATTCCAAGATTCTCCAATCCATCAGTAAATGCCTGCACCCTTATAGGATCCTTATCCAGTATGACAGCACACTTGCGCGAAGCTCCATGCACTATCAGGTCAGACGACTTATCCAAAACTTTTTGCGGAATAGAGAACCAGAAGTCTGAGCCCTCACCGTATACGGAATCTACTCCAATCGCACCACCCATACACTCCACAAGTTTTTGAGAAATAGCAAGTCCAAGACCTGTACCCTCCACAGAACGGTTTCGTCTTGAGTCCACCTGCTGGAAGCTGACAAACAACTTGTCCAAGTCCTCCTGCTTAATTCCAATTCCGGTATCCTTAATATGATAAGTTATAGTAACAGTTTCTTCATCTAACTCATCACAAGTAACTATAACCGCAACTTTACCCTTTGGAGTGAACTTGATAGCATTATTGGTAAGATTAATAAGAATCTGTCTGATACGCATTGCATCACCGCACAACGCATGTGGTATTGCCTTATCGGTAACAACATACAACTCCAGCTCTTTCTCACCGATTCTTGTATTCAGTATATTAGCAATATCATTTAGTTCGCTGATGGGTTCATATCTCTCAGGAACAATTTCCATCTTTCCCGATTCTATTTTAGAATAGTCAAGAATATCATTTATAATATTAAGAAGGTTACGTCCTGATTTCTGTATCTGTGCCAGGCAATCCATAGCAGTGTTTGGAAGTTTTTCTCTCATGGCAATCTCTGCCATTCCAATAACCGCGTTCATCGGTGTTCTAATCTCATGAGACATATTGGCAAGGAAATCAGATTTCATTCGAGCTTCTCTTTCATATTCTGTGCTCTTCGCTTTCATTTCCACTGCCTCAATAATGAACACCTTACTAAACCATGTTACAACATTAATGCAAAGGAGTGTAAATGTAAGGCCAACACCTCTAAATATCATATTGAGCCAAAAGAACTCGTTATGTGCCGGCAGAAGATTCTCGCCATTGATAAGCCATGATATAACCATTGACAAAATAATACACGCCGTTGATAATTGAACAAATTTTACATCAAAGAAAAACGACTGGACTATTACAAATAACGGTGCAAACGCCCAAAAGTCAGAGAACGGGCAGACATAACTATTCAGATTCCACTGAATTACCACTATAACCAACAGGAATATTTTCGTAATGAAAAGCTTGCGTGGAATCAGCACACCTTCTTCATTGTAGCTCGTCTTAAGTAAGTAAAAAGCTATGAGCATGTACGAAACATCGATAAAATTTGATATCCACAATGCTATATCATTTATAGCCGGATACCAGCCGATATAATGTACTACCGTCATTGTCGCATTGCCACACAGGAAGAAAATAGGCACAATAAGAACAACCAATCTGAATACTTTGTTTGAGTACTCATCAAGGACAATACTATTCTCAACCACTTTCTGATTCTTTCTCTTAAGTTTTTCCATAGACACCCCCATATACTGATGCATGTATCCATTTAATATTATACTATAAATAGTGTGAAAAATTAAAGTCCTATTTCTGTTGTTAACTGACTTCCATTCTTTGTCTTTTTCACACGGATTTGCTGTGGAATATTCTCCATCAGTTCCTCTCTATGACTTATAATGCCAACAAGTTTTTTGGTTCCTGACAGGTTAACAAGAATATCCATAGCACTCTCTATTGATTTGCGATCAAGCGTTCCAAAGCCCTCATCTACAAACAGGGCATCCATCTGGATTCCACCCATGTCCGATGAAACTTTATCAGACAATCCCAAGGCAAGACTAAGCGAAGCTTTGAAACTTTCTCCACCGGAAAGATTTCCTACCGGTCTTCTGTGTCCTGTAAAATTATCAAGAACTTCGAGATCAAGAAATGTATTACTCTTCTTTCCAAGAGAATCCTCTTGTCTATACAATTCATACTGACCATCACTCATCGGCAAAAGTCGCCTGTTTGCAGCAGCGATTATGCCGTCAAAGCCGGCTGCCTGGATGTATTGCTCCAATGTTATCTTACCATTTCCGGTTGTACCTTTAACAAGATTATACAATCTAGTGCAGAGACCGTTCTCTTTACGTGCCTTCTCAAGCTGCGATTCTTGAGATGTAATCTTATCAAGCTTATCTTTATTGCAATCTAATCTGTTCTCTATGACATTAACTATACTCCTCTTACCTGATACCTCACGTTCTCCAGCCTGGCACTTTTCTTTAAGTGCCTCGATATCAATAACTTCACGTCCCTTTGCATCTTTCTCGGCATCTTCAATCTGCTTTTTGTTCGTTGCAACTTCCTGTTTATATTCAACTATTTCTTTATCAATCTCGGAAATATCTGTTTCAGAAAGAACAAACTTAAGCATTTCATCAACGGAAGTAAACTCACACCTGCTGATAGACTCATCCAGCTTCTTCATTCTTGTCTTCTCTTCTTTTTCTTCCTTTACAAGACTTTCCTCCATTGTTTTTATAGAAGATTGTTCTGATGCAAGTCTCTTATCCGCTTCCTTCTTGTCCTTATCTGTATTCTCAAGAACAGAAGTTATTGTGTCTATTCTTTTCTCTGCTTTCTCTTGTTCTGCCCTTGCCTGTTCCCAACTGTCGAAGCTTAAGTCTTCCAAAGTTTTAAGAACTGCTTCTTTCTCAGCCTTAACTTTTTCTGTGTCCTGCTTCTTTGCTGTGAAATTTTCTTTGTCCTTATTTAGAGTTTCCGTCTCTTCTCCCTGTGCCTTTTCAAGATCAGAATCTGCTTTGGTAAGCTCCTTATTGTTCTTCTCCAACGTATTCTGCTCATTCGCATTCAATGTTATCTTGTCTTCAACGAGTTTTCTGGCCTCTTTGATACTCTTTATAAGCTCAGCAAACTCGGCATAAGAATCATCTGAGCCAATAAGCTTATTCTCCAGACAATCAAGGATATCAACACGTAACCGGTCTTCGAATTGTTCAAGTGCTGTTTTATCCTTCTCGGCCTCTGTATTGGAATCATTTTTTTCTTTCTGAAGTTTCGTCTCTTTGTCCTTTAATAGGTTGAACTCCTCCTCGGTAACAGCCTCACTCGGAATCTTTGCTAATTCAGGATGATGAACAGACCCGCAAACCGGACATTTCTGCCCGTCCTCAAGACCGTTTGCCAAAATGCCGGCTCTGCAATTTTCAAGTATTCTTTCTGCCTTTTCGCGTTCAACCTTGGCATCTTCAAACTTCTCACGAGCCTCTTGAAATTTATCCTGTTTGATTTTGAGAGCGTTCTTTTTCTTATCCCAATCCGGTAACTTCTCATCAATTATCTTATTGATATCGTCAAGCAACTTTGCCAGGTCTTTACCCATAGATCTTACTTCTGCAAGTTTTTCCGGTGTCCCTTTTAGGTTCTTTTGAGTTTCTTTTAGCGCGATAATCCTATCCTTAAGTTTATCTTCCCTTTCTTTTAGTTCTTTCTCTTCCTCTGCAAATGTCTCGGCAGATTTTTTTAATTTATCAATTTCTGCAGAAAGTTCAAATCTTTGCTGATACTTTGCTTCCTCTTCCGCAATCTTATCAACAAACTTCTGCAACTTGTCAGCTTCCGGCTTATCATTCTTTGCTTTTTCAAAAGCCACTTCTGCTTCTTTCGCCTTTTTCACTGCTTCTTTTACATCACTATTCTTGCCGGATATTTTCTCTTTAAGCTCTTTGATTGCATCAGCTTTTTCTTTCCACGACAAATAAACAGGATTCACTTCTCTTGTTGCCAATTTCTGTCTGATTAAAAGTGCTTCCTTTTCATCAATATCTTTCTTCTTTTCATTCAGTTCTTTCTCTTTGGTTCTCAGATTTTCAAGTTTCTTAATAAAATCATTGTTGGTTTCTGCTATTGCAAGTTCCTTTTTGCTGTCTTCGTGTTTCTTTTCAGCCTCTGACAACTCTTTTTTTGAAACATTTAATCTTTCCTTATCAGATTTGATAAGCATCTCAACAACTTCTATAATCTCTTCAAGATTCCATGCACTTCCTGATTTCTTTGCGCTTAACTGAAGATTCGACAGTTGTTCAGCCAATCCATCCTCTGAATCAACACAAACATCATCAAAGTATTGAATAATACTATTCTCCGTATTTGCCTTGAGTTTATAACTTGCATCCATACGATCTTTGAGTTTGTACTCAATGCTGTTATAGCAGCTCGTCTGAAAAATCGTTCTTAAGATTTTCGTCCTCTCATCTGTTTTCGCATTAAGCAGGTCCCAAAACTCTCCCTGTGCAATCATCGCTATCTGCTTAAACTGCTTTTCGTCCACATGAAGTAGTTCGCGTACAACACCCAATTCCTCTTTTGTTCCGTCAACATTTCTCGTGCCCTCAACAGATGAACCATCAGGATAGTAAAAGGTTACTTTTTCCTTTTCTTCAGTCTTCTTACCATTACGGTTTATTCGTTCATATGAAGGCTCACGACAAATATGATATTCTTTGCCCTGATGTGAAAAATAGAAATCCACAAAGCTTCTCACAGAGTCTTTTGCATACTCACTTCTTAGATTCTTTGTATCCCTATAAGACCCACTGGTCTTGCCATATAACGCATAACATATAGCGTCAAAAATAGTTGTCTTACCTGCTCCGGTATCACCTGATATCAGAAATAAACCTTTGTCCTCAAAATCAGTAAAATCTATTGCAGGCATTTCATCGGCGTATGGTCCAAAAGCACTCATTATCAATTTGATTGGTTTCATACTATACACCTGCCTCTCTTGCCACGTCACTCATAATAGCCATTTCTTCTTCGCTGATTTTGCAGCCGTACATTTGCATGTAGAAATCACTGATAAGTTCATCAAAAGACCTGACATCCGCAATCTTGGATATATCCACTTGCTCCACCTCTCTCGTATGAGAGTTGTCATATTCAATCTTAACTGTATTGGGGTATGTCTGTTGAAATATACCCATAGCATCATTTATAATCTCCTCATCCGTAAGAGTTGCATAAATGAAGTCGTCCGGTGCAGTCACATTCGATTGGTCTAACAGTTGCTTGATCTGCCCCTTTATATGTCTTAAGTCTCTCAACGGTTTGATTGGAATTAATTCAACATCAACTTTCTTATTTGCATCTATTGTAATCAACGAAACAGATTTCTCGTTATTTGCTTCGCTAACAGAATACTTCAATGGCGAGCCGGAATATCTGACTTCCTTACGCCCCACCTGCTGTGGTGAATGAATGTGGCCTAACGCTACATAATCAAAATCGTCAAAACAGTCGTATCCTATCTTCTCAACGAGACCAACGCTCTGCGTACCAAGACCCTCTGATCCGCTAAGTTCAGGGTCCTCACTTTTTCCCACAACAAATTGATGGGCTACAAGTACATTGCACCTCGACGTATCTATTGTTTCATTATTCAAGATTGCCTTAACTGCGTCATCATATGACTCTATCTTGGCTTCCGGCAGATAATGCCTAACTTGAGATGCCTTAACAAAGGGCAAAAGATATATATCTGCTTCCTCTTTTTCTGTCTTCAAAGTATGCTTATAGAGTTTTCCTTCATATTTTGTTGAAATATAAATGTTGTTTGTTTCAAAAAGACTGCTACCGTAGTTCAATCTTTCATCAGAATCATGATTACCGCTTATCATGTATGTATAGACATTTCGTTTTGCCAGACTGTTTAAGAAATAATCGAGCATTCTTGTTGCAGCTTCGCTGGGGATTGCTTTATCATAAACATCGCCTGCAATTAAAACAGCATCAACAGACCTGCTATCCACTATCTCTAATAATTGATTCAAAAGATATTCCTGATCTTCCGTCAGATCAAAATCGCCAAGTGATTTGCCAAGATGCAAGTCACCAATGTGCATCAATCTCATAAAGTGCACCCCCTGTATTCTTATCAGTTAAATCATCTTTCTAATTATACCATAAAGTATGATAAATATACAAAAAAGGACTCCGGTAATCTACCGAAGTCCTTAGCTGGGGTACAAGGATTCGAACCTTGAAATGACGGAGTCAGAGTCCGTTGCCTTACCATTTGGCGATACCCCAAAAATGTTCGTTTTGCAACTCACAAGAAATTATTATACACATTTCCAAACAAAAAGCAAGCATTATTTTTAAAAAAGAAATATTTTCCCAAAAAAGCTTTATTCCTGGGCATCTTCTTCTGATCCTTCAGCCGCGTCCCCAGTCTTATTAAGCTGGTCAACACCTTCATTATATTGCTCTACCGCATCATCTGCTTTATCAATATACTTAGTCGGAACGTCCGGCTCTTCTTTCTTGACCGCTCCACATCCGCAGGCAGCCACAGCTACCATAATTACAGCAACACCCAATGCTACGTATTTACCCATCTTCTTCATAACATACCTCCTACATAAATCATCACAGATATCAACGTGCAATATTATCACTTTCTAATATCTTTCATACTTAAGCTGACGCTATCATCGACTTACCCAAAGAAGATATACCTTCATTATCAGACCAACACCTGTAACATCAATTGTCAACTTTAGATAATCGCTTCGTATATCTCCTTGGTGACATCTGCTTTGTTCATACTGTATAAATGAATACCTTTCACACCATGCTTAAGCAAATCTTCTATCTGATTGACAGCAAACTCAATTCCGGCTTTCTTCATGCCTTCCGGATCTTCGCTGTATCTTGCGATGAGATTAGAAAGACTTGTCGGTACCGATGAACCTGAAAGTGAAACACTTGTACCAAGCTGATTAACTTTGGTAATCGGCATAATACCGGCGTGGATGTTAGCATTTATTCCATTCTCATCAAGCATGTCCATAAAACGATACAACTTCTCATTATCAAAAAACATCTGTGTAATAAGCTCATCTACACCAAGTTCAACCTTCGCCTTTAAATGCTTGATATCACTTTCAAGGTCCGGCGACTCCGGATGCTTCTCCGGATAACAAGCCGCGTATATTTGGAAAGGACCGTATTGCTTAATCTCAGGTATTATATCTGAAGCATACTTATAATATCTGTTAGCAAACTCTTCCTCCGTCATCGTTCTTGGTCTGTCACCACGAAGAGCGAGTATTCTCTTGACACCCTTGGCATTTAACTCATCAAGAAGTTCCTTAAGACCTGCTTTGTCCATTCCTACAGCGGTCATATGCGCAAGCGACTCAACCTCACATATATGCTGTATGTAAGCCGCAATCTTCGCAGTCTTCTTACTGTTACTTCCGCCGGCGCCATAGGTTACACTTATATAATCGGGCTTTATAGTACTTATTTCATCAAGTGTCTGAAAAATATCGTACATCTCATCATTTCTCTTCGGTGGGAAAACCTCACACGAAAACTCAACTTCTCCGCCCGTGTATTTGTTCTTAATCATCGTCTTTCTCCATTCTGTCAAACATATTAACCATTTATCTGATGTCTAATTATATACTCTGCCGTTTTTTTTGTAAACTCAAACCGCATTTTTTTCTTGCATTTTATCTACATATTATATATACTGTGTAGGAATGAACGCAATGGGGTGGTCATTATTTTTTAGCGACCACTCTATTATTATGTAAAAAAACATTTTCAGGAGGTACATAATGGACGTTTTTTTGAAACATGTAGAAGACATTAACAATGTCATAAATAGTGCTGTTTGGGGCTGGCCCGCACTTATATTGCTTGCCTTCGTCGGCGTATTGATGACATGCTTAACGAAGTTCTTCCAGTTGACACATTTTGGCTACTGGATGAAACACACTATCGGCGCAATATTCGGCGACAAGCACGTTACGGCGCACACTGAAGACAAGACAATCTCTCAGTTCCAGTCACTTTGTACGGCTCTTGCCGCTACAGTAGGAACCGGTAACATTGTTGGTGTTGCAACCGCTATAGCAACCGGTGGTCCCGGTGCAGTATTCTGGATGTGGCTTATTGCTTTCTTCGGAATGATGACAAACTACTCCGAGAACGTGCTCGGTATTCTCTATCGTCGTCGTAATGAAAACGGCGAGTGGAGTGGTGGTGCAATGTACTACCTTCGTGACGGTCTTGGACGCAAGAAAGGTTGCAAAACAATCGGTGCAATTCTTGCCGTATTATTCTCATGCTTCTGCTTGCTTGCATCATTTGGTATCGGTAACATGAGCCAGGTTAATTCCATTACTGTAAATGTTAACAATGCATTCCACATTCCCAAGGTGGCAATCGGTGCATTTTTGTTAGTTGCAGTTGGACTCGTTACTATCGGTGGTATCAAAAGAATCGCAGCCATAACCGAAAAGCTTGTACCTTTCATGGTTATAATATATCTTATCGGAGCTTTGGTAATTATCATAACTCATGCAAGCACAATACCTGCTGTATTCGTTTCAATATTCCGCGGTGCATTCCACTTAAAGAGTGCTACAGGTGGTTTCGTAGGTTCAGGTGTTGCCCTTGCTATGAAAATGGGTATGAAACGTGGTGTATTCTCTAACGAAGCAGGTCTTGGTTCATCAGTTATGGTACACTCCAGCTCAAACGTAAAAGAACCTGTTCGTCAGGGTATGTGGGGAATCTTCGAAGTATTCGCAGATACTATTATCGTTTGTACATTGACAGCTATCACAATCCTTTCAAGCGGCGCATTCGATCTTTCTACCGGCGCACTTGCAGGTCATGCATCAGAAATCGAAGCCAGCAACCTTATGAGTTATTCATTCGAGGCAGCATTTGGTCCAATCGGTTCTAAGTTCATAGCTGTTGCAATTCTTTTGTTTGCATACTCAACAGTTCTTGGATGGAGCCACTATGGAACCAAGGCATTTGAGTATTTGTTCGGTACAAAGACCATCATTATCTACCGCATAATCTTCGTGCTTATGGTAATGTTTGGTGCACTTGTAAATGCTCAGCTTGCTTGGGATATTTCAGATACCTTCAACGGACTTATGATGATCCCGAACCTTATTGGTGTTATTGTTCTTTCGCCTCAGGTTATGGAATGTACAAGGAATTACGTTGCTCGTAAAATGAAGGGCGACACATCAGTAGTTCCTATGTTATCACTTTTCGAAGATATCGAAGAGGAACAGTTAAAACGACCTGACGAAGACTGATTCGTATAACATATAATTAAAAAAGACTTTCTCGCACATGACGAGAAAGTCTTTTTTTGTTACACATGTTTCAAAAAGAAATCATCCAACTGTTTGATTAGTTCCTGTCGCTCTATAGTCTTTAGGAAATATCCTTCAGGCTTTAATGCGACAACCTCCATAACACTTTCCTTATCGCCCTTACCGGTAAGGAATATAACCGGAATATCTTTGGTCTCTTCATCATTTCTAAGCATTTCGAGCACCTGCGGGCCTGTTGTTATCGGCATCTCGTGATCAAGCAATATCAAATCCGCCTTGTTCTTGCCAAGCCATTTGATAGCCTGCAATCCGGAATTGGCCATTGACACCTTAAACTTACCCTTTAGCCACTCTCTTACAAGTCCGAGATAATTCGGGTCATCATCTACAATCAAAATACTCTTTTTGAACTCACCCGATTCAATCTTGGTAAAAAGCTCATTTACCGTATCAATATACTCTTCGTTGTTGAGAGGTCTTGCAAAAGTTTTGTATATAAGATCATTAGGTGTATTATCAACAACATATTGAACATCGGGCTTTTCTCCAATGACAATTACCTGCATTCCTGTCTCACCCATTTTATCATTAAGGAAATGCAACACATCCTCCGGCGGTCTGCAGCCATCGTCCATGTATATCGTTATAAGTCCCGTATTATCCCATTCAGCATTAATTTCATTGATACTAAACGGTGCATATACACTCTCCACACCTGCCGACTGAGATTTCTTAACAAGAGCGCGAATTAAAAATGTTTCTTTTTCACCAATAAGCATTACTCGTTTTCCTGCCATACTTTTTACCTCTTAACTTTCTTAATTAATTCTTCCATGCCATCCCAATTGAAGCTCTTTAACATACTCTCAAACTTGTCAAAAGTATCTTTATCCTCTTCCGGCAAACGATATTCTTTTACCTGTCCAATAATCATTTCTACCGAATCATAATCCATCTGAGGAATCACTTCCTTAAGTGCGGCATACGCTTCATTAAGTTCCTCTTCCGGAATCATTTCCTTGTCATCGGCATTGTCATCTTTGACTATCTTACTAAGTTTTTGTTTGAAACCACGGAAATCAGAAAGAAGTTTCTTTGTATTCTCCTTAATGAAATCTATGTCATTACCATTGCCCGCCGCTTCAAGCTCCTCTGCAAGTTTTGAGAGTTTGTGAGCACCAATAATTCGCGCCGAACTCTTAAGTGCATGAACTTTGACGGTGAATAATCTTATATCATCATTGTTAAATGCATTCTCAATAACATCATAACTATCATCTATTGTATCATGAAACATCTTCAAAGAATAGCAATATTGTGATACTCCGCCCGAGTTTCTTATTCCGTCATCTACCGTGATGTCTTCAACCTCATTAACCCATGTCATGTCCTCCGGCAGTTCTGTGGGTTCAGGTTCTATATCTTCTGCCTTTGGTTTCATCATTATCTCCTCCGGCAAATGACGCATAATAGCTTTTTCAAGAACCACAGAATCAACCGGTTTAGAAATATATCCGTTAAAACCTTTTGATTTGTAGAACTCTTCATCGGCTGTCGAATTAGCCGTAAGAACATATACCGGCAAATCAGGCATAGTCTCGCGGATTTTCTCAAGTGTTTCCACGCCGTCCATTCCGGGCATCATGTAATCTAGCAATACAACATTGAAAGATCCGTATTTTAATTTTGCGAGACACTCTTCTCCACTTTCCGCTGTCGTAACGAATATCCTTGTAGGTTTCAACAAGCCCTTGATAACCGTAAGGTTCATCGGGTTGTCATCCACAAGCAACACCTCTGCATCCGGTGCAACGAATTGTGGAATATAAGGTCCTTTTTGATTGTCGTCACGTTCTATAAACTTTCCAAGTGGCTTATCATCTTCAATCTTCTGCTCAAATGTAAAAATAAACTCTGAACCTTCGCCATATTCACTCTCACATATAAGCTCGCCACCCATTAGATTAGCTAATCTTCTTGAGATATCGAGTCCAAGACCTGTTCCCTGTATATCTGTGTTTTTCTCTCCCTCCATACGTTCATACGCTGTGAAGAGTTTGTCCATGTCTTCAGGCTTTATACCAATTCCGGTATCTTTGACAGAAATCTTTAAGGAACATTTATCTTCTGTCTTGCCCTCTACTGCAACATCCAATGAGAACCCGCCGACTTCTGTATATTTCAATGCGTTGTTTAACAAGTTTTGTACTATATGTTTGATCTTGCCTGAATCACCGTAAAGTCTTCTCGGCATCGTCTCATCAACTACTACATCAAAAGTAAGTTTCTTCTCTTTGCTTCTGCCTCGAACCGTAGAGACAACGGAACGCAAAAGTTCCTGAACATCATATTCCTGTTCTGCCAAACGCATATTGCCGGATTCTATCTGGGACATATCAAGCAAATCATTAACCAATCCAAGAAGTGATTCAGATGCATTACGTATATCCATCGCATAGTTAACAACCGTCGATGAATAGCTCCTCGGAACGTCCGTCGAATCCTCACGGATTATCATTTCGTCCATTCCCATAATGGTGTTAATCGGTGTTCGTATCTCATGAGACATATTCGCAAGGAAACGTGTTTTAACATTATTGGCACGCTCGGCCTCTTCCTTTGCCTGCCTTATCTCCTCATATTGTCTGCGGATTACCGTGCTTGTCATAATACGCCACACAACAATGCCTACAATAAGTGCAAGCAATGCAATCATGATAATCCTTACCGCCAGCAACTCCATTATTTTAGGCTTCTTTACGATGTTAAATGTTTCATCCTGACAAACCTCCATCGTACCGCCGTCTAATATCTGTACGTGAAGCACATAATCGCCGTATTTTAATCCGGTATATTCAAGAGCTGACAAATTACTCTGAAGTGCTGTGATACCGGGATCCTTTGTGCCTTCAAGGAATACCTTGACTGTCGGATTGGTCATAGCATAATTTAATATTGAAGGTGTTATCTGGATACGTCCCTCCTCTGCCGGAATCGTGTATGTCCCCGACTCGTCCGGGATTACCGGCTCATCATTACAGGTTACTGAACTTATTCCAACCTTAATATCTTCGCTCTGTTCAAAGAAATGATTGACGTTAACCATACATACCGCTGCACGTGTGGAAATATACAAATCGCCATCACTTGTCATTTCGCTGTATGCGTTGGCTGTCGGCGCACCCGCCAAACCATTGGCCACTGAATACAATCTGTAATCGGTAACATTATTGTCAAGCATCGACTTGGCGCTTACCGCATAGACTCCGTACGAGGACAGAATCCATATATTGTCATGCACATCAAAATACAAATCAAAATTGTTGTTATACGGGAACGTATCAATATTGAAAATAGTTCCGCCCTTGATATATTCAATAGAGTTTGAAGTTATTATCCAATAAACTCCTCTTGTTTCATCCTTCTTAACACGAAGAATAACATCACTTGTAAGACCGTCCTCGCGTCCTAACTTGAGCACTCTGTCTTCTTCGATTTTGTATAGACCGTCACCATCTGTACCGGCGTATATACTGCCGTCTTCCGCTTCTTCAACAGTCAGGAATACGGTATTATCAATGCCGTCCTCTGCTCCTACTGTCCGAACCACCTTGCCGTCTTTGATTACAGCAAGTCCTGCATTGGTTCCGGCAATCACCGAGCCATCGCTTGCAGCTTTGACACATCTAATCTCGTCACTTTTCAAACCGTTCTTTTCGGTAAAGTTTGTTATCTTACCGGATTTGTACAGGCAGATAAGACCTAGATTATTGGTATAAGTCGCAATCCAAAGATTACCGTTTTGATCTTTTTCAATACATCTGATTCGAGTCTTACCAATATACTTTGTAAGATCATTCTCTATCTTCTTTCTCTGCTCGTCTAATACGAAAAGTCCGTTATCTGTTCCAACATACAACTTATCATTGTACAAACATGTCGCATTGACAGTCTCATCAACAATTCCTGCCTCCTCGGTAAGGTTCTGGAAATTATTGACAACAACCTTCATAACGCCCTGTCTTGATGAAGCAAACCACAAATTACCCTGATAATCAGCTGTCATCATATCGATGGAATTATCCATCGGAACGTTCTCTAACACGTGGAAAGTATCAAACTCATCAATATAACCGGCTATATTCTCAGACGTAATCCATACTCTGTCGCAGGCATATGTAATCCAGTAAATGTTACTTGCCGGTGCTACAGATATCTTCTTCATTCGTCTTGAATGGTATCCGAACTTGCCATAATATATGTAGTTGGATTCCGTACCAAAATACACACTTCCGGGATCGCGCGGATCCGCAAACAGAGTAGTTACCTTCTCAATACCCAAATCCTCGCTCTTATAAAATGATGAAACCGCTCCGTCCACAATACTGAACACATCGCCGTTCTTTGTGTTGCCATATATAACACCGTTACTGTCAGCAACCATTCGAAGAACTACTTTACCCTCTAATCTCTCATCGTCCAATGGATTGAGATTGTTATTCTCATCTACGTAAGAAATACCATTAGTCGAGCCGATGAATATCCGTCCGTATCCATCCTCCGCAAAGGTTCTGATAGACGAAGACGGAAGTCCTTCCTTATAAGTGTAACGAAAACTCTCCGAACCGTCTAAGACAACAACTCCGTTATCATTGGCTCCTACCCATAATCTCGACTTACTATCCTCAAATATTACTCGTCCGCTTGTAAGTCCTTCAGCAGCATCCAGTCTCTCAAACTTTGCCCCATCATAACGAATGATACCACTATATCCGCCTATCCAAATGTACCCATTGCTTGCAGCCAGAATATAGTTGGCATCAGAAGTCGGCAGTCCGTTGTTGGCATCATATATATGAGCCATATAGCCGACACCTTTAAGTTCTCCCTCCACGGCATAACCCCCGCCGATTCGGGTTTCGTTCTCTTGTGTTTCTACCTTCTCCGCTTTGACAATACGCGGATTATAAATGGTGCTTGCACAAAGAAATGTAAAGGCAGTTAATAACGCTGCTGATTTGATCAATCTATTAACCATACCTTAATTGCCCCCAATCAATAATCCTGATTATTATATTTTTTGAGTATTATTTTAACCTCAGTTAAATTCCCCATAAATACTTCAACACATTTGGGATCAAACTGTGTACCCGATCCCTCCTGAATTATACTAAGTGCTTTTTCCAAAGGAAATGCAGGCTTATAAACACGCGGTGATGTCAACGCATCAAACACATCTGCAACTGCCATAACACGTGCAGACAAAGGTATCACCTCTCCATATAACCCTTCAGGATAGCCTTTGCCGTCCCAACGTTCGTGGTGATATGCCGCCATATTCCTTGCTTCTTTAAGATAGTTCTCCCCGGAAACAGTGCTTATAGCGTTCTCCATAATCTTCTTGCCGGCAGTGGTATGTGTCTTCATAATAGCATATTCTTCATCCGTCAACTTGCCCGGTTTATTAAGTACCGCATCCGGAATATTGATCTTGCCCACATCATGAAGCGGCGCTGACATTACACAATCCGCCATATACTTTTCAGTTAATTTGTCAGCGTAGTAACCTTTCGCCTTAAGTCCCTCTAATATAATCTTCACATAAGCAGAAGTTTTCTGAATGTGCGCTCCTGTATCAGAATCACGATTCTCGACCATATCTGCCATTGTTATAATCAGACCGTTCTGCATCTTGGCGGTAGCATCTGCATAGTGGCGAATGTCACGCACATGCTCTGTCATGTCCTCCTCCATTTTGCATACGGACTCGTAAAGTTCCTGAACCTCATCATTCGTGGAAATATTGAGCGATTTTATTCTCTTGACGCTCTTATCAAGCGACGTCTGTTCTACGTTACCCTTAATGAACTCCTTCGCACATTCAGTCATACATTTTATTGGATATACGATATAGTAACCGGAAACCGTAAACCCGTATCCAAGTATAAGCACAAAGAATCCTGACAATATCAAAAGTGTCTTAATCAGGAAATCTTTCGCATAATCCGATAATAGTTCCATC
The DNA here is from genome assembly GCA_024698145.1 of Lachnospiraceae bacterium. Classification (GTDB taxonomy): domain Bacteria; phylum Bacillota; class Clostridia; order Lachnospirales; family Lachnospiraceae; genus CAG-590. The sequence goes on from JAILRO010000061.1 coordinate 91,047, forward strand.
GATACATCTGCACCTGCGTAACATACCGTCTCGCCCAATGAGTTCTTAATCGGGCAATACGCGGTAAGCACCCAACCGGAAATGTCATCAGACTCTATCGGATCAATCTCTTCACCTGCAAACAACGTTGGAATATACTGTTCAAACGCTTCCTCAAACGGTGTCTGTTCGCCAGGTTGCATTGCCGGTGTGTCTTCTGAATCAAGGTCAAACACATACGTGCAGTTATTCTGATTAATCTTTACTACATATAAATATTTCACTCCCGGAGCGTTATCGCGAATATGATACATAAGTTGTTCTGTCTCAAGATATCCCTCAACTTCTTTGCCTTCTTTGATGTAGTCTTCTATCCTGTCACCATCTACAACAGCAGAAACAAACTTTGCAGCATTTATCGCATTTGTCTCATATTCTTTCTTTGCATTATTATAGTATAACTTGATACTAATACATGTAACTACAAGCGTAAGACAAATAGCAAGTGCCGCCAGCATAAGACTGACTCTTCCCTGAACGGAACTTTTGCCACTGTCCTTATTGACTTTGCCAAGCTCATATTTGGTCGGTGGTGTCTGCTTCCAACCACTGTTCTTGATTGCATGTCGTCTTGCGGGTGGTATCATTTTCACAGCAAAAACTGCCAAGGCCGTCGACAATCCCTTGTCGACAATGTTGAGTCCGAAATTGACAAGCAACGTTGCAAGGAAAAACAGTACACCGTTGCCGGGTGAAATAAGTCTTGCCGTGTCACGTACATCATCAAACTGCGGTCCGCCAACAAGCAACCACTGTGTACACATTCCCAGCACTCCGCCAATAAATGCAACAACTATTGTATATAAAAGTATTCCTGATTTCTTTTTGGTTAGATTACGACTAATAAACCATGCGCTAGCAACTGCAACCAACACATTGATAATTGAGTAGTACAACGCATTCTCGTTGAAAATACTACATATAATATTAGTCAAAACAGCGGTGAGTATTCCCGGGAACATGCCGGCAATAGCCGATACAGTGATTGTTCCGACTGTATCAAGATATATTGGTAAACCAAAATGATACGTAAGAAAAGCCAGAATTGTATTGACCACAATTCCGACTATTATAGATATATTACGATGTATAATATCGCGATTAGTTTTCTTAGAAACAAGCTTCATTCTGTACACCCCCAAATGTCCATAAAGCCCCATAACACATCAAGTTATATGGTATCACATTCCGCTTGATTTGTACAGTATTTCAAGACGTTAGACCGTCTATTAAAACTGCTCTGCATGGCAGGACATCAATTATTACCCTCATTCAAAATATCCATTACCGATTTTGGGAAATAATCTAACGGTTCCGTATATACATCTTTCTTGTTTATCACATTCAAGCAGGAAGCCCATTCACTTTCTTTAAATCCAACAAGCACATATTCCCCATTTACTACCAACGGACGCTTTACCAACATTCCATTTGTTGCCAACAAACGCAATTGTTCTTCTTCACTCATCGTAGGAAGCTTGTCCTTAAGTTGCATTTCCTTATAAAGGATTCCACTTGTATTAAAAAACTTCTTAAGAGGAAGTCCACTTTTAACATACCATTCCTTCAACTCATCATACGTAGGATTTTCCTCTACAATATGGCGTTCTGTATATTCTACATTATGCTCGTCCAACCAGTTTTTGGCTTTTTTACAGGTTGAACATTTTGGATAACAAACAAATAACATATTACTACCTCCTAACTTTTGAATTACTCATCGCCCTTCATTTTAAATTCAACGTAATCATACCTTTTGTAGCAATCGTCACATTCCACTTGTAAAAGCAGCGTACGCAAGGAATCCTATAATGCATACAACAAACAATATTATCGAGCTAACAATGTAATATACGTAAGACGCTTTTTTCCTTTCCACGATTTGCCTTACTATAACAACAATTCCCGAAATAAAGTAGAAGAGAATCATCAGAAGATGAAAGCACAACAATATAGACCATGGCCATTCTTTTCTGTAGTAATACCATCTTCCATCCTTGTAAAACAACCATATCCAAGTTATTACCGCCAGAATAAACGGCGGAATAACAAACAAAATCTTATTCTTTACTTTCGACTTATCTGTAGCTTCCATTCTTCTCCTTAAATGCCTTCTTGTCCTCGTACATGTTGTTGAATCAGCCATACCTATCGAGCCTGAGAATCTATTGACAGAATCATTTTATATGAAAACAAAGTTTTTTTCAAGAAAAAAGGGACCTCATACGAGGTCCCAAATCTCTTAATGTTATTGTTAATTACTCGAAGAACGAAACATCCTTCTCCAACTCTTTTGCAAGATTCATAAGATTGTTTGCCGCATCTGACAAACTATCTACAGCTGATGACAATTCAATCATCGAAGCAGAAGTCTCTTCTGTAGAAGCTGCGTTCTCTTCTGATATTGCAGACAACGAACCCATCGCATCCACAACGACATCCTTAGATGAAATACATACTTCTGTTTCTCTTGAAATAGAATCAACATTAGTAACTGTTATATCGATATTCTCAATCAATGCTCTGATAGCAGCAACTGTTGTATCAAGTACTTCTGTAACCTGATTTGCAATCGACTGAACTTCTGTTGCTTTTCTATTAACTTCATGTGTAACTGAAAGAAGGTTGTTCATCTCTTCCTTAATCTCGTTAGCCGCATCATTAGAATCTGTTGCAAGTTTTCCAATTTCAGTAGCAACTACCGCAAATCCTCTTCCCTGCTCGCCTGCTCTTGCCGCCTCGATAGAAGCATTAAGTGCAAGAAGGTTTGTCTGACTTGCAATCCCGTTGATAAGTTCAACTTTACTGTTAACCGTATCAACTGCTGTTGCTGTTTCATTTACCGCATTAACGATATCTGCGATGTTATCTGACATTATGTTGAAGTTATTCTCTAATTCAACAAGCGCATTCTCTGACTCTTTGCTGTTGCTGTTCATAGCCTTCGCTGTGTCGCCAAGTGTATCAGTTGTGTTCGAAACAACACCTACCGCATTATCGATATTGGCAACATTATCAACTGCCGACTGAACACGTTCTGCCTGCTCAACCGCTCCATGAGCAATATCCTCAACTGCATTAGATACAGTTTCTGCTGTATCTGCAATCTGCTTTGAAGTATCATCCAATCTTGAAGATGATTCCTGTAATGTTTTACTTGTTTCCTTGATATGGCCTATAACGTCATTAAGAACAAACACAAGGCTGTTTGTTGAGTTCAATGCACGTCCAATCTCATCTTGTCTGTACAAATGTTTCTCTGCCTGGATAAACTTACCATTAGCAAGATTATCAATGCTTCCGTTAAGCGTCTTAACCGCATCTGCGATGTTTGAAGCCAACTTGTAAACAAATGCAGCAACTATAATATTGATGAGAAATCCAATAAGAACCATCGAAACTATCGACTTTGTCAACTGCTTATTAACTGCCTCTCTCGAAACACCGGTAAATGCCATTGAAGAAACAGCGCCGGTTTCATCAAGAACAGGAACATAAGCAACAAAATACGCCTGATTAGCAACCTGTGTATTAGTTGATGTAAATGTTTTCTTATTGCCGATAACTTCTTTTATTACTGTATCAGCCGCCTGGGTTCCGATAACGGAAGCACCAAGAGACGAGTTCTTTCTGGTGTCTTTGTCAAACCATGTAAAGTCATATCCCGTATCATTCTTTAAGTTTGTTTCAAGCTCATTGTCACCAGGTTCTCTTTCAGTACGATTCACTCCGATATCCTTATATATGTATGCCGAAGATAAAAGACCTTTAAGAATCTCATCCTCCATACCTTTCTTCATGTAGAAAATACCGGTAATTAATACCGCAATACCGACGGCAAATGTCGGAATGATTGAGAGAAGTAAAATCTCTAGTTTTATTGATTTCTTCATACCCATCGCTCCTTATAATAGTTTTATCATTTCGTTCAAAAAACTATTTATATTTTATCAAATTACTGTGAAAATATCAATTTAATTTTTTAACCGGATAGCGTAAGTTCATTGTAGGAATAAAACGAATAGAGGTGCCCCTAGATCTGCGTTAGATTAGAACTACCTGCTCATTATATTCGGCTCCATGTATTGTTAAAAATCAAGTTCTTTTTAACGACTTTCAATTCCGGCATACTCATAGCCTGCCTCTTCGACAGCTGCCTTAATAAGACTCTCATCCACGTCTGTGGTATTTGTTATTGTTACAAGATTATCCTCGTGTGAAGCTTGTGCTAATTCAATTCCGTCAATTGCTTCAAGAGCTTTCTTTACATGAGCTTCACAATGTGCGCACATCATTCCATTTACCTTAATCTTCATTTCTCTGTTCTCCTTTTCTTCATTTATTTTTAAATCATCAACAATCGCTGTATCTGCTGATTGTATTATACTATAATCTATCGGATTCCTTACCGCCTTGTCTTTTGTTCCATCATGAGCTTTTATCCAATTAAGTCTCAACGCATTGGTTACTACACAGAAGCTCGAAAGACCCATGGCAGCTGCTCCAAACATTGGATTAAGTTCCCATCCAAAAGCTGCAACATAACATCCTGCAGCAAGTGGAATACCAATAACATTGTAGAAAAATGCCCAGAAAAGATTCTCATGAATATTCCTGATTGTTGCCCTGGATATTCTTATAGCAGCTGCCACATCACGAATACTATTCTTCATAAGCACAACATCCGCAGCATCAATGGCAATGTCTGTACCTGCTCCGATAGCAACACCGACATCTGCTCTTGTAAGGGCAGGGGCATCATTTATTCCATCGCCTACCATGATTACTTTTCCATGCTCCATGAGTTTTCTAATAACAGCTTCTTTTCCATCAGGAAGTACTCCTGCAATAACTTCATCCACACCGGCCTGCTTGGCAATTGCACCTGCCGTAATCTCATTATCGCCGGTTAACATTACCACATGAATACCCATTTTCTTAAGTTCGGCAACTGCTTGTGGTGTGTCATCTTTTATTGTATCCGCAACCGCAATTATTCCGATTAGTTTGTTACCTTTTGTGAAAAGAACCGGCGTCTTCCCTTGCGCAGACAACTCATCCATGCACGCAGAAGTTGTTTTTTTATCTCCGGAAATCGATACATTAGATGCATCAAGACCTTTTAAAACGCCGGTGATATATCTTGCATTTCCACCTGCAACTGCTTCTCCATCAAGTTTTGCCTTTAATCCATTTCCCGACAAGACTTCAAACTCTGTTGTTTCCTTTAGGTTGATGTCATTCTCTTTTGCATATTCAACAATTGCCTTTGATATAGGATGCTCACTTTTCGATTCGAGCGCATAGGCAACTGTCATCAACTCTTCTTCATCTACACCATCTACCGGAATTAAGTCAGTAACTTTCATGATTCCTGTAGTAATTGTTCCGGTCTTATCAAGTGCAACTATCTGCGTTTTTCCTGTAAGTTCCTGCACTGCTGCAGTCTTAAAAAGGATTCCGCTCTTTGCACCTACACCGTTTCCAACCATTATCGCAACAGGTGTTGCAAGACCCAAAGCGCAAGGGCAACTGATTACAAGCACTGATACCGCACGTGCAATCGCATATCCAAATGTTTGTCCCAAAAGAAGCCATACAATAAATGTTACAAATGCGACGGCTATAACCGTAGGTACGAACACGCCCGAGACCCTGTCAGCAATCTTGGCAATTGGTGCCTTGGTTGCAGCAGCATCACTTACCGTTCGGATAATTCCGGCAAGAGTAGTATCTTCGCCAACCCTTGTAGCTTCACACACCATGTAGCCGGAAGTATTGATGGTTGCAGCCGAAACATTATCCCCTGCCTGCTTTTCTACAGGAACGCTTTCACCTGTAAGAGCAGACTCATTAACAGCGCTTTCACCCTCTTTAACAATACCATCTACTGGTATACTATCACCGGCTCTTACTACAAATCTGTCGCCAACCTTCACCTCATCTATACTGACTGTTTTCTCTGTATCGCCCTCCAAAATGACCGCAGTCTTTGGGGCAAGCTTCATGAGTGCTTTCAAGGCATCTGTAGTTTTTCCCTTAGATCTCGCCTCAAGGGTTTTACCAACTGTAATCAGCGTAAGAATTGTTGCAGCAGACTCAAAATAGAATTGGTCCATGTAGTACATAATCTGTTCTGCATTACCATCCAGCACTTCACCCGTCATAGCAAAGAGCGCATATACACTGTATGCGTATGAGGCCGTTGCGCCAAGTGCCACCAATGTATCCATGTTAGGCGATTTGTGAATAAGTCCTTTAAATCCACTAACAAAGAACTTCTGATTTATCACCATTACGAATCCGGCTATCAATAACTCATATATGCCCATAGCCACATGATTGCCATCAAGAAACGGTGGCAGTGGCCAGTTCCACAGCATATGTCCCATTGAAACATACATTAACGGTATCAAAAGAATAACCGAAGCAATCAGTCTCTTCTTAAGGACCGGTGTTTCTGTATCCTTAAGAGAATCCTCATAAGCATCGGTATTGGTGCTGTTTTTTGCATTTCTTTTCAAACTCGCACCATATCCGGCTGCTTCTACAGCTTTAATTATTGTTTCCGAAGATGCATTACCCTCCACACCCATAGAGTTTGTAAGAAGACTTACAGCACAGCTTTCTACACCATCTATGGCATTTACAGCCTTCTCAACTCTGGCCTGGCATGCGGCACAACTCATTCCGGTTACATTATATTGTTCCATATTTCACCTACTTTGTCAATTTCTGCTCAAATCCTTTACAATTTCTCCTGCAATAAGCAATCCCGCGACAGCAGGTACAAATGCTGTACTTCCGGGAACATCTTTTCGTCTAGTGTTATTGTCCTCATTACAATCGGTTGGTATACCCTCTAAAGGACGGATAGGCTGCTCATCAGAATAAACAACTTTCAGTTTCTTAATATTACGTTTCTTTAATTCCCTACGCATGACTCTGGCAAGCGGACAGACCTCTGTGTCATAAATATCCGCAACCTTAAATCTGCTTGCATCTAATTTGTTGCCCGCCCCCATAGCACTTATGATAGGAACTACTGCTTTTTCTGCCCTCATTATCAGTTCTATCTTGGCTGTCACCGTATCAACAGCATCCACTATATAATCATATTCAGAAAAATGAAAATCATCCGCATTTTCCGGTAAAAAGAAGCAATTGTGAATCTCTACTTTGACATCCGGATTGATATCAAGCATCCTGTCACGCATCACCTCTGTTTTATACTTTCCGATGGTCTTCCTTGTGGCAATAATCTGACGATTCAAATTCGTAAGACTAACCGTATCAGCATCAATAAGATCAAATGCTCCTATCCCACTCCTGACAAGAGCTTCACAAACATATCCACCTACTCCGCCTATTCCAAAAACGGCCACTTTTTTACTATGTAATGACTCCATCGCGTCAGCACCCAGCAACAACCGGGTTCTTGAAAATTGATCTATCATAATTCTAACTTCCCTTATTCAAACATTTTATATTCCCACCTCATTCATATGTAGTCACATTATAACCCACTTCACAGTATCTAAGTCAAGAAAAATATCCCTAAAACAAATCAGAGCCTACCCGAAATCAGATAGGCTCATCTTTAAGATTATGTATTCTTTTACACCAAAGCAGCTCCAAGGTTTCTGCATTCTTCAAGATCGTCATCACTAGGGGCATTGTTTGCCATAACGCCGTCACATACAAGATTGGCTCCGGCCGCGTTGCAACGGTCTTCCCACTCTCTCATCCATTGACCGTCTCCCCAACCATAGGAACCGAAAAGGGCGATTTTCTTTCCCGAAAGAGAACCTTCCACATCGGCAAACATCGGTTCATACGATGTTTCTTCGAGAACCTCCGCACCCATAGCAGGACATCCAAATGCAATTGCATCAAATTCAGACACCTTATCTGCTGTGAACTCATCCGGGCCGAACACACTGACTTCGGCTCCACTGTCCTTTGCACCTGCTTCAACAGCCACTGCCATCGCCGCAGTATTACCTGTTCCGCTCCAAAAAACTACTGCTATTTTACTCATAATGAGTCTCCTCCTTAAAATTTTTATATAATTACCCGACACATTCTAGTCTGTATACACAGCCAATTGCGCCAGGGATTTACCTCTTTTGTTCATCTCATGGTACGCTTCCGTACACTTCCTAAACCTCACAAACTTTTTCTGTGCTTTTTCAGGATTAGAATAAGCCTTCCAATATCCACAACATTTAACACCAGTGCATGGGTGTTTAATGAAACTTTCCACATCCGAAGGTGGATACCCAAGGAACAGTCCTATCTCATGAGGAAATGCTTCATCACTCCTTATGTGTCTTACCAATTGTGCTATGCAACATTCCGGATTCTGTGTTTCATATCCTTTTTTCTTAAGTATTCTTAAAGCCCTCGGATCCTTTAGGTCCTTCTCCAGGTGTTTAGGGCGGTAAATGTAGATTAACGCAAACTCATCGGTTTTCCTTAACGGGATTACCCGAAGTCCCTTTTTTCGAAGCGCTTTATTTAAATCTCTTACCTCTTCATATATATCCATATCCTTTGAAGTTTTTACTGAAAACATACTTCCCGATTTCATTCCCGCAAGAGTTGGTGAACAATGCTCAATGATAAGTTCTTCTGACATCTTTACCTCCTGTGTATGATGCATTTTGTAGTTAGCAGTTGCTAACTATGTTTCAAAAAAATATAGTCATTTTTCCTATCAACGTTTCAGTTGTTATTTTTTGACATCAGTATCGTTATATTTTACGGTTAGCATTCGCTAACTGTAAAATATAATAACATGTCTTTCTTACAAAATCAATATATCTTTTATTTTTTATAATTTTTTCAAAACCCTTTAAACATACTTACATGTTTTGCAATATCGTTGAAACCATTTTTCTGATAGAACTTGAAGGCAGGTTTGTCACTATCAGTCTGAAGAAAAATACCTTTTACGTTCATCTTCTTAAGATCATCTTCAATCAATCCCATAAAGCGTGTTCCTATACCAATCCCCTGACAGTCCGGTGAAACGCAAAGTTCTTCAATAACATAGTTAGTACCTTCCCACCAATGGGTAATCTGTCCCATGGATATAGCCACAAGTTTTCCGTCAACGCGCATCCCATAATTAATTGCGCAAACACTACCGGACTTTTCCGTTACATACTTCACCAACTGCTCATCATCGCTCCAATCATCATTCCACGGTTCACCATAAAATGCTGCCTTAAACAAATCTGCCATTTCTCGTATGTCCGACGAATCCAAGCTTACAAATTTTTCTTCTCCCATCACGCTTTTCCTCTCCTATTGTTTCTGAATAACAACATTAGAGTTTATTCTAACACCAGACTAAAATCATTTCAATTCTTTATTTTCCTTGTGGTTCTCTCACATTACATACTTTTACAATTTCCAATTTTCAGCTGCTTCTCGACCAAGGACAAACTTTCGATATATTCCATCTTTCTCTACAAGTTCTTCATGTCGACCTTTTTGAACAATACTTCCATTATCAAAAACGAGAATCTGATCTGCATTTCTAACCGTCTTCAATCGATGAGCAATCATAATAATGGTTTTATTCTCCGTAAGTTTAGCAATAGCTTTCTGCAATCTATCTTCATTTTCAGGGTCAACATTTGCTGTAGCTTCGTCAAGGATTATAACCGGCGAATCTTTGAGTATTGCTCTTGCAATACTTATCCTCTGTTTTTCTCCACCGGACAACGATGCACCCCCCTCACCTATAACAGTGTTATAACCATCCGGAAGTGCTTCAATGAAGTCATCACATGCAGCCGCCTTAGCAGCTCTCACCACATCTTCGTGAGTAGCGTTTGGGGAACCGAATTTGATATTGTTTTCTATTGTATCGGCAAAGAGATACACATTTTGGAATACCATACTTATCTGAGCCATAAGCGCTTCAAGAGTATAATCCTTTATATTCTTCCCTCCCATCATTACTTCACCGCTGTCGACATCCCAAAATCTGGCTATAATATTACAGACAGTTGTCTTTCCGGAACCGCTGGCTCCAACAATTGCAGTTGTAGTTTTATCAGGTATCTTTATATTAATATCATGAAGTACCTCTTTGCTATCATATGAAAATGACACATTTTTAAACTCAATATCATGGGTGTTTGCCACATATTCTCCACCATTTTCATCTAACTTTTCGATAGTTTCGGGTTTGTCCGCCTTTTCCATAGACGACGTCATCAATCTGAGAGTAGCCATAGCCGTACCCGCACCGCCTATATTTGAAAATACCATAAATGACATAATGATCATCATAAGTGCATATGTGAGCGAAAGTGTGCCATTCAAGTAAAAGAGAACGCTTTCAAATATTATCGCAAATGTTCCTAGTTGAACTACCGCTCTTTGTGCTATGGTATACGGCACAAAGAACCCTTCCATTTTTTCATTACTGCTCCTGTTGTACTCAAGTGCATCCGAAAGTGTCTTATCTCCTCTTCCTGTCAGATTAAATGATTTTACAACGCTAATTCCATGAAGCCATTCAAGTACAGCCGAAACAAGTTTTGCCTCTGAATCCTGTCTGAGTGGTGAAACAGAGCGAGATCTTTTCTCCATCATTGAAGAAACAATCAAATAGATTACATCAACTAAAAGCACCACTATTCCGAATCTGTAATCAAATACGAGTACCGCGACAACCACTACTCCCGATGTGATAAGTCCCTCCATAAGACGTATCATAACCATTGGTGCAAGAGTTTCAATGTTATCTATAACAGTTGTCATCGTACCAACCAACTCTCCCAGGCTATTTTCATTAAAGTAACCCATAGGGATTGTCTTAATATGATCGGCTATTTTAATTCTCTTATTTGCCGCCATGAAATAACCTGCATGAGTCTGTTGCATCTGCGAAAATCCTTTGGCAAAACATGCCACAAAAACTCCGGCGAGAACAATCAGAAACGACTGCCAAGCAGGAGTTTTCCCTGTTGTTCCTTCAATAATTCCGGACAAAACAAGGTATATGCCTCCCATCTCAATCATTTTTCCAATTCCTACTATAAATCCCCAAAACACGGATTTACGAACATTTCCTATCTCTTCTCCCGCAAAATTAAATAAATATTTAAAAGCTCCAATCATGCTACGCCACCTCTCTTCGCACCAATATGTGCTTCCCACATGCTCTTATACAAAGAACTTCTTTCAAGCAATTCATCATGTTTACCAAAATCTTCTATCATTCCGTCATTTACCAAAACAATCTTGTCAGAATCGGTTATGGTTGAAAGTCTGTGAGCGATTACAATCAATGTTTTTCCCTTTACAAGCTTTCCTACAGCTTCCTGAATAACCGACTCATTTTCAGGATCAATATAAGCAGTGGCCTCATCAAGTATAACTATCGGAGCATCCTTAAGCATTGCTCTTGCTATCGCTATACGCTGTCTTTCTCCACCCGACAAATGTACTCCACCGCCGCCGGTTCTTGTTTCATAGCCATTTTCGAGTCCTCTTATAAACTCATCACAACCGCTTGCTTTTGCGCAGGCGATAACTTCTTCGTCAGTGGCATCAGGTTTACCCATTCTGATATTTTCCATTACACTATCATCAAAAAGAAAGTTTTCCTGAGAAACATAAGATATCCTGTCATATATTTTAGTAAGTGGAATAGTTTTCGTATCTTTCTTTCCAAAATAAATGCTTCCGGTATCAACATCCCAGAATCCGGCAATCAATTTTGCTATAGTCGATTTCCCGCTGCCCGAAGGTCCAACAAGGGCCGTCTTGCTACCTGCAGGTATCGTGAGCGATATTCCTTTTAATACTGCATCCTGTCCTTAAGTGTAGGCAAATCCTACGTCCTTAAACTCTATATCCTCGTCTTTTCCGGTAAAGCTTTCATTGCCGCTATGATCCTGTTCTTTTGCACTTAAAACACTGTTCACATTTTCAACTACCGTACCGACTTTTGCCAAGGTATCAACAAAATCCATAACAGCCAAAACAGGTCCCATAAGACAAAGAGACAAAATAATCGTAGTAACGAATTCTTTAAAAGATAAACTTCCATTGTTATAGAAAAGCCATCCAAACGGAAGAATCGACAAAAGTGTTGTAGGCGCGATAATCATTGCATATATATTACACTTACACTCCTTCATCCAATTGTAAAAAAACGTAGCATTTGCAATACATCTTTCCTTCAGTGTTGCATAAGACTCGCCTCCCTGGTTGTAGGCTTTGATAACCTCAATACCACCTGTATATTCGATAAGCGAATCGTTCATTGCACTCGTTATCTCCACGGACCTCGCATAGTTTTTGCTGTATCCGATAAATACAGTAATCATAAGGCACATGCCCACCGGGAACGGCAAAATTGCTAACAACGCCGTTCTCCAATCCACCACAAACATGTATATCCAGACCACTAAAAATCCTCCGATATTTGATGTCATTTCAGGAAACACATGAGCAAGTGTAGTTTCCATGCTTTCAACCTGATCTATGATAATCTGTTTCAACCTTCCGCTCTTCATTTCCATAATTGTTCCAATAGGAAGTTTGGGAAGTTTCGCAAGAGCCTTCTCTCTGATTTCCTTTAATATCTTAAATGTGGCTTTATGAGAGATTCCAAGCGCTCCGGTATACAACAAAGTGTTAAGCAAATATGCAACCGCACCGGCAAATATATAAACTAAATAACTCTGAAAATCCTTTTCTCCTCCTATAAGCATCACGACAATCTTTGACGCACATATAAAGGGAACAATCCCCGCCAAGACTCCTAACAACGCCAATATGATAGAGAGAATAAGCTGTTTATGTCCGGATTCTCCCCATTCCCAAATTTGTGCTATCGGGCTTTTTTGTTTCACTTTTGTTTCCTCCTTAAAATGTCTTTATATATAAGTTAGCAGCCGCTAACTTATTATCAAAAAAATAATTACCATTAATAATAAGCTGCCCATCCACGTCCGTAAAAGTTTCTGAGCTCACCTATATATTTTGTTGCTTCTTCCTTAGTCATATCTGATTCAACACAATGAAAAACAGCCGAGTAAAATGCTGTAGAAACAACTCGACAAAATTCTTCATTTATAATCCCCTTTTTAAGGGCGCTGCTATTCATTTCTTTAAGAAAAAGCATGGTATATTTCAGATCCATTTCTGTAATTTTTTCAAGATAGTCTTTATAAGTATCTCCGGGTGAACATGACACAAGAAGCTTGTATGCGTGATAATCCTCATAAATCATATCTATAGCCCTTGCATACCCCGTATTTCCGGCATTGTCATATTCTTCCTTCTGTTCACTTATGCTCATAGAAAAATAATTTTTAAGTATTTCTTCCATGGCAATCGGCAATTGAAATACCGGTGATATCAAATACGTAAACAGTCCTTCCTTATCCTTAAATCTGGTATATATAGTACTTGTGCTTACACCGGCGGTACGTGCAATATTTCTTAGAGAGGCGTCATTATACCCCTTTTCAAGGAACTCTTTTAACGAACACCCTATAATCTTTTCATCATACCCTTCGATTCTACTAGCCATATCTACCTCACACCAAATATAAAACACCGTTTCAAAAACACTGTTTTATATTATACCCAAATGATTTTAAGTGTCAAGTACACATTAATTTTTTTTATTCTCCCAAGCGAAAAACATCATCCTGACAGCATTCTATAAACTCTTCATCATGAGTTACAACTATAATTGTTTTACCTTTTGCTGCTAGTTTTTTCAAAAGCATTGCACATTTGTGCATGTTTCTGTAATCAAGCCCACTTGTAGGCTCATCAAACAAAAGTATATCCTTATCAATCATCAGACTCACTGCAATTGCAATTCTCTGTTTTTGTCCACCTGATAAAGTATTGGGATGTCTTTCTTTAAATTCCAAAAGATCCATTTCATCAAGAATTTTTTCAGCCGTATCGATACTATTTTTGTGAGTCCCCAAAACACATTCGTTCAACACAGAATCTGCAAACAGCTGATAATTCACATCCTGCATTACCATAAACGTACTCTTTTTTAGTTGCTTTAAAGATGCTTCTCTTCCGTTTAAAAGAACGGAACCTTCGCTTTTCTTCACAAGACCGCAAATCGTACGGAGCAATGTGCTTTTTCCGGCACCGTTTTTGCCGATGACACAACAAATCTTTCCTTTTTCAAAACTTTTGTTCAGATTGTCTATAACTCTTTTCCCTCCGAGATCAACAGACATATTCTTCAAAACTATCATTCCCCGTTCATCCGGCAAATCATATTCTTTAGTATATTTTTCCTTCCCCTTGGAGTAACTGTTTGTTCGAAGCCCCAATTCGTTCAACTGCCGGGAATCCATATTCCTAAACTCAGTTCCCGAAAACTCTTTATCTATTCTGCCATCCTTAAGGTAAATAACCCTATCCACAAATTCCGTAAGATAGTACAATCTATGCTCTGCAATGATTACTGTCTTACCATCATCTTTTATTTTTCGGAGCACTTTTTGAAGTTCAAAAATCCCTTCCGTATCAAGATTCGCAGATGGCTCATCGAGCAGGTAAACTTCAGGATTTGAAGCATATACACTAGCAAAAGCAATCTTCTGTTTTTCACCGCCCGAAAGTTTGAATATATCTCTTCCTCTAAGATTTTCTAAACCAAGTTCTCCGGTAACATTTTCCAACACAGAATTAATCTCTGCACTCTTAATCCCGGCATTCTCCAAACCAAAAGTTATTTCACTGTCGGTATCCACATTAAAAAACTGTGTTCTCGGATTTTGAAAAACACTCCCCATTCGCGAAGATAATTCATAGCTTTTATATTCACTTATATTACGTCCGTCAAGCAGAACATTTCCCTCTGGTTTTCCATTATAGAAACCGGGAACAAGACCATTAAGGATTCTCGTAATCGTTGTTTTTCCACATCCTGAAGAACCGGCAAGTAAAACAAACTCACCCTGTTTTATCTCTAAATTAATATCTTTAAGCGCACCTTTTTCATTTTCCGGATACGCAAAACTAACATTTTTAAGTTCTATATTCATGCTTATCCTCCAATCTGAAAAATCAATGCAGCAAAGAAAGTAGAAAAGAAAATCAGAATAGCCAAAACATCCACACACTTAATTCTGATATCTAGTCTGCTTGTTCTTCTGTTAGGATTTTCTATCCCTCTGGTAATAGCAGAAGCCGCCAGTTCATCAGCTGTTCTGGATGCGGTTACCAAAACCGGTAAATATAGCGCATCTATCACGACTCCCGGACTCTTCAAAAAACATAGTGGCGACAAGCTAATTCCTCTAAGTGACATAGCATCGCGTATATGTCCCCAATCCTCCTTCAATGTAGGGAAATACCTAAACATGATGGCAAGGGGCATCACAACAGATCTTGAAACATTCCATTTTGCCATGGCAGCCATAAATTCACTAATCTGTGTTGTGCCGATAATAACGCCGGCAAGCATACAACAGGGATAACATTTAAATACCAAGCCAAGCCAAACAAGCAAACTGGTATGAACGGTACCATGTAGCATCGGAAGTATAAAAATCGCAAACAGCCAAAGAGCCGCAAAAAAGACTGCGGCTCTAATTGTTTTTTTCACTCTTCCAAGCATTATTCCAAGTACCGTAACTAAAACAATCCATGCACATGTAAATAAACCTGTAGGAACAAATATACTAAAAAATACCGTTAAAAAAATGAGTATTACTTTTGTTCTCGGATCCAACTTAATCATGCAGCAATACCGGCCTTTACAAACTGTTTCTTCATAAGTCGAAGGCCTAAAAGCCCACTTACCGAAGCCACGACAAGAGTTCCCACTACCATAATCAGCATAACTCCTCCTGAAGCTACATCATTCATTTTATCTATGTATTCCTGCTCAGTACCCTTCTTAAGCATAAACGAAATCCATGATTCTCTGTTGAAGAAGAACACAAAATATGTACCCATAGGTCCGATACAATATACAAGATAAGCAATCAAATTCAAAACCGGCTTTTTAAAATGTCCCGCTCCCGAAACAATCGATGCTATAATACTGCAAATAAGAAATCCAAAATTCATTCCCCAATGCATTCCGGTAAGTGTTCCCAATGTACAAAGAACCACTCCAACTATGGCAAGCGCACCATACTTGGGTACTTTTGCTATAAAAAGCATAAATATAGGTCCTGCAAGAACAGCAGCTCCAATTGGGAAATAGAATGTCAGTGTCGGAATCGTAGCAAATGGGCCTCCCCCAAACATGGCTGCCGAGAGAAGCAATACAGCAAATATTCCGGTAACAATCAAATCCTTAGCATTTAATTTCTTCTTTTCATCGTTCATTTATAATCACGATCCTTTCTTTAAAAATGTAGTTAGGCAAAACTAACTTATACCATCATACAACCGATCAGACAACTTAATTTAATTAATTCCGTCCGATTTTCACTTTTATGTGTCCTCATGGAACTGATTTACTTAACAAGAAGAGAGGCTTCCCACATAGCAGCATACTTTCCGTTTTTTTCCATAAGCTCCTGATGAGTTCCGCTTTCAGCAATCCTTCCTTCACTTAATAACAATATACGGTCTGCTGATTGAATTATGGGAAGAGTATGCGCAATCATCACCACTGTTTTACCCATCTGAAGAAGATTGAGTACAGCTTTCTTAACAAGCAATTCGTTATCTATATCAAGAGATGATGTTGCCTCGTCAAGAAGCACTATGCTGCTTTTCCTTAAGATAGCCCTGGCAACCGAAAGTCTCTGTCTCTCGCCACCTGATAATTTATTACCATTTTCACCAACAATAGTATCTATGCCATCAGGCATGCCATCAATAAAATCACAATTCGCTTTCCTGCAAGCATCGAATATTTCCTCATTTGTTGAATCAGGTGCAGCAAAAAGAAGGTTATTCCTAATCGAATCATTGAACAAAAACACATCCTGATCCACGAGACTGATATCCTCCAAAACCCTTTCGGCATTTGCTTTGGATATATTCTCTCCCCCTATCAATATGTTTCCTGCGTCAGGTTCATAATACTTTGATAACAGATTGAAAATTGTAGATTTTCCCGAACCCGATTCTCCCACAATAGCAGTAATCTTGTTAGCCGGAATTTCAAAGTTTAATCTATCAAGAACCGGTTGATCTTTTTCATATGCAAAACTCACATTTTCAAAACTAATATCAAATATGTTTGGTGCATATTGTCCCTGACCTTTCTTCTCTTCATTTTCTTTAAGTATTCCGGCTATTTTCCCTTTTGATATCAACAGATTCCTATATGCCACCATACTTACATATAAACTTGCCTCTACTTTACACGAAAACAATGACAGCATGATGATGACAATTAATTCCGGAGCCGAAAGACTTCCTGCAACCATAGCATTTACCGATACATAAATCGAAGCAGCTGCCCCTATATAGACAATAAACATGAACACAAAACCTATGGGAACAATCGCTTTTTCATACTCATAACTAATGTTTGAGAAAAGCTTCATCGAACTTCTTAGCGCCGTATTTTTTTCACCTGCAAGTCCGTATGATCTTAATGTTTGACTACCTGTCAGATACTCCGTGATTGCACTGACATTTTCTTCTCTGGCAAGATTCTTTGCTGTACCATATTTATTGACCCTATTGATTGACAACTTTATCGTGGGAATCAAAATGAGAAGCGAAGCAAACATTATCACACCAACGCAAACGTTAAGATATGTTGCATACGCAGATAGCATCAGGACAAGCACAAAATATTTGATTATATCCGCAAGTTTATGAGTTAATATTTGTTCGAAATCCGCAACTTCACTTGTTGCAGCATTAATATAATATCCCACTCTCTGTTTGGTAAAGGATCCAAGCGGAATTCTTCTTAATTTGTCTCCCAAAGCAACTCTTAATCCTTTACTAACATCTGCTCCGCCTATCTGACTTTCTGTATAAGAAACTGCATACAAAATGAGCCTAAGTATAAAAATAATCCCCAAGCTGACGGTCGCCCTTTTAATATCATCAAAAGAAATCGTCTTTCCAAATATCAATTCCAGCACTTTAAAAAGTACAATGAAATTACATCCTGATATTATTCCTTCCATTACCACTCCCGCAATGGCAACTTTTAACCTTTTGCCAGATTTAAAAACACTATCATCCACAGTACTCTCCTCCTTTCGCAGTATATCTTATATTTCTTGCAGTGATATAACTATACCAACTCTTCCCAAAGTATTCGTTTTTCTCAATCAATTCTTCATGTGGCAACACATCCGTGACTGTTTTTTTCTCAACCACAGCCACTCTGTCACAAAGAGTTGTAATTCCTAATCTGTGCGCAACTATGATGACTGTTTTACCCATGCAAAGATTTGCTATTGCTTTATCAATCTCTACCTGATTTTCAGGATCTGCAGCACTTGTCGCTTCATCCAATATCAAAATAGGAGCATTTTTAAGAATAGCTCTTGCTATGCATATTCTCTGTTTCTGTCCACCCGAAAACCTTCCACCGAAATTACCGACTTTTGTTTCATACCCATCCGGAAGACTCATAATGAAATCATCAATCCTCGCAGCCTTTGCTGCCGCTCTCACATTTTCAATTGTAGTTTTTTGTCCCATCGCAATATTTTCATATATTGTTCCCCTGGTTAAAAAAGCATTTTGGAAAATGACCGAGATATTTTTAAGCAACTCTTCATACCTTATGTCTCTTACATCGACTCCTCCAATCTTTATAGTCCCCTCCTTCACGTCATAGAAGCGGGCAATAAGTTGGATTAACGTTGTCTTACCCTCGCCCGAAGCTCCGACAACAGCAAGTTGCTCACCTTCACCAATCTCAAGATTGACATTCTCTAACACCTTTACTTTATCATCGTAGGAAAATCCAACATTTTCAATCGAAATATTATGTTTTTGTGGAAACTCTCTTCCACCTTCAAAAATATCAACATCAAGAATATCTTTTACCTGATTGACACCATTTAACGCAAAAGAAAGATTATTTGACAGTTCCTGCAACGGTCTTACATCTGTAAGATACTGGGTACCGATAAATGCAAACAAAAGAAGAACTCCTGCAGTGATATGCCCATTCACGAAAAGCCATCCTCCTGCTGGCACAAGAAAAAGTATTCCGCATTCCAACAAAACAACATAGATTGCATAAAGAGGGCCTGTTGCTTTCGATATATCACTCCACATTGAAAACTGTCCTTCAATTGCATCCGAATACTTTCTAAATGATCTAACACTCATGTTGTATGCTTTTATAAGCCTCATTCCATTGGCATATTCCGAAACCGTACTCGAAAGATCGCCGGCCGAAGCGTTGATTCTGTCCATAAATTTAAAGAATCTTGCAAACATAATCACCATTACAATGATCACAAACAAAAGAGGAAGAATGCTAAGCAGCGCAAGTTTATGATGCACTGAAAAAAGCCAAATGAACATTATTACAGGTCCGAAAAGATACAATACAAGTTCAGGTAAATTATGTGCCAGGAATAATTCCAGTTTCTCAATACTCTCATTCATAACACATTTAATCTCACCAAGACTTCTCTCATTCAATGCTCCCATCGGCATTTTTGCCATATGTTCAGTCACCATACAACGGACCTCATATAACGTGTTGTACGCCCCTTTATGCGAGCACAAGCTTGCTGCAGCATTACAGACAACCCTTATCGCAGTAAAAACAACAAGAATTCCTGCAAGATGCGCACCGTAACTGATATCAAGAGTTCCATAAGCAACTGCATCAATAAGCTTATAGAAAATAAGATACGGTACTATTCCACATACGCTTGCCAAAAGTGCAAGAAAGACAGATAAGTAAATAAAATATCTATTCACTCCTGCCCATTCCATCAATAAGGCAAATCCTTTTTTCTCCTTTTTCTTCTTCATAAAGTCCTACACCTCCGATGTTTTTCTTCAATGATGCATTGTAATTTATAAAATTAAATGATACAATAAGGCGGGACAGTATATGTCTGATTTTTATATTCATTCGTCGGATTGGAACAAATATTATGAGTAATAAGAACAAAGAATACTATAAAAAATTATTTAAGCAGGCAAACTTCAAACCCTGCAAATCGCCAAAAGGTTTTCCTCCCGGAGGAGAATGTTTTGAATTTTCACCCGAATACGGTGAAGGATACTACTGGTATTATGAAATGCCCGGACAGTACAATATCAAAATTCACGACTTCTTTTACAAGGAAGATGCCGTTCTCAACATGGATTTTCCCGAATGCCTTAGCATAACCTGGTATGAGTCTATTTCCGGAGAAGAATTAAATCCTTATAGAAGTTTAAACTGTCATGTAATCAAGAGTTTCCTTGGTGGATATCAACCTTTTCACGCCCTTATTCATCGAAACATCCCCATCAAATCAATAGGCATAGAATACAGACCGGATTTCTTTCACCAGGTTCTTAAAGATAATTTTGGAACAGCATATGAAGATCCCAAATCCGCCTTCAGAAGCATTGACGAAACATCAGATTTTCCCGAAATGAAGAAACTTCTTTGGGATATTTGGACGTACGAGGGATCAGCCTCATCGGCAGCCCTTTATTATGATGCAAAAGCAAGAGAAGCCCTTTCTCTTATTTTCGAGCATCACAGAAAACTGAACAAAAAAGCCAAGGCCATTCTTTCTTCTGACGATGCAGAATTGCTGAAAAGCCTTGGTCTTTATATAAATGATCATTACGCAGATAAAATTTCCATTGAATCTTTAGCAAAACTTTCCTTTATGGGTACAACCAAACTTAAAAACGCATTTAAAGCATACTACGGTATGACCATAGCTGACTACATTCAGAAAGTAAGAATAGATCATGCAGAACATCTTCTTGCCTACACAGACCTTCCTGTTTCTGAAGTCGCAAAAGCTGTAGGCTATGTCTCACCGGGTCATTTTGCTGAACTTTTCAGTAATGCAAAGGGATTATTACCACTTAGCTACAGAAAAGCCTTCCAAAAATCAGACATCAAAAAATGATTGTTATGAAGCCTGTAATGAAACCATGCGGGCATATATTCCGCCCATATTCATAAGTGACGAATGATCACCACTTTCTACAATCTCACCATTTGAAACAACAAGTATCTGATCTGCATCTTTTATGGTCTTAAGCCTATGCGCTATAACAAGAAGTGTCTTGTCTTTGCAAAGTTCAGAAATTGCTTCCTGTATAGCCCACTCATTGTCCGCATCCACACTTGCGGTAGCCTCATCCAGTATTACGATAGGAGAGTCTTTCAATATACATCTTGCGATGGATATTCTCTGTTTTTCACCACCTGATAATGAAGCCCCTCCTTCTCCGATTACTGTATCAAAGCCATCCGGAAACTGCATTATAAAATCATAACACCTTGCTCTTTTGGCAGCCTCTTCAACCTCTTCTTTTGTCGCATCAGGACGACCTATAGTTATGTTGTTATATACAGTATCCTGAAACAGATAAACCCTCTGGAAAACCATACTAATCTGATCCATAAGGCATCCAAGAGATACATTTCTTATATCTTCACCTCTTACAAGAATGCGTCCACTCTTAACATCCCAGAAACGAGCAAGAAGTGACGCTATTGTTGACTTACCTCCTCCGGAAGGTCCGACAAGCGCCGTCATTCCTCCCTGTTTTACTTCAAATGATACATTCTTAAGTACGTCTTTATCAGTGTATGCAAAGCTGACATTATCATAAGCAATTTCAACCGATCCTGTTCCGATCTCAGAAGCACTTACAAGTTCATTTTTCCCTTCAGCCTTTAATTCTTTTGCTTTGAATACCTCTTCTATTCTGTCAAGGCTCGCATTTGTTACGGTAAGTCTTGCCATTTGCGAATAATAACCCTTGATTGATGCAAACATATCAAAAAGGAAAAGTGACATACCGACCATATATATATCCGAAATTTCACCTGTATTGTAGAGATACGCGCACATTGCAAGGACAAGCGATGTGCCTATACCAAACGTCAGATAAAGTGCCATTGACCACGGACTGTATGCAATTTCAAAATTGATGCTTTCCTTACAACTCTTATCAAATTCATCAGTGAGCCTTTTAGATTTTTCACCCAACATGTTATATGACTTAATAATACTTATACCTTCCGCAAAATCAAGAACTTCCTCAGTTAAAGACTCACTCACTTCCTGCTTTATTATGGAATGCTTTTCGGATGTTCTAAGCATCAAATTACCAACCACGATAAATACCATAACAATTATCAAGGCCAACAATCCAAGTCTCACGTCCATCACGAACATCATGACCGTCATAATCCCCTGGGAAATTATAAATGTCACCAATTCAGACAAAACTCCCATACAATTCTCTTCAATAAAAACCATGTCAGTAGATAGAACCGAACTGATTTTTCCGATATTACCTTCGGTAAAATAACCCATAGGCAGTTTTCTCAAATGATCACCGAGCCTCAAACGCATATCAGCAAATACCATATAGCCAGCTGCTGACTGAAGAATATTGGACAAATGTTCAAACAATGCCTCTAATAAAACGCTTGCAATTACTGCCAAACCCAAATATAAACACTTTTTCTTATCCATCTGCCCTTGCATAAACCAACTTATGCAGAAAAAGCACAATATAAGAGGCACCTTCATCATAATTCCTTTAAAGAAAGCCGTGATATACGAGGCGCGAATTCTGCCCTTATACTTTCCGGTATTATTTATAAGTCTGTGCATTATCTTTAACATAATCTTAAGCCCTCACTTTCCACGTACTTGCCGAAACTGACGCATCCCACAACTTCTTATACTCGGGACAATCAGCAACCAATTTGTCATGTGTATCCGCTGCAATACAAACACCATCTTTCATCACGCAAATCTTATCAGCATTTTTTATGGTTGAAAGTCTATGAGCGATAACGAGTACAGTTTTGTCCTTTACAATTTCATCAAGCGCCGCGTTCATCTTCTCTTCATTCTCAGGGTCCATAAACGCCGTTGCTTCATCCAAAACTATAATCGGGGCATCCTTAAGGATTGCTCTTGCAAGAGATATTCTCTGACGTTCTCCACCTGACAACTGCTTACCTCCGTCGCCCGCCTGTGTTTCAATGCCATCAGGAAGTCTTTCAAGGAACTCGTTACACTGAGCTCTTTCAGCCGCTTTAAGCACTTCCTCTTTTGTTGCATCAGGCTTACCAATGAGAATATTTTCATACAAACTTGTATTAAACAAAAATTGTTCCTGTGAAACAAAAGCAACCTGATTATTAAGTGCCTCCAAAGACATATCGGTTATATCCTGACCACCTATCGAAATTTTACCCGAATCAAGATCATAATAATGTACCAATAGTTTCGCAAGTGTTGATTTTCCACTTCCGGATTCACCAACAAGCGCTGTTGTTGTTCCCTGTTTAAAACTGACATCCACGCCATGAAGGACCTCTGTTTCCTCATAACCGAAATGAACATCTTTAAATTCAACATCAAGATTGCTTCCCTTAAATTCAGACATACCTTCCTTCAAAGGAGGATGTTCCATCATCTTCTCAAGCTCAGCAATCTTATAATCAAGCTGCGGGAACTTTCCGGCAAAGTTAAGTGCCTTTAAAACAGAAGGACCCACAGCAAAAGACATGCAAAATACAAGTACCATTCTATCAAGTGCAATTGTTCCTCCAAGTACCATCACAGAACCCAACGGCAACATCAACAATACAAGACAAGGCAAAACGCTGGAATATATCGCCATCCATGGCCAGCAAACCTTATACCAATCAAGTGTAAAGTCTCGATAGCTTCTTACTACATCTCCGAATCGTTTATAAGAATCTCCATCTTTATTGAAGACTTTAACTACTTCCATACCGTTTATATATTCAACAATCGTGTTGTTCATGTTGGCCGCAGATTCATAGTACGCATTCATTTTTTCCATGCCCGCTTTCATCATCATGCCCATAGCAAACATTCCCACCACAAGCGGAACAAGAGACAATAATCCAAGTCTCCAATCAAATACAAACATAAGAACAATTATAATAACAGGTATCGCAACATTAGCAATTCCTTCAGGAATTGCATGGGCCAAAAGAAGTTCGACCTGATCAATATCATCCGTAAAGACTTTCTTAATACGTCCTGTTCCTAATTCAGTTATATTTCCCAAGGGTTGTTTTTCAAGTTTCCCTTGAAGCGAAACTCTTAAATTCTTCAAAGTGTTATAAGCACTGATGTGTGAAAATGCGAGTCCCTGTACATAAGAAACGGAAAAGACAATCTCACAAACGGCAATAGTCACAACTCTGACAAGGATGAAAGATGCATCTAAATGTTCTCCCCGAATAAGGGGCGAAATTATTTGGTAAAGAAAAAAATAAGGTGCAATATTTGCAACGATACCAATAGACATCATGATTGTTGCCCACACGGTATACTTCTTGTATTCTCCTATATAAGGAGATACTCTTTTAAACATGGTGTTCCCTCCATTTCTGTAATTGTTTGGTTAGTTATTGCTAACCATGTAGTTATTTTTCAGCCGTCTTTCGACGGCTTTTTAATTATCTTTCCATTTGAAGAGCTTTGGTCCAATCGTAGAACCTGCACATGACTTTGCAATGCCATTCTATTTCCTTCCATGTCATCTTATGAATAAACGGTTCATAGATTGCTGTCCAAAAAGATGTGCAAAGTACATGCATTTCATCTTTGGAAATATCTGCTTTTGCCAAACCGCGCTTCTTAGCTTCCATGTAGTATTGCCAATATGCATTAGTCATTCGTTGGGCAAAATCATGTCCATATTTTTCATAGACTGTTCCTGCCGACTTTTCAAGAAGTAAGACAAAATCACCCCTTATCTTCCACAGAGTTTTGAAAAGATCTAAGGTGTATTTTTCATTCATATCCCATGTGGCGCGAACTTCTTCATCTGTCATTTTAGAAAAATCCATATCTGTTCGGACAGCCACAAAACTATCCAAAATATCAGCCGTATCTTTTACAGCATCGCAAAAGAGTTCTTCCTTACCCTTATACCTCTTGTATACTGCTCCGGTTGTCACGCCTGCTTTTTCACAGATAATTTTCAGATCGGCCTTTATGAACCCGTTCTTAGCAAACTCTTCTCTTGCACTCTGAATTAATCTTTTGTCTATACTGGTATCTCTTACCGACATATTGCCCTCCAATAAAACAATTACCGATAATTCATTTATCGGTAATTGTTTTATCACATTTCTCACTTTGTGTCAATATTAAATTTCCATAAAAGTCTTCATCAAAGAAAACTAAAATGATATTTTTTCATTTAACCTTGATCTTAACTGCTTTATGGATACCGTTCTGGGCATATACCCATATCTTTACCGTACCCTTCTTTTTAGCCTTTACCACACCATTCTCATCAACCGTGGCAATCTTTTTATTTGCAGATTCAAAGCATATCGGTCTGTGGGTAGCAATACGTCTGTCTTTGTTAATCTCCCTTGCAACAATCTTGAAGGTCTTGCCTTTTTTCAATTTCACCTTCGACTTATTCACCTTTATAGACTGAGCCACACCATACTTGCTGCTTATTGTCGTTGCATGAATAGTCTTTGAGATTGTCAGCTTCTTTTTCTTACCATTCACATTCTTGTAAGCCTTGATGTAGAACTTATAGTAGGTGTTCTCTTCCAAATCATTGGCTGTCCATTTGACAGTCTTAGGGTTCGTAATTTCATCTACGAGCTTGTACTTACGCTTAACGCCCTCGCTGTTACACTTGCTTCCGTATATCTGATAGCCGTCTGCACCTGTGACATGAACCCATTTCAACGAAATAGATTTCTTAGTGTATTTATACGAATGGGCCTGCAAAAGATTGAATACCGAGCCCTTTACCTCTTCCTTCTTTTCAGAAACCTCCTGATTCTCCGTAGTTGCCTCAACACTCTTATAATGATTTGGTTCTGCTTTTGATTCCACCTTAGGTTCTTTGACCGGAGTCCACTGCGCATAGAGAGTAACAGTTGCATCTTTTGTAGTAGTAAGATCCCTTACACTCGCCTTATCAGCATACGCCGTTCCCGTAGCGGTATTGGTATCAGGGACTGTATTCCATCCGGCAAATGCAAAGCCTTTTTTGGTAAATGTATTTGCTGTAAGATTCTGAGTTACCCCAAAGACAAAGTCCTGATCCGGCATTTCTCCTGTTCCACCATTAGCGTCAAAGTGCACCTTATATGGATTACCCGCCCATACTGCTTTAAGCTCAATAACATGTAATCCGTTTTTGTCCGGTGTTGGCACCTTCGGCATATTTGTAATCAATTCATCCACGGTTCTAACCGAAGAAGGAACGCGGGTTGATGAAATTTCATAATTCCAGCCAAGAAAGTTATAACCCTGCTTAGGAGTAACCTTTGGAACCGACACAACTTTTTTTGTTCTATACGTTGTAACCGGAGTTCCGATTGTTTCGTCGCCATCCTTAAATACTATATTATATGTTTTGGCAACAGCCTGCAGTTTTACCCTCACACACCAAATACCAGCATACTCTATCACATCGGAGCCTACAACCCTCCACGCATAGAATTCACTCTCAGGATTAATCACATACGGTTTAGGTTTAAAGGCATAAATGTCATTATAATCATAAGTTTTTGTAGACCATTTTTCTTCCTCAGATGCACTAATATATTTTGAAAATGGTTCACCTGATGTATCCATACCTAAATCGTAATAATATACTAAAATCCCATGTTTCTTAGTACCACCGGGCACATCCTCGGCTTCCCATACAGAAACAATCTCACCCGATTCAAATATATCACCATTGTCCGGTAAGTTCTTAATACTAATCTTCGGCAATGTATCAGTCGCAGCCTTTTTAATGTCCTTAGCACTAACTGGAACTATCATTTCCATTATTATTATAAATGTCATAAATATAGCTATGAAATTATTTCTTCTTGTCCGTATCATCTCTCGCTTTTCCTCTCCTCTTTATGTCTAACCTTTTCGGCCAGCTCTTCCTGTGTCATCGATAACAATTTGCGCATTTGAACTAGATTTTCATTAACATATGAGTATGCTCCTATTTTTCTTTTTTGCCAACTTTTGGTATTATACCACATTTGCAATTTCCCATAAATAAATATTTTCGTTTTCACTCATTTGAGTGTTACTTCGCGGACTATCTTAATGCTTTATATATACACAAAGTGACATTGCCTGCCCGCCACCGGATGAAGTTCCGAAAAGCGCGTGTCTTTTGCATCATATTTCTTTTCATTTTTCAAGAGATAAGTGAAAAAAGAGCACGTTCCTCACGTGCCCTTTCCACATCTTCTTAGCCCAGTTAACCTTAATCAAACCATTAGGTTTATATCACCCACATTACTCACAATAAATCTCTATCGCTTTGTGAGTAAATGCAGCCGTTCCTTCTCCACCCATCTTATCGATGTTCTCTGTAAACTCACCGCCTCCGGCATACATCTTACCAAGACCGGAAAGAATTTCGTTGGTACATTTATAGAAATGCTCAGTTATAAAACTTTGTAATTTTCTTACCTGATTCTGCACTTCCAAATCGGACGGATTCTTTTCCTTCATCATGCCGAACTCCTCAAAAATCTTCATGAAGTCAGTCATTATACCTTCCTCATCTTTCTTTGTGCGTCCTTTGCTCTTTTGGCTATATTCCTTATATTCCTTTGTATTTCCCCACTGCTCTTTTGCCTGTTTGGCGTATTCATTTAACTTACTTGAATCAAACGCTGTAAAATCCAAATGTCTCACTCCTCTCTTTTTTAAATCATGGCACATGGTAATAAGATTCTCTATATGTTCCTTCCTAAGTTCCAGAAGTTCAATCTGCTGTTTAAGTGCCTTACTCTTGTCAAAATCAGATCTGGTAACGATATCTTTGATATCTTTAAGCGGAAACTCAAGCTCACGAAACAGTAAAATCTGCTGCAGTCTCTCTAATGTTGCATCGTCATACAACCTGTATCCGGACTCGGTATACTCCGCCGGTTTCAAAAGTCCTATCTTATCGTAATACTGTAGAGTGCGTATACTCACTCCCGTCAGCTTACTTACTTCATTTACTGTCATCATACTTCTCATCTCCTTCACGTGTAAGCACATTATAAACTATTACGTTACGTCAGAGTCAAGAAAAAAATAAATGTTTCATCACGCATTCCTCTTTTTATATCCGCAATCACAATACGGCCCGCCAGATGCAAGCGTGTACTCTCTGACGAAGTTCGTGGCCCCTCCTAGTTCACTCATCGTATAGTCCAGATGACACATAGCAGGAACGAGGTCAAAATATCCATATTCTTTCATAAGAACGCATATACCACATTTATAGAACCTTGCCTCATATCCGTTGTCATCATCATATGGGATGTATTCCATGTTCCATGAATACGGATTGCGGTCTGCCGCCCTTAATGCCGCAGTTGCTTTCATCCCTTCTATGTCCTTTTCCGTGAACTTGATCTTACCGCCCTTTTTACAGAATATCTTTGTTGCTGTCATCGTCATTGCAGCTTCATAGAAGTCCGTGAGTTCCTCTACCGTAGGCCGCCTGTCCATGCACTCAAGGAAAGCAACAAGCAGAGCACAGTTGACGATATTCGCCTTGAATCTGTCTGCTTTCTCAAATTCCGGCAATTTTTCAATGATCTCTCTGTACTTCGGTTTTGCCTGTTTTGTTATCCTGTCTGCCGCATCGTCTGCAAATCCAAGATCTGAGACCAAATGATTCCTAAAGGACTTTTTATAGAGCATCCACATAGCGGATGGCATACCTGCATACTTCATCACTCTTCTCCTTACATAAGCTCCATCTTAAAATCGCAGAGATCATCACCGGCTCCGATAGTCTTTGTTCTGCTGAACTTAAGACCGGGGAGATTCCCGTATGAATGAACGTCATTCTCACAAAACAGGATGTTCAACTCCGGGCATCCCTGCTCCGTCAGATATTTGTTATACGGACACTGCATGATATCCATACGGAAGCACCCTTTTTCCCTGGGATAGAACACATTCTTGAAACCCGCTGTCTCTCCGAACATTTTGTGACTCAGTGAATCCCACATGCCCAAAAAAAACTTCCTAAAGCCAGGTATCCTGCACCATTTTGCGATTGATTTCCCCGTTTTGATTGATTTTTCTGCCATGATCTTTTTCATGACATCATAGGCCATGTCCGGATTAACTTCTTTCATTGCCAAATAGATGGCTGCCGCCGGGAATATGAATGAGTCCGTATGCATAGCCACGCCCTTCGTGAGATCCTGGTGATCAGCATACATCCGATACAGGCGTTTATGGGCATCACGCCATATCTTTTCGCATTCAGACGATGATAACCTTTTGGTGATCTCATCCTTGAATGCCTTTTTGCCTTTCATGGTCTTGATCGTTTTCTTCTTAAGCTCGCTATTCTCTGTCTGCATGACATCTCCTCCTAAAAAGATTTTGTCAGTCTGTAATCACAGCAGTCATCATCCTCTGCTACAGACTTCGTTCTCTTATAATTAACTCCGCGAAAACCGTTCATGGTTAGCCACCACTAACTTAACACAATAGCACTTGTATGTTTAAAAGTCAATATCTCCTGCATATCCAATCAAGTATTTCATCAACGACCAGTTTTGAATATTATCTTGATTGCTATGTGTCATATTCGCACACATACAATATTTTCGATTCTGAGTCATATATCGCAAAAGTAAAATTAAAGGAAGATCTGCTTAATAAATCCTCATCACTGTATGGATCTTTACTTTCACTATGCCTGT